>CAZEWR010000035.1:0-57775 GCA_964516175.1 uncultured Fimbriimonas sp. | reverse complement strand
TCGTAGGCCCAGTGGTTGGCCGGGACGTCGGGGAACTGGTCCTGCGCGAACGCGGAAGCCGACGCCATCAGGACCGAGGCGAGGGCGATGATGCGGACGGAACGCATAGCGGGGACTAGCCTACCGGATGGGAAGTGGACGGTGAGTGGTGATTGTGACGAGAGTGACAGAGAGGGCGGATAGTGGGAAGGACACCAATAACGGTCCACCCGTCCCTTCTAGGGCACCGGCGTCGCCTGGAGATGGAACGACAGCCGGACCTCGTAGGCCCGGGGCCAAGGGAGGGTGATCGAGGGATCGTCCAGGCCCGTGAACTCGTATTGCTTCGTGCCCGCGAAGAAGCGGCGCCCGAGGAACTGCGCGTTGAAGGTGTCCACCAGATGTTGCTTGAGGTCGCGCTGGACGAACGCCTCGACGCGCGCCAACTCCTCGCCGTAGGTCTCTTCGATCGTGCCGACGCCCGAGTCCCGGATCATCCGGTAGGCGGCGGGGCGGGTGAGCTTGTGGTACGCCACGTCGTTCACGAACCGATGCAGCAGGAACTCGCGCTCGGCGACCTCCCGCACGAACGGATCGACGCGCGTGCGCCGCGAAAGCAGATAGACGTTCGCCGCCGGGATCGCGGTCCCCATCGTGTTGCCCGCCGTGTTCCAGCCTGCGAAGGCGAGGAGCTTCATCATGCGGTCGCGGCTGTCGAGCCCGGCGAACAGCTCCGGATCGGCGGTGCCGTCGGGAGCGAGGTTCAGGTCGGCCACCGCCGCCGGGAAACCCTGGTCCACATCCGCCTGAAGCCCTTCGAGGAACGCCTGGAACTTCGCCTCGTCCCGCTTGGGCGTGTTGAGATACAGGGTGTAGTCGTACTCGTCGTTGGGTCCTGCCGGACGGGCGCCGCTGGCGAGAAGCTGGTCGCGCAGAGACTGGAAGAGCGGCTTGCTCTCGAAGCTGGCGAACCGCTTGAGGCCCTCCTCGTCGCTCGCCACGATCCGCACGACGGGCGTCCAGCCCGCCTGGGCGAGAAGCGCCCGGCTGACCAGCACGCTCGCGTGCTGGTCGATACCCTCGCAGAAGAACACGCTGTCGTCGAGCCCCAACGAAGAGGCGAGACGCCGAAGGCCGGCGTTCTCCGCGACGTGCGGCCCGAAAGGTCGGGCGTCGTCCTGGCCCATGATGAGATAGTCGATCGCCTTGTCCGCGACCATGCGCAGGAGCGCCTCCTGCACCGCGTGGTTGCGGACGCGGGTCGTCTCGTACTCCCGGACCTCGCGCGCCGGAAGGGTCGGCAGGATGTGCGCGGCGACGCGGCGCGCCTCGGGGTCGCCCATGACGCGCGCTTTGGCCTTCGCCTCTTCGTAGGCCGCCAACTGCATCCGGTAGCGGCTCGCCTGCCGCGTCGCGGTGGGAAACAGGCGCATCGTGCTGGCGAAGGCGTACAGCCGAACGTGGGGCGCCGTGCGGACGACGCGGCTCAGCCGCCGCACCCGCTGGAGCGCGAGGCTCACGCTCGTGCTGCTCTCCCGCGAGGCGATCAGGCCGCCGTAGCCCACCATATCGGTGCTTGCGACGACGGCGGACACGTCCGAGAGATCGGAGCGCTCGAGCCAGTCGAGGATGCGGTCGGGCTCGCCGGGAACGGTGAACTTGCCGAGCCGCTCCATGGGCGGCAGCTCAACGTCCACCCCCGCCATCTTGGCGATCATCTGCGCGAACTGCCCCGCCGCCGGACGGCTGTCGAGGGGGATGAGAAGGATTCTCTCTGCCTGGGCCCAAACGGCCGCGAAGGTCAGCAGGAGCGCGGCAATGAGCCTCATCGACAAACGGGAAAGGTACCTCTTCGGCGCCCCCGTTTCGATAGACGCGATCTAGTCCGGCAAAAATCTAAGGGGTCTCGTGCGGGGACCGCTTACGTCTCTTCGGCGAATTCGGCATCCGCATAGATCGCGTCGAGGGGGACGTCGACATCCATGGTTCTTAAGACAGGCCCCATGCCGACGGTTGCCTCCCATCGCCACCCTCCCTCGAATCGGACGTAACGATCGATTCTCGGAGCGTCGAGATGCACGAGGACGATCTCTTGGATCGAAGGCGTCGCCGCGTAGACGTCCCGCTTTGGACCGCTGTCGTAGCGAATCGAAGAGGGCGACGTCGCTTCGTAGACCGCGACGGGATTGAGGAGTGTGTCGCTTGGTCCCTCTTCGCGCAGATCGGGCTTCCCACACTCGAAGAGCGCGTCCGGATAGACGTACTCTCCCTGAGGCATCCCGACCCTCAGTTCGCTTCCGTGAACTCGGCAAGGCCGCCCTTCGAGGGCGTTGCCCAGCGTACGGACGAGATGAGCCGAAACCAGGCTGTGCACATACGCTCCACCTGCCATCGATCGAGCATCGATGATCTGACCGTCGATGAAATCCAGTCTCGAATCACTCGCATGATCCAGTCGAAGTTAGTCGGCTTCGGTAAGGATCTTTCGAATGGCCATGCTCGCGTTCTACGTCACGGCCAAAGGCCGCTCAAGGGAAGCCCCGTCGGCTCGGGGAGGCCGAACATCAGATTCAGGTTTTGGATCGCCTGGCCCGCCGCGCCCTTGCCTAGATTGTCCAGGACGCCGATCGTGACCGCCATACCGGTATGCGCGTCGTACGTGCCCCAGACCTGCGCCCCCGCCGTTCCGGTGAGGGCCTTGCTGTTCGGCGGCGCGTCCACGGCCCGTACCATGGGCTCGTTCGCGTAGCGGTCTTGAAGCAGGGCGAGCACGTCCACCTCCCGCGTCAGGGGAACGTGGACGGTGGCGACCATGCCCCGGGGCGTGGGGATCAGGTGGGGGGTAAACCGCACCTTGAGGCCCGGAAGCATCATCTCGATCTCCGGGGTGTGGCGATGGCCCGCGACCGCGTAGGCCGAGACCCCGCCGTCGAGCTCGCTGAAAAGATAGGACGTCTCCTTACGGGAGCGGCCGGCGCCCGAGACGCCCGTCTTGGAGTCGATCACCGGCACCGCACCGTCGGCCACGTAGGGAAGGAGCGGCGTGAGGGCGAGGAGCGAAGCGGTGACGTGGCAGCCGGGGTTCGCCACCAGCCGCGCCGCCGCGATCTTCGTGCGGTCGCCCATCTCGGGCAGGCCGTACGCCGCCTCTTTCAAAAGTTCGGGGTCGCGATGCTCCGTCTTGTAGTAGTGCAGGTAGGCCGCCGTGTCCTGGAGCCGAAAGTCGGCGGAGAGATCGACCACCCGGATGCCCCGCTCGATCAGCTCTCGCGCGTGATCCATCGCGAAGCCCGCCTCCTGGCAGAGGAAAGCCGCGTCGCACTCGATGGCCTGCGGGTCGAACGCGCTCAGCACGAGGTCGGTGACGAGCCAGGGGCACTCCTCGCGCAGAGGTTTGCCCGCGCTCCGCCCGGACGTAGCGGCGACGATCTCGACCTCGGGATGCGTCGAGAGCAGACGCACGAGCTCGGCCCCGCCGTACCCGCTCGCCCCGACGATCGCAACCTTGATCACAGGTCCATTGTGGCGCCTCCGAAGCCTCTCTCCCGGCGAGGAGGCTTACAAAGGCTCTAGCCAAGCCTGCGCGGTGCGGATCGTCTCTCGGAACCACGTTCCGTCGGGCGACACGACGGGCATCCACCAGGCGCTGGGGCGGCGCTCCGCCGCGCGCAGGCCACGCGAGGAGACGACGGCCTCTCGAACGAGCCGCACCCGCTTGAGCTCCGCCTCCAGTTCGATCTCCCGACGCCGTGCGCGGGCGCCTTGAACCCCGGGATCGCGGACCAGCGCCGCCTGCTTGGCACGGACCTCCCGAAGACCCGCTTCCGCGCGGGTCAGGGCGTGGATCGCCGCCTCGACCGCCTCGCCCAGCCAAGCGCGCTCCTCAAGCGCCTCCTCGGTAGGCTCTTGGTCGAAAAGCTCGGCCCGCCAGTGCTCGCCCTTGGCCCATTCCGCCTGTTCGCGCGCCCGGCGGCATTCGCGCAGACGGCCGTAGGCGGCGTTCCGTTCCTCTTCTAAGGTCAGGAGCTCCCCTTCCAACGCGACGAGCCGCTCGTTGAGGGACTTGTACTCCGACGCCAGACGCTGCCAAGAGCCGCCGAGTCGCCGGTCGAGCATCTCGATGAGGCACGTCGAACGCGGACAGCGGCCAAGCTCTTCCAGCAGGGCCTCCTGCTCCGCGCCCACCCCCTGCCAGCGTTCCGCGAACGAGCCCGCCGACAGCTCCTCGGTGCCGAACGCCCGTTCCATGACGTCGGGAAGGCGAAACCACGTCCGCACGGGACGCAGGGCGTCCCAGGAGTTATAGCGCACCCGGAGGATGGGATTGAGAACGGCCTGCCAGCCGGTCGTCTCCCGCAGTCGCTCGTGCATCGCCCGCGAGACCTTCACGTAGGACGACGCCCCTTCGTGAAACGCGAACGCGAACTCGGTCGCGAGCATCCCGATCAAGGCGACCGCCTTCCCGACCAGCGTGCAGTTCGGCCCGAACTTGGCCTCGATCCGCTCCGCGAGATCCGTCACGCCCTTGAGCGGCTCCTTGAAGGAGAGGAACTGCGGGACCGGCGTCATGATGACGGCGCCCCGATTGCCGATCCGCAGGGTGCCCCGCCCGTGGCCGGGGATCACAAGGTCGAACGGCACCGCGCCGGTTCCGAAACGACCCAGGGGGAACATGCCCGGTCCGCGCGCCACCGACTCGTCGTAGGCGGCCTTGGCCGCGACCTTCGTATCGGGACGGACGAACAGATCGACCAGTCCGAAGCGGGGCAGTCCGCACGTCTCGCGGTTGAAGCGCAGGAGCGTGGTCGTCGTGGTCGCGTCCACGTCCACCGGCTCGCCCGCCGCGAAGGCGTAGAGCGCGGGCAGGAGACGCTCGTAGTACTCGCCCACCGAGCCCTGTCGACTCTCAGCGACGTCGCAGATCAGCTTGCGAAGCTCGTCGGCCCGGTCGACGCCCGCCTCCTTCGCCGCTCCGGAGAGACGCTCGGTGGTCTCGCGGAGAGCCCAGTCGAGCGTCGCCTTGAGCTCGGGCAGGGCGAACTTGATCGGCAGCTCGGAGACGATCGGCGCGTGGTCGTCGTTCGCGACGACCCCGCGCCAGCCGAACGCCTCCGTCGCTTCATCGAGAAAACCGGGCCGCTCCCGCTCGATGCGGGCGAGCCGCGCGCCGGCGGCGGCCATCGTCTCCTTGGTCACGACCGTCTCGCCGCCGAAGAGGGACGAGAACTCGCCTGCCGCGCTCCAAAGGCCGCGCGTCGTCGTGTCGTTGTGGGGCACCGCCCGGAACCGTCCTCGCGACCCCCTAGGGCCAGGGAGCTTGGCGAAGTAATCCGTGTCGTGCGATCCGGCGACGAGCCGTCGCGAGGAACCCAGCGCCTTCAGCCGCAGGGCCAATCCCGCCTTCATGGGCTCGTCCCAGAACGCCGTCTGGCCCAAGGCCAGCAAAGGGGCGCCAGGGGCGACGGTCTCAAGCTCCAACAGAGCTTCGTCGAGGGGCTTACAGTTAGGGTCCGCCATGCGCGCCTTTCGCGTCCTACGAAAAAGGAGCGTACTCTATTGCGGCAATCCTACCGGTTTGAAAGTTCCTCGATTCCTCGAAAAGGGTCTGCCGGCCTTCGCGTTAAGAGACGTTTAAGGCATAGCGTGGAAGACCATACTGGCTCTATGACCCTCCGCCGTCCGTTGCTGACCGCCGCCGGCCTTGCCGTCGCCCTCGCCGCCGTGGGGGGCGTCGGCGTCCAGTTCACGATGCGGCCCCTCGTCACGGGCAAGTGGATCACCCCCGAAGGACAGCAGCAGGCGGTCGGAAGCTTCCCGACGAACATGGCGGTCTCGCCCGACGGTAAGTACGTCCTCGTCACGAACACGAGCTACCGCGAATACCTGAGCGTGCTCGACGCGGACACGGGCGGGATGGTGAGCCGAGTCGACTTCAACGGCGGCAAGAAGGGGCTCTACTACGGCCTCGTCGCCGCCAAGCAGGGCGACCGGACCCTCGTCTACGCCTCGCGCGGCGCGGAAGACCTCGTCTCCGTGTTCGAGCTTTCCGCCGACGGCAAGCTCACCCCCGTGAAGGAGCTTCACGACCCCGCCCCGGAGGACAGTAAGATTCCCCACCACGTCGCCGGTCTTGCCCTGAGCGAAGACGGACGGACGCTCTACGCCGTCAACAACCAGACCCACGAGGGGAACGCCTTCCGGGGTTCGGTCAGCGTCATCGACGTGGCGAGCGACAAGGTGCTTCGGACGATCCCCGTCGACGGCTTCCCCCTGGGCGTGGTCGCCACCGGCGGACGATTGTTCGTGACGAGCGAGCGCGACGGTCTCGTCACCGTGGTCGATCCCGAGGCGGGCACGGTCGCCGGGCGTATCGAGACGGGCACGACGCCCGCGTACCTGACGCTCGCTAAGGGGCGGATCTACGTCGCCAACTCCGGGAGCGATACCGTCTCGGAGATCGATCCGACGGCGATGCGGGTCGCCCGGACGATCCTCCTGCGCCCTGCCGCCTTCCGGGGGCTGCCCGGCTGCACCCCGCTCGGAATGGACGCCACGCCCGACGGCAAGCGGCTGTTCGTGGCGATGGCCGACCTCAACGCCGTCGCGGTCGTCGACCTCGCCAAGGGCGAACTGGAGGGCTACCTTCCGGCGGGCTGGTACCCCACGAGCGTCGCGGTGACCCAAAACGGCGACCGTCTTCTCGTCGCGAGCGCCAAGGGCGCCAAGGTCCGTAACCCGAACGGCTCGCCCGTCCGAAAGCTCACCCGCAACCAGTACGGCGCCTCGATCCTGGAGGGTACGGTCGCCAGCCTCGACCTTTCGCAGGAGATGGGCATGCTCCCCGAGCACACGCAGCAGGTCCTGCGCAACAATCGCGCCGACGGCTACGCCGAGGCGAGCGCGAAGGCGTTCAAGAACCCCGGCATCGAACACATCGTGTACATCGTGAAGGAGAACCGCACCTACGACCAAGTGCTCGGCGACCTTCCGAAAGGCAACAACGACCCGTCGCTCGTTCTCTTCGGACGCGACGTGACGCCGAACCAGCACGCTCTCGTCGAACGCTTCGCCCACCTGGACAACTTCTACGTCTGCGCCGAGGTCTCGGCGGACGGCTGGAACTGGTCTACCGCCGGCTTCGCCAACGAGTACACCCAGCGCAACACCTTCATCAACTACAGCCAGCGCGGACGCAACTACGACTTCGAGGGCACCAACAACGGCCTTCCCGCCTCGGTGAAGGGCAAACGCGACGTGGCCGAGCCCGAAGGCGGCTACGTGTGGGACGCGGTGACGAAGGCGGGCAAGTCCCTGCGCAACTACGGGATGTTCGTCGCCTTCGACCCCGACAACGACCGGCCCGAAACGCGCGAGATGAAGGGCGACGGCATCCCCACCAAGCCTGCCCTCGCCGGCACGACCTCCGAGACGTTCCGCCGCTACGACACCGCCTTCGCCGACAGCGAGGCGTGGGTCGAGTACGGCCTCAAGCCCGCGCCGCGCCAACTCGTCAAGTACGGTCCCCAGAACGATCCCTCCCGCATGACCGCCTGGAAACGCGAGTTCGCCGGGATGGTCAAGACGGGCAAGATGCCTTCGCTGATGCTCGTTCGCCTCGGGCGCGACCACACCGCCGGGACGACCGCCGGCCAGTACAGCCCCCGCGCGATGGTCGCGGACAACGACTACGCGGTCGGCCAGCTCGTGCAGGAGGTTTCCAACTCGCCCTTCTGGAAGTCGACCGCGATCTTCGTCGTCGAGGACGACGCCCAGGCGGGGTTCGACCACATCGACTCCCATCGCTCGACGGGCTACGTGATCTCGCCCTTCGTGCCCACCGCGACCCACGACGGGACCTTCTACAACACGGACAGCGTCCTGCGCACGATGTGCCTGCTCCTCGGCGCGAAGCCGATGAACCATTACGTCGCCACCGCCACGCCCTTCGGCTTCCTCTCGGGCAAGCCGACGAACGCCGCGCCCTTCAAGGCGGTTCTGCCCGCTAAGGCGATCGTCGGCGAGGTCAACGCCCCCACCGCCTATCGTGCGAAGGACAGCGCGCGGATGATCAACCCGCTCCAAGAGGAATCTGCGCCCGACATCGAGCTGAACGACATCCTCTGGGGCTCGGTCAAGGGCGCGAAGGCTCCCCGTCCCGCCACCCCGAACGCCCGCTGGAAGGTCAAGGACGCGGACGGCGACGACGACTAGGGCAGATGAGCCTCCCCTTTCCGAAGGAGGAGAGGGTCCGCCGAAGGAGGCGATGCGAAGACCGTGATGAGACGGTCCTTTGGCGTCGCCTTCCAGGTGGATGGGCGGGTGTAGCCCGCGACCTCGCCCTATTTCTGAAACCGGCTCGCCGGAATGGTGCCGTTCACCTTGGGCGGGGCGAACGTGACCACGCTTTTGCGACCCATCAGATCCGCCTCAGTCCTTGCCACGAAGAAGGTCGTCGCGTCGATCCAGAGCGTCTCCGGAAAGGGCTTGGCCGAGGTCAGTCGGTAGAACTTCCGCCCCTTGACGGTCTCGATCTTGACCGTGTGGCTCCGGCCCGTTTCCGGAAAGAGGCCGCAAGAGGTCAGGCGAAGGAGCGTGCCGGGGACAAAGGTTCCCGTCATCGCTGAGATGCCCGTGATTGTCGCGATCCCCATCTCGGCGTTCTGCACCGGATTCCAGCTTCCCCCGTTAAGGACCCAGGTCGATTTCCCATCGGCGAGGAGGTCGTACTTCCTGCCGAACAGCGTCGAGCCGCCCACTCTCAGCCGTCCTGGGCGCACGAAGGCGATGCGGGCGGTCCCCTTCGATCCGCCGATCTCGCCCGTGACGTTCTGCTCGAATGTCCGTGCCGCGTCGTACGCCTTCTGACTACGCTGGAGGATCTCGGGGGCGGTGAGGGGCGCGTGGAGGGCGAGGAAAGCCGCATAAAAGAGCATAGGCTGGTTATATTACAACGTGCCTAACCCGCTTTTCCCCGGTCAGTACGCCGACCCGGAACTCCATCTGTTCGGGGATCGCTACTGGATCTATCCCACCTTCTCCGCCCCCTACGAGGAGCAGACCCGGTTCGAGGCGTGGTCGTCGTCGGACCTCGTCGAGTGGCGCCACGAGGGGACGATCCTCGACTTCAAGGACGTTCCGTGGAGCACCCATCGCGCCGCCTGGGCTCCCACCGCCGGGAAGCGACACGGCAAGCACTATCTCATCTTCAGCGCGGGCGACGGGGCGGGCCTCGGCGTCGCGGTCGCCGACGCGCCGGGCGGGCCGTTCGTCGATCCCTTGGGCCAGCCGCTCGTCAAGGAGTACCACCATGGCGCCCAGCCCATCGATGCCCACCTGTTCCAGGACGACGACGGCACGCCCTACCTCTACTGGGGCGGCTGGAAGCGCTGCGTCGTGGCGAAGCTGACCGATGACCTCTGCGCCGTCGACGGCGACATCCGCGAGATCACGCCGGAAAACTACGTCGAAGGGCCGTTTATGGTGAAGCACAACGGGATCTACATCCTGATGTGGAGCGAGGGCGGGTGGGGCGACGGCTCGTACCAGGTCGCCTACGGCCGCGCCGACAACCCGTACGGCCCCTTTCCGCGGGAAGGCCTCGTCCTGCGCGCCGACCCGGCGATCGCCAGCTCGGCGGGCCACCACTCGGTCCTGCGCCTCCCGGACACCGGCGAGTACGTGATCTGCTACCATCGCCGCCCCTTGGGCATCGACGCTCGCGACCATCGCGTGACCTGCTTGGACCGGCTCGTGATCCACGACGACGGGACGGTCGAGCCGGTGGTGACGACCCACGAGGGCGTCAGCCCGCATCCGATCCGCTGAAGCCGACCCACCTTCGGAAGAAGGCGTCCAGCTCCGCGTCGTCTCGGCGCGGCTTGGGACCGAAGTCGAGCCCCGAGAGTCGCTCGATCTCCGCGCCGAGGAACCGGTGCAGATCGGGGTCGCGTGGGGCGAGGCTCATCTCGACGTTTCGCGCCTTGTCCACAAGGAGCCGGTCGAGAGCGGCGTCGACGACGGGATCGTCCAAGGTCGCCGCGCGAAGCTCCGAGAAGCGCATGGGCGGCGCGCCGAGCCCCCGTTCGATCCACCGCCCGGCGAGGACGGGGCGGAACACGTAGAGGTACTTCTTCCGCGCGACCTCTTCCTCCTGAAGGTAGGCGGCCCAGTTGCCCTTCGCCATGTTCAGGTAGTGCTTGAAGAGGGCCGTCTCGGAAAGCCATTCGTCCGCGAGAGGGCCGAACTCCGCCATAAACGTTTCGTCCTGCCGGTAGACGATGGGGGAGCGAAGCCACTCGTGGAGCGAGGGGTTCGATTTGGCGAGCAGGCCGAGAGCCTTGCGCAGGTCCCAGCCCGCCATGTCGAGATCACCGGGAAGCTCCGCCTCGATCACGTCCCGCCGCTCGCGGATCGAGAGGTAGTCCTCGACCCGATGGACGTAGAGGAATCGCACGTCGTAGTCGCTGTCCGGCGACGCGAAGCCCCAGGCGCGGCTTCCCGACTCGACCGCGAACAGGATACGGACGCCACGCTCCGCTTCGAGCTGCCCCAAGGCGTTTCGGATGCTTTCGTCCATGGCCGTCCGCGTCAAAGGAGAGCGGAAAGGAGGGGATTCGAACCCCTGAGACTCATCGTCCGGCGGTTTTCAAGACCGCTGCCATCAACCACTCGACCACCTTTCCACTTTCGAGCGTACCAGGGCTAGCGCCGAAGGTTCCACCAGACCGCGCCCGCGCAGACGACGCCGTAGACCGCCGCCGCGAGTATCGGATACCGTAGGAGGCAACGGGTGTCGCGCTTGCCGCCCAGATGCGCCAGTAGGAAGAAGAGGGCGCAGAGACCCGACGCGATCGGCAGGCACCAGCGGCCTGTGAGCAGAGCGACGGTCGCGATGCGGCAGAACGAGAAACCCAGATTCTCGAACGTCTCCGCCCGGGTGCGCTCGCCTAGTTCCGCCATAGCTTCCTGATGGTATAGCCCATAAGGACCACGGCAACGATCGAACCGAGAGCGAGCGCGAACATCAAGAGAGCCGCGTACTCCGCTCCCTGCGTCCCGACCGAAGCGAGGCCCGCCCACGCCGAACAGGCCCCGAACGCGCTGCAGGGAAGGACGATGAAGATCGCGAAAACGACCGCGATAACACGGTTCGCGGTGTTGGAGGATGGGCGTCCACAGTTCGGGCAGCGCACGCTCTCGTACTCCTGGCCGCAGTTGGGGCAGGTCAGCCACGCCATAGTTTCGCCACCACGTAGGCGAGGCCGACGAAGGCCGCGATCGAGACCGCTCCCACCGCGAGGAAGACGATCCCAAGGCCCCCACCGAAGTCGGGAGCGACCGCTGAGTTCATCCCGCCCCAGACGGAACAGGCCCCGACGAGGGCGAGGGGCAAGACGAGAAAGATCGCCAGGATCACCGCGACCACGCGGTTCGCGGCGTTGGACGAGGGCCGCCCGCAGTGCGGGCACCGTGCGCCCTTATACGCCTGGTCGCAGTTCGGGCACGTCATGTTTCTTCCTCCTGAGCAGACCGATCGAGGCGACGACGACGAGGTCCAGGCAGAACCACTGCATAGGCGACAGCCCCATCACGAGCGACTCGCGCCAGCGAACGAATTCCAGCCCGAAACGGGTGACTCCGAAAAGGAGCAGGTAAAGGCGAAACAGGTCGCCCTCGCGCATGGGCGCAGGGAGCCGGTAGGCGTCGGATGCTCCCGTGCCGACGCGCGAGCCTGCCGCCGGCGTGGCGACCCCCTCCCCCACGGTTCCCCTTTCCGAGACCCACAGCAGGAGGACGAAGATCGCCGCCGCCGTCGCGGCGGAGTAGAGCTGGGCGGGATGGCGGAGGGCGCCGTGCTGCCAGATCGACCAGGGAAGGGCGCACTCCGTGCCGTAGCAGCAACCGTTGAGGTGGCACCCGATCCGGCCCACCGCCTCGCCCGCCGGAAGGGCGAGGGCGAACAGGTCGCCTGTGGAGCGGCGAATCCCCATCCCCCGCTTGGCGATCTCAACCCCCAGCCAGCCGAAGAGAAGGCCACCCAGGAGCGCCCGACCGCCGGGGTTCGCGGCGGCGGAAAGCGGAAGGCCGGAGGCGACGAGCTGCGTGACCTTGGCGCCCACGATGCCCGCGACGAAGCCGACGCCCGCCAGGATCGCCATGCCCTCGGTGGCGAGACGCCGCCGCCGCGCGGCCCAGAGGAAGACGCCCGCCCCAACGAGGTACGAAAGGCCGGTGACCACCTCTCCGGAACTCAGCGCGAGCGGGATCACGAAGCGTAGTGTAAGGCAAAGAGGGGACGGTTCGGTCGCCCACCCGGAAAGTTCCGACCGAAAGAGGTACTAAGAAGGGAATGACTAGGCTTTCCGTCCGCGCTGCGCAGATCCCCACCGACGAGGGGACCGCCTGGCGGGCGATGGTCGCGAGCTACTGCTGCGACGAGATGGAAGAGGCGTGGGAGGACGGCGTCGTGGGCTTCGGCGCGAAGGACGAGGCGACGGAGGAGCCGGCGGTCAATCTCTACCGGGTCGACGTGTGGCCCGAGGCGACGATCTGGACGGAGTATTCGATCCGCTTCTGCCCCTTCTGCGGGACGGAGATCGATCTTGAGACGGCCGAAGCGCCGGCCGAATAGATCGGACCGGCGCAGATGGGAGAGAGGCCCGAAGCCGACGTCTAGGCTTTGGAGAGCCTAGACGGTCGCCTTCATCCGCGCGACCACGCCTTCGAGGAAGGCCTCGTTGGTGGGGGTGCGCTTGACGAGCTTGATAAGCGAGTCGGTCGCCTCGACGGAGTCCTTCTGGTTGGCGAGCAGGCGTCGCAGCTGGACGATGCCCTCCATGTCCTCCTTCCGGAACAGCAGCTCCTCCTTTCGGGTGGACGAGCGCTTGACGTCGATGGCGGGCCAGATGCGCCGCTCGGCGAGGTCGCGGTCGAGGATCAGCTCGCAGTTGCCCGTGCCCTTGAGCTCTTCGAAGATCGCCTCGTCCATCTTGGACGAGGTCTCCACGAGGATCGAGGCGATAATGGTGAGCGAGCCGCCCTCCTCGATCTTGCGCGCCGCGCCGAAGAACCGGCGGGGTCGGTAGAGCGCGACGGGGTCGAGACCGCCCGACATCGTGCGTCCGGACGAGTTGCAGGTCAGATTGCTGGCGCGCGAGAGGCGAGTGAGCGAGTCGAGCAGGATGACGACGTCGTGACCGACCTCGACGAGCCGCTTGGCCTGCTCCAGGCACAGCTCGGCGACCCGCATATGGTTCTCCGGCGGTTCGTCGAACGTGCTGGAGATCACTTGGCCGCGCACGTTGCGCTTCATATCGGTGACCTCTTCGGGCCGCTCGTCCACGAGGAGGACCATGAGGTAGACCTCGGGGTGGTTCGCCGCGATCGCGTTGGCGATACCCTTCATCATCGTGGTCTTGCCTACCTTGGGCGGCGACACGACGAGGCCGCGCTGGCCTTTGCCGATGGGCGAGATGATGTCGATGATGCGCTGCGGGATCGCGTCCGGCACCGTCTCCATCTTAAGCCGCTCCATGGGGAAGAGGGGAGTCAGCTCGTCGAAGGTCTTGCGCCGGGTCATTTCCGGCGACTCGGTCGCGAAGGTGTTGACGCTCTCGACGCGGAGCATGCCGGCGAACTTCTCGCCTTCCTTGGGGGCGCGGATCATGCCGAGGACGGTGTCGCCGGTCCGCAGGTTGAACTTCTTGATCTGGCTCTGCGAGACGAACACGTCGCTCGGGCCGGGGATGTAGTTGTCGCGCCGCAGGAAGCCGAAGTCCTGGATCGTCTCCAGCACGCCGCGGGCGTAGAGGGCGTCCGGGTTGGCCTTCTGGAGGAGGGCCTCGATCAGCTCGTGCCGAAGCATCTTCTTCGGGTCGAGCTTGGCCGCCTTCGCCTCCTTGAGGAGGGCGGCGGGCGTCATCTTGTCGTAATGGTTGAAGTCGACTTCGGGAAGGTTCTCGAAGTCGGCGGCCTCGTTCTTCGGCAGCCCTTCGCGACTTCCGCCGCTACCGCCACGTCGCCGGCGCTGCTGGCCACCTTGGCCTTGGCCGCCACCTTGGCCTTGGCCACCCTTGGGTCGAAACTGGGGATTCATGTCCTTGCTCTTGAAGGCTCGTCTCCGCGCGAAGGAACCCGGAAAGGGTTCTTGTTGAGAGGGAGGCGCGTGTAGAAACGCGTCACTCGTCGCGGAGGATTCCGACGTACGGAAGGTTTCGGAACCTTTCGTCGTAGTCGAGACCATAGCCTACCACAAACTCGTTCGCAATGTCAAATCCTAGATAATCGACCTTCACCGCCGTGACGCGCGCCTCGGTCTTCGACAGCAAGGCGGCGACTCGGACGCTCTTCGGATGGCGCGTTTCCAAGAGTTCCAGAAGGTACGCGAGCGTCGTGCCGGTGTCCACGATGTCCTCGACGATCACGACGTGTCGCCCTTCGACGTTGATGTCCAGGTCCTTGCGGATCTGGACGACGCCGGTCGAGCTCTTGCCGCCGTGGTAGCTCGACACCTGCATGAAGTCCAGCTCGGCGTCCGTCTCCATCGCCCGCGCGAGATCGGAGAAGAAGTGGACCGACCCCTTGAGGATCGCCACCAGCACCGGCGTCTCGCCCGCGAGTTCCCGGTCGATCGCCTGGGCCATCTCGTGGACCCGCTTCTGGATCTGTTCGGCGGCGAGCATGGTGTCGACGGGCATCGCCTAGGAGTGTAGCCCTTTGGAGCGCGCGGCCCGGTTCCTGTCAACCTACTCTCCATGCTCGCCCTTCTCTTCGGCCAAAGCTTCTCGCCCCTCTCCGCCCCCCACGCGATGGTCGTCTCCGACCATCGCCTCGCCTCGGCGGTGGGGCGCGACGCGATGCGCCGGGGCGGCAACGCGGTGGACGCGGCGGTCGCGACCGCCCTCGCGCTCGCGGTGGTCCACCCCAGCGCGGGCAACCTGGGAGGTGGCGGCTTCATGATGATCCGGCTCAAGGACGGAAGGGCGCTCGCCCTCGATTTCCGCGAGACCGCTCCCGCCGCCGCTTCACGGGACATGTACGTGGCGAATCCGAAAGACTCCACCCTCGGCTACCGGGCGGTGGGTGTTCCCGGCACCCCCGCCGGGCTCTGGACCGCGCACGAGCGATTCGGGAGGATCCCTTGGAAAAGCCTCGTCGAACCGGCGGTGCGCCTCGCCCGCGACGGCTTTCCCCTGAGCCGCGAACTGGCGATCTCTCTCAAAGGCCACGCCGACGTCTTCCGGCGGTTTCCGGAAAGCGACCGCCAGTTCAACCGCGACGGCGCGTTCTTCAAGGGTGGCGAGACGTTCAAACAGCCCGCACTCGCCCAAACTCTCTTCCGCCTCGAACGGGGGCCGGACGGCTTCTACCGGGGCGAGACCGCGCGCCAGATCGTCGACGCGATGACGAAGCACGGCGGCCTGATCACGCTGAAGGACCTCGCCGCCTATCGTCCCAAGCTGCGCGAGCCCCTTCGGGCGACCTACCACGGCGTCGAGGTGCTGACGATGCCGCCCCCCAGTTCCGGCGGGATCGCCCTCCTCCAGATGCTCGGCACGGTGGACGGCCGCCTCGCCGGTCCCGGAAGCGTCGCTACCGTCCACACGTCCGTCGAGGCGATGAAGCGCGCGTTCGCCGACCGGTCCGAGTTCCTAGGCGATCCCGACTTCGTGAAGGTCCCCGTTCGGAGACTCCTCGCGAAGGACCGCATCCAGGGTTTCCGGAACGCGCTCGGCGAACGCGCCACCCCGAGCGACGCGATCCGACCGCGGCTCGACGGCCTCCATGAGGGCGACAACACGACCCACTTCACCGTGGTCGACGGCGACGGCGCCGCCGTCTCCTGCACCTACACCCTCAACACGGGCTACGGGAGCGGGGCCGCCGTCGCCGGGTTCCTCCTGAACGACGAGATGGACGACTTCGCGAGCGCGCCGGGCCGTCCGAACGCCTACGGGCTGATCCAGGGCGAGGCGAACGCGATCGCTCCCGGCAAGCGGCCCCTCTCTTCGATGACGCCGACCCTGCTGGTGAAGGACGGCCGGCTCCTGATGGCCCTCGGCTCTCCCGGTGGGCCCACGATCATCAACACCGTGTTCGAAACGATCCTGAACGTCCTCGACTTCGGGATGGACGTCCAGCGCTCGGTTGCCGCTCCGCGCTACCACCACCAGTGGCGTCCCGACACGATCGGTTACGAGCCTTTCGCCTTCTCCCCCGACGTGATGAACGCCCTTCGCGCGAAAGGCCATGTTTTCGCCGCGAAGCCCGGCAACCAGGGCTCCTGCCACGCCGTCCGGGTCCTTCCCGACGGCTGGCGCGCCGCCGGGTGCGACCCCAGGATGCCCGACGCCGGAGCGGCGGGCTACTAACCCTGGTTGTACAGCCGTCCCGATTGGATCAGGCGCTGGCGCGCGGTGTCGCAGGGCACCGCGATGTGGGTCGCCGGATTGAACTCCTTCCCGATGGCCTTGCATCCCGTCGGCACGTAGATCTCCAGTCGCGTGTTCGTGTAGCCGTTCGGAAGGTAACGCACGTAGTAGCCGTCCGGATGGAGCGACCAGCGTCCGCGCGGGACCTCTCGGCTACCCGCGCCGGGGGGCGGGTTGCCCGTCAACACCGCGATCCGCGCCATCTCGTCGTAGGTCGCGTTCGGTAGGGTGAGCTGCTGGCGGAGCTGGTTCTCCGCCTCGTGGACCTGACGAAGGATCGGGGGCTCGCTGATCAGACCCCGTTGCAGCGCCTCCTCCCCCAGGATTCCCATCGCTCCGCCGTTCAGGTCGAGGATCTGCTTGGGCGTTAGAAGGGTCGAGGCGACGCGTTGGAGGTTCGGCGTCAGTTCCGACACCTTCGTCCGCGCGATGATCGCCCAGAGAAGAAGCTGGATGTCGTGCTGCTCGATCTCCGGATGGGCGACGGAGTGGCTGACGATGTCGATCACCGCGCGCTCGGCCGGTCCCTTGGGCGGCGCGTAGAGGTAGGCGTCGCCCCGGCTGGGACCGTAGGTTCCCGCATGGAGGCAGTACGACTGCACGGTGGCGCCGTACGTGCCCTCGCGCAGGACGAAGCCGCCGTTCGCGCCGCGATCCAAACCGCCTAAAGGCTTGGCCTCGGGGCTGAAGCCGTCCTTGTCGGCGACCTCCCACTTCGCGTCCTTGAGTGAGGTGGTGATCGCGGGACCCTTCTTGAACAGGCTGTCGACGCCGGGAACGCGGGGAAGCTTGATCCCAGGGATCTGGGCGTGCGCGCTGACGGCGCACACGGCGAGGAGAAGGATCGGTAGAGCGCGCTTCATGGGACTTGGGTCCCTATTATTCTCCAAAGCATTCGCGATGAATCTGCGCGATCGCCTCGAGCGGGACCTTTGGGCGGCGGTCGTAGAACAGGAGGCCGTTGATCTCCTGCTCGATGTCCGTGAGCTGCGTGTAGCAGAAGCCCGCGATCCCGATGTCGGCGAGTCCCTGCATGACGTCGCGGTACTTCTCAAGCAGCTCCGCCGGCGTCCGGTGGGAACCGTACGCGTTGTAGAGCGGGTCGAGCGTGTCCGCGTCGGGCGGGATCAGGAGGAAGCCGCCCACCTCGCTGAGCACGATGGGCTGGCCGCGGTACGCGGCCTCGCCCACGAAATGGGCGAGGCTGCCCGAGCCCCAGACGGTAGCGGGGACGCGCCCCTCGCCCCATCGTTCGCGGAGGCCGTCCCCGGTGGGCGTGTAGTCGTGGATCGCCGCGAGGTCCGACACGTCGGTGTGTTCCCATCCGTCGTTGTCCACGACGAGCCGCGACGGATCGAGACGGCGGGTGAGCGACACGAGCCGCTCGAGGAACGCGTATTCGGGCGTCGGCCCGGTCCGCAGCCCGGGAACGCCCCAGCTCTCGTTGATGGGAACCCAGGTCACCACGCACGGATGGCCCACGTCCCGCCGGACCGCCCGCTCCCATTCCGCCGCGAACCGCTCCTCCGCCTCGAACGACCAGTCCCGCGCGTTCGCCATCTCGCCCCAAGTGATCAAGCCGAGCCGGTCGCACCACGTCAGCCAGCGTGGGTCTTCGACCTTCTGGTGCTTGCGCGCTCCGTTGAAGCCCATCGCCCGCGTCAGTTCCACGTCCGCTTTCAGGGCCTCGCCATCGGGCGGCGTCAGCCCGCCGTCAGGCCAGTAGCCCTGGTCGAGGACCAGCTTGAGGAAGGTCGGCTCGCCGTTCAGCAGGAACCGATTGCCGTCTACCGCGACCTCCCGTAGTCCCGCGTAGGTGTGGACCTCGTCGAGAAGGCGTTCGCCTTGGTAGAGCCGGATCTTCAGTCCGTGCAGGCCGGGCGTCGCGGGCGTCCATCGCCGCCCCTGGGGCATGGCCAGCGTGAAGCGGGCGGAAGCGGAGCCGCGCGTCTCGAACGACTCTCGCGTACCGTCCTCCAGCCGCTCGACCTCGATCCGGTAGGCGCCCGCCGGGGCGTGGAGTCCGACCGAGAACTCCAGGCGGTCGGGATCGAGCCGAGGCACGATCGTGAGGACGTCGAAACGATGCGTCGACACGGGCTCCAGCCAGACGCGCTGCCAGATGCCGGTCGTGCAGTAGTAGTCGCACGACTTAGGAACGCCGGTGTCGGCCTGCTTGCCGCGCGGCTGCTCCTTGCTCTGAGAATCGGTCACCTGCAGGACGAGCCGGTTCGGACCCGGTTTCAGGTACGGCTTGAGGTCGATCGCGAAGGGAACGTGACCGCCCCGGTTGTGGCCGATCACGGTTCCGTTCAGCCAGAGGCACGCCTCGTAGTCCACCGCCCCGAAATGCAGGAGCAGGCTGCCCTCCCGTTCCTCCGGCGTGGGGTCGAGGTTCAGGGCGTACCAGACGGTCTCGTGGATCCCCTTGTCGTCCAACCCGCTTAGCGGAGCCTGGTAGGCGAACGGGACCTGGATGCGCAAAGGCAGGGCGTCGCGCTCCGTCCACCCTTCTTCCAATCCCACCCGCGCGTCGTCGAACGCGAACTCCCACTCGCCCGAGAGATCGCGCCACGCGTCGCGGGTCATTAGGGGGCGGGGGTGGTTCGGGTCGGGAAGGTGGGGGCTCATGGCCCTATTGTGGCGAGACTCTCCCGAGTCTCGCGCCGCGCTATTTCGCGTCGAGCGCGAGCAGTTCCTTCTTCGCCCGCTCCGCGAACGGGGTCCCCGGCAGGAGCGTCGCCAGCGTCTGGAACGTCTTGCGCGCGTTCGCCGTGTCGCCTAGCTTCAGGTAGGCGACGCCCAGTTCGCCGTACGTTTCGCCCTTCACGTGGACCGAGGCGTTCGCCTGCTGGCCCATCGAGCTGGTCTTAAGGAGCTTGTTGCAGTCGTCGCGGATCTTTTCCCAGTTCTCCTTCGGCATAGGCCAGCCGGGCATGTACTGCGCCTGGACGTACAGCGTGGCCGCGCGCATCATGTAGATGTTGTAGTCCTTCGGACGCATCGCCACCGCGTCGTCGAGGTTCTTGCGCGAGAGGGGAAGCCACTTCGCCGCCTCGTCCTTCTTGCCCCTCATATTGGCCTGGATCGCCTTGATCGTCTGGCCGTTTCCGAGCCACACAAGGGCGCGGGCGTCCTTGGGGTCTTTCTTCAGCATCCCCTCGATCTCGGCGTAGGCGTCGTTGAACGTCTTCAGGTCGCCTCGGAACACCGCGAAGAACTTCTGGCGGTACTTCGTCACGAAGGGGTCCTCGACGTACGCGACGGGCTTCTTCTGGACGTGCTCTTCCGCGTTCCACGGCGGCACGAACTGAGCTTGGGCCGCCGACGCCGCGGCAAGGAGGACGAAGGGGAGGAAACGACGCATCGTCTCTAATGTACGCCATAGGTCCGCACCCTATGCGTCAGGGGTATCTTCGCGTTTCGATGCGTGCCGCGCTCCTGCTGGCCTCCGTTGTTTTCTTGGGTTGCGCGAAGCCGTCCACTCCGGCTCCGGGCTCCCTGACCGTGCCTGACGAGCCTTCGGCGCAGGCGCGGAACGCCGACTTACGGGAGGACGACGTTCAGGCCGCCTACGGGCTCGACACCGCCTGCGCGTCCGTCGAGGAGGCGCGCGGGAAGGCCAAAGTCCTTGCTGCCCTCGCAGGCGGCGAGGCGGGGCAGGCCTTGAACGACGTGACGGAAGCCCTCGACGCGGCGGGCCAAGCGCTCGCGGACCACACCGACCCGCCGCCCGCCGAGCGGGCCTTCACCGAGGCGGAACGCAAGGAGGCGGCCCAATCGGCGGCGGACGCCCTGGGCGAACTCCGCGACGCGGGCGACATCCTCGACGGCCTCGCCCAGAACGCCCCAAAGGCGCACCAAGCCGTGCTGGAGGCGATCCGCTCGGCGGTCGGCGAGGCGGAGGACGCGATCGAAGGGGCGATGGAGGACCTGGGCGCGAAGGCGCCGCCCGAAGAGGAAGCCCCCGAACCTTCCGGCCACTGACGGCCTAGGATCCGTAGACCGGCTCGTACAGCTTGACCTGGTACACCTTCTGCTGGGGCAGCGAAGCGCGGAAGGCGGCTTCGTCGTCCCAGGCGGCGAGGCCGACGACCTCTTCGGCGAGGTTCTCGTTCACGGCGACCAGATAGCCCGCGAAGCCGGGAATCGCCCCGAGTCCCGCGAAGGTCTGGAGGTAGGTGTCGATGAGGCCGTCGCCCCGCCCCGGCTCCGCGATGCGGATCGAGATCGAAAGGGCCGGCGCGTTGGAGAGTCCGTGGCCGAGGGCGCCCTCGGCGTGGATCACGCTCAGGCCCATTACATCGGCAGGCGCGGCGCCGTGTCCCTGGCGCTCGACGAGGCTCCGCCGCGCGCTGATCGCCACGAGCCCGCGCTCCGCCGCCTTCTCACTCGCGTAGGAGAACAGGATCATCCGCGCCATCGAATCCTGTGCACTCTGCCACACGCCGAATCCCTGGAAACCATCGACGTCGGCGAGGGCCTGCTGGACCGCCCGCGCGTAGGCCCCCGCCGCCTCCACGTCCTCCGGATGAAGGCGCACCCGGACCATGATGATCGTCTCGGCCATTGCTCTTGAGTCTACTCCCCGGCAAAGCGGCGGGGCGGGTTCCGATCGCCTTGGGGAATGCGACGGTGTGTCCTTCCGCATTCCACCGCCTATTCTCTTCGCCCTTCTCCTCGGCGCAGGCCTGCTCCTCTGCGCGCCGCTCGGCTCTCGCTAGATCGATTCGCTCGATGTCCCAAAGTCGGAAAAAGACCCGCCCTTTGCAACTCCTAAGCGACGGGGCTCGTCCATGTTGCCGATGTCGCCGATCCTGCGCGCCCTTCGTCTTTTCGGCCGCGAGCGCGGATTATGGAAGTACGCGATCAAGCCCCTGCTCTGGGGAGTCGCGGCCTACGCCCTTGCGATCCTGATGCTCGCGGGAGCTTCATTGGGTGCAGGCGAGTACTTCGGAGGAAACACCGGCGGCCTCATCGCCCTCGCGGTGAGTCTCGTTCTGGGCATCGTCTTCGCCGGAGCGATCTACCTCGCCCTCGTCGCGCTTATCGCCGGGTTCGGATTCGACCGGCTGAGCGCGGAGGTCGAGGAGCGGGTCTACGGCCACACCGTAGGAAGGCCGCTGGGCTTCGTGGAAGGGCTCGGGGACGGCGTCACGCGTGGGACGCTGACCGCGCTCTGCGGAGTGGCCGCCCTCTGCCTGAGCCCGACGGTCGTCGGACCGTGGCTCGTCGCGTCGTTCCTCTGTCTTCTCGACTTTACCGCTCCGTCTTTGTTGCGTCGGGGCGTAAGGCTGAAAGGGCAGTTCGGGGTCGCCCGACGCCTTCCGGGGGCCTTACCCTTCGCGCTGATCGCGGGAGTGATCGTGCTGATTCCGGTCGTGAACGTCCTTGCCCTTCCGGTCCTGGTGGCCGCGGGCACCCTGCTCGTCGCCGATGGGTCGGCTGCGGTCAGAGGCGGCGCTTGAGTTCGGCGACCTCGGCTTCGAGGCGATCGACGGTGTGGGACAGCTCGCGCACGAACTCGAGGAGTTGACCCTGGTCCGCCTCGGGCGCGACGTCGGTCATTTCGAGAGAGGCGACGGGAGCGAACATCGATCGATGCGTGGAAGCCGAGACGCGGGACGGAACCATGCGACTCTGACCCTTTTTTGTCCTGCCGGGTTCTCGTTCGATCGTCGTAGAATGGGTTCGTGTTTCTGCCTATGCTCATCCTCGCGACCGACCCTCAGCCGACGACCTTCGAGGTCGTCGGCTATCAGAGCGTTCAGCACGCCTTGCCCGACGGTCGTCCCGATCCCGATGCGAAGGACAACGACTACGTCCGCACGAAGACGCAGTGGTTCCTCATCCTGGATTCCAACGATCTTCCGGTTGACGCGTCGGGAAACCGCCACGTCGTACTCCCGGCCCTGAGCTACAGGACGTACCGCAAGACGGAAGAGAAGGGGCGCATCCGGGGGGCGTTCGCCCTCAGGTTCGAGAGGGTGAATCCGGCTCCCAGGGGCAAGTTGGGGAAGGCGAGGGTCATGGGCAGTAGCGGCAACGGGGCTCTCGACTACGAATATCCCGCCGGCCAGCGGGTGATGTACTGGACGGTGCGCAGCGTGGTCCAGCGAGTCGAGACGCATACCGACGGAAAGCGACGGGCGACGCGGTCAGAGTCGGAGACGAACTACAGCATCGCGGCACAAGGCTGGTACGCCGACCGGCCGTTCGTTCCCGATCGGGAGCCTCGGATAAACTTCGGTGGCCCGAAGGTTCAGGTCGACGCACCGACCTTGGGCTACGGAAAGCCCGTCCTTCCCAAGGAAGACGTGTTCTAGTCCTCTACCAGGATCGCGTTTTTCGTCCGGAGAAGGTTTCGGGTAGGACGTTTAGCTCCCCGCTGGAGTAGTAGAATCACCCCTATGAATAAAAAGGTCACCGAAGCGATCCTTGAGGAAATCGATGCCGTCCTCAGTTCTCCCATCACCGCCCGTGGCATGGACGAGGCCCTTCTGATCCAGGCCGAGACGCGCGACGAGATTCGCAACCTTCTGTCGAAGTATCTGGCGGAAGCCCCCGAGCCCCAGTCGCTCGTTCACCAGACCCGCCGCCGGTAAGAGAGTGAAGCTCGCAGAAAAGGGGAGGGCGTCGGGATTTATCCCGACGCCCTCCCCTTTTGCCCCTCGATCCTTTTAAGGCTCTTCTAAGGCGTCACGTAGAAGAACGCGACCGCCAGGATCGCGTAGACGCCCAGGAGAAGAACGCCCTCGAACCAGTTGGTCTCGCCGTCGCGGGCGATCGCGTTCACGCAGAACGCCGCCGCCGCGACCGCGACCAACTCTAGGGGAGAGCGGAACACCAGGGTCATGGGGTGCTTTCCGATAAAGAACGAGGCGAGGACGAGGATCGGAGCGACGAGTAAGGCGACCTGGATGGTCGAACCCAGAGTGATGCCCATCACGAGGCCCATGCGGTCCTTGCGCGCGAAGTAGACCGCCGTGATGTATTCCGCCGCGTTGCCCACCACCGCGAGGAGCGTGATACCGAGGAAGAACTTCGAGATCCCCCAACTCGACGAGGCCGCCTCAAGCGAGCCGGACACCGCCTCCGAAACGAGGGCGACGAACACCGTCGCGACGACCAGGGTCGTGACGGACTTCCAGAGCGGCTTGCTCGCAGGCGCATCGTGCTCGTCCGCGTCCGCGAAGGTGTCGCGGTGGGTGACGAGGGTGTACACCAGGTTCGCGACGTAGATCAGGATCAGCAGGATCGCGACCCCGACGCTCATCCGTTCATCGAGGAGGGTCGGATTCGGGACGTTTTTGATGCCCCGCTCCGTATAGTCGAACATCGCCGGGATGAGCAGGGCGAACACGACGAGGGTCAGCAAGCTGGAAAGGACGCCGACCTTGTCGCGGTCGAACTTCTGCCTCGCGTACTTGACGCCGCCGAACGTCGCGCCTAATCCCAAGCCGAGAAGGCTGTTGCCGATCAGAGAGCCCGTGATCTGTGCCTTCGCCACCTCCGCCTCGCCGGCGCGGAGCACGAAGAGGGCGAGGATCAGCTCCGAGGCGTTGCCGAAGCTCACGTTAAGCAAGCCGCCGATGGTCGAGCCCAGGTGGGTCGCCACCTCTTCGGTCGCATCCTTCACGAGACTGGCGAGCGGGATGATCGCCATCACGGAAACCACGAAAGTCCACGTCGGCGGTACGTTGTGGAAGACGTGCTCCATCAACAGCGCGACTGGCACGAGTGCAAGCAACCACCTCATCATCGGTGGGGGGAAGATACCGTAATCGGGGGCGAACGCTGGGCCTCATCGGCGACGAGCCCGAAGAAAGCTACTTCGGGCAGAACCGCCCGATGAGCAGGCCGCACACTTCGTCCAGGGCTTGAGCCGCGTCCTTCGTCTCCGCGTTCGTCGAGGCGACTACGGCGAACCGCCTAGCCGGGGCGATCCAGAGGGACTGCACGTTCATCGTGTTGCTGCCCAGGTGGTAGAGCGCGTTGCCCCCGGCCCACGCTCGGGGGATCGCCACGAAACCCCCTGCGTAGTCGCCACCGGCGGGCGGCGTATGCAGAACGGCGAAGGACGCCGGGGTGAGCGGCCCACCGTACCGACCCTCGTCGGCTTGGAAGGCGCACCAGCGGAGCATGTCGCGCACGCTCATGTTCAGGGTGCCCGCCGGGCCGAGCATAGGGAGGTTGTCGCCCCCCGAGATGGGAACGAGCTTTCCATCCCGCTCGACGTGGCCCACCGGCTGGGGCTTGCCGCCTGCGTCCGCCGCACCGAACCCCGCGCTGTTCAAACCCAGCGGCCTGAGAATCTCCGTTGTGACGAGATCCTCCCAGGAGCGACGGGTCAGCCCTTCGAGCGCGGCTCCGAGGACGATGTAGCCCCGGTTCGAGTACTCGTACTTCGTGCCCGGGGGTGAGGAGGGCGTGAGGGAGAGCGCCCGGCGCGCGTAGTCCGCGCGTTGGGCCGGAAGCGACTCCTTCGAAGCGAAGTAGGCCATCCCTTTCGAGTAGGTCTCGCCGGTGAGGCCCGAGCGATGCTGAACGAGCTGGAGCGGTGTGACCGTGCGGTACGCAGGGGCCATCGTCGTCGAGAGCTTAGGAAAGAGTCTTTCTAGTGGCGTGTTCCAGGCCAGCTTGCCCTTCTGGACGAGGATCGCGGTGAGGGTGGCGGTGAAAGCCTTGGTGTTCGATCCGATATGGTAGCGGTCGTCCACCGTCGCGCGATCCTCGGAGCCGACGCGCCTCACGCCCACCGCATCGAGCGAGACGACCTTCCCGTCGACGATCGCGCCCGCGCAGATCGAGGGAAGGCCGTAGTGAGCGCGAATCCGTTCCATCTCGTCGGCGACCGACGGTTTCTGAAACGACACGAGGACCAAGGCTCCGATCACCGCCCTATCATAGGCCATTGGGACGATGGAATAGGCCCTCTTCCCCCGCGACGCTAAAGAAGCTTGTCGAGCGTGATCGGTAAGTCGCGGACGCGCCGACCGGTCGCATGGTAGACCGCGTTCGCGATAGCGGCGGGCGCGCCCGCGATACCGACCTCGCCGACGCCCCGTGCGCCTAAGGCGCCGAAGTGCGGATCGGGGACGTCGAGCCAATCGACGTCGATCTCGGGCACGTCCGCGTTCACCGGAACGTGGTACTCCGCAAGATCGCGGTTCACGTAGATCCCAAGTTTGGGGTCGATGACCGTGTGCTCCTGAAGGGCCATCCCGATCGCCCAGACGATACCGCCTTGGAGTTGGGAGCGAACCAAGCGCGGATTGAGCGCGCGCCCGATGTCGTAGACGCCCACGAACCGGCGACAGCGGACCGTGCCGAGCTCTTCGTCCACCCGAACCTCCGCGAACACGGCGCCCCATGAGTGGAACGCGTAAGGGGACTCGTCCAGCCTCGGGTCGTTCGTCGTCTCGACCTCCGTGACGCCCTTCGCGATCGCCTCCTTGAGGGCCTTGGCCGCCGCCACGACCGCGTTGCCGACGCTCGCCGTCGTCTGGGAGCCGCCCGCGCCGGGAGCCGGAGGGAAGCTCGAATCGCCGGAGAGGAAACGCACCTTGCTCAGGGGCAGGCCGAGCGCTTCGGCGGCGGTCTGGGCCATGACCGTATCGACTCCCTGGCCCACGTCGCTCGCCGCCGCGCGGAAGGTCGCCACGCCGTCCCGTCCCATCGTCGCGCGCACCGTCGTCTTCGACATCCCGGCTCGGTAGGCCACGCCCGCGCAGCCGTACCCGACGAGTTCGTTGCCCTCGCGCATCGAACGGGGCTTCGAATCGCGCTTCGACCAGCCGAACCTTGTGGAAGCCTGATCGAAGCACTCCCTTAGGCGGCGCATCGACCAAGGCTTTCCGGAATCCGCGTCCACTGTCGAATCGTTGCGTAGGCGAAGCGCGATCGGGTCGATCCCCAGCGTCTCCGCCAGCTCATCCATGGCGGACTCCAGCGCGAACGGTCCCGGAACCTCGCCGGGGCCCCGCATCGGGCAGGCGGAAGGAAGGTTCAGCGGCACGTACCGCTGGGCCGCCTCGAGCGTGTCCGTCGCGTAGAGCTTGCGCGTCGTGAGGATACAAGGTTCCACGTAGCCGCTGACCGTCGAGGTGTCGCTGACGCTGAGGTGGCGCGTCGCCTGGAGCTTGCCGTCGATCGAAGCGCCGAGCGAGACCCGCTGGACCGTGCGGGGGCGGTGGCCGAGGCTTCCGAACATCTGCCGCCGCGTTGTGACGAGCGACACCGGACGCCTTAGCATCCGGGCGGCGGTGGCGGCGAGCAGCATGTGGCCGTACTGAAAGCCTTTGGAGCCGAACGAACCGCCGACGCGCTCGGCCTCGATCCGAACCCGATCCTCTGGCAGCCCGAAGGAGGCGGCCACCATCTTCTGCATGTTCTTGATCTGGCGCGAGGTCTCGTAGAGGTGGAGCGTTCCGCCTTGCCACTCGGCGACGGTGGCGACCGTCTCCATGGGGTTGTGGTGCTCGGTGGGCGTGGTGTAGACCGCGTCGTGCCTCCGCTCCGCCGCCGCGAAGGCCGCCGCCGCGTCGCCCCGTTGGATCGGATTCTGGCGGTCGCCTTCTCCCGAGGGAGGCGTCGTCGCACGGGGATCGTCGATCGCGAGGCTCAGGTCGAACGGACCCGGCTCGATCTCGAAACGCAGAAGGGAAGCGGCGTACTGCGCCCGCTCCAGCGTGTCCGCGACCACAAGGCCAAGGTGCTGGCCCTGGTGGACGATCCGGTCGTCCTCCAGGGGTTGGCGACTCTCGTTCAGGCTGCCCGGCCCGGCGCCCGGGAGGGGACGAAGCTTCGACATGTTGAGGTGGGTCAGAACGAGTCTCACCCCTGGCGCTTTGCGGGCCTCCACGTCGTCGACCTCCATGATACGTCCGCTCGGGGCGTCGCTCTCGACCAGCACGGCGTGCAACCGTCCCTTCGGATGGCGCTCGGCGGTGTAGAGAGCTCGCCCGGTAACGCGGGCGACGCCCTCCACGCGGGGGACGGAGGCTCCGAGAGGCGACTGATCGGCCATCACAACCTCCGATGCCCTGGAGGTCGGATAGGTTTCCTAAGGAGCGAAGGCTAAGGTTCGCCTTGATCGATCCGTAGGGCTTCCGCGTAGAACTCCAAAAGGCTCGTGAGGTGGGCCTGAGAGGAGAACGCTCGCGCGAAGGGACGGGCGTAGGCGTGCTCGCTCATCCGGCGGCCGGTCGCGGGGTCGGCGAGCGTCCGCATCGCGTCCGCGAGGCTCTCGGCGCTTCCCGACCGGAAGAGGAGGCCGTCCTCCTCGAGGAACTCCTGGGCGGCGCAGGTATCGGGGACAAGGACGGGGATGCCGCGACTGAGGGCCTCGACGGTGACCAAAGGGGCGGCTTCGTACCAGCGGGAGGTCAGGACCATCGCCCGGGCGCGGGCGAGATGGGCGTCCACCCCGGCGGCATCCTGCCAGCCCGTAATAAAGGCGTTTGGAAGCTCCGCGCGGACCGCCTTCGCCTCCGGGCCATCGCCGACGAAGAGGACCGGTAGGCCGGAAAGGCGCCCCGCGCGGGCCAGCAGGGCGGGGTCCTTCTCGGGGGAGAGACGGCCCACGAACACGAACTCCGAATTCTGCTCGACGGCGATGCGCGGGCGGGGCGTGAGATCGGTGGGATTGACGATCACCCGCCCGTGGACGTCGGGGCTCAGGTAGGGCTGAAGGATGTCCCGGCTGAAGGCGGAGACGGAGACGACGTGACGAAGGCGACGCCGGGTCGTGCCTCGGAAAAGCGCGGAGCGAAAGGCCAGCGCGGCCTTGGAGGCGGGACCGGACCGACTGCATTGGGTCGTGAGGCAGTCGATGCCAAGGGGCTTGCGGTGGCAGATCTCGCGCTTGGGGTGGACGTAGAAGCCGCTGTTGGGGCAGGCAAGGCCGTAGTCGTGGGCGGTCACGACGGTGGTGAAGCCCCGATCGAGGGCGGCGGCGAGGGCGGCAGGGGTGAGGATCGTGGCGAAGCTATGGAAGTGGACGATGGTGTCGCGCGGGTCGAGTCCTTCGAGGGCCCGCCCGATCAGGGCCGCGGCGGCGGGGTTCGACACGAAGTGGGCGAGCCCCTTGACGCCTCGCTTCAGATCCTCCTCTCGAACGCCGAGAGAATGGGTCGGAACGCCGTCGAGGCGGGCGTCGCTGGGGGCGGTGCCGCACACGAACCGGACGGGATGCCCCGCGTCGGCAAGGAGCCGGGCGGTGGCGAGGGCGACCTGCTCGGCGCCGCCGTGAACCTGCCCGTAGTCGGAGACGAGGACGACGCTCGGCATGGCTTCCGCAGAAGACGGTACCCCGGTAGCCGCGCAGGCGCGGCTACCGGAGTATCCGGCGGTTCGGGGAGATCAGGCCGCCCGACGACAGCTTGCGGCGAACGAGGTGGTTGAAGGGGCGGTAAGCCAACAGAGGGACCGTCGCGAAGAGGGCGACGCAGAGGGCGCGTCCCTCGCTGGACGACGGGATGAGTTCGTAGAGCAAGGCCGTGCCCAGACCACCGAACGCTCCCCATATCGCGCCGGGGAAGCGGGGGAAGTCCTGCTCGTCACCGAAGAAGGCGCCGTAGACCGCGCCCGCGAAGGCAAGGGCGGCGAGGCGATTCCAGGCCTCGTTCGGCCATTGGGCCGAGAGCCCGGCGTACGCGCCCTGCGCGAGCAGGGGGACGGCCAAGGCCAAGAGAAGCCGCGAGAGCACGAAGACGAAGCCGACGCCCGGTCGCAGGACGCGGTGGGCGCGTCCTGAAAATCGGGCGAAGACCCGACCGACGATGGGCACGGCCAGAAGGGCCAACGACATCAGGAGAAGGTGCTTCGTGTAGAGGATCACTTCGTCTAGGGCCTTATTGGGTCTTGCCTTGGGTGGTATAGAGCTTGCCGCCGGAGCGGAACGTGATCTCGACCTTCTGCCCCGGCGGGATCGGCTTGCCGTCGCGGGCGACCATCACGTCCAGGTCCATCTGAACCACCTTGCGCGTCATCTGGAGCAGAATTTGGCTGAAGGCGCGGCTTAGAGCGGTCGCGTCGTTGGCGCGCAGGGCGTGAGCCGAGATCCTGTTCAACACCGGCATGTCCGCCTTAGAGCCGAGCCCGACCGCGTAGACGTCGACGTTGGCCGCCTTGATCGCCGCCACCGCGGTCTCTAAGCTGTGCAGTTCGCTCGGAAGCTTTTCTTCGTTCCTGCCGTCGGTGAGCAGGATCAGAATCCGCTTCCCGCCGTTCGGCTCCTGGGCGAGAAGGTCGGCGCCCTGCTCGAGCGCCTGATACAGCGGTGTCGAGTTGTTCTCCTCTCCCATGAGGGAGTCGAGCTGGTTTATGACGAGATCCGGCCGCTCGGGGGGAGCGAGAAGCTCGAAAGGGAATCGGGGTGGGTCGCCCCCGCGCTCAAGGCTGACACGAGAGGGGAAACACGCGAGCGAAACCCGATCCTGTGCCGGAAGTCGCTCCAGAAGAAGGCGGCCGGCGTTGATCCGCTGGTAGTCCGGGTCGCTGGGAGGATTGCCGCTGTTCACCTCGCTCATGCTCCGCGAGTTGTCCATGAGGAGCAGGATCGAACGCGGCTTCGGGTTCTTCTCCTTGACGAACTCGTAGATGGGATGGATCTGGGCGTCGTCGACCCGGTAGCCGGGAGTCGTGACCTGGACGGTGCCCGGATCGATCGAAGCGAGCCGGGCGGTCGAAAGGTTGACGAGGGCGGTGTGCTTGTCCGGGCGCTTTGGATCGGGCGGCGGAAGCTCTAGCGGGACTTCCGGCGTCAGAGCGCCTTCGCGCCCACCCGCAAGGACGAGGCGGCGTCCACCGAGACGGTCCACGGCCACGCCGAGCCCCCACACGCCGGCGATCAGGGCGGCGACGAGCCCTACCTTGGCGTAGGGGTCGCCGATCACAGGACGACGCCTTCCGGAGCGGCGACCACGGCCTTGCCGTTCAGCGAAGCCCGCTCCAGGGGGGTCATCTCGCGGGCTGCCGCCTCTTGCGTCGCCGTTTCCAGGGCGGTGGTCGGTCGGGTCGCCGTCTCTTGGGTCGTCGCGTCGTTCGCCGCCGCTTCGACCACTCCCATCGTCTCGCGTAGGGCGGCGAGGGCGCGGCGGCGGTAGCGGGGCTTGCGCGCCAGCACGCCCGAGTCGAGGGCGGTGAGGAAGCGGTGCCAACTCTGTTGCGCGTTGTCCGCGAGGGTGCGGAGCTTGGCGAGGTCCGTCTCGTCGTCGGCGCGGTGCAGAGCGGCGAGATAGCGCGCGTCGACCGCCTCCAAAGACTCCGGCTGTTCGTCCTGGAGGACGGCGAGCCGGTAGGCGAGGAACATCTCGAACACGACGAGGATCGCCACGAACAGGATCGACAGACCGACCGCGCCGACCCACTCGCTCCCCGCGTTCATAAAGTCGAACGCGAGGAACATGCCGAGCACGACCACGAAGAGGCCGAACACGATGCGGAACATCGTGCGGTTCGCCCGGGCGTGCATCATGTCGGCCACTGAGCGGCGCTTCGGCGCGTCCTCCGGCGCGTGCATCCCGACGCCGATCTGCACCAGGTAGCGCGCGACGAAGGTGAGGGTATACGCCAGGACGGCGGCGAGAACGATCGCGGAGACGCCGCGCAGGGCGTCCGCGTCGGGCAGGACGGCCAAGAGGAACTTGTTCGCCAAGGGCACGAGCAGGAACGCCTTGAGGAGTACGGCGGCGGCCATAACGACCCAGTTGCCGACGATCTTCTTCGTGATCTTATCGTGCTTATGGGCGGCGGCGGCGCGCATCCTCTCGATCGCGTCGCGATCCAGAATCTTGGGGTCGCGGATCTTCGCGCCCGTCTTTCGGGTCTCGATCAGGAGTTCGTACGCCTTGGCCCGGAAGCCCTCGCCTTTGGACTCCGCCTCCAGGGCGCGGTGCCGCTGGCGGTTCCACTCGCGCGTGAGGGCGGCGTAGGCGCGAAAGGCGTGCACCACCTCCGCCGACTGCCGGACGGTGTAGCCCGCGTCGGTCAGCTCGATGCGAAGCTCGCCTTCCATCTCCTGCTGGTATTCCAGAGAGACGACGTGCGGAAGGGGGAAGGCGGATTGTTGACCAGGGTCCGAGGCGACGGCGAAGCGTCCGGTGTCCGCCACGCCTAGTCCACCTTCTTGCCGGACTGCACCAGCTCGGTCAGGGCCTTGCGGGCGTCGGCGATCTTGGCCTCGTTGTTGGCGTCCGTCACGATCTGCACCTCGACCCCGCCCGAGTCGCCGCCGCCGCGCAGGACGCGCGTGAGGTCGGTCAGCCGCTCCAGCTTGGGATTGTCGCCGGTGTGGACCCCCACGAAGACGAGGCTCCTCAAGTTCGGCACCTCCTTGAGCTTCCGCAGGGCGCCGCGCGCCGCGTCCGGATCCTCGTAGCCGCCGTCGCTGACGATCAAGGCGGCGAAGCGCGTGTTCGGCGCGTCCTCGGCCCGTTGCTTGATCCTCTCGAACACCTTGTTGAGGTTGGTGGTGGTGTCGTGCAGCTTGGAGGCGGCCCACGCCTTGTCGGCCCGGCGCAGGCTCTGGACGTTGGTGACGCCCTCGCCCTGCAGATCGCAGTTCGCACCGAAGAACGAGTAGGTGTAGGGCACCGCCTCGGGGTAGGTGTCGCCGACGCCCTCTAGAAGCTTGCCGAGCGGTTTCCTCAGGTTGGAAGAGGAGTCGCTGACGTCGTAGTACAGGTCGAAGGCGACGCCCTCGCGGGTCGCCTTCTTGGCCCCGCCCATCTCGCTGGCGATGTCGTGGAAAAGGCCGCTGCCGCTCCCACCGCCCGCTTCCGAGGCGGACGCGCCCTTGTTCGGGTTGCAACCGACGAGCGCGAGCGAGAACGCCGCGGCGATAAAGAGGAGACGCATGGCCATAGGTAGAGACTCTTTCTCCGCGCGCGCCGTTGCGAGGCGGTCCCGATGGTCCCAAAAACCCTTCGAAACCGCACAACGTTCCCGTCCTTTGTACCGGGTACGGGATTCGTCCCAACTCGCCGACATTATCCTGTGCGTACCAGCCCCCGACTGCTTCTCGACTCCCTCAAGTCCTGCCCCCTCTGCGAGGCGGTGAACGGCGAGGCGAGCGCCGCCTGCGTGGTGTGCGGCTGGACGGGCGCGTTCGATCGCGACGCCGACGATCTTCAGGCCTCGTTCGACGCCCTGGTGGCCCAGTGCCCCGAGCTGGCGACCAAGCCCCGCGGGGGCAAGTGGTGGAGCCGGATGTTCCTTCGAATGCGGGCCGCGTTCTAATGTTTTGCACCATGGAGGCGTAAAGAGCCGCTCGGTCGATACAAGAGGGGAGTAGAACGGAAAACCCCTCGGTGCCTCCGTGGCCCAAAGACGAAATCTAGAGAACGATCCGCCTGATTCCGTTCTTGATGAGTGGGACGCTGAAATCGATCAGAAGGCCGACCCTTCGCTCGGATAGCTTTAGGTAGGTCAGCGGTTGAGCCTCATGGACGGGTGGAGCGTTTCCACCGCTTTAAGTTCAACGATCACTCGATCCTCCCCAATGAAGTCGACTCGAAAGCCCGCATCGAAACGAAGATCGTCGTAGACGGTCGGTAGTCCGACCTCGCTTCGAAACGCTAGTCCCGCTTTCGCCGTCTCGTGGGCGAGGCATGCCCCGTAGACCGATTCGAGCAGCCCTGGCCCCAAGGTCGTGTGGACCTTATAGGCGCCTTCGACGATCCGTCTTGTGATCCGATTGACTTCGGGAGGAATCGGGGTAGGGCTTGGTGTGGAGATCAACTGTAGCGCCTCGTTTTGAACCACAGAGTCACGGAGGCACAGAGAGGATTCCAATCACTACGAAGGTCGGTCAGAACGCAGAACTCCTTTGTGTCTCTGTGCCTCCGTGGTTCGAAAAAGCAGCAGGCACAAGACGGATCACCTCTTCTAAAAGCGTCGCGGCGGAGGGAAAAGGCCCCATAATGGTAGGTCCCCATGGCCGTCGGTTTCGATGAGTCCGTCCCCCTCTACAGCGTTGAGGCCGAGATGAGCACGCTCGGCGCGATGCTCCTTTCCGAGCGCGCCGCCGAAGAGATCGTCACGATCCTCCAAGAGGAGGATTTCTACCGCCCTTCGCATCGTCTCGTCTTCCGGGCCATGAAGGCCCTCATCGCGGGCCATAAGCCTATCGACCCCGTCACCCTGCGCGAAGAGCTCAAGGCGCGCGGCGACCTCGCCAACGTGGGCGGGCAGGAATACCTCAACGAGCTCGACCTCTACGTTCCCAGCGCCGCCAACAGCGCGAGCTACGCCCAGATCGTCCTCGACAAGGCGACGATGCGCCGCCTGGAGCAGACGGGCCGCGAGATCGTCGGCGTCGTCCACGACGCCGAGATGCCCCACGTCCAGGAGAAGGTCGACAAGGCGGAGCAACTCATCTTCGAGGTGGGCCGCAAGCAGCTCGGCAAGTACTTCCAGCCCGTTTCGGCCCTCGCGAAGGAGTTCTTCGTGGACGTCGACACGATCCTAGAGACGGGTCAGCCCATGCAGGGTCTCAAGGTCGGCTTCACCGACCTCGACGCGATGACCTCCGGCTTCTATGCGGGCGACTTCGTGGTCTGCGGCGCCCGCCCCGCGATGGGTAAGACCTCGCTCATCCTTGAGATGGCCCTGAACGTCGCTACCGCGCACTATCGGCAGGGCACCAAAGGCTCGGTCGCGATCTTCTCCCTGGAGATGTCGAGCATCCAGCTCGTCCGCCGCCTCGTCTCGATGCTGAGCAAGGTGCCCAACTCCGTCCTGAAGAAGGGCACGATCTCGCCCACCGACTACCGGAGCCTGGCCGACGCGTGCGACATGCTCTACTCGATGCCGATCTTTATCGACGACGGCTCCGACATCTCGCCCCTGGAGATGCGCGGAAAGTGCCGCCGCCTCAAGGCCGAGCATGGGCTCTCGCTCGTGATGATCGACTACCTCCAGCTCATGAAGGGCTCGAGGCGGACGGAGAACCGCGTCCAGGAGATCTCCGAGATCGCCCGTTCCTGCAAGTCGATGGCGAAGGAGTTGGAGATCCCCGTTCTGGCCCTCTCCCAGCTCTCGCGCGCCGTCGAGAGCCGGGAGGACAAGCGGCCCCAGCTTTCCGACATCCGCGAGTCGGGCTCCATCGAGGCGGAGGCCGACATGGTGATGATGCTCTACCGGGACGCCTACTACAAGAAGAAGGAAGAGCACAAGCCTCAGTACGACACCACGAACGAGGTGGAGGAGGCGGAGATCATCATCGCGAAGCACCGCAACGGCCCCGTCGGCACCGTCCGCATGGGCTTCCAGCCCGCCCTGTCGCGCTGGCGCAACGCGGCGCACGAGTACGACAACGAGGAGTGACGCGGGCCCGTTCTTACGGCGGGGGCAAGCTTTCCCTCGCCTCCGCCTCCAGACCCAGGCGATCGATCGACTTCAGCTTCCGAAGGTCTTGGACCGCCTTGCCCACCGGGCGCGAGCCGACGACGAGCCCCGTGAACACGGGTATCAGCGTGCCTGCGGCGTCAGGATGGACGACGAGCGTCCAGAGAGCCCACGCGAGGCAGGCGGGGACGAGAAGGGCGGTCGCGGCGAGGACCGTCAGCGGAGTGACGATCGCCGTGGGGTGGACCCGCAGGGGTGGGAGGGTCGGCTCTCCGACGGCCACGCCGACCGTGAAGCGGTACCACACCCGAACCGTCTCCCCGAACGTCAGCCGATCGGAGGCGGAGCCGAGGGCGCGGAGCGTGATCCGTTGGCCGCCGGGAAGGTCGAACGCCTCCGACCCTTCGGGCATCGCCCCGATGCGCTTCGCGTCGAGGGGGCGTAGGCTGAAGCCGGTGCGCAGTCCCTCGACGTAGAGCCAACCCTCCACGAACGAGGCGATCCCCTCGTCCCGTCCGGTGACGACGCCCTGGTAAGACAGATCGAACGCGACCGGGAACGCCTCGACCGGCGCGGGCGAGGGGGCGAGGGCGCGGATCGTAGGCAGGCTACGGCGGCCTGCCCGGCCGTAACCCCAGGCGCAGAGGGCGATGAGGACAACCTCAAAAGGGATCAGGAACTCGACGCCGAACTGGAAGGCGAAAACGGCAAGGGGGACCGCCACGAAGGACGCGACGAGGAGGAATCCCAAGCTCGCTCGCGCTTCGCGCCCCCACCACGCCAGCGGCGACCGCGGGTCTTGGGGAAGCCTCCGCCACGCGGCGCGCCGCAACACGTCCCTATTGTAACGGCGGCAACCGGCTTTCGCCGCTACTGCTCGATGACCATGTTGATCACGGTCCCCGTGCTCGCGGAGATCTCGACGATCGTCGGACTGCCGCTCATCGAAACGTCGCTGTATCCGTACACGACCCAGACGTCGCCGAAGCGTTTGGCGTCGAGCGGCTCGTCGCTCTTGAGTTGCGAAGGACCGAGCCTTCCTTCGATCAGCGCGCGCCCAATCTTAATCGCCGTCTCCTTCTTGTCAACGAATCCGGTTTCCGGTCGCCGGAGGTAGTGAGGCCGCTTAAACCAAGCGGCATCAGGCACCCACCGCTCCTGAGCCGGTAAGGCCAGAGTAGCGACGAGCAGGGCGAGAAGGGTGAAGGTTTTCATGACTTTAGCCTCTAAGGAAGGGGAGTGGGACGACCGAGAGGACCCTTTCCAAATGAGTTCCAGTACACGCCGTTAAGTCTAGAGATGTCATGGTCTCCCCCAAAGGCGATCCAACTAATGCGAGCCAAGTCGCTACCATCCCCAACGTAACTGTAACTCAGAAAGATGCCTCCAGGGAACTTATGATTCAGTTGCCACTCCCGCAGTCGGCTCTTGTCTCCGTCGGACGCGAAATGGTCTCCGTAGTCGCCCGCGTCGGGGTGAGGATGCGTGTGGTAGTCCGTATCGACCTTTATTCCTCTTGGCAGGAACGGGATAGCCAGCATGGATTGGCTAGCGGAACCACTCGGTTCTTTTAAGGTGACTGCCGGAGTGTACGACCAACTTCCATCACCGTACTGGAAAACCAGCCCTGCAAACTCAGCTCCATAGTGTCCGTCAGTGCGTTTTAATCTATTAGACTGAAGCATTATTCTTTGGATACCAGCGATGGCCGCCATCTCCCTGGAAGCGTATCGGGGCATGACGATCGCCCCGCTCGCGCTAAGAATAACGAGTTCGGGACCCTTCCCGGTGGAATCGATCTTCGCTACGGGATTGTCGTCGCAGTAGGCGTAGAGATTCAGTCCGCCCGCGTGCCCGCTCGGATCAGGAGTGAGGAAACGACCGATGGCCGGGACGTAGAACCGCGCTCCGGCGAGGAGCATCCCGCTTACGCCGTCGGCGGCGTAGCCGTGGTTGCCCGCATAGCCGTAACGGCTCCGAGGGCCTTGCTGAACCATCGACTCGTTGCCGTACGCGTCGTAGAAGGCGCGGCTGACCACCGCTCCGGCGGCATCGGTCGTCGAGACGGTCGATCCTTGGGCGTTCTCGCGCTCGTAGAACTGGACGCCGTTCTTCACGTACCCGACTCCCGGCACACGGTAGGTCCAGACGCTCGCACTGTCGGTTTCGGCGATCGCCGTAGTGCCGTCGAAGAAGAACTTCGTCTCGTTCTGACGGATGCGCCGTCCTAAGCCGTCGTACTCGAACCAAACGTAAGGAGCCGAGGGCCCCCTAGCCCCGATGGAAACGAGCTGCCCGTCGTAATCGTAACGCAGTTCTGAGGTCGTGCTGTCGGGGTAGGTGAGGCTCGTGGGTCGTCCGGTCCAATCGTACTGGTTTACCGAGTATCCGTCACCGCTCAGAAACTTGTCGTTCGCGGCGTAGGTGTAGGGCCTGGTGGTCGAGACCCCAGATCGATCCGCCCGCACGACGCTGGTTCGATTGTTCGCTTCGTCGTACTGGTAGCCGCTGGCGTACGTGTCACCGGTCGTCTCCTCAAGCGCCTGCTCGTTGACGAGGCGGTTCATGCGGTCGTAGGTGTACTGGACCTGGTAACGCGTTCCCCCGTTCATCCGATCGCGGTAGAGGGTCGTCTGCCCCTCGGGATCGAGCACGTGGCTGACCGACTGGTTCAGAACGTACGCCCCGCCGACCGTCGAATAGTGGTCCAGTCCCGTGAGGCGAGAGTCGACGTCGTAGGTGTATTCGGTCTTCAGTCCCGCCCCCGGCGACATGCGCGTTTTGAGGGTTCCGTCGGGGTTGTATACGTAGGTCGCAACCGTTCCGGCACCGACCGCCTGCGTGATCTTGTGCAATTGCCCATCCAGGATCCCCGAGTCGTCGGTGTATTGGTACTCCCAACGTTGCGTTCCGACGGACATCGAATGGCGTCGCCCGGCATCATCGTATTCGTAGGTAACGGCGGGTGCGCTGTTGTTCTCGCCCGACTGCGAACTGATCAACTGCCCCGCTAGGTTGTACTGGTCGATCGAGTACTTTGAGAAACCGTTGCTGTTCGGCACCGTCGTGTCGTAGAGCAAAGTGGTCTTCGTCGATCCTCCCGCCGTGATCACGTGACTAGTTGTAAGGTTTCGACCGTTGTTGAATCGGTTTGACACAAGCCGATTCAACATATCGTAGGTGCTTCTGATGCTGCTGGTATCGACGCTTTGGACGGCGTTCCCGTTTTCGTCGTACCGAGTCTTCTCAACCCTTCCATCTGCCATCGTGGTCTGAGTGCGACGATTAAGCTCGTCGTAATCATAGGTAATGGTCTTGACCGGAGGACCACCGAAGGCGTTGTACGCGGAGACATTGACCGCCTTCAAGTTGCCAAGATTGTCGCGGTTGTAGTCCGTGCTCAAGGTTCGGGCGGGGATCCCTGCCGAAGCAGCGGAAACGTCCTTAGTCTCGTTCGTCAGGTTGCCTAGAATGTCGTATCTGTAGGACGTGGTGTTGCCGTTACGATCTGTTTTCGAAGACGGTAGGTCGTCGTACCGATAGGTGATCGAACTAGCCGTCTGATCCGGATATATGGTGCGAGTAAGGTGATCCCACTCATCGTAGCTGTAAAGGGTGAACCGCCCTGACCCGGTCGCATCGGGAACATTGTCACTCGTCTTCCGTCCTAGAGAGTCGTACTCGACGTAGGTCTTTCCACCCGACGGACTCGTGATCGTAGTCGGTTGATCGGTGTACGGATCGAAGGCGTCGTACGTCGTGAACGCGTCTGATCCCTTACGCGTCTTCCAAAGCCGCCCCGAACCCGACGGATCGTACTGGTTCTCAGTCCGAACGGCGACCATGGAGCCGTTCCAAAGATTGGAGGCGGTTTGCAGAGTGCCAGTGGAATCATTGAACTCATTCGTGGTGTACCCCGTCAGAATCGGTGTGACCGTCGCAGACGCTTGGTAGGATGTGGTGATGGAATTAACCTGATAACGGTTAATGTATGTGTAGCTCGTGATGTATGAGGTGCCGCTGGTTGGATTTGTAACGGTCTTCTTGGTGAGGTTCCCGTCAGCATGGTAGTCGCCGTTCGGCCACTCGGCGTCTTGACCGTCCCACTGGTAGGTGGTAACAATGCCACGGCGGTCCGTCTTCTTCTTGATCCGACCGGAGTTAAGGAAAAACTCCGTTGACTCGACGTGTCGAGCACTCTCGTTCCCGCTCGGGTTGGTCGAGTCGACGAGAAGAGGGTTGGAAACCAGTGGATCGGTGACGCTGATGAGGGGATGGTAGACGACTGGATAAGGGTTAGACGACGTGTCGTACCGGTAATCGGTCGTGTTTCCGAGGGCATTGGTGACCTGAGTGAGACCACCGTCGTTCGCGTCGTCATACTGGATTGAGATGAGGACGGTACCGCTGGATCCAGCACGACGGACTTTCGTCACCCGTCCAGCAGTATCGTATTCGTACCACCATACTTGTGAGTTAAGATCAACAATCTGCTGGATGTTTCCTGCGGATGTGTAATAGAAGAAAACACTGCGGGGATAGCCGCCCTCCGAAAGTGGGCGGTTCGTAGGCCACGTGATAGAGCTCAGCCTTCCGTTCGCGGGATCGATGTTGAACCTCCAGGTTCGGGATTTCACCGTCCCCGTCGCATCCGGATAGTTGAGGCTCGCCGACGACATGCCGAAGTACGTGGTATCGGCTCGATAGGCGAAACTGATGCTCCGCTGATTGGTGGCGTCTTTGACGAGCGTCATCGGCCCATCGTTCGGGGCGTACTGTAGGTCGACCACGTTGCCGAAAACGTCGCGAATCTCATCCAGAAGGCTGAAGTAGGGATAGATGTCTTTGTAACGTCGTACTGTGCCCGTTCCCTTTTCCGTGACGAAGAAGTCTTGCCCCGACTCCTTCTTCAGAAGGTCGAGGGTGTCGGGAAGGCGGACTCGAGTGCCCGTCTTATCCCCTTGGTTTGCGGGGTACTTAACGTCTTTGGCCCATTGACCGCCTCGGTCGAGCATTCCGGACAGGATGTAGGAGTCCTTGTTTTCCCAACCGGTCTGCGCATCGTACCGATTGGTGAAGTAGCCTCCACGAATGTACTCGTAGTTGCTTTGCCGCCAATCCTTGGCGACTTGATGTTTCGATCCCGAACTCGTGTAGGACGTTGGATGAGAACGGTGGGCGATGCTAAGCGAGAGATCGGTGCGCCCCTTCCCTTTGAGCGAGAAGAAAGGAACGATGGTCGAAAGCTTTCCCGACATCGTGTTGATCGTCGAGAAAGGACCCGCCTGAATATTGACGTGGTACTGGGGTGTTTCCTGGTCTGACGACTGGGCCATCACCGGAGTAGATAGCCCAAGAATAAGGAGAGAAAAGGCTGCGATCGTCAATCGCTTTGCCGTTGAACTCAAGGCACCAAACATGAGCCCTGAAGGTATCACGTTTTCTATTAAGGAATCACTTTTTCCTAAAAATTTATAATATTTAAGAAAACCTTGGTGCTTTGTCCTCTCGATTGGCTGAGATTCAGAATCGTCCAAACTCCTCTGGGGCGAAAAGCCCAGAGGAGTATATAACTACCGAATGCCGCCGTTCAGGCCGCTCGGGAAGAAGCCGCCGCCGGTACCGACCGCGCCGCCAAGGTAGACGATGCCGAGAACCTGAGTGGTCGTGCGGCTGAACGCGATGGAGTTGGCGTCCGCCGGAACGAGGTTGGTCGCGCTGGCGGTGGTCAGAGGCAGCACGTTGCGGAAGCTCGGATCGACCTCGCCGACGCCCTGATCGAGATCCGTTCCGCCGTCGAGCGAATCGCGCGCGTTGCTGATCGCGTTCGTCGTCGCCGCCTGTCCCGCACCGTTGAGCAGGGTACGGATCGAACCCGCGTGGTAAGCCTCGACCGCGAGGATGCCCGCCGCCGCCTCCAGGTAATCCTTGTTGGTGATGAGTCGTGCCGCGCCCTTATAGGCGGTCACGCCGACGTCTTCGAAGATGAACGCGCCAAGGAGGAAATTCGTCTCGTTCGCAAACGGGTCAAAGGTCGCGCCGGGCGTGTTGGTCGCAGCGGCATAGGCCGCGTTGAAGGAATCCAGGAGATTGATCGCCGGGCGGCTCACCGCGAAGGTGTCTAGGGCGGTGCGGAGGAACCGGACGTGGTTCTGCTCGTCGCTCGCGATTTCCAGGGCGTACTGCTGGATCGGCGTACTGAGTCCAGGGACGACCGTCGAGCCCGACTTGACGGTGACGGCGCCAGGGTTGACGCCGATGTCGCCCGCCGCGAGGCCGCTGCCCGTTACGGCGCGGAGGTAGTACTCGGCCTCCAGGTATTCGAGGTTGAGGGCGAAGTTCAGGACCGCGCGGTCCGTGGCAAGCGAGCCGCCACCACTGTTGCCGTTCCCGCCGCCATTGTCGCCGCCGCAGCCGGCGAGGATGCCGCCCGTGAGGAGCGAGGCGCCCGCGACGCTGCTCCACTGCAGCAGTTGGCGGCGGCCGATTCGGGATTCGAGCTGTTCGGAGATGAATGACATAGGTCCGTTTACCGTTGAGCGCTTGCGCGCGCACATCCTACTGCCACCGAAAACCCAACGTGGTTCCCACTTGGGGCTTTAGCTGACGGAATATTCATGAAAAAACATCTTCGAACCGAACCATGCCTACGATAGGGCGAAACGCAAAGGGGCCTTTTTACGGGCGTTACTCTCGTCCCATACCGATCCGCAGGAGCCACTCTTTAAGAACCTCGCGGCCCGTCAGGTGATGGCGATCGACGCGGCGACCCGAACGCGCGGACCACGTTCGGTCGCCCCGCATGCCCTCGCGCTCGTAGAAAGCGCGCATCCGCGCGTCGTACTCCTCGGTGTCCGGCGCGGGATCGTAGCCCTCGCGGAACCAGACCGCCTCCTGCGCGAGCCGAGGCTTGATCGCTTCGCCTCCGTCGTCGTCGTGCCGGGCGGGGTAGCCCACGGAGAGGCCGAACGCGCCGAAAACCCCGTCCGGCAGACCGAGAAGCTCTCGAACCCCTTCGGGATCGTTGCGAAGGGCGCCGATATAGCAGACGCCCAATCCTATGGCCTCGGCGGCGCAGGTCATCCGTTCCGCGGCCAGGGCGGCGTCGATGGTCGCCATGAGCAGGAACTCCGTGTAGCCGAGGCCCTCCGCCGCCTCGCCCTTCGCGGCGGCGGCGTGGCGAAGGCGGTGGTGGTCGGCGAGGAACGCGAAAAACCACGGGGCGTTGCGGACGTGGTCCTGATCGCCGCACAGCTTCGCCATCGCCTCCCGCCGGGCGGGGTCCTGGACGCTCACCACCGACCACATCTGGAGGTTGCTGCTCGTGCTCGCGCTCTGCGCGGCGGCGACGAGCCCCTGGACCGTCGCCTCGTCCACCTCCCGGTCCGCGTAGTGGCGTACCGAACGGTGGTCGAGAAGCGATCCAAGGTCGGGAAGGCCGACGGGCGGCTCCGAACCGTAGCGCTCGCGCCAGCTCGCCGCCGAACCGTTCACCGCTCGGCCGCCTTCTCGGCGCGGGATTTGGCCTCGCGCGCCTCGGCCTGCCGCGCGAGATCCTCGCGCCGATGCTTGAAGAAGGGCTGGAGGGCGTTCCCCACCACGAACGTGCCGAGCAGCCCGATCAGGGCGAACACGAAGCAGCCGACCGCGAGCTGGGGCACGAGCCGCTTGCCGCTCAAGGGCTTGGGTTCGGGGAACACGCCTTCCATTGTGACGCCTCCGGTTCCTTTCGGCCCCTACTCGTCTCGACCGTGTGCCTGGGCGGGCGGCGATGTCGCCTCGAGAGCGGAGAAGGTTTCAAGAATCCGGTAGGTGTGGGTCACGCCCCGGTTGACGATCCAGGAATCGCCGGGCTCAAGGATCGCGACCTGATCGCCGATGTGCAGCTCGGCCCGTCCCTTCAGAACGTAGCCCGCCGTCTCGTAGTCGCGCGCCGAGGGCTCCTTGGGCTCGTCCGGCTCCTCGTCCTCCCACTTGCGGAGCGAGACGTGGACGCCCGAGGCGAGGTAGCGCTGTCCCATCTTGCCCTCGGGATTGCCGGAAGCCGAAACCTTGGTGATGCTCTCGTTGCTCATGGTGAGATGGGGCGAGTTTCGCGGCCCTCGCGTTCCCTTTAAGGCGCCTTCGCGTACGTTCCGGTTGCCGAGCCCTGGCCCAGCACATGGCCCCGCATCGCCTTGATCAGTGCGGTGCGGTTGAAGCCCGGCTTGAGGCCCAGCGTGCGGTCGAGGGCGTACACGGTGAAGACGTAGCGGTGCGGCTTGTCGCCGACGGGCGGTTTCGGCCCGTAGTAGGCCACCGTGCCTTGGCTGTTGCCGCCCTGGACGCCGCCGGCATCCATTACGAAGTGGGCGCTTGTCGAGTCAGGAAACTCGTCTCCCGTGTTTTCCTTCGCCCGACGAGGTCGAAGGTTCTCCCGAAGGAGCGGCGTGAGATCGAAGATAGGACGGTCCGTTTTCGGCACGTTCGCCGGGACTGTGCGCAAGGGACGCAGATCGGCCATCAGCCAGTGGATCACCGGCTTGATCGAGGGCGCGTCGGGGTCTTCCATCGCGAGGGCGATCGCCTTGGTCCCTTTTGGATAGGCGGAGATCGCCAACGAAGGCGACTTCGACGACCCGACGGCGTACTCGCTGTTCGGGGTTCCGAACGCGCCGAGCCGTACCGTCAGGTTTTTCGGCCCGTTCACCAGATCGGGTGAGAGCTTAGAGGTGTCGAGGTCCTGCAGGGCGGCTTTCGACGGGCCGTAGGTGAGACGGTAGATCGTCCCGTGCTCGTCGTCGCCGATCAGGAGGGAGCCGTCCGGCATCTCCGCGAGGCCGCAGAGCCGTCCGAACTGCTTCGGCTCGCCCTGCGGGTCCTGGAGGAAGCCCGTCAGGAACGGCTCGACGCTCTGCGCCCGCCCGTTCGCGAAACGGATGCGGACCAGCTCGTACCCACTCGGCGGCTTGCGGTTCCAAGAGCCGTGCATCGTCGCGAACGCGTCGCCCCGGTACGCCTTCGGAAACATCGCACCACGGTAGAAGCGCATCTGCATCCCCGCCGCGTGGGCGGTGTAGGTCAGGACAGGGCCTTTCGACTCCGCGAGCCAGCCCTCGATCGTGTAGCCCTTTTCCGTGGCGAGGTGGGCGTTCTGATCGGGCTTGCCGTTCTCGTAGACGAAGGGCCAGCCGTAACGGTAGCCCTTCCCGATCACGTTGACCTCCTCACGCTGCTCGTCGTCGCCGAGCCAGTCGATGCCCTGGTCCCACCCGTAGAGGAGCCCCGTACCGGGCTGCCAGTCGTAGCCGATCGTGTTGCGCAGGCCGCTGGCGAAGATCGCCCGGCGCTTTCCGTCGAGGTCGCACACCACCATCGTCGCGTTGTAGGGGTTGTGCTCGACCGCGTCGTTCGCGGTCGAGCCGCAGGAGATGTACAGCCTTCCGTCCGGCCCGACCTCGATCGTGCGGTTCGGGTGCTGGCCCGCGTCGGGTAGGTCGTGCATCAGCTCTTCCTTCGGTCCGAGCGTTCCGTCGGGCCGAACCTTCGCGCGCCAGACCTTGCGGATGCCGACCATGTAGGCCCAATCGCCCCGGAAGGCGATCCCGTGCAGATCCGTTCCGCTCGCGACCTCGCGCTGGGTATCCGCCACCCCGTCGCCGTCGGTGTCCTTCAGCATCACCACGTTCATCGCGGTGCGTTGGGTGGCGTAGACCGCTCCCCGGTAAACCTTCAGGATGCGGGGGTTCGCGACGCCGTCGGCCCAGCGTGCGAGGTGGAAACCCTCGGGCATCCGAAGGGTCGAGAGCAAGGCTGGGGTGGGCGCGAGGGAGGCAGGACGAACGACGTGCGCCTCGATCGTTTTCGGCGGCTGAGGCTCTTGGAGGAAGGGAAGGATCATGCGGGCCTTTTAGGGACCGGAGACCGTCCCCGAGGGTTTCCGCCGAACGTGCCAAAATAGGGGCTCCCGCCCTGAGAGCCGGGGCGCCACCATGGCCCGTCAGACCGAAGACCTTCGCATCGGGGACGTCCGTCCCCTGCTTTCGCCCGCCATCCTTCACGAGGAGATCCCCGCGACCGAGGCCGCCTCCGAACTCGTCTCGGACGCGCGTCGTACCATCGAGTCTCGCCTCGCAGGCGAAGACCCGCGCTTGGTGGTGATCGTCGGCCCCTGCTCCGTCCACGACGTGAAGGCGACGGTCGACTACGCCGAGCGGCTCAAGCCGCTCGCGGACCGCTACGCCGACAAGCTGTTCGTCGTGATGCGCGCCTACTTCGAGAAGCCGCGCACCACCGTCGGCTGGAAGGGGCTTGTGAACGACCCGCGCATGGATGGCAGCTTTCGCATCAACGAGGGGCTGCGCCTCGCGCGGGGACTCCTGGCCGACGTGGCCGCCCTCGGCCTCCCCAGCGCCACGGAATTCCTCGACACCACCGTCCCCCAGCATCTCGCGGATCTGATCGCCTGGGGTGCGATCGGCGCCCGTACCTGCGAGAGTCAGACCCACCGCGAGCTCGCGAGCGGCCTCTCGATGCCGGTCGGTTTCAAGAACGCCACCGACGGCAACGTCCAGACCGCCGTGGACGCCCTCAAGGCCGCCCGCCACCCCCATTGGTTTCCCGGCTCGACCAAAGACGGCGTATCGGCCATCGTTCAGACCACGGGCAACCCCTCGTGCCACGTCGTCCTGCGCGGCGGATCGCGCACCGGGCCGAACTACGACGAGGCGAGCGTTCGCAACGCCGCGACGATTCTGGAACGCGAGGGCCTTCCGCACCGCCTCATGGTGGACCTCTCCCACGGCAACAGCTCGAAGGACCACCGTCGTCAGCCCCTCGTCGCCGAAGACGTGGTGAACCAGATCCGCAAGGGCAACTCGCCGATCATGGGCGTCATGATCGAGTCGTTCCTCGTCGACGGCCGCCAAGAGGTCTCGCCCGGACGGGAGCTGACCTACGGCCAGAGCGTCACCGATGCCTGCCTCGGCTTCGAGGCGACGGAAGGCGTGCTCGAGAGCTTGGCGCGGGCGGTTTGATCCGTGGCGAGACTCTGGGGAGTCTCGCCACCTACCAGCGCGTTTCCGCCGTGTAGGTCACCTTCCGCGTTTCGCCCGCCTTCAGCGGCACGGAGAAGCGGATGGTGTTCGCGTCCTCCTTCGTGAACGCTTGGCTTTTCGCCGTGACCTTCCAGTCGCCCCACAGGCGTTCGATCACCTCGACCGTCTGCGCCTCGTCCTTCCGGTTGCGAAGCTCGATGGAGAAGCTCTCCCGAGTCGCTTGGGCGCCGAGCCGTTCGAAGTCGGTGCGCAGGCGCGTCGCGCGCACGTCGAAGGCGCGGCCCACGACGAGGCTCACGCGCTCGTCCTTGGGCGTGTGGTCGATCCGGTCCTCGCCGAGAAGCTGCGTCGAGCCCGACTTGTCGCGCTGGTAGAGGCGGAACCGCCCGGCGGGCAGGGGCGTTCCGAGGCCCGACTTCTGATCGTTGGTGAACTCGATCCGCACCTGAGGCGCGATGTCGCCCGTTCCGACCGCGCCCTCCTCGGGGAAGCGGCGACCGTACTGCCGGGTGGCGTCGACGATCAGCCGCTTCGTGACCGGCACGTCGTCGCCGCTCAGAAGGCCAAGCTGCTTCGTCTCCTTGTTCGCGATGGTGGCGGGGCGTTGGAGGGTGTAGAGGTGGTACTCGAACAGGTTCTCCTCGTTGAACGCCTTCGCGGCGGCGGCGAAACCACCCCGTCCGCCTCCAAAGCCGCCGGGGCCGCCCCCGGCCGGCGCTTGGTTCACGTCGCCCGCGAGAAGCTTGAGACGGGCGTCGCGGTAGGTCGTTCCCGACTGGTTGTCCATCGTGACCCAGCCTTGGATCGCGCCCTTGCCCAGCCCGTCGAGAGTGAGGACGTAGTCGGCGCTCCAAGAGATGCCGCGCGTGATATAGCTCAGCTCCACGTTCTGCGCCCCGTCGCGCTCGCTCTCCAGGTCCCACAGCAGGGTGGGGCGGGTGATGAGCCCGTCAGGCACCTTGGCGAGGGTGATCTGGCCCTGCGGGTCGAGCACGATCCGCCCGTCGTCCGTGCGCAGGACGAGTCCGCCGCCGTTCTGACCCGGCGAGGAGATCAGGACGCCCTCCACCGTCTCCTTCGGTCCGACGATCCGAAGCCGCTCACCGACCGCCTTGGCGAGGATCGAGGCGGGCCCGATCAGGTCGTACTGATAGTTCTGCTCCAGCACCGTGATCGCGTCGGGGGCGGCGAGCGACCGGATCGATACGGACGACGGGTCGATCATCGCCGCCACATCCTCGATCCCAACCCGTTGCCGTCCCTTCTTGAGGCTCAGCTCGCGCGCCTCCTTCACGAGACCGAAGCCTTGGTTGTAGACGGTGATCTCGGTGGGAGGAAGGGCGTTCATGGCCGTGAACGTGTGGAACAGCGCCGCCAAGGGAAGCATAGTGGCTAGACGTTCGGGAGCTTTGTATCGATACCGACTTACGAGAGTTCGTGAGTAAGGAGGAACGACTTCAGCGCCTCGACGCCCGTGAAGCGATGGACGACGAAGCCGAAGTCGGCGGCAGCCTCCACGTTCCGCGCGGTGTCGTCGACGAAGACGATCTCGGAGAGTTCGAAGCCGAGCGCCTTCGCCGCGTACTCGAAGGCGCCACGGTCGGGTTTCGCGACCCCGATGGCCGACGTGTTCACGACGGCGTCGAATTCATTCCGAATCCCCAGCCGTGCGAGGTCGGCGTCGAGCCGGGACGTCGCGTTGGTAAGCAGACCGACCGGAACCCGGCGGCGAACCTGACGGACGATGGCCAGGACCGTCGGGTCGACGTGGCCGGTCAGCCCGTCCCAGGCGAGAAAGTCCCTCTTTGCGGGGCCGAGCGCTCCGCCCGCGGATTCCCGCCACGCCTCGTCCGAAATCCTTCCCGTGACCGCATCCTGGAACCGCGACGGATCAAGGAGTGCGGTCAGGATGGCGCGGGACGCGAGGCCGTGTCGACGCTCGATCTCCGCCAGCGGTGCGACGTCGAAGCGACGGACGACGCCGTCCAGATCGAACAGCGCCGCTCGGATCATGCCTCCACCGGCAGCAGCATCACGAACCGGGCGCCTTCGCCGGGCGCCCCCTCCTCGCGGATGTCGCCGCCGTGCGCGTCCACGATCCCCTTGACGATCGACAGCCCTAGACCCATGCCCTTGACCCGGCCGGTGAAGAACGGCTGGAAGATACGTCCTTTCTCCCCTTCGGGAACGCCCGGACCGCTGTCCTGGATCTCGATCCGTGCCATCCCCTCCTCCACGCACGTCCTGACGCGCAGCGTTCCTTCGTCCATGTAGTGGAACGCGTTCTCCACCAGCTCGCTCACCGCCCGGCGAAGCTTCTTGCCGTCGAACCGCAGCGTCGGCACGTCGCCGAGGTCCAGGTCGAGGGCCACGTGGGTCCGTTTGGGAAACACCTCCTCCACCGTCTCGCGCACGAGGGCGTTGAGGTCGCCCGGCTGGCGATCGAGCTGCGTCGCGGTGACGAAGTCGCGGAAGTCCTGGAGGATCTCCTCGATCCGAACGAGGTTCGCCCGCAGATCCCGGTGGAGACCTTGGAGCGAAGGGACGTCCATCGATCCTTCCGCCAGCAGGTGCCCGAGCTCGTTCACGTCCCCTTTGAGGGCGAATACCCGGTTGCCGATCATGTGGCTGCTCTTCGCGCTCAGTTCGCCCCAGGCCACCATCCGTTCGCTCCGCACCGTACTCTCCACCAGCCGTAGGTTTTCCAGGCCCGTCGCGAACTGGTCGGCCACCGCCTGCATAAGACGCAGGTCGTCGGTGGTGAACCGATTGTCCAGGTACCGGTTCTCCGTCTTGCGTCGAAGCACGCGGATCGCCCCGGTACTCCGGCCCCGCTTCACGATCGGCACCGCGAGGAAGCTCGCGATCTCCCCGCTCGGGATCTCCACGTACTTGCCGCGCCAGCGCGCGTCGCCTTGCGGATCGTCGAGAAGGATCGGCTCGCCCCGATCGCACACCCAGCCGGTAAAGCCTTCGCTCCGGCCGTAGGTCAGCCAGCCGATACGGTCGCGCAGGATGCTCGTCGTGCCGCGCAGGATGAAGCGGTCCGTCCGCTCGTCCAGCAGAAAGATGGAGCAGGCTTGGAATCGCAGGACCCCCTCTGCGACGCCGATCACGCGCTCGATCAGCGCGTCCTCGCTCCGGACCGCGTCGAGGGACGACGCGATCGCGCTCAGAGCCTCCTCGCGCCGCCCCGCCGACTCGCGCGAGAGCACCGTTCCCGCGAGGGCGGCCAGGGCGTCCGCCATCTCCGCCGCCCCGTCGAACGCCCCGGCCCGGTCGCTCTCCGCGTGCAGCACCGCCCGCAGACGGTTGTGGCGGTCGCGGACGGGCACCGCGATCTCCGCGCGGGTCGAAGGGAAGAGAGGTCGGTAGCGCGCCGATTCGTCGGCGCTCGAGATCGTCTGACCCGTCGCGGCGACCGAGCCCACGATGTTCGTCATGCCTTCCTCGACCGACATTCGGGGACGGGGGGGCGCGTCGTCGGGAGCGTGGCCCGCCCGGAACGCCGTCTCCAGATAGCCGCCCTCGACGTTCAGGCGGGCGAGGAGAGCGTGCCGCGCGCCCAGGAGCTCCCGCGCGCCGTGGACGAGCGCGTCGAGAGCCCGGTCGGGCGACGGCTCCGCCGCGACCTCGGTGAGCAGGCGGGCGAGCTGGTAGGCAGGCATAGAGACAAGAGTACTTGGGCTTTCCGTCATTGGGCCTCGGCGTTCGTCGCGCACCCTAAAGACCTAACGCCCAACGCCCGATAACCCATCTATGCCCGCCTTCGCCTTCTCGCTCCAGCGCGTGTTGGACTATCGCCGCCTTGAGGAAGGCTGGGCGCAGGAGGCTCACCGGGCGGCGCGTGAGGCTCGCCAGGGGGTGGAGGACGAGATCGCGGCGATCGCCGAGCGCCGCCGGGCCGCCGACGAGAGCGGCGCCGAGACCCTCGCGGCGCGTCTCGATCTGGAGACCTACCTTGGTGCGCTCGGTGGCGAAGAGGCGGCCGTCCGTGAGCGCCTCGTCCTTCGGGAGAGGGAAGAGGCCCAGGCCGCCGAGACGTGGCGCGAGCGGCGTGTCGCCGCCGAGGCCCTGCAGAAGCTCCGCGAGAAGGCGCTGGAAGAGTGGCGTCAGGAAGAGGCGCGCCGTGAGCAGGCCGAACTCGACGAATGGACGGTGACGCGCCGATGAGCCTTCTCGGACCTTCCGCGATCAACTCCCGCATCGCCGAACTCCAGTCCCGCATCGACGCGATGACCCCGCGTGAGAGCGCCTCACGGGGGACGACCGCGCGCGAGACGTCCGCCCCGAGCTTCAAGTCCCAACTCGAGGGAGCGATCGGCCAACCGGTGGACCCTTTCCATCCCAGCGTTCCCGGCGTAGGCGGCGACCTCCAGGGCATGATCGGAGCCGCCGCGGAGAGGAATGGAGTCTCCTCCGACGTTCTGGCGGCGCTTGTCCACCAGGAGAGCGGCGGTAATCCCCAGGCGGTTTCCCGTTGCGGCGCCCAGGGGCTTTGCCAACTGATGCCGGACACCGCCCGGTCGGTGGGTGTGGAGAATCCCTTCGATCCCGCCCAGAGCCTCGATGGCGGCGCCAGGTACCTGCGCCGGATGCTCGACCAGAACGACGGCGACCTGCCCCGCGCCCTCGCCTCCTACAACGCCGGGCCAGGCCGGATCAAGGGACGGGGCTTCGCCGAGTGGCCCCAGGAGAGCCGCCACTACGTGACCAGCATCATGGCCCGCCTGAGGAACGGATGAAGAAGGCCCTTCTGATCCTCGTCCCGCTTCTCCTGCTCGGTGGCGGGGCCACCGTCGGCCTCGGAATGCTCGGCATCGTCAACCTTCCTTTCCTGCCCTTGGGCAAGAAGAAGGTCAAGCTTCCGCCGGATGACGGCAAGGGCGGCCCGCTCGCGCCTTTCGTGGCGTCCATGCAGAGCCTCGGCAAGCGCGCCGAGGCGGAGGCGGCCCGCCTCAAGGCGATCAAGCCGCCGCCCGCCCCTAAGCTGCCGCCCGATCTTTCGGCCGGCGAGGCCAAACTTGCTGGTCTTTGGGCCGAAATGCCCACCGACAAGCTGGTCGCGCTTACCGCGAAGTGGCCGATCGACTCCCTCGGGCGCATCCTCGCCCGGATGGACGGGGACGCCGTCACGAGCCTGCTCGCCGCCCTCCCTCCGCCCCGTGCCGCCGACCTTAGCCGGGCCGTCGCCGCCGCGACGGACGAAACGGCGCAGAAAGTTCACACCGATTTAAAAAATGGGTGAGACAATAGACTGTAGGCGATGACGCCGCAGGAAGAAATGGACGCGTTCGGACGAAAGATCATCTGTGCCCTCGACACCTCCGACCTCGAAGAGGCGTTCAAGACGGTCCGACTGCTCAAGGACCACGTTCGCGCCTTCAAGATCGGTCATGCCCTGACCCTCAACCACGGCCTCGCCGTGATCGACCGCCTGCGCGAGGTGGGCGCGGATCGGATCTTCCTCGACCTGAAGTTCCACGACATCCCCAACTCCGTCGGTCTCGCCGTCCGCGAGGCGGCCCGCCACGGAGCCTGGATGGTCACCGTCCACGTCGCGGGTGGGCCTGCCATGCTCAACGCCGCTGCCGAGGAGGCCCGCGCCTTCGGCGACGAGAATCGTCCCTGCATCGTCGGCGTCTCCGTCCTCACGAGTCTGGATCAGCACACCCTCACCGATCACCTCGGTGTGGACCGGACGGTCGAAGAACACATGGTCTACCTCTCCAAGCTTGCGGTGGACTGCGACCTGGACGGCGTCGTCTGCTCGGCCCACGAGATTCGTCCCATCCGCGCGGCGGTTGGCCCTCGCGGCCTGATCGTCACCCCCGGCATCCGCCTGGCGGGAGGCGACGCGCACGACCAGAAGCGGGTCGGCGACGCCCGCACCGCGCTGGCGGACGGCGCCGACTACCTTGTGATCGGGCGGGCTCTCACGGGCCATCCCGATCCCGTGGCCGCCCTGCGCGGCCTCGCCGCCGTTCCGGCGTAGCGAGCTTGGACGGGACTCGCCCGAGTCCCGTCCGAAGAACCGGCCGTCCCTCTACTTCGACGTGATCAGCGCCAGGTCGAGGAACTGGCCGCCATCGTTCTGGTGGACGTGTGCGGCGATCGTGTTCCGCCCCGGCTTCAGAGCCGCCTTGAGGGCCGTCGTGACGTCCTGCCCCTCGTAGCCGCCGTTCCACGTCCCTGGCTCGGCCTTGAAGATCGGCTTTCCGTTCACATAGACCTCCGCCGCGTTGTCGTAGAAGATCACGAGCGCGGCCTTCGCGAAGGCCGCGCCGTCGTAGTCGAACGACTGGCGAATCCAGAGATCCGGGGTCGTCCAGGCCGTCTTGATCTCACCGACCTCCGCTCCGAACCCGCCGAGGCCCGTCTTCCAGCCGCCGCTGGCCGACTCCCAACCCGCGCCCGGATCGGACGTGGTGTATTCCCAGGCCCGCGCTTGGCCGTCGCGCGCGGAGCCGACGAGCACGCTCCAGGCCTGGGGCGTGGCCGAAGGCGTCGGCCCCTGACTCTCGTACCGGCTTGGCTGCGAGAAGGCGGCGCGGAACTTCGCGAGGTCGAACTTGGGTCGGCGGTCGTAGTAGTACACGCCGTTGTGCTCCTGCTCCACGTCCGTAAGCTGGGTGTAGCAGAACCCGAACAGGTTCGGGTTGTCCGTCAGGGCCTTCACCGTGCCGCGCAGGCGGGCGAAGAACTCGTCCTCGGACTTCGGCGTGCCGCCGTAGCCCCAGCCGCCCTTCACGTCGTAGCCGATGCCGCCGAACTCGGAGATGTAGAACGGGATGTCGGTCGGCCCGCTCTGGCCGTAGCGCGCCGGAAGTCCGGTGCCGCCAAGGTTGTCCATCCAGCGCTTGTAGAATCGTTGGGCGTCGGCGTCGTAGTCGTGCGCGTCGGAGAGCTGCGCCTCGGGCAGGCCGTGGGTCCAGCCGCTCGTGTCGAGGCAGGGCCGGGTGCGGTCGAGGGCCCAGGTCATCCGGGCGACCGTGTTCTGCATGGGGATCGCCGCCGCCTCCGTCTCGTTGAACGGGCACCAGCCGACGATGGCGGGATGGTTGCGATCGCGCTCGACGATGTGCTGCCACTCCTCCTGCACCGGTCGGTTCACGCGCGGGTCGCCGTAGAGCATGCCGTAGCTGGGGTACTCGCCCCAGACCATGTAGCCCATCTTGTCCGCCCAGTAGAGGAAGCGAGGCTCGAACACCTTCTGGTGGAGCCGCGCCCCGTTGAAGCCCGCCGCCATCGAGCGCTCGATGTCCGCCTTCAGCTCCGCGTCGGAGGGCGCGGTCCACACGCCATCGGGATAGAAGCCCTGATCGAGGACGAGCCGCTGGAACACGCGCTTGCCGTTTACGAGGATCGCCCGCCCGTGGATCTCGACGCTGCGCATTCCCGCTTGGCTCTGCACCCGATCCAGCGTCTTCGCGCCCTGCCGGACCTCGTAGGTCAGGTCGTAGAGGAACGGCTTCCCCGGCTCCCAAAGGCGAGGTTTCTTCACGTTCAGGATGAGATGGGACGGCTTGCCGCCCGCCGGAGCCTCAGCGGTGGCGACCGCCTTGCCGTTCTCGCTGAGAACCGCGCGCACCGTGCGCCCGTCGGCGGGGCCGTCCGTCTCGACCGCCACGATGAACCGCTTGCCCGGCACGTCCGGCTCGACGGCGGTCTGCCGCACGAACGTGTCGCCCATCGCCTCCAGCCAGACCGACTGCCAGATACCGGTGGTGCGCGTGTAGAAGATGCCCTCGCTCTTCTCCTGACGGGATTGCTTTCCGAGGGGCTGAAGCCCCGACGCCGAATCGTCGTAGACGTGGACCACGACCGTGTTCTCGCCCGGCTTCAGGGCCTGGGTGATCTCCCCCGTGACCGGCGAGGAGCCGCCGACGTATTCCTTGACCTTCGCGCCGTTGACCCATATCTCGGTGCGCCAGTCGGAAGCGCCGATGTTGAGCCGGACGCGCTTTCCCGCCCAGCCTTGGGGCACGTTGAACGTGCGTCGGTACCAGACGTTCTTGACGAACCCGGTGCGTCCCAATCCGCTGAGCTTCGACTCGCGGGCGAACGGCACGACGATCCGATCGGGGAACGCCTTCCCGTCGAGGTACGAGCGATCGGCGTCGTCGTTCGTCTCCGCGAACTCCCAGGAGCCGTTGAGGCTCAGCCAGTCCGTCCGCATCATGTCGGGACGGGGATGCTCGGGGCGCGGGATTCCTTGAGAGGGAGCCACGACGGCGTGGATCGCGACGAACGCGACGATGGGCGTCATAGCCTTCATTAGACCCGCCTAAGGCGTACGAACGTACGGATCGAGCGGACGAGGCGTTCGAGACGGAAGCGATCGGATCGGCCGGATCGTAGGAGCCGGTTCTGCGTCCATTTCGGTAGAACCTCGGCTACACTGCCAAGCGACGTTTATTTAACGCTATATCCGGCGGCGCCGACGGGTATCTTAGCCTCACGATGCCGTACTTCCCGGAAGTGACCGCCCCCATCGCCTACGAGGGCAAGACCTCTAAGAACCCCCTCGCGTTCCGCTTCTACGACAAGGACAAGCGGGTCGGAGATCGGACGATGGGCGAGTGGCTCCGCTTCGCGGTGAGCTACTGGCACACGCTCAAGCCCACGGGACAGGACCCCTTCGGCCCCAGCACCTCGAACCGGCCGTGGGAGAAGTCGACGGAGCCCGTCCAGCAGGCGCTCGACACGCTCGACGCGGCGTTCGAGTTCTTCACCAAGCTCGGCGTCGACTACTGGTGCTTCCACGACCGCGATCTCGCCCCCGAGGGCGCGACGCTCGCGGAGAGCCATAAGAACCTTCAGACCCTCGTCGATGCGGCGAAGGCCAAGCAGCAGGAGACGGGCGTGAAGCTCCTTTGGGGCACCGCCAACCTCTTCTCCAACCCCCGCTACCAGGCGGGCGCGGCGACCAACCCCGATCCCGAGGTGTTCGCCTGGGCGGCGGCGCAGGTGCGCCGTGCGATGGACGCCACGGTCGCCCTCGGCGGCGAGGGCTACACCTTCTGGGGCGGTCGAGAGGGCTACGACACGATCCTCAACACGAAGATCGGCCAGGAGCGCGAGCAGTTCGCCCGCCTCCTCCACATGGCGGTCGCCTACGCGGACCGGATCGGTTTCAAGGGCGCGTTCTACATCGAACCCAAACCGAAAGAGCCGACGAAGCACCAGTACGACTCCGACGCCGCCGCGTGCCTGAACTTCCTGCGCGAGTTCGACCTGCTGGGCCGCTTCAAGCTCAACCTGGAGACGAACCACGCCACCCTCGCCGGCCACAGCATGGCCCATGAGATGCGCACCGCCCGCGAGGCGGGAGCCCTCGGCTCCGTCGACGCGAACACGGGCGACGAGCTGCTCGGCTGGGACACCGACCAGTTCCCGACCGACGTCTACCTCACGACGGAGATCATGCTGGAGCTTCTCCAGATGGGCGGCCTCACTACCGGCGGCCTGAACTTCGACGCCAAGGTCCGGCGTCAGAGCCACGACGAGATGGACCTGTTCTACGCCCACATCGGCGGCATGGACGCCTTCGCGCGCGGCCTGGAGATCGCCCACGCGATCAAGGAGGACGGTCGCCTCGCATCGTTCGTCGAGGACCGCTACGCGGGCTGGACCTCGGGCTTCGGCGCGGACGTGCTGGCGGGCCGGGCCACCCTGGAACAGGCCGACGAGCACGCTCTGAGCGCGGGCGAGCCGACGCGCAAGTCGGGTCGGCAGGAGATGCTGGAGAACCTCGTCAACCAGTTCGTTCTTTAGGCTCTGACCTCACCCCTTAGGGGCGGCGCTTCCGTTCCCTCGTTCCGGTAGCCCGAGGCTCCAGCCTCGGGCTACCGCGACGCGGAAGACTCGGAGGCGCCGCCTTAACGAGACGGGGGTATCGTGCCCCCGTCTCGCCGAACTCAATCTCCCAGAGCCGCCGCCAGGAGGCGGACGTTCGGGTTGTCGGGCAGGGTGACGCTCCGCAGAGACTTGGTCGCGTCGAGCGGGAAGCCGTAGGCGTAGGCGTTGAAAGGGCGCTCGTCGCGGGCGCCGCTGGCCAGCATCCGGTAGGGCATCCGCACCGCGCGGACCTCGCCAGGAAAGCCTTCCGAGGTGTACCAGTCGCTAAAGTTCTGCTCGAAGCGCGTCGTCGTGCCGTCGTCGTAGGTCACGGTGATCGCCTGGTCGCGCTGGGAGCCCTCGATGGCGGAGCCGAGGAGCCACAGCGATCCGTGCTTGCCGGAAAGACGGATCGTCTGGCCGCGCGCCGTCAGCGTGTTCGCCGCGCCGACCGGACCGAGGTTGAACGTGACGCCGTTGGTCTTCGCCGTCCGTCCGATCGCGGGCCCCGCGTACGCGGCGCCCCCGTCGTCGAAGCCGCCGTTCGCGCGGAACTTCACGCCGTCGGCGACGAACCCGATCAGGGTCCAGGGCAGCGTGACGGCGGAACTCGTCGTCGCGGTGGGCAGAGGGCGCGGGCGCATCGAGGCGGGAACGGGCGGGGTGAGCACGCCCTGAGGGTCCTTCTTGTAATCCGCCAGGAACTCCTGCCAGAGGGTCTCCATGGGCTTGCCGCAGTACCGCTCGAACAGGGCGTCCGAGTAGCGGCCGAAGCGACAGGCGTCGTTCAGCTTGGTGACGAGGCGTGGATCGTAGTGGTTCTCGCACCAACCGAGGAAGGTCGCGCCGGTGCGATAGGGATCGTGCGAGGTGGCCTTGGCGACGTCGATGCGGACGGTGTAGTTCTCCGGCTCGAAGCGGATCCAGCGAATGTAGTCCGCGACCGCCTCGACGAGCCAACCGGGCGCGCCGCCCGACTGCACGACGTGGGCCATCTCGTGGACGGTGAGACCGGTGTCCTCGGGATGTTTGCGGCACCATTCGGTGTTGATCTGCATCTTGCCGCCGCCGGTGGCCGCGACGGGCGTGACGTTCGGGCCGGTCTCGTACATCACGTTCACCGCGTTCGGAGTCACGAAGCCCTTGGAGTAGAGAAGGGCCGCCGTGTCGGACCAGAACGATTCCATCTGCCGGTCGGCCTTGGCCGCCCATGCGGCGAGATCGGCGTTGCCGTTCAGGTCGGTGAAGGCGCGACCCGGACCCCGGAGGGCGTGGACCGGAAGGCCATCCACCGCGATCTCTCGGATCACGAGGCGCTCCGCCGCCTTGCCGCGGTTCATACGGATGCGGATCCCCGCGATCCACCCGCCCTGCGGGCGGCGGACGGTCAGGGCGCCGCCCTTGAAGGCGCCGGCGCGGGCGAAGGTCGTGCCGTCCAGGGAGATCTCTACCGTCGCGTCGCTCAGCGCGTCCTCGCCCTTTTCGTCGCCGGTCGTCACTCCGATCGACCTCGCCGGTACGGGGCGGGCGAAGAGAACGGTGAACGAGTCGTCCTGCTCCATGCCGTAGTACGACCGGAAGGCGGTCTTCGGGTCACCATCCAGCGCCATCTCGGGGCGGTTCGCCCAGAGGGACGGCATGGTCGAGTAGACCAGCGCTTCGACGGGAGAGAATGGAGAGAACTTGGGAGCCTGGGCGAAGACGAGCAGGGCGGGGATCATCGGATCCTCTTTAGCGTACCGTCCACGAAGGAGCGGCGTCCGCTTCCCCTAGCCGTTGAGGCGCTGCTGGACGTCGTCGGGGATGGGCGGCGGCGCGGTGGGGATCACGGAGACCGTCTTCGGATAGTGGCCAAGGTCCAACTCTTCCAGGGCGGTATCGATCGCCTGGAGCTGGGTGCGCGCCTCCGCGATCGATTCCAGAAACTCCTGGGTCGCGATCTCGGGCGACCGGCCCACGAGTCGGTAGCCGATCAGCTTCATGCGCAGGGAGTCGAGGGTCGTCATAAAGACGGCGCTCTGGGCCTCCGTGCGCGCGACGCCCGCCATGACGGCGGCGAAGTGGCCCCGGTACTCCGCGATGTTGCGGTCGGCGAGGCGGTACAGCTCGGCGCTCTGCGGGTCGCGGGCGGCGGCACGG
>CAZEWR010000034.1:0-58780 GCA_964516175.1 uncultured Fimbriimonas sp. | reverse complement strand
CTTCGGGCTTCTACCTCACGCCGGGGCAGGGAAGGGACGAGGTTCGGATCGCCTACGTCCTGGAGGAATCGAAGCTCCGCCGCGCGGTCGCGATCCTCGCGAAGGCGCTCGAGGCGTACTCCGAGCGCGTCTCGTTCACGCCTCTCGATCCCACTTCCCGGTAGGGCGCGTAGCCGCTCTTTTTAACGGATGTACTCGAGGCCGTGACGCTCGGCGAGGCCGAGCAGTTTGAGCGCGGGGCCGTCGGGCTTTCGGGTGCCGCGCTCCCACTGGCTTACCGTCGCCGTGCTGGCGCCCACGTAGCGGGCGAGAACCGCCTGGGACGCGCCCTCGCGTTGGCGCAGGGCCTTGATCGCCTCGGGGGCGAGCGTGGGGGTGAGCGTCGATTCATCGAAGTTACGCAAGTCGTTGCGTTCCAGTTTGAGGGGCTTCGCGCCCACCTGGGCCCGGATCTCGTTCGCCTGCGCGGCGTCCTCGTCGCTCATCGCGCCGATGGCGTAGAGAGCCTCGGTGATGCCCTTCGTGGCGTCGAGCACCTTGCGATCCATCTTCGTGGTGTCGGGAGTGGTGGTCTTCATCTTGGGATCTCGCGGAGATCGCCTCGAGTCACGAGGCGATCGATCTGGTCGTCGGTGAGGCGTAGGAGTTCGCTGGCGGTGACCTTTAAAGCGGTGAGGGTGGCGTCCCCGATGTTGTCGAGGTCGGCCTTCGGGTAGCCGAGGAGGTAGATGGCTCGGGTCTCCGCTACGAGCGCGAGGATCGTGCGGTACGCGCCCTTCGCACCCACGCGCATTGTAGAGGTTCCCGCCGAGGTCGCCGTCGTTCAGGCCGCGCTCGACTCGCTCCACGATCGACACCAAGTCGGCGTCGGCGATCCGCGCCCTGCGGGCGAACCGTCCGAACTCCTTGGTGGCGACGATTCTCGCGGGCACCGGTTTATTGTATCATTCACTGATCGATAGACCAATGAATGATTGCGATCCTCCGTAGGTTTTACGAAGAGGCCTGCGCCCATCAAGCCTTCGTTCCCATCCGTCCCGACGTCGTGATCGTCAAGCTCCAAAACTCGCTGTGGTGAGAGAGTCTTACGGGCATGCTTCGACCGAAACGGGGTCGCTCCTTCTGTAAAGATAACACGAAGGTATTCTCAAAGGACGGGGCATGGAGTTCGCCCCGCCCCAACCGCCTCTTCTCGAAGGGGCTGATGACTCCTACGGCGTGGCCTCGCCGTGGGTGGAACTCTCTTCCGACGGCGCCGCGCAGGCGGAACCGACATGAGGAAGCACGAAACCTTCGCCCTGGCCCACTCGACCCTTCGCGGCATCGCGCTCGGTGCGACCGTCGGCGTTCTCGCGGGACTCGCCTCGGCCCTCTTCCTGGGGCTGCTCGACCTCGCCACCGCGACGCGGAGTGTGTATTCCTGGCTCCTCTTCATTCTGCCTTTCGCAGGAGCCCTGATCGGGCTCGTCTACGCCCGTCTGGGGCGGGACGTGGCGGGGGGCAACAACCTGCTCCTCGACCGCATCCACGAGGACGGCGGCGCGATCCCTTTTCGGATGGCCCCGATGATCCTGCTCTCGACGGTGGCGACCCACCTCTTCGGCGGCTCGGCGGGCCGCGAAGGGTCGGCGGTCCAGATGGGCGGAACGCTGGCCGACCTCGTCGCCCAGACCCTTCGCCTCGCGCGGCCCGAGCGGCGCATCCTGCTCATGGCGGGCATCGCGGCGGGCTTTGGATCGGTGTTCGGAACGCCCGTCGCGGGGGCGGTCTTCGGGCTGGAGGTCCTGACCCTCGGGCGGCTCGAAACGGAAGCCCTCGTGCCGTGCCTCGTCGCGAGCGTCGTGGGCGACCTCGTGTGCCGGGGCGTGGGCATCCACCACCACGCCTACGACGCTCCGCGCACCTTCGTCCTGGACCCGACGACCCTCGGCTGGACCCTCCTCGCCTCCGTTCTCTTCGCCCTGGCGGCGACGGCGTTTATCGAACTGACTCACGCGATTGGGCGGATCGGCAAGGGCGCGCCCGCCTGGGCTCGCCCGGCGGTGGGCGGCCTCGTCGTAGTCGCCCTCACCTTGATCGTCGGGACGCGCGACTACAACGGCCTGAGCCTACCCCTGATCGAGCGCGCCTTCCACCGGGGCGAGGTCGCGCCCTACGCCTTCGCCCTGAAGATCGCGTTCACCGCCATCACGCTCGGCGCGGGCTTCAAAGGGGGCGAGGTGACGCCTCTTTTCGCGATCGGCGCGACTCTCGGGAGCGCCTTCGCCGCCCTGACGCACCAGGACCCAGCCCTGTTCGCCGCCCTAGGCTTCGTCGCGGTGTTCGCGGGGGCGGCGAACACGCCCCTCGCCTGCGCGGTGATGGGCGTCGAACTGTTCGGCTCCGCCCTCGCCGCCCCGCTGGCCCTCGCCTGCGTCGTGGCGACCGTCCTCAGCGGCCGACGGAGCATCTACCCGTCGCAACGCGTGAGCGCGAACAATCTCTGACCGAAGGGTCCCAGGGTGGTTCGTCCCCCGCATAGGTGCCTCGTCGATCTTCCGGAGCACGGGTAAAGGCATCGGCCTTTACCCGTGGCACCCTTAGTCCAAGGGTTACGGCATCATGCGCGAGGTGACGAGCCCCGCGTCGAGGAACGAGTCGCCGCCCGTGTCGCGGCAGTGGATCGCGAGGACGTTGCGGCCCGGCTTGAGGGCCGCCCGCGCCGCCTTCGGCAGGTCGAACGTCTCGAAGCGGTTCGCGCCGGGAAGGCGGACCACCAGCACGCCGTTCAGGTACACGTCCGCGTCGTCGTCGTGCTGGATCAGGAGCTGAAGCTCCTTGATGTCGCCGGCGGCGAGGTTGAACTCGCGGCGGACCCAGATGTCCTCCGTCGACCAATTCGTCCGCATCGGGGAGCCCGCGTCGCCGCCGTGGCCGAAGCCCGCCAGGCCCTTGCGCCAAGCCGAGGCGTCGAACTCAGGCTTCGCCCAGTCGGCGGGCGGGTTCGCGAAGGTGTACGACCACTCGACGGGCGCGTTCTGCGAGGTCGGCACGACCTCCGTCACGACCGGCGGGGTGGGCAGGGCCGCCCAGGGGCCGACCACCGTCCGGTCGCGCGTGGAGTACTTGCGCCACGCCGGGTCGTCCAGCAGCTTGATGAACACGCCGCCGACCACCGAGCGGGCCTGGAAGCCGCGCTGGCGCGGAGTGGAGGTGAAGTACCAGTCGGTCATCGGCACCCGGTCGGTCGTGTCGTTCAGGAAGCGCGCGATCGGGGTGATCATCGCCTCGAAGTCTGCCCGGTTGCCGGTGAGGGTGGCGGTCCAGACGATCCAGTCGAGCTTGGTGTAGTCCGCGCGGCTGTCGAGGGGGAGGCCGTACGGATTGAGCTTCGTGCGGTAGAAGTCCATCTCCTGGCGCGCCACATCCCGAGGGAAGAGGTCGAAACCGAGGATGCGGTCCCACACGAGGTTGTACTTCTGGCTCCAGGTGCCGGGGCGGTCGAAGGCGAGCCGGTAGTGGTCGCCCTCGCGACCCTCCTGCACCCAGCGCTGCGCGAACGACTTCGCCAGCGTCCGGTACTTCGTCGCCTCGTCCGTCTTGCCCAGCGAGTCGGCCAGAGAGGCATAGGCGCCGAGGGCCTCGATCGCCTTGGCGGAGAGGTTGATGTTGTGCGCGAGGTGGCCGGCGAAGTCGTCGGTCGAGAGCTGGCTTTCGGGATCGAAGCCCTTGTCCGCTAGGTAGGCGGCCCACCTGCTGAGCAGAGGCCAGTACTTCGCGCTGAACTGGGCGTTGCCCTCCTCCTTGGCGAGGGCGGCGAGCACGAGGAGCAGGTTGCCCGTCTCCTCGACCGGCATCTGGTTCTCCTCCGTGCGCTCACCGCCGCCGTACACCTGGCCGTTGGCCTTCGGGTAGGTGCCCAGGTCATGCGGCGCGAAGGGCCACTTCCAGCGGGACGAGGAGGCGTACTCGAGGACCGGCACGAGCGTCGCCTTCATGAGCGTCGGGCTGAACAGGAGAAGCTCGGGGGACTCGGGATAGAGGATGTCGATGGTGGCGATGCAGCCGTTGCTGAAGTTCTCCTTGCTGAACATCAACGGCTGACCGTTCGCGTCGACGGTCACCTTCTGCGCGGCGAGGCTCTGCCGGAAAGCGAGGGAGCCGATCGTCGCGTAGTCCGCGCCGCCCGCGCGGGTGAGGTCGTCGGTCAGCTCCTTGTCGAACGCCTCGCACCGCGCGCTCAGGCGCGGAAAGTCGCGCTCGGCGGCCTGGATCAGCCCCTTGCCGTCCATGCCGTTGCGCCGCCAGTAAGGCCGCAGGTTGTGGCCCATGAACTGGATGCTGTACTCGTCGTCGTAGGCGACGGTCAGCCGCTTCGAGACGGGCGTCTCGCCGACCTTGCCCATCGGGAGCACGAACGCGGCCACGACGTTGTCGGCGGCGCGGGGCTTCGACCTCTCGTCGCCCGGCAGGCCGCCGTCCTTGAAGAACCGCTCCATCGCGCGGTCGCTCGCGCCGAGGTACGACTTGCCTTGTCCGGCGACGAGGAGGTGGCCCCAGTCGATCCGGACGTTGTCGCCCTTTTTAGCGAGGACGGGCTGCTCGTCGCTGCCGATGCTCAGGAGGGTCTGCGAACCCGCCTTCTCCTTCTTCCAGACCACGGCCTGCGAGGGCTCGTCCACCGCGAGGGCGGCCCCCGCGCCGAAGTAGACGCTCGCGTCGTGGGTCCGGCCGTCGGTGGAGCGCACGTCCCAGGTGAGGTAGGTCGCGGGGCGGCTGAGCACGTCCACGTCGTCGGGAAGGCTGGGGGTGGTGAAGGTGAGGTGGACCTCGACGCCCTCGCCAGCGAAGGTGTAGACGGTGCGCGTGGGCCAGACCTTTAGGCCCGTCTGCGGCAGGGCCGGAGGGATCACGGGACTGGAGCCCATCAGGCGGAACACCTTGCCGTCGAGGCGGATCAGGCTAGAAAGCGGCTGGATCGCGCCCGTCCAGTGGTGGGTCGGGCCGTCGGTGAGCTTGTCCGTGAACGACCAGACGCTAAAGTAGGGGTCGTGCGCGATCAGGGGAACGGCGGGCGGGCGGATCTGGGCGGTCGCGGCGGCGGCGCAGGCCAGGGCGGCCAGAAGGCCGAGCGGCTTCGGTAGGCGCGTCATCCCTTAGAGTATGTCGCCCCATGATAACTTTGAAGGCTATCAAGATTTCGCCTCGGCATGGGCACGCGACTTTAGTCGAGAATCCATCCGGAGGGAACGCTTGGAAGCGGCGGGGGGTATACATCCCTTGTGAGTCGACGCGATACGACGGGCTCCTTGGTGGGGTTAGCGGTCTTTTTGGCGGGCGTCGGCCTTCTCGCGCTGACTTTCAAGCTCGCCTACGAGGAATTCAGCGTGCCGCACTCCCAGAACCTGGGACTCGTTAAGGGCCAAGCCCTCGACGCGGTCGCCACGGGCGGCAAAGCGTTCGATATCTTGGTCCGCCTGGGCGTCCTGCTCCTGATGGCGGTCGTCAGCTCGTTGGTGGCGAACAAAGGCATCGGCTTGTACTGCGGTTCGCTCCATCCCGTGGACAAGCACGCTGGGCCGTCCCCCGCGACGCCTAAAAAGTCGGACGTTGCGGTCGAAGACGCCGCAACGTCCCCCGGCGGCTAGGGCGTTTGCGGGGGCTTGGAAGGGTGAAAGGGGGAAAAGCCTCCCCAAGATGCAGAAGAAGGCTTTCACCCTTATCGAGCTCCTCGTCGTCATCGCGATCATCGCCATCCTTGCGGCGATCCTCTTCCCCGTGTTCGCCCAGGCCAAGGCCGCCGCGAAGAAGACCGCCTGCCTGAGCAACGAGCGGCAGGTCGGAACGAGCCTCATGCTCTACACCGGCGACGCCGACGATACCCTGCCCGCCGTCTACGACCCGCAGGGCGGATACGGTCTCGCCCTCGGCTTCATGGACCCCGCCGCCGGTAACAACTGGGCCTCCGCGATCTACCCCTACGTGAAGAACCTTCCCGTCTTCACGTGCCCGGCGTCGACGCCCCGGACGGGCGCGGGCGGCTACGACGCGGCGACCGCCAAGGGCGCGGCCAACACCAACTACTTCCTCAACGGCGTCGTGGACGGGAAGAGCCTGACCGTCGTGCCTCAGCCCTCGGGCACGATCTTCCTCCACGAGCTTCGCTACTACACACGGACCGCCCAGGTTCGCCCCCTCCACTACACCTACTGGACGGCGATGGGCAAGAATATGGCGACGACGAACTGGCAGGCGTTCATCAACGTGAACTACGACGCGGGCCACATGGAAGGCTCAAACCTGCTGTTCACCGACGGCCATGCGGGTTACCGCAAGCGGAGCGCCCTCACCTACGCGATGTTCGGCTGCCCGCCCGACCTGAACCCCGGCAAGCCGACCAACCTTCTTCCCGCGAGCAGCGCGTACGACGCCCAGGTGACGGCGCGCTTCAACAACGATAACTACACGTCCGCGTTCTAGACCTCGGGAATCAGGTCCGCCACGCGGATCGGACCGCTCGCGCCGAGGGGCGTGAATTCGCCGTCCTCGGTGAGGATGAGGGTCTCGCCCCACTCCTCGCCTTTAGGCCGCCGGATCTCCACACGACGGCCGGTGACGTCGAGGATCACGTACTCCAGAATTCGCCGGACTCGACTATCCGGCGGACGTCGGCCACCGTCCAACGCGTCAGGCCCTCCTGCGGGAGCTCAACCATCGTGCTTCGACTCTGCGTTTGTTGCGGGGCAGGGGGCGGGCGAAAGGCGGAAGGCCTCTCCATGCGTCGTGGCTTTACCCTGATCGAGCTTCTCGTCGTGATCGCGATCGTCGCGATCCTCGCCGCGATCCTTTTCCCCGTGTTCGCCCAGGCCAAGGAGGCGGCGAAGCGGACGGTGTGCCTCTCGAACGAACGGCAGCTCGGTGCCGCTTTCGCGCTGTACGCGGGAGACGCGGACGACCGCCTCCCGAACGCCGTCTCGCCCAACGCGGGGGCGGGGCTCGCGCGGGGCTTCCTCGATTCCGCGGCCGAGGACGGATGGGCGAGGGGTGTCCTGCCGTACGTCAAGAGCGTGGGGATCTTTCGTTGTCCGAGCGCGGGAGCCCGGAGCGCGGCGGGCGGAGCGCTGTCGGCGATCCCCGGCGATGGCAACGTGGGCTACGTGCTCAACGGCGTGGCGGATGGAAAAGACCTCGCCGTCTTTCCCTCACCGTCGGGAACCATCCTTCTACACGAGCTCGCGCAGTACTCCCGCGCCTCCCAAGTGCGTCCCCTTCACAGTCCCTTCTCGCAGAACGGTACGAAACCGTGGACGGAGGGTTGGCGCTACTTCGCTCATCCCCTTTACGACGCGGTCCACGCGGGCGGCGCAAACCTACTTTTCGCCGACGCCCACGCGCGCTTCGTCCCACGCGGCGCCGTAACCTACGCGATGTTCGGCTGCCCGCCGACGCTCAATCCCGGACTGCCGACGAGTCTTCCGCCAGGCGGAGCCGACGCGGACGCGACCGCTCGCTACAACGCCGACCGATACGCCTCGGAGTTCTAGGCGCGTTTCGGCGAGAGCCCCGACGAACCGGGGCTCGACCGTTCGAGGACTCGGAACGGGCATGGCGGACGGGCCAGCCCTGTAGAGAAGATATCCCCTGCAGGGACGTCCTGACGGTTTCCGCGTTCTCATTCCGTGAATATTGGGCGCGGTCCGGTGCAAAGGGGGGGATGGATTTTCGCCCACAATAGGGTCGGTGGACGGCGTCGATGCGCTTGGGGGCGCGTTGCGGGCCCTTCGCGAAAGCCGGGGACTCGGCCTAGCGGAGGCGGCCCGGCGGGCAGGATCGGGCAAGAGCACGCTCTTCCAGTGGGAATCGGGCCTGCGCACTCCTCGCGCCGCCCCCCTCGACCGTCTGTTGGACGCGTTAGAGGCTCCCGAACGGCTTCGGGCGCGACTCGTCGCGCAGGCCGACCCTCGCCACGCGCGGATCGTTCTCGCCCACCGCCCTTCGGGAGCGCCGGTCGAGATCGGCCAGGTTCTACGGGCGATGCGTCTGCGGCGCGGAATGACGCAGGCCGAAGCGGCACGCGCGTCGGGGGTGGCGCAGGGCACGTTCGCCCGGTGGGAAGGCGGCGGCTATACGCCCGACGCGGCGTCTCTCCACACGGTCGGCTTCGCGCTGGGCGCCTCGCCCGAGGAGACGGCCGCCCTCTCGGCGGTGCGGGGCGACGGGGTCGCGCGCCCGATGGATGTGGAGTCGGCGCTGACGCGCGCGATCGAAGTCCGACGGTGGGAAGAGCCGCTTCACGAGGTTCTCCAGCTCGGCCTCGAGGCGGACGCGTGGTGGCGATCGATGCGCGACCCTCGCTGGGACGTCGTGGTGACCTCCGCGATGGCGAAGCGGGCCTTCCGCTACTTCCTGGACGGGCGCTTGGAAGAGGCGGACGCGACGTCGAAGTGGGCCGTCCGCCTCGCCCGGACTCCCGAGGCGCGGAGCGAGGCGGTGATGGCCCTCGACGTGGTCGAGAGTCTCGCCCGCCGCCGTGGCGATCCTCCGGAAGCGACGATCCGGCTGGCGGAGGCGTGGGCCGAATCGATTCCGGTCGAGGATAGCCCGGAAGGGGGCAGCAAGGCGTGGGCGGTCAAGATCGCCGCCCGGGGCCGCGCGGCGGCGGGCGATCTCAAGGGCGCGTTCGAGGCGATGAGGCCCGCGCCCGCGTGGCTGTCGAGTCAGGCTTCCGGGGCGGATCTGGACTACCGGGTCGACTTCGAGATGACCGACGTCTTCCTCTTGGGGAAGGCGCCGGAGCGGGCTCTGGCGTTCGTGGACCTCCGCGCGACGGCGATCGATCGGCAAACGCTGTACGGGCTGATCCTGCGCGCGAACGGTCAGAAGGTTCCCGAGGCTTGGCTTATGCGCCTGCGCGCCGCGCGTCCGACCGTCGGCGTGTGGGTGCGAAGGGCGATCGACCGGATCGAGCGAAAGGAGACGATCCGGGAGTTGGGGAGCTAGGAGGTTCCTCGCTCCCGAGAGTTCCCTTACTCGTCGTCGTAGGCGTCGTTCTCGCCGGGGGCCTTCTTGAGGAAGGCCTCGATGAAGCCGTCGAGGTCGCCGTCCATGACGCCGGTGACGTTGCCCGTCTCGTGCCCCGTGCGCAGGTCCTTCACCATCGTGTAGGGCTGCATCACGTACGAGCGGATCTGGCGGCCCCAGGCGGCGGGGCCGCCTTCGCCCTTGAGGGCGGCGACCTGCTCGGCGGTCTGGGCATGGCTCAGCTCGACGAGCTTGCCGAGAAGGACGCTCATCGCGCTGGCGCGGTTCTTATGCTGGCTCCGCTCGTTCTGACACGAGACGACGATGCCAGTGGGAAGGTGGGTGATGCGGACCGCCGACTCCGTCTTGTTGACGTGCTGGCCGCCCGCGCCGCCCGCGCGCAGGGTCTCCACCTTCAGGTCGTCGGGGTCGATCGAGACCTCCGACTCCTCGACCTCCGGCAGCACCTCGATCTTGGCGAACGAGGTGTGGCGGCGGGCGGCGGAGTCGAAGGGCGAGATCCGCACAAGGCGGTGGACGCCCATCTCGGCCTTGAGGAAGCCGTAGGCGTTCTCGCCCGAGATGAGGAACTGGGCGGAGCGGTAGCCGACGACGTCCCCGGGCGTCTCGCTGAGAAGCTCGACCTTGTAGCCGTGCCGCTCGGCGTAGCGGGTGTACATCCGGGCGAGCATGGAGGCCCAGTCGCACGCCTCGGAGCCGCCCGCGCCCGCGTTGACCTCGAGCAGGGCGTTCTTGCCGTCGTGCTCCCCGTTCAGGAGGGTGCGCAGCTCGTAGGCGTCGAGGTCCTTGACGAACTGGATCGCCATCGCGTCGGCCTCTCGCTCGGTCTCCTCGTCGGCTTCCAGCTTGATGAGGTCGTACAGCTCCTGGATGTCGCGCTCGGTCTTGTCGAGGACGAGATACGGGTTGGCGATCCCCTTAAGACGGCTAAGCCGCTGGAGTTTCTTGTTCGCGGAGGCGGAGTCGCCCCAAAAATCCGGCTCAGCGGACTGGGCCTCTAGATCGTCGATTTCACGTTGCAGGCGAGGCAGGTCAAAGATGCCCCCTAATCGCGTCCAGCCGTGCACGGGCGTGGGACAAAGACTCCTGCTGATCGAGGCTCAACATGGTCTCTCCAGGGTACCCGTTCGGCCGCTTCGATCCCCAAGACGACTTCGTCGGGCCGGCTTCCTGTCGAACGTGCCGGGTTTTGGGGGCGTCGTTAGGATTGGCCCGTCCGGTGCCTTATACTCCAATCGTCATGTTTCTCCTTCCGACCCTTCTTCCGACCGACCTTCAGGCTCCCGAGTACCGGGTCGTGGACGTCGTCCGGCACGCGACGTTCGCGGGCAAGCTGGGACAACGCGTTTCGGAAGACATGGTCGTCGCCCAAGGCGACGCGCGTATCCTCGTCCACATCCGCGGGACCTACCACACGATGGCGGTGCGCGAAGGATCGAGGCTGCACGTCGGTGACACGGTGACGATTCGAGGCGAGATTCCGACGGACGGCGCGACCGTCGCGCGGGAACGCATCCGCAAGGTCAGACTTTGAACTGGTAGTACAGCAGACCTGAGTGCTGGACGCCTGCCGCCCGGTCGGAAGAGGCGCCGACCGCCACTTGAACGCCGAGGCCGGGCACCTGGGGAACCGCGTAGTAGAGCGAAGCCCAGCCTTGGCTTCCCGGTCCGCTTAGGAATTCGACGGAGCCGGTGAAGTCCCGGCCCACCGGGAAGTCGGTTCCTGCCATCAGTCGAACCACGCCGCCGGTTCGGATCACGCCCCCGTGGAGGCGGTAACCCTTCGCGTCGATCCGGCCCACGAGATAAGGCTCGGAGTACCCGCCGCTCCAGTTTTGGACCCCGACGCTCAGGGCGGTCCCTTTGCCTTCGTGGAGCTGGAGTTTGACGTTGCCGCTGGTCGTGTGGCGGAAGTCGTTGTCGTAACCGGCCTCGATCTTGTCGAAAAGCCCGACGGTCACCGAGTTGTAGTGGTCGTACCCCTTGGAGACGTTCTGCTCATAGCCGATGCTGCCGACGGTGACGCCCACCTCCCGATGCTTCAGGATGTCCGCGATAGGCATCAGAAAGAGACCCGTGGGACCCGCATGGGCGACGGACGCCGCAAGAAGGGAGGCTGCGAGGAGCAAGGTACGAGCGGAACGCTGTTGCATAGTGGAAAACCTAGGGCAGGTTTTCCACAGCCAAGCGCCGCAACGGGCTCGTAACGATACCGGGGGTTATGGCAGATCGAGAGGCGTATCGACTTGAATGGTGCGACGGTATTTGGCGGGCCAAGGCGAGACGGGATTCTGACCGGACGGAGGGTAGCCGCCCCAAAACTCGAAAGGGTCCTCGACGCTCGGGTCGCCGTTGAGGACGAGCCGCGCGACGTTGGGGAGGCGGGCGGCCCACCCCTCGGGATCGGCGGGCTCTTGGAGGACGGCGGCGCACAGGGGGAAGCGGTTGCTCGGCCAGTGTGCCGCGAAGGCGCTCTCGTCGCCCGAAGCGAGCCAGAGCGCAGGGCCGAACAGTCCCTCCCGAACCAGTTCGGAACGAGGATCGGGATTTAGGAGGACGGTGGGCTCCAGGACGGATCCCGTGCGCGCGCCCCCGGCAACGATCTCGCCGCCGGCTCCCAGAACGCGGGAAAGGCACCATTCGGCCTGCGCCTCATCGAAGAGGGGCCCGGACTCCGCTTCCCGAGCGTGGGCGACGACGCGCTGGGACACCTCGGCGAAGAGGGACGGGTGGACGAAGGCGCCGTTGAGGGAGGTGCAGGTCTGCCCGCGGTAGCGGAAAGCGCCTTCGGCCAGGATTCGGGCCGCCGCCTCGGGGTCGGCGCCCGCGTCCACGTAGGCCCAGGCGTTGCCCTCGCCGTCGATCAGGACGTCCTTGCCTGCCGTGAATCCGCGCGCGACGAGGTCGGCGGCGTGGCGGGAGGAGCCGAAAAAGTGGAGGAGACCGGGCAAGGGGGCCTTGAGGAACCAATCGACGAACGGACGGGCGGAGCAGACGGCGACCGAAAGCCAAGGGGCGAGTTCGGGCGTCCGCTCCAAGGCGTCGGTGAGAAGAGAGGCGGAGAGGGCGGAGCCTTGCGGGGCCCTTAGGATGGCGCGGTTCCCCGCGTGTAGGGCGTTCAAGCCGACGGACAAGGCCAAGGGGAGAAAAGCGTTGTGGGGAAGGATCGCGGCGACCGTTCCGACGGGCACGTCGACGAGGCGCATCCGCCGGTCGCTCCGGATCTCCTCCGTCCTTGAAACCAGGGCGGTCGAGGGGTGGGAGGCGTAAGCCTCGACGTACGCGATCGAGCCTTCGATCAGCTCCTCGGAATCCTGAAGCGAGAACCCCGTCTCGCGCCGCGCCGCGTCCACGAGCGCCCTATCGAGGCGGCGGAGCTCCGCCGCAAGGCGGTCGGTTCCTGAAACAAGGTCGAGTCCGCGGGGAAGGTCGCTTCGTCCAAGGGCGTCGAAGACTCCCAAGAGTTCGCCCTCGGCAAGGAGGGCTCCGTCGAGAGGGGAGTGCGTCTCGAACGGATCCCCGCCGCCTTGCCGCTCGCCCCACACCAAGCTCGGTGTCATATCGAGGATTATGGTTTTCCCCGTACCTGCGCCGCCGTCCTAACCTCCTGCTTCCGTCCGCAACGGCCCTCTCCAAAGCCGCCCGGCGCTCTTACCGGGCCAAGCCCGCCCGTTTACGGGGAAGAAAGCCCCCTGGCGGGTGGACCGCCAAGGGAAAAGCTTGTGAAGGGCATTCAATGGACGAAAGGGCGCGCGGCGCTCGTGTTGGGGGCTTTGGCCTACGCGGGAGTATTCGTGTTCATGCTACTGGCGAGGCCGGGGACCAAGGAGTGGTACCACGGCTTCTTCAACGTGTATCAGGGAATCCCCCCGCTTTTCGCGGGCGTTCTGGGCCTGGTGCACGCCTTTCGGGGCAAGCATCCCCGTGAGAGCGTCCGTTTCGGGTGGGTCCTGATCGGGATCGGCTGCCTCTCGTTCGCTTTGGGACAAGGTCTCTGGACCTATTACGAGACGGTGAAGGGGCAGGAAGTGCCTTTCCCCGGCCCCCCCGACGTCGGCTACATCGGCACCTATCCCTGCCTGATCGCGGGCGCGCTCCTACTCTTCACCGACGTCCAGGCGGTGGCCGGCCGGGCGCGCATCCTGATGGATGGCGCCATCGCCGCCGCCAGCGCGGGCATCCTGAGCTGGTACTTCATGGTCGAGAAGCTGTGGGCGAAGTCCGACACCTCGCTCCTCGGCAAGATCATCAGCGTCGCCTATCCCTTGGGCGACATCGCCTGCCTGTTCGTCGCCCTCGTCGCCCTCCTGAACGCCGGAGCCTGCCGGAACCATCGACGCGTGTTCGGCTTTCTTGCCTCCGGCATCCTGCTCCTCACCCTCGCGGATACGGTCTTCACCTGGAAGAACCTGCACGAGGGCTACGAGACGGGAAGCTGGAACGACTGGGGCTGGTCCTTCGGCTGGATCCTTATCGGCTTCGCACCCCTCGTGAACAAGTGGATGCCCGCCGCCGAACTGACGACGACGCGGGCTCCCCGAGAGGCCTTGCGGTCTCTAGGGACGGCGGCGCGAACCTTCGCGCCCTACGTCGCGGCGGTCGCCTCGCTGGCCCTGATGCTGGGGCACGACTACGGTACGGACCATAAGATCGACCCGCACACCTACGTCGAGGCGCTGTTCATCCTGTGCCTTATCCTCGTGCGGCAGGTGTTCATGCTCATGGAGAACGTCGCCCTCGCCCGCCGGGTGGCGGAGATGAACGACGGCCTTGAGCGGATGGTCGCCGACCGGACGCGCAAGCTCTCGGGTCTCCAGGAACTGGCGAAGGGCGTCAACTCGACCCTCATGGCGGACGAGGTCGCGGCGGCGGCGCTTTCGGGAGCGGAGCGCATCCTGGCCGCCGACGCGGTCGCCCTGTGGCTCGACCGAACGGGCGAGGGGCAGGCGATCGATGCGGCTCGACTCGTCGGCGAGGCGATCCAGACCTTCCCCGACGTCGTGCGCAGCCTGCAAGGGCGCAACCCGGTGTCGGCCATCGAGCAGTTCCAGACCTTTGGGGCGAACCCTCACGTCTGCCTCCTCGCGCCGCTGTCGTGGCAGGGCGAGACGATCGGCCAGATCGCGGCGGTCCGCGCCGCGGGGGCCTTCAGCGCGGACGACGCGGAGATGTTGGAAGGGGTCGGATTGGAAATCGGCGCCGCCTTGAAGAACTCCTGGCGCCACGAAGACGCTCTCGCCGCCGCCGATCGCGACTCCGTGACCGGCCTTTTGAACCACCGCGCCATCCATCAGCGCATGACCCGCGAACTGGCGCGGGCGGAAGAGAACGACGGTGTGATGTCCGTGGTGATGATGGACATGAACAACTTCAAGCTGTTCAACGACACCTACGGCCACGTGGTGGGCGACCAAGTGCTCAAGACGGTCGCGGAGAAGCTGGCCTTTGTGTGCGGGACGCAAGGAATGCCCGCCCGCTACGGCGGCGACGAGTTCGCGCTGCTGCTTCCGAATCTCGGGGCCGACGAGGCCGAAAGCATCGCCCTCGCGATCAAGGCGTCGCTCGACGGCGCGGAGTACGCGAAGGCGGACGACGACCGGCGTATCCCGATCGGTCTCTCCTTCGGTATCGCGAGCTACCCGCAGGACGGCAAGAACCGCCTGGAACTTCTCACCGTCGCCGACCGAAACCTCTACCAGGCCAAGGGCAGCGACACCGGTATCGGCAAGACGAGCCAAGGCCAGCGGCAGAACCGGGAACTGCGAACCCAAGGATCGTTCGAGACGCTCGACATCCTCGTAGACTCCATCGACAACAAGGACCGCTACACGCGCCAGCACTCCGAGGACGTGACGGAGTACGCGCTGTGGATCGCCGAAGAACTCGGCATGAGCGAGGACACGATGCGCACGATCCGTATGGCCGGACTTCTGCACGATGTGGGCAAGATCGGCGTTCCGGACGAGGTCCTGCGCAAGCCGGGCCGCCTCACCGCCGAGGAGTACGAGATCATGAAGCGACATCCGCGCCTGGGTGAACTGATCGTGGGCGCCCTGCCCGGAATGGAAGGCGTCGTGGACGGAGTCCGCTCGCACCACGAGCGCTGGGACGGCGGCGGCTACCCCGACGGTCTCGCCGGCGACGATATCCCGGTGCTGGGACGCATCCTCGCGGTGGGCGACGCCTTCAGCGCCATGACCACGGACCGGCCTTACCGGAAGGGCATGGATTGGGGAACCGCCCTGGAGCAGATTCGGGCCGGAATCGGAACGCAGTTCGACCCTTACATGGCCCAGGTGTTCCTTCGTGCGGTCTCCAAGCGGCGAGGGATCACCGCGAAGAGAGCGGCGTAGATCGGTCTGGAAGGAACGCGAAGGGACCCGGAGAGCCATTCTCCGGGTCCCTTCGCGTTCCACGATCTCTCCCTCGTGTTCTCCAAAATCCTCTCGCAACCTGAGGAATCGGCTGGACCTACCGAGAATGGCGATAAGCCCCGGAACGCGTTCTTGCGGCGGGAATCACAGAAACGGATATCGCACGCCGCGAGGCTTTCCAGCTTCTTGGCGAAAACATCGCAGAACTCGACGGTACCCCTCGAAAGGCTTGCAGGGTGGCACGGTTTTTGTTGCAGATTAGGTCAACTAGCTTGCGTGAATCCGCTCCCTTGGTAGGCCTCGAAGAGTGGATGCCGCGTTAGGCGAATGCCGGAAAGCCGGCCGATCAAGACCATGGCCATCTTCAACGATCTCGTCCTCGGCGCTTCGTCCGAAGTCGCGCCCGTCCGGGCATTTACCTCCTACAACGAGATCCTTCGCCGCTTCGAAGGACAGCGCGTCGTCACCATCTCGACCGGTACGACCTGCGCCTACCTCGGCGACGAGCGTAACCTGCGCGAGTTCCTCGTCGCCGCCGAGTCGGCCCGACTGCTGCGGGAAGCCGGCCATCTGGTCCACTTCCTGATGTTCGACGACAGCCTCGACCCGCTCAACGCCCGCCAGCTTCGCGTGGCCGTCGACAAGGACCCGGAGATGATCGCCAAGTGGGAGTCGCAGTGCGGAAGGCCCATCGCGGAGATCGCCGATCCGTGGGGCCAGCACGAGTCGTTCGCCGCCCATTTCGAGGCCCGGTTCCTGGAGCGGCTCGCTCGGCTTGGGGCGCACCCGACGCTGATCTCGACCGCCAAGCTCTACGCCCAAGGGTCCTATCGCCCCTACGTCGAGAACGTCCTGCTCAACTACGAGGAGATCATGCGCTTCCTACGCGCCTCGTTCCCGAACTACAACCCGCAGAAGCTTTTCCAGCCGATCTGCCCCGACTGCGGCTACATGGATGCGACCGAGGTCCGCTCGCCGGGAGCGGAGACGGTCTTCCACTGTGTCCGGTGCGAGCGCCACTACGTCGTCTCCTCGTCCACTATCCGCGGCAAGCTGAGCTGGAAGCTGGACCACGCCGCGAAGTGGGCGATGTACAGCGTCGACACCGAGCCGTTCAACCTCGCCTACCTGGAACCCCGGGAGGGGAGCTTCGTCGTCGCGAGGGCCCTCGGTCGCGAGTTCTTCGGCGCGCCTTCGGTCGTGCCGATCCGCTACGGGATCGTCACGATGCCGAGGGATCTGAGCGGCAAGCTGCTTTCGGCGCTGCCCACCGAAGCCCTTCGCTCCTTGATGACGGAGCGGTGGAAGTCGGAGCTCGACATTACCGCCGATCGCATCCGGCTCGAGGCCTCGCGGCACCAGGTGGCGCCGGGCGTCTCGTTCACCGACGCGGTGAAGCAGCTCGTCCCGACTTGGCTGCTGCGCCCTCAAAGCCTGACGCCCGCCGAGCGTGAGATCGTCGCCGCCGGAACCGCCTTCGCCACCTTCTTCGGGACGACCAAGTTGGACGTCCGTCTTCCCTCGGGGGCGGCCATGGCGCAGGAGAGCCCCGAGACGCTCGCGAAGGTCGGGGAGTTTCTCGAGAGCGTCCACACGATCCGGCTGGAGTCGGGAGCGGACTACGAAGCGTTCGATCCTCGCATCAAGTCGCTGATGGAGACGCTCGGCGAAGCCCAGAAGGAGACCGTCGCCTGCGTCCGCCGCCTGGTCGGCCAGGAGAAGGGGCTTCCCACGCGCAGGCTCCTCTTCCATATTCCGGCGGAGTACCTGCGGCTGGTCGGCGAGATGGCGGAGTTGACCGCCAAGGTTCATGCGCCGAAAGCCGCGTCCCGAATGATGGAGGCGGTTCCGGGCTTCTGATGGGCGTCCTCTTCGGAATCCTCGCGGCGACCCTTTGGGGACTGGGCGACTTTGTGATCACCCTGCTCACCCGCCGCGTCGGCGACGTGAGGGCGCTCGCCTGGACCCAGATCGTGAGCCTTCTTCTTTGGTCGGGCGCGCTCGTCGTCGTGGGCGGCGCGGCGTTCGACGCCCGTACGCTGGGAACCGTCTTGGTCGCGGCGGTTCTGCACGTCGTGGGTCTGAAGCTGACCTATCGCGCGTTCGAGGTCGGCACGCTCTCGCTCGTGTCGCCGCTGGCGTCGGGCTTCGCGGTCGTGACGGCCGTGCTCGCGCTGGCGTTCGGACACGGTCCGGCGGGGTTCGCCCTTCTCGGGGCGGCCCTGCTCGTGGGCGGTATCGGGCTCGCGACGGCGGGCCAATCCTCGGGGCCCCGGACGCTCAAGGGCGTCCCCGAGGCGCTGGGAAGCGCCGTCGCGTTCGGCGGGATGTTCTACCTTTTCGACGGCATCTCCGCGCACGTGGGCTACGTCGCTCCGCTCGTGATCCTGAAGACGCTCGCGACGCTGACGTTCGGCCTGCCGAGTTTGCGGAAGGTCCTGGAGTTCAAGGAGCTGAACGTCTCGACCCTCGGTCTGGTCGTCGCCGTCGCCCTGTGCGATACCGGGGCTTGGGTAGGCTTCATCCTGGGGATGCGGACGGAGTACGTCGCGATCGTCACCGCCGTCGCCTCCCTGTTCAGCGTCGTCACGCTGGTGATGGCCGGGTTCGTGCTGCGCGAGCGGCTTCGTCCGGTCCAGTGGGCGGGGGTAGCGGTGATCCTCGCGGGGGTCCTGATGGTCAGCCTGCCGAAGTGATCCCAAGCGGTTTGTGAAGCCCTTTACGTGGGCTTCACGATCCGCTTCTCGCCCTGGCGCTCGGTGAACCCCTCCGCATCGAAGCGCTCGAGGAGCGCGACGGCGACGCGGCGGCTCGCCCCCAAGGAGTCGCGCATCTCGCCCAGAGTGAAGGGGCGGCCTCCCGCGCCGTCGCGGACGCGCTCGCGCAGCCGCAACAGGCCCTGGGTGGTGAAGATCACGCCGTCGGCCAACTCCACGATCTCCCCAACATCTTCGCCTAGGGCGAGAACCTCCGAGACCGCTTGAGCCGGAGCGGGCAATCGTTTGCCTAGCTCGTGGGCGTTCGGCGGGTTGACCCCACTCTCATCGAGAAGGGAGACGACGCGATCGAGGAAGCCGCGCTGGCGGTCGCCGAGCTTGACCCGGAAGCCGGGGCGGCGGATCTCGTCCTCGCGGCGGGCGATCGCGCCTTTCTCGACGAGGCGGGCGAGGATACGCTCAAGGGGCTTGCCCGACCAACTTAGATGCGCCGCTCCGAGAACCTTGGCGACCGGCTGGGAGGGCTGGGCCGGGTTCCGGGCGTGGAGCATATCGAGGGCCTCGATCAGCCGGTCGGCGCCTTGGTCGAAGGCCCGGGGATTGATCCACTGTCCCGCAAATCCGAGGAGGCGTCCTTCCCGTTTGAGGGCTTCGAAGGCGTCGCCGAGCTGCTGAGGCGTTCGGTCGAGAGCCTTCAGGATGGCGGCGGTACCACGTCCGGCGGGGTCGTCGCCCACGGCGGCGAGGATCGCCTCCTTGACGTCTCTGTTCGGAGCCGCTTTGGGCTCGATCTGGGCCGGTCGTCCGGGGCGAAGGACGCCTCCCTTGCGGAAGAGGCTGATCGGGACGGGACCGAAGGCGAGCGCGACCTCGTCCCCCGGCTCCGCGGACTGGACGGTCCGTCCATCGACCCGGATCTCCCGGATGCGCATCGAACGCTCGAACCCTTCCTTGACCGCCGTCTCGCCCATCCGCAGGCGTGCGTTCGCGAGGGTGCCCCACACGACGGTACCGGGGCCGCGGACGTCCTGCGCCTCTTCGATGGTGAAGGCCCAGCGACGGATCGCGCGCTTTAGATCCCGGGGATCGGCCACGACGGGAAGCCATTCCGGGGTCTCGATCTCAACCGGAGAGAGGACCGCGTCGACGGGAACGTCCCGACGGTAGGGAACGAACTCGTACGCCTCGTTCGGTTCGGGCATGTCGCCCACGACGCCGACCACCGGCTTCAAGCGCAGACTCCTTGGTAGGCCCGCACGTCGATCCCGCCGTCCACGCAACTCCACAGGTGGAACGTGCCCTGGTTGACCGCCGCTCCGAAGTCGCCGTCCGCGCGGAGGGCGACCACGACGCTCTGCATCCGCATCCCGTTGGGCTGGCGCCGTACGAGATGGCGGATCGTCTCCTCACACGCCTCCTGCGCGCTCAGGCCGCGCCGCATCGCCTCGGTGGTACGGAACGAGGCGCAAGCCTTCCAAAGCTCCTCGCCGTGCCCCGTGGCTCCCGCCGCCCCAACCTCGTCGTCCGCGTAAATCCCGGCTCCGACGATGGGTGAGTCGCCCACGCGCCCTGGTCGCTTCCAAGAGAGGCCGCTCGTCGCGCTGGCGGAGATCAGATGGCCCGCGTCGAGGCCGAGCATGGTGACCGTGTCGGCGTGGTCCTCCTCCTTGAGATCTTCCGTGGAATGGATGTACTCGGTGTGCTTGCCTTCGGTGCGCCACTCCTCCCAGGCTTCCAGGCTTTTGACCGTCATCGTTTGGCGGGGCGTCATGCCGTGCTCCATGGCGAGGCGGCGGGCGCCGTCGGCGGCGATCATCACATGGTCGGTGTGGTCCATGACGAGCTGCGCGACCCGGATCGCCGGGACGATGCCGCGCAGGGCGCAGACGGCTCCCGCGCGCAGGTCGCGCCCCTCCATGATCGCGGCGTCCAACTCCAGCTCACCGTCCGAGTTCGGAAGAGCGCCGAGCCCGATCGCGAGGAAGGAGGGGTCCATCTCGCAGGCGGCGAGCCCCTCGACGAGAGCCTCTCGGAGTTCGGGTTTGGCCTCCCAGGTCCGCCACGCGGTCTCGACGGCGGTTCGCCCAGGCTGTTCCCAGGTGGCGAGAAAGGTCGGCATCCCCTCTATTGTGGCGCGTCGGACTGTTATAATGGAAGTTATAACCATGATTGAGGTCAAAGTCACCCAGATCGGCAACTCGCTCGGGATCGTGCTTCCGAAGGAGGCGCTCGGACGTCTTCGCGTCGAAAAGGGCGATCGTCTGTTTCTCCAGCCGGATGCGGAGGGATACAGCCTTACGGCCCTCGATCCCGAGGTCGCGCTTCAGATGGAGATCGCATCCGGGATCACTCGACGCTATCGGAACACCCTGAAGAAGCTCGCTGAATGAGACGGGAGCCGGTTTGGGTCCACCCAGCGGCGGTGCGGGGAATCCATCGCGATCAGATCGACGGGTTTGGCGGCTTGGGGGGCGTCCGCGATGACGGAATGTTGGAATCCGCGCTTGGGAGACCGATGAACCTCTGGCACTACGGAGAGCCGACCTTGGCCGAGCTTGCCGCAGCGTATGCGTTCGGCATCGCCCGCAACCATCCGTTCTCGGACGGCAACAAGCGGACGGCGTTCGTCGTCTCCGCGCTGTCTCTCGAACTCAACGGCCTCTTCTTGACGGCTCCTGAACCGGAGGCGGCGGAGATTTTCCTAGCCCTTGCCGCTGGCGAACTCGGCGAGGACGCGTTGGCCCTCTGGTTCGCCGATCACGTCGAGACGCGCTAGATCAGTTCCGCCGCCGCTTCGCTGTGGAAGTGGCGACCGGCGGGAGTCAACCGGAGCCGTCCTTCGGCCTCTTCGAGCCAACCGCGCCCTTCCAGAAGCCGCACGGAACGCGCGTCGAGACCTTCCTCGCGGATGCCCCGACCCAAGCGTAGGCCGAGCATGATCCGCTCGGTGCGCAGGTCGGCTTCCGTCAGAGTCTCGACGTCGTAGGCCGGGCGCTCGCCCACCTCGACCTGGGCACAGTAGCGGTCGGGATGCTTGAGGTTGGTGTAGCGCACGGCGGCGGAATCAGGGCGTCCGCTCTCGACCATCCACTCGCCACCGCTCACCATCCCCACCGCACCGGGACCGTAGGCGGCGTATTCGCCGCCCGTCCAATACTCCAGGTTGTGACGGCACTCGCGACCGGGAAGGGCGAAGTTGGAGATCTCGTAGGGCACGAAGCCCGCCTCGGCGGTACGAAGGAGACAGTCGTCGTACATCTCCGTCTGGGACTCGTCGTCCGGCTGGGTGATCTGTCCGCGCAAGGCCTTCTTGTAGAACGCGGTGTTGGGCTCGATGGTCAGGCAGTAGAGCGAGATGTGCTCGGGCTGGAGCCGGAGCGCCCGATCGAGGTTCGCGCGCCAAGCGTGGCGGCTCTGATCCGGCAGGGCGAACATCAGGTCGAGATTAAGATTGTCGAACCCCGCCTCCCGCGCGGCCCCGACGGCGCGCTCGATCTCCCCTCCGCGGTGGACGCGACCGAGCGTGATCAGATCGGAATCAAGAAAGCTCTGGGCGCCGAGGGAAACCCGGTTGAAGCCCTCGCGCATCGCCCGGAACTTGGTCGCGTCGACCGTGCCAGGGTTGGCCTCGCTCGTGATCTCGCATCCTTCGATCGGGGGGTGGACCTCCAGGACGGCGTCGAGCAGGCTCATGAGGGAACCTTCGTCGAGGAAGGTCGGGGTGCCCCCGCCGAAGAAGATCGTCTTTGCGGGACGTCCGCGCCAAGGCGAGCGGCGGATCTCCGCCGCGATGGCGGCGACGGTGCGCCCGACGATGGCTCCGTCCATCGCGTAGGAGTTAAAGTCGCAGTAGCCGCACTTCGTCGGGCAGAACGGAACGTGGACGTAGACGGCGAGGGGCTTGGGCATCGGACGCTTAGATTGTAGCGGCGACGCCCCCTTGGAAAGTTGCGTCGTCGACGCCGCGTTCCTACGTCCCGGCGCCGGCCTTCTGTTTCGTGGGTACAGGCTTGACCTTCGATTCCGCGCCGGTAGAACTCGCGCCCGGAAGGTTGTCCTCGTAGCGCTTGGACTTGGGCTGGCTCGTGAGGGCCAGTGAGATCTCTTTGGTGAATTCGATCTTCACGATCTCGTTCGCGGGATTCAGCATGACGACGTAGGACTGGCCATCTACCGTGTAGCGATAGGCGGAACCTTCGTACTTGTCCGTGCCCCAGTTGCCGGTGAAGCGCCCCTCGGGCGTGACCTTGACCCGGTGGAAGGAGCCCCGGACGCCGTCGACGACGACGAACTCTTTCGGGTCCTTGCCCACGGGCACGAAGCGGCGCTGGACGGCCTCCATGCCATCGGCGGGCATCATCGTCGCGACGACCGTCTTGCCGTTCGTCAGGATGCGGGTGCACTCGACCCGGTCGGGGAAGAAGACGCACTGCGACCGTTCGTTGCCGACGATGGACGTGCGCTGTTCGTCCTGGAAGGCGATGGCGTTCGTGGTGGGATCGACCCACACCTCCTCGATCTTCAACTGTCCCGTCTTCAACTCGTACGACTCGCTGTGGAGCATCCGAAGCCGCCGTCCGTCGCGGACGTCCTCCTTCATGCGCCAGTTGACGAAGCCGAGGTTGCGCCCCACCGCGCTGCCATTGCCGATCAGGTCGGTGCCGGGCGGATTGTAGTGGACCCAGTTCTTCTCGACCTGCATATGGACCATCTCGACCGGCTCGAAGCCGACGATGCATTCGCGCCAGGTGAGGAGGGCGAAAGGAAAGGGCAACATCGCTCTAAAGGCATTATAATCCGGAATACACGGATTTTCCGCGATCTTCGTACCGTCTTGAGCGGGGCTGGCTCATAAGGGCCAGCGAGACGTCGTTCGTGAACTCGACTTTCACGATCTCGCCCCGGTCACTGAGCATCACGGTGTGCGAACGGCCTTCGCAGTCGAAACGGTAGGCCTTCCCGGCAAAGCGGTCCGTTCCCCAACTGCCTCGGTAGCGTCCGGCAAGCTCGACGTGAACCCGGTGGAACGTGGCCGAAAGGCCGTCCAGCACGAGAAAATCCTTCGGCGCCTTCCCTAATGGGGCGAAGCGCCGCTGAACGGCCTCCATCCCTGCCTCGGGGACGATCGACTCGATACGGGGCCGTCCATCCGGCAGGGTGCGTTCGATCACGACGCGATCCTTGAGGAACGTGCATTCCGCGTGACGACCCAGGCCATGCACGCTCCGATCCTCGTTCTGGTAGACGAGGGCGTTCGTGGCGGCATCGACGCCGATCTCCTCGACGTGCGACTCTTCGGTCGTCCGGTCGAACGACTCGCTTCGCAGGACGCGAACGAGACGGCCGTCGCGGAACGTCTCCGACATCCGCCACTTGACGAAGCCAAGGTTCCGACCGGTCGCGAAGCCGTTCCCTTGGGGCTCGCCGTGCGGATTGAAGGTGACCCAGTTTTTCTCCACCTGCATGTAGACCATCTCCGTAGGCTGGAACCCGAGGATCGACTCGCGCCAGGTCAGAAAAACGAGAGGGAACGGGACCATGGCCTTAGGGCCATTATTGGTCAAAAGGAGCGGGAAGGCAAGGGTTTTCTCACGCTTAGGGCGGTGAGGAAACCCCTCTTGCGCCGCGACTTCGTGGGGCCGCTCAGGACGAGGTTCGTTTCGGCATCGAGACCGATCTGGACCGTCTCGTTCTGAGGGGTCAAGAGGAGCGTGGTCGTCCTCCCGTCCACCGTGAAGCGGTAGGCCGTCCCGTCGTAGGCGTCGCCGCCCCAGGTCCCCCGGAAGCGTCCCGTTCTCTCGACCTTCACCCGGTGGAACGTGCCCGCGAGGGCGTCGAGGCGGAGGAACTCCTTTGTGGAGCCCTCTATGGGCCTGAACCGGCGCTGCACCTCGGCCATGCCGCCCGCCGGATTGACGGCGGAAAAGACGCTGTGTTTCTGGACGTCGGTTCGCGTCAGCTCGATACGGTCCTTCCAGAACACGGCCTCTGCGACTTCCTTGCCGCCGTCCGTCGTCCGCTCCTCACGCTGACGCACGATGTCACCACCGAGGTCGGTCCAGACCTCCTCGACCATCCGGACTTTCGCCTTCTGGTCGTACCCTTCGGTGCGCAGGAGATGGCAGAGCCGATCGAAGAGAGCGGCGTCGGTCATCCGCCAGCGGACGTATCCGAGCGCCTCCGAGGCGACGCCGCCGCTGAAGATCTGGCTTCCGCTCGCGCTCTGGGCGGTGACCGGGCGGAGGTCCCAGGTGCGCCGCACTTCCATCTGGACGCTCTCCAGCGGCTTCATGCCGACGACGCACTCGCGCCAAGTCAGGAAGGCGAAGGGAAGAGGCACGACGCCTCTATTGTAGGGCAGGTGCGGCTACTCCGGCGCGAGCTCGCGGCGTTCCAACCGCTCCGGGGCGGAGACGCCCAGAAGAGCGAAGACGGCGCGTAGGGCGACGGCGGTCGCTTCGCAGAGGGCGAGGCGGGCCTTCGTCAGCTCCGGCTGTTCAGGCTGGATCACCCGGCAGGCGTCGTAGAAGTGGTGGTAGCTCCGGGCCAGCTCGACGGCGTAGTTCGCAAGCCGGTGGACTCCGTAGTCCTTCGCAACGCGCCCGACCTCCCAGGGCAGGTCGAGAACCTTCTTGACGAGGGCGGTCTCTCGGGGGTGGGTCAGAAGCGCGTAGTCGGCTTCTCCAACGCTCGATGGTTGGGTTTCGGAGGCTTTTCGGATCACGCTACAGATCCGTGCGTGGGCGTACTGGGCGTAGAAGACGGGGTTCTCGTCGCTCTGCTGGGTCGCGAGGTCGATGTCGAAGTCCATCGTGGTGTCGTGGCTCCGCATCAGGTAGAAGAAGCGGGCCACGTCGCGGCCGGTGGTGCGCCGCTCATCGGGCGTCCCATCGGGATTGAGACTCTTGCCGAGCTCGTCGATGAGGTCGCGAAGCTCGTAGATGTTGCCGTCGCGCTTGCGCATGGGGGCGGGCTTGCCGTCCTTGAGGAAGCGGACGAGCTGGTAGATCACGACCTCCAGCTTTTCCTTCGCGGTCGCAAGAGCGGCGGCGTTGGCCTCGGGCGAGTCCTCGGGACCGCGCAGGAGGGCGGCGACGACGGCGGTGAGCCGTCCGATGTAGCCATGGTGGTCGGGCCCCAGGATGGTGATCATCTTGGTCGCACCCTCGGGCCGGGTCAGCTTGTCCTCGTGGTAGGAGACGTCGCTGGCGATGTAGGTCAGGCGTCCGTCGCGGCGGCGCAGGACGCGGTCCATGTCGTCGCCGAACTTCGTCGAGCGAAGCCAGAGCGTTGTGCCCTCACCGGCGACGTCGTCTTCGTCCGTGACCTGCTCCTCGCGGGTCGTCTCCTCGACTACGCCGCCCTTGCCGAGCTTGAGTTTGGTCCGGTACGGCTCCTCGTCGGCGACGCCGGTGCCCTTCAGATGGGCGATCCGATCGGCGACGATGCCCTGATTGTGAAGCGACTGCTCGGAGAACCAAGTATCGAAGTGGACACCGAACGCGTCGAGGTCGCCGCGCTGCCGCTCGATCATCAGGTCCTGGCTCGCCTGCTGGTACCAGGGCACGTCGGCGTCCTCAGGGATGCCGGACGCCTTGACCTGATCGGCCACGTCCTGGACGTATTCGCCTTTATAGCCTCTCTCGGGCACTGGGAGACCCTTGGAAAGCGCTTCGACCGATACGGCGAACTGCCGCATCTGCTCGCTGTTCACGCCGTCGTTGATGTAGTACTCGCGGTGCACGACGTTCCCGGCAGCCTGAAGGACGTTGCAGAGGGCGGAACCGAAGGCTGCGCCGCGGCCCGAGCCGATGGTGATCGGGCCGTTGGGGTTGACGGAGACGAACTCGACGTTGATCCGCTGGGGATCGGGATTCTCGATCTGACCGAACGCATCGCCCTTCTCGATCACCTGGGGCACGTAGGCGGCGATTGCCTCGGGCTTGAGGCGCAGATTCAGGAAGCCCGGTCCGGCGACCTCGACGGCGGCGATGGGGCTTCGCTCATCCTCGCCGCTCAGCGCCTCTTTGAGCGCCTCACCGAGGGCGCGGGGGTTCATCCCCGCCCGCTTGGCGGCGACCATCGCGAGGTTGCAGGCGTAGTCGCCGTGCTCAGGGGACTTGGTGTCGGAGATCTCGACCGGGGCGTCGGCGACGGCGGCGGGAAGACGGCCTTCACGCACCAGCGCCGCGACGGCGGTCTCAATGGTGTGTTGAAGGGCGTCGCGCAACAAGGCTAGAGGGTACCAGGGGCCACGAGGAGTTAGGAATCGAGGCGCTAGGCGTCCTCATCCAACTCCCCACATCCCCTCATCCGATCATGCGCAAGCCCACCGAGCCCAGCAGGTAGAGCGCGAGGTAGCCCAGAAGGCAGGCGCGCAGGGCGCGCGTCACGAGTTCGGGGCGGATGGGGCGCAGGATCTCGAGGACGGCGATCGGGACGAGGAAGGTCGCGCCCTTTACGAGGAGGAAGGCGGCGTCGGAGTGGGCGAGCGGCGCCGCCATCCAGGGGTTCGACTCGATCGCGAGGTGAGTGCGGATCAGGTAGAGCGTCGATACCATGTCGAGCGTACAGACGGCGGCGAGCAGCGCGCTTTCGCGAAGGACGGGACGGCGGCTAGCGAGGCGGCCTAAAGTGGCGACGTCCGGGGACATGATCACTCGATTGACGGCGGGAATCCGGCGAAGGTGCGTTCCCAGGCTGTAATCCGGCAAACCTGTCAGGGAGGTTGGGCGAACCGGGGATAAAGGGCGCGATTGGGACGTCTGGAAGGGTGTTCTCAAAGGCCGCTCGCGCCTTTTCGGGAAGCGAGACGCGAAGCCGTCTCGCTTCGGGCGAACGAACCGCGTACGTAACACCGTCCCTCAATCGTTCGCCACTCCCGGAAACTCTCCCAAAAATAGGCCGGTTGGTCTACAATAGGCGGGCAATGGGGCTTCGACGGTGGCCTTTGCGCACAAGACGGATTAGAGACTATGGCGTTGCCGCGTGTTTCGATGGTGCAGTTTCTACTGCAAAAGGGGTTCCTGAAGCCGGAGCAGCTGGAGGAGGCGCAGAAGGTCGCCAAACAGACGAACCAGACCGATATCGGCAAGGTGCTGCTGTCGCTCAAGCTCGTCGGTGAGCGCGAGATCCTGCAGGCCAAGGCCCAGGAGGCGGGCATGGCGTTCGCGGACCTGGACCGGGTGCAGATCGACTCGGCGGCGATCAACGTCGTTCCGGACCGGATCGTGAAGGCGCACAACGCCATCCCGGTCAAGAAGGACGGGCAGACGCTGTGGGTCGCGATGTCGAACCCGGGCAACATCATGGCCCTGGACGACATCAAGATGGCGTCCGGCTGCCGGGTGATCCCCGTCGTCGCCGTACCGGCGGCGATCGAGGACGCGATCAAGAAGTATTACGGCGGCGGCGTGGCCGCGCCCGCCGGCGCGAACACGCCGGAGCCCGCCGCAGCCGCGCCCGCGATGCCGGTGGCGGCGGTGCGCGAAGACGCCCGCAAGGCGATGGCTGAGGCGGCCCTCGCCAAGGGCAAGGACGACGATGCCGGGGGCGGAGCGGACGACGACAAGCTCGCCGATCAGGCGCCGATCATCCGCCTCGCCAACGCGCTGATCCAGCAGGCGATCGCCGACCGCGCCTCGGATATCCACGTCGAGCCCCAGCAGCGCGCGGTGCGCGTCCGTTACCGCGTCGACGGCGTCCTCATGGAGGCGATGACGGTTCCCCGGAACCTCATGGCGGCCCTGATCTCCCGCTTGAAGATCATGGGCGACATGAACATCGCCGAGCGGCGCATCCCGCAGGACGGTCGTATCGAGGTGCGGCACTCGGGCAAGGAGTACGACCTTCGCGTCAGTTCGGTCCCGACCCCCTATGGCGAGAAGATCGTCATGCGTATTCTCGACAAGACCACCACCATGGTCGGCCTGGACAAGATCGGGTTCACCGACGAGAACCAGCTGAAGGTCGAGGAGATGACCGCGCAGCCGAACGGCATGTTCCTCTGCACGGGTCCCACGGGATCGGGCAAGACGACGACCCTGTACTCGGTGCTCCACAAGCTGAACACCATCGGCGTGAACATCACGACGGCCGAGGACCCGGTCGAGTACCAGCTCAACGGTATCGCGCAGGTGCAGATGAACCGCAAGGCGGGCCTGACCTTCGCTACCGCCCTCCGCGCCTTCCTCCGGCAGGACCCCGACATCATCATGGTCGGTGAGATCCGCGACCTTGAGACGGCGGAGATCTCCGTCGAGGCGGCGTTGACGGGTCACCTTGTGCTTTCCACGCTCCACACGAACGACGCGCCTTCCGCGACGCTCCGTATGGTGGACATGGGCTTGGAGCCGTACCTTATCGCGGCGACGCTGATGGGCGTGCTCGCCCAGCGGCTCGCCCGCAAGATCGACCCGGACAACAAGGAGCCTTACGAGGTGCCGGCGATCGACCTCAAGCGGTTCGGCTTCCCTGTCAACGATCCCGAGGAGATGGTGACGCTGTACCGGGGCATTCCGGCGGAGAACAACCGCAACACGGGATACCGAGGGCGAACGGGCATCCACGAGTTGATGACCATGAACTCGGAAATCGCGGAGATGGTCGTGCGGCGCGCTCCCCTTAACGACATCAAGATGGCGGCGAAGGCGAACGGCATGCACGAGCTGCGTGAGGATGGACTGGGCAAGGTTCTCTCCGGCGTGACCGACCCGGGCGAGATCATGCGCGTGGTCTTCACCGCAGGCTACTAAGGAAGGGTTTCTTCTTCCAAAGGCGCGTCGCCGGGGCTTGAGCCGCCGGCGACGATCATTTCGTTTTTAGAGCGGAACTGGCGTACGATAAGACAAGAGAGGCTATGCAGAACAACAACTTCAATCGACCCGCCCCCGGTCAAGGGACTCCTGGACAGGCGGCTTCCGGGCAGCCCGGCCAGCGTCCCGGAATGCCAGGGCAGGGCGTGCCTGGCGCGCGACCGGGCGTTCCCGGCGCGGGCGGAATGCCGCCGAACGCCCGACCGGGCGTTCCCGGCGCGGGTGGGATGCCTCCGGCGGCCGCGAGCACCGAGAGCACCGTTCTCTCGGACAGTTCGATCCCGGAAGGCGTGATCATGCCCGAGGAGGGCTCCGAGCTTGCGGGCAAGTACCCCAAGAAGACCCTCGAAGGCCTCCACGTCGACGAACTGTTGCACCTCGTGGTCGACGCGAACGCGTCGGACCTGCACCTCTGCCAGAACTCGCCGCCCGTCATCCGACACGACGGCAAGCTCAAGCGGCTGAATTTCGAGAGCTTCACGCCCGTCGAGCTCCAGCGGATGATGTACGAGATCATCTCGGACGAGAACATCAACAAGTTCGAGACGACCTACGAGCTCGACTTCTCGTACCAGTTGCCGCGTCGAGCCCGGTACCGAGTCAACCTCTACCGTGAGAAGGCGTCGTGCGCCGCCGCGTTCCGGCTTATTCCGCAGAAGGTCCCGACCGTCCGCGACCTGGGTCTGCCTCTCATCATGGAGCAGATCTGCCTCAAGCCGCGCGGCCTCATCCTCGTGACCGGCCCTACGGGTTCGGGCAAGTCGACCTCGCTCGCCGCGATGATCGACTTTATCAACACGAACCACGCGCACCACATCATCACGATCGAAGACCCGATCGAGTATCTGCACAACCACAAGCAGTCGATCATCAACCAGCGCGAACTGGGGGCCGACACGAAGAGCTTCCTCAACGCCCTGCGCGCCAGTCTTCGCGAAGACCCGGACATCCTGCTCGTGGGTGAGATGCGCGACGTGGAAACGATCTCGCTCGCGGTCACCGCGGCCGAGACGGGCCACCTTGTGTTCGCTACCCTGCACACGAACAACGCGGCGGAGAGCGTGGATCGTATGGTCGACGTCTTCCCGCCCGAGCAGCAGGAGCAGATCCGCGTCCAGCTCTCGAACAACCTGATCGCGATTATCGCGCAGCAGCTCCTGCCTAAGGCGCAGGGCAAGGGCCGCGTGGCGTGCAACGAGGTGATGCTGGCCTCCTCGGCCATCCGCAACCTGATCCGCGAGGCCAAGACCCACCAGATCAACTCGATGATCCAAACGAGCGGCAACGTGGGCATGTTCACGATGGATCAGAACCTGCGCGACCGCTACATGTCGGGCCTCATCACGCTGGAGGACGCGATGGCGCGTTGCCAGAACGTGGAGGAACTCAAGAAGATGATCAACGCCCCGGCTCCCGGGGCAGGGGGCGCGGGAGGCGCTCCGGTTCGGAGATAAACGATGCCTGTCTACAGCTACACGTTCCGGGATGCCAGCGGCGGCATTCAGAAGGGAACCGCCGATGCCGAAAGCGAGGACGTTCTAAGGGCCAAGTTCCGCGAACAGGGCTTCGAGATCACCGAGCTTACGATGATCAAGGCCAAGTCGGCCAAGGCGAAGACCTTCGGAAAGGTCAAGCTGGGCCACCTAGCGGTCTTCTGCCGGCAGTTCTCGACGATGATCGACGCGGGCGTCTCGCTCGTGCGATCCCTCGACGTGCTGTCCAGCCAGACTTCGGACGCCAAGCTCAAGAAGATCCTGCTCGACATCGGAGAGAAGGTCGAAGGTGGCGAGTCGCTCTCGCGCGCCATGCAGCGGCATCCCAAGACCTTCTCCAACCTGTTCATCGGTCTGATCAAGGCCGGTGAGGTGGGCGGTATCTTGGAAGAGTCGCTCCAGCGGCTTTCGACCTTCCTTGAAAAGGACGTCGAGCTTCGGCGCAAGGTCAAGTCGGCGATGACCTACCCGATCCTTATCGCCATCATGGCGACGGGCATCGTGACCTTCCTCGTCACCTGGTTCGTTCCCCAGTGGGCGGCGATCCTTACCGACCTCGGCCTCAAGCCGGAGAACCTGCCCGGTCCGACGAAGTTCCTGATCAATATCTCGAACGTGATCGGTCATTACGGCCACTACGTGGTGATCGGCCTCATCATCTACGTCTTCGCCTACCGCGCGTTCGTTCAGACGCGCTTTGGTCGGCGGGTCGTGGACCGCATCAAGCTGAAGATCCCGGTGTTCGGCAAGCTGCACCACAAGGTCTGCCTCGCGCGCTTCAGCCGTACGATGGCGACCCTGCTGACCTCGGGCGTTCCGATCCTCCAGGCGATGGAGACGGTGGCGGGCACGATTGGTAACTCGGTCATGTCGGACGCGCTTCTCGAGAGCCGTGCCCGCATCCGAGAAGGCGACCGGATTGGCGACCCGCTCGAAGCGTCGAAGCTGTTCCCCCCGATGGTCGTCCACATGATCGCCATCGGTGAGGAATCGGGCTCGCTCGACTTCATGCTCTCGAAGATCGCCGACTTCTACGACGACGAGGTGGACGCGGCGATCGCCTCGCTCACCGCTTCGATCGAGCCGATCATGATCGTCTCGCTCGGTTTCGTCGTCGGCTTTATCGTTATCGCGATGTTCATGCCTCTGGTCGACGTCATCTCGCGTCTCTCCTCGGGCGAAGGCGACGACTAGCCTCTAAGGCTGGTAAAGAAGGGGCATAGGGAAGGGGTTCGTTCTCCTCCCTGTGCCCTTTTCCCTGTATCCTGTCCTCTGTTCATGCTCTACGAACCCGCGCCGCTTCTATCCCCTTGGACGGCCATCGTCGGCTTCATCCTGGGTGCGTTGGCGGGGAGCTTTCTGAACATGCTGATCTGGCGGCTGCCGAGGGGCAAGTCGCTGGTCGCCCCCCCGCACTCCATCTGCCCGAACTGCAACCATCGGCTCACCGCGCTCGACCTCATTCCGATCGTGAGCTGGCTGCGAACGGGCGGGAAGTGTCGCCACTGCGGGGTTCCGATCGCCTCACGCTACCTCTGGGTCGAGGTCCTGGTAGGGACGTTGTTCGCGATCGTCTGGGTACAGAAGATGACCGTCGGACTCGACCCCGACTGGGGTGGCTTCTTCGCCTATGCGGCGGTCGCCGCGATCCTGGTCGCGATCATCTTTATCGACTGGGAGCTGTACATCATCCCGGACGAGCTGAACGCCGCTCTTCTGTTCGTCGGTCTCCTCTACAACGGTCTGCACGGCCAGTTGCATGAGGCGATCCTCGGCGCGTTCCTCGGATGGGCCCTGATCTGGGGTTTCGTGTTCCTGGGACGGGTCGCGTTCGGCAAAGACGCGATGGGCGACGGCGACATCAAGATGATGCGCGGCGTCGGCGCGCTCCTGGGACCGACGCTGCTGCTGGCGAACGTCGGCCTAGGGGTCGTGCTGGGATTGGTCGGCGGAATCGTGGGCCTCGCGGTCGAATCTCGAAAGGGCACAGGAATACCGGAGCCCGAAACGCCGTCCTCGGAAGGGGAAGCGATCGAGGCCACGCCGATCCCGCTCGTATTGCTCGGAGGCGCGCTGTACCTCTTCTGTATCGACGTCGTAGCCCTGTTCGTACCGCCCCTCATGCGATGGATCGTGGGGCGATACCCGGCGGAGCTGGTGAACGAGGAAGAGGATTGGCAGCCGTCCGCGACGACGATCCCTTTCGGCCCTTACCTCGCGGCGGGAGCGCTGATCTGCATGCTGGCGGGCGGACCGATCGAGCGAGGCATGAAAAACTACTGGGACAACGCGACCGGAGCCTCGGTGAGCGCCCCCGCGCCAAGCGGCTCCACGAGGCCTTGATCCGGCTCAGGGCATGGCACGGGTCCGAAGCCCTCGGGTAAACCCGCACGAAGCGATCTCGGGCGTCTCCGAGCGTCCGGTTTGGAACAAAAGGCCTAATCGAGCAGTCTGAATGCTCGGGCCGAGCAGGTTAAGAAGTGTCAATGAGACGACGGAACGGATTCACCCTTATCGAGTTGTTGGTGGTGATCGCGATCATCGCGATCCTCGCCGCAATCATCTTCCCGGTGTACGCGCAGGCGAAGAAAGGCGCCTACAAGTCGTCCGACATCTCCAACATGAACACGTTGCGCACCGCGTTGCAACTGTATCGGACCGACCAGGGAGCCTTCCCTCCGGCCCTTCTTGGGTATGTCGGTCCCTACCAGGATCAGTACCACACGAACAACCTGGACGCGTCTGGAGCCAACGTTCTGCCGCCGAACTCGATCAAGGCCGCTCTCTACCCGAAGCGTGTTGAGAGCCTCTCCGTGTTCCGTCCGGCTCTAGATCGGATCGCCGACAACGCGCCTGCCGCCCCCTACGACACGACGGCGATCGAGAACGGTACCCATCCGCTCGTCACCTCTGCCTACTGGCCTCAAGGGGTTTTGGGGAATAGCTCGAATCTCAAGCTGCAGAAGTTCGGCCCGGGGCAGATCGTGCAGCGCGCCTTCGGACAGGGCAGTGCCTGTCAGGTCGTCAACAACTATTACTACAAAATCAGCGGCTACGACGTCGCGCCCGTCAACCCGACGAGCACGCGGATGGAGTCGCACTACCAACTGTTCTGGACCGGCTACACCGTCCCGACCAATCCGTGTAGTCCGACGACGGACGAGCAGGGGAGTGCGGCTGACGATACCCGTCAGCTCGGCTACAACGACCCACCCGAGACGACGGTCGTGACCTGGAACAGCTTTTTCCGCGATTATCAGAACGGCGCTCCGATCCACCAGAAGCAGGATCTCGTGCTTTTCCTGGCCGGTAACGCCCGGCCGATGGATTCCGCCAACGTGGCCTCTCAGGCCTGGGCGGTCACGCCCTAAAAGGGGGCTATCGAACACATATGGCGACGACGCAGCAGGCAGAGGCCCTTCGTGGGTCCGAGAAGGGGGTTTTCACGACAAAACGGCGGCAGGCGGGCACCTCGCTCGTCGAGATCCTCGTCGTGATCGTGATCTTTCTGATCGGCATCCTGGCGGTGGTGCAGGTTTTCCCGCGCGGCTTCCGGCTGCTGCTGGTGTCGCGCAGCAACTCCGTGGCGACCGCGCTCGGGCGTGACGAGGTGGAGCGGATCAAGGCGAAACCCGAGGGGATCCCTGAGGAGGTCGTGACGGTTCAGTACGTCGGCGGCGTACCCATGGTGAACCAGACGCGCGATCCGCTGGACGTGAGCCCTTTAGGCGACGCGATCGATGCTCAGGGCGTGCTCTACGCGGGCGGCCAGAAGGTCGCGGACAACTGGATGCTAGCGGCCGGTCCAAACATCGCGCGCCACATCGTGGGCGAGGGGTCCCGCGTTCCGGGTCCTCGTGTGGTCGGGAATAATGCCAACGGAGGGGCGATTTACGGCGGGGCGATGGTGCTTGAGCACGGGCCCATCGACGCGACCACTCCGCTTGTGGTGTACGCCAACGATCTGAGTCGCGTGGCCGGGCCACCTCGCGAGGCGGCGGGTGGCGTCGTGGCCTACGTGCCCGCCGATTCCTCGAAAACCGTTCAGGCTTTCTCGCCGGACGGAAGGACGGCGCGTGGAGCGGTCACCGCGTACAACGTCACGACCCCCGTTACGCTGGATGCTTACACCTATTTCGCGGTGAACGCAAGCACGCCGAACGCCTCCGTTCTCCTGCCGACCTCGCTCTACGATCGTTACTATCGTGTCCGCTTCTCGGGCTATGCGGGGAACGGGAGCGGCTTTGCGCGCACCGATTGGGTTTCCCTTTGCGTTTTCGTCCCGGCGAAGGCCGCCGGCGATCCGACGCCTCTCGTGCAGGTGCCTCTTGGGGCGCTTCTCACGAGTTCAGGGGCTTTGGCGGCGGGCAACACGCTTGGTGCGGTCGAAGTGGATACGCTTCGTGTGGCCCCCCTTTACGCCCCGGTCGCTCTGCCGATGAGCGCGTTCGATCAGGCGCGCTGGCCTGTCGATCCCTTCCTGGTGGCGGTCACCGATCCGGTTCTCGGGTCTCTCGTGTTCAGCCCCGCCGCTCGGCAGACGACCGTCCAGCGGGCGGGCGGGTTAAGCGAGCCTCTTCTCGCGAAAGTCGATTACGACGTCTATGATTGGCGCGTTCTGCGGGAAGACTTCCGGGCGACGGGATCGGGCGATTCGTTCGATCTCGCGGTGCAAGGGATCAAGGTCGGCTCACAGACCGGGCCGGACGGAAGGGTGAACAGCGGTATCTGGACCGGTTCTAACCCCTACGATCCCTCTCCTGCGACCGCTAGCGATGGGAGCTATCCGCGCGACAACCTCGTTTTGATCGATTTGACGACCGGCTTTCAGGTTCAGGAATACGATACGAACCTCCAGTCGAACGGCAGGACCGTGGCGGACGTCTCCACCGGTTTCGCCAGCTACGATCCTGCCAAGGCCCTCGTCAGCGTGGATAAGAGCCGGGGTGTGGTGACGCTCAAGGGGGATGTCCAAGGGAAGATCCATCTGATCGTCCCTGCGGCTCTCGGCGGGGGGGTCCTCCTCGTCTCTCCGGCGAACCGCACGCTTCGAGTCTTGTACAAGGCGCGCAACGAATGGTCGGTTCAGCCGATCAAGGCCGCCTCGCAGTACACCCGCGTGAACAGCGCTCCGGTCTTGTCGGGCAACTACCTGATCGGTGACGGAGCTGGAAACGGCGATAAGGGGAGGATCTATTTCCCTGCGAGCGACATCGGACGCAAGGTTACGATCGATCGACTCGTCTATCGAACCGGTGGGGGCGTCGTAAAGACGGTGGAAGGGCAGGACTTCCTGATCCAGAAGCCGCGCGTCACCGACCCATCCACGTTGGGTTACGTCTCGGTCGCCGATCTCGTTGGGGACCCGAACGCCCAGTTCGATCGTTTGAGCGGCCTTGATCCCGTGCAGGGTGTCAAGGGGGCGAGCCTCGCTGTGAGGGTGTTGTGGAATCCCGAAACGTTCCAACTCGGAACCAACTCTCAGGAGAACATCACGAGGCTCGAACAGTGGGGCCGTAGCTGGCGCCGGAGCACGACCGAAACCTACCTCCGGGCGGAGGAGACGCGATGAAGAAAGCCTTTACGCTCATCGAGCTGCTGACGGTGATGGCGATCAGCGCCATCATGCTGACCCTGATCGTTCTTCCGGTCTTCCAGAGCTTCAACGTTCTGCGGACGGCCCAGGCGTTCGCAGACGCTCAGGACAAGGGACGTCTGCTGACGGAGCGCATCGCCCGCGAGATCGGCAACGCGGTCGCCGTGCGTAACATCGGCGGTACGTACGCCGATTCCAACGGCGATGGCACGGCCGAGACCTTCTTGGCGAACACGAAGATCGACCTCGTCCCGCCCGCCCAGGGAACGCCGGAGCGAGATGCGAATGGAAAACCGGTCTACCGCGACCCGGACACGGGCAAGATCGACCCGACCTTGACGAGACCGAAAGGCGATATCCATCTACCGGTCGAGGCCGGACAGGTCTACGTTCGCTGGTGGGTGGGTCTCAACCGACCGACCGAAGCGTACAACGAGCCCTACACGGGAATCCTGATGCCCCGGAACGGGAGGCGCGACAACCTGTACGTCCTTCGACGGGCGGAGGTCCAGCCCTTCGTCTATCGGCTTCGCAAAGACGGCGCGGGACCTATGCGGTGGCGTCCCAACTTGGCGTACTTCAGGTCCGACGATCAGGTGAGCGCCGGAGCGGAGTTCGACACTCGAATTCTAGATCTGGACGATCCGTACTTCTTCGTTCGAAACGGCCAGTATCCCCTGGGCACCGACGATCCTTTCGTCAGCGATGACAACCCTGGGAAAAACGGTCGTGTGGACAATTGGGCGAAGGTATCCACCATTCAGACCGAAGTCTCGCGCTACGACATGATCCGCCCCGTTCTCCAAGGGAGTCCGCCCCAGGTCCCCAAAGACGGCAGCCGTCCGAGCGTCCTTCCGCTCATCCAGTTTCGTCCGACCCGCGTCAGCGCGACCCCGGCCGCCGGGAACGCCAGCGCGAAGCCCGGTATGGGCGCCGACGGCAGCGAGAGCGTCGGATCGGACACCTTTACGACCGAACGAGGGCTGTGGATGAACGCCATCGTCCGCTACTATCCCCGCGACTACAGTCCGGGCAACGCGTCGCCCTTTGAGATCGCGACCATCGATGTTAACGGCGGCGTCACGATCAGCGCGGGCGGTTCGTCGACCGATGGGCTCGATGGAATTCTGGACGCGCCGAACAACTTCGCCCTGTTCGATCTCAAAACCTACGAGCAGACGCTGGCTCTGGGTGGCTCCTATCCCTTTACCCGTGCCGCTCAGGTTTCGGACCAGTTCGATCTGGATTCCCAGCCCTTTCCTGCACGACTTTGGACGCCCGAAGAGTCGATGCGACGAACGTTCATGCCGTTCCGCGTCCTGACCGGCACCGGCAAGATCATCACGAGCTTCAACATCGAAGATGTGGGGGAAAACCCGCTAAACACCAACCGACCGAACCTGCCTTTCGTCACGATCGGCAGCGGGGCTTGGACCGCCACTCAGGCGCCTCAGAACGATCCCAATCTCGCCACCGCGCCGCTGAGCCCGGTTTCGGCACAGGCATCGAACGGCAACCCTTACGACGTCAACCGAGCTTTCAATCGGGTGTGGAACGCCTATCCCGAACTTCAGGGAGTGGTCCAGCGCTTTATCGATCTGCGTTTCGTGCCTAACGAGGATGGAACCTTCTCGCCGCTGTATCCCACGGCGCAAAGTCGCAAGATCCAGGGTTTCAGCTTCCCCAACGGCGCGGGCGGTTCGCAGAACCGGGTTCGAATCATGCCGGGCAGCGACGAGGTGTACGGCCCCGATCAAAATTCGGGCCCGAACAACGGCGCTCAGGTTCGCTATACGCGAACCACCGGCAACCCCGGGCCAAACCAGTATCGTCTCGTCTACGCCGACCTGCCGGAACCAACGAACTCGGGTAACCAAGTGGACTACTCCGTTCTCGGGCTGCCGGCCGCGCTCAATCCAGCCGCATTCGATGCGACCGCCTTCACCAATCCCGCCTTCTTTGCCGGCGACGACGTCATCGCGACGCAGATCCAGCCGCGCTACAAAGCGGGCTACCTGCAACTGTGCTCGGATCCGAACGTGCCCCTGCTGCCCGGCCGGATCACGGTGCGCTACCGATTCGCCTTCAACGGTCCCAAGGACACCTTCGTGGTCGATCACGACACCCGCGAGGTCCTTCAGGTCCTGTTGACCGTCAAGAACTATCCCCAAGCCAACGTGCCCAACGCCCAGACGATCACGTTGAAGTCGACCGCGACGCTGCGGAACGCGCTCCGCTAGGCATCCTATGCACCGATTCCTCCGACCCCATATCCGAGTCCGCCAGCAAGGCCAGACGCTCATCATCGCGCTCATCGTCTTGGGCGTCCTGTTGATCCTCGGCCTCGTGTTCCTTGGCGTGATCAACCGGAATATCTTGAACGCCGCGCGGAACCAGCGACGGTCGGAGGCGACGGACCTCGCGACAGGCGGCATCGCTTACGCGCATTCCCAACTCGTGAGCAGTCCCCTGGGGGCCGACTGGCGCGGTGCGCCGACGGTCGTCGCCGAGACCGCCGCCGACGTGACGGGCGATCCCGACGTCTACTATCTGCGTCCGGGCAATCTGGGGAGCCAACCTTCCGGTATCGTGGGCGATCTTGGCGGTCCGGACGGACTGGGTGCCTACGTCCGGATTCCCTACCCGGGCGGTCGCGCGCTCGTTCGCGTTCGCTACGGTGCGTCCGACGCGAATCCCGCTCCCGGTGCGGGTGGTCCCCTGCGGAACGCGGGTGCGGCGCGGGCGACCCTCATCATCGAGTCGGTGGGCCGCCCTGGGGTGGTCAACGCGAACGACCCGACGACGTTCAACCAGACCGGCGGGATCAAGTTCAAGAACTTCGCCAACGCTCAGGATCTAGGCAACGCCCTCGCTCAGATGGCGGCGGCCAGCGCGCAGATCCCGACGAGCCGCCGGATGGTGGCGTTCGCCCCTATCGGCATCATCGACGCCGCTCGCTTCGAGACCAACGTTTTCAAATCGTCGGCCCCGATCGAACTGGGGATCGCCGACGGACTCGGCGCCCAGGCGTTCAACGACGTCGGCACGCCGAACGGCAGGACCGACGTTGGAACGTTCCTCCCGATGCAGCTCGGGGCTTCCGGCGCGGTGTATCGCGGCCCCGCAAACCAGGGACGCTACGGAGGCAGCGTCATTGCGAACGGCGACCTGATGCTCTACGGCAAGGTCCACGCTTACCTTAACCGAGCCCTCGGCGACGGTATCCGCGTCGCGGGCAGAATCACTGGCGCGAACGGGGCGGAACTCCAGATCACCTCGACCGACTTCGTCGGTGGAAACTACACGGCGCCTTCGACGAAGACCCTGACCGATGGGGGAGTGGCGAGCTTCGACTCGCAAGATCCCAGCTTCGATACCGCCTCCGGCCTCGTGCTCGACGGTTCCCAGCGAACGGACCTTGCCGGCTTCACCAGCGGCGTCGGCTCGCTCGTGCCCCCTTCGACCCTGACCGTCGATCCCGACACGAAGCTGAATCGATACGTCTCGATGACGCGCGAGACCGGCGTGAACGACGCCGCGAACGGAGCCGTGGGCGGGGCCTTCGGCCATGGTGCGGGCGTGTACGTCGACAACGTCTCGGATCGGCAGGAGCCCGCCGATAGCGAAGCACGACGTGCGGTCGGATCCCAGCGCTCGCTTTTCGACGACTGGCTCAACCCGAACTCCGGAGCCGCCGACACCGGTTGGCAAGGGCCCTTCTACGTACCGAAGGGCGCGGTGGTCCAACTCCTTCCCGACGGCTTTACGATCCAGCGCGGCGGAACGAACGGTGAGGAGCGCTTCTGGAAGCGACCCGATGGAAGCAACTCTGGCCTCTCAACGATCCGCTATCGTCTTGGATTGGGCCTGGACAAACAGGTGCACGTCCTCGACACTCTGACTTACGGTGGCGACATCAACGGCGCGATCGCCCCGGCCCAGTTCAACTCGGCGATACCCTTCAACGGCGTTCTGTATTTCGAAGGCAACGTCCGGGTCCGGGGCACGATCCCTACCGGCGTTCAGATGACGCTCGTCTCGGGGGCGACGATCTATATCGATGGCTCGATCCTCAAAGGGACGACGAACAACGACGTTTTCTCCGGGAACGGCCAAGATGGCCAGAATGCCCCAAGGGGCCAGACGATCACGGTTCCGCCGACTGCGAGCCTGATGCTGATGGCCCGCGACAACGTCGCGGTGAACACCACCACGTTCGTCGGGCCGACGGCGAACCAGACGCTCAAGTCGGTGAACGACGTGTCGGGCGTGACGAGCTTCAGCCCGGTACGCATGGAAGCGGCGGGAGGGGCCGAGGCCGGCAGCCTGAACCTACTGGCGGAACTGCCCCTCAACCCGACCGACGCCGCCGGCGTTCCCATCAAGAGCCCGGCGCAGTGGCTGCCGTACGCGATGCAGTACCGATCTTACGATGGCGGCGGGTTCATCCCGACGCAGCTGCTTGTGTCGGAAACCATGGACGACGGGACCGCCGCGGCGAGCTTCTTCGCGATGAACGTGAACGTCGGCTCGGGAACGGACGATGCGACCTCCTATCTCTTCGAGAAGAACGATCCCATCCGGAACGCCTACACCGCGTACGTGACGAACACGCCAGGAACGCAGGTGCGTGTCTATGGACTGGGGATCGAACCGTGGCAACGGGCAAGTCGGTTCGAGACGCGCGCTTTCTCTTTGATCGGTTCGGACGCCACCCCGACTCTGTCGAATACCGGCCAGATCTCTGGTCTCGGTACCGGCCGCCCCAACCTTTTCTCGGGAGCGAACGACATCCTTTTCCGACCGGCCTCCGTGTCGGGCATCGCGGCTAACGACACGCTGTTCGCCCGCGCCGCTCTCGCGCCCGGCGACGTCCGGATCGAGGCTTCCATCTTCGCGGAGCAGGGATCCTTCTTCATCATTCCCGGCCCTTGGTTCAACCCGGAGCCGAACGACACCCACAAGAGCTACGAGGATCGAATCACTTATCTCCAGAGCGCCGATGGAGGAAGCCTGACGGCGGGCGACGCCGTCCGGCGGGCAAACCGGGAGCGGCTGGAAAGCTATGGGACGGCGCCCCAAGTTCCGTTCTACGGCGAGCCGCTCGACATGCGGATCAGCATCGTGGGCTCCGTGGCGGAAAACCTTCCCCCACCCATCGCGGTGCAGTCGGAGTGGGTTCGCAAATGGGGCTGGATCCCCCGCCGGATCGGCGGTCGGACGGACGACACCGGCGCGAAGATCGGTATCCCGACCCAGCATCTGTCCAGCGACTTCGATCGGACCCTGGACAACTTCGTGCCGAACATCCTGATCCAGTACGACCCGATCCTCGCTACGGGGCGCGTGAACGACTCGACGAACGACCCGACGCTCGCCACCCCGATCCGTGTCGACTCGGTCGGTCGCCCTCTGCCTCCCATGCCGCGTCTGCCGGTCAGCCCGAAGCTGGCTTACTTCGGAGAGCTCTGATGAATCCCCTGCGTTCTTTCTTCCACGCCGCCTCCGCCATCGGCCTTCTGACCCTTGGCGCATCGGCTTGCGCTCAGACCCAGGCTTACGCGCCCAAGACGCGAACGATCCGCGCGGCGGTGCTCCTGCTCGACGCGGACAAGCCTGATACCGCGACGTATGGTCAGACCGCGGCGCCGTACGCGTTCCAGAACCTGGACCAAGCCAGCACGATCAAGCCCGGAGGCTGGACGTTCACCAACCCGTTCGCGCCCGGTTCGGTGACGACCGAGAATCTGGATCGTGCGGCAGAGCTCGGAGCCACGGACGCCGCGCCGCTGGGCGCCTACGTCACGAAGAGCTATGCCGCCTACTGGACGATGCGGCTCTCTCAGCTCAGCGACATCCAGATGTCCAGCTACGACGTTCTCCTGATCGCGCCGCGCCAGAGACTGTCGCTTAATCCGACCGAGCGCGAGAAGCTGCGTCGGTTCGTGGACGGCGGCGGCGTGCTGTGGGTAGACACCTCGGGGCCAGGTGAGACCCCCCAGAAGGACATTCCCAACAACCTGCCCTTCGCCGTTCAGTCGGCTCCCGCATCCGGCAACGCCTACAGCGATCCGCAGGATCCCCTCCTGAACGGTCCCCGAAAGGTTACCGGCAACGACCTGACTCTTCTTAACCGGAGCGGAGGGCTAGGTCTTATTAAGCCTTACAACGGCAACCCTCCGACGGCTAACGAGCGGGCTCTTGTGGGCGAGTTCTCGCGTTATCGCGGCGCTGCTTGGGTCGGCAACAGTCCGGTCGTCGCATCGGCCCGCTTGGGCGACGGCGCGATCGTCGTCACTGCGCGAGGAGCGGCGGAGTATCTCAGCCAGGGCAACGCCGGCGCTAACCTCGGCTTCCGGAACGCGGTGAACTCGGCAAACGGCCTCGGGGCCACGGCACGCGCCGCCGCGCGGCTCGCCGTCAACATCGTCTCTCTGGGAAGCAACTACCAGCAACCCGCCGGTGGCAGCCACAAGCAGGGAAGCGCAAGCGCCGATCCCGGTTCCCCCGTTCTCTCCCGGTTCACCGCCGAGGGAGTCTACGGACCGGGGAACGCGATCGGCCAGGGGGTGCCGGTCGGTTCGCCCGTCACCTACAAAGGCTTTCTCGTCGCTTCGATCCACGACGTCGCGAACAACAACTACCGGGTGGTCGTGTTCGACGCGGTACCCGGACGCGACCTCGACGGCGATGGCGATCCGGACGATGGCATCGTCAACAACGCGGGCGTCGTGCAGGACGCTTGGCGCGACACCTCGATCGGCAGATCGCTCGACGTAGTCTGGATCAGCCAAGCCTTCCCGAGCCCCATCAGCGTCCCGGTGTGCGCCGAGACGCCGGAGGCGGGAGGCGGGGACGTCGTTCTCGTCGTGGACTCGACCGGACGTCTGAACGGGTTCAATCTGAGCCCGAAGTCGGCTCAGCAGCGTCTGATCGGAGGGGCCGATCATACCCCGACGCTCCAAGTGTCGCCTCCGGACGAGAACAAGTACGCGACCGCGAACCTTAGCGGTGAGATCAATCCGCCTACCGTCTACGACGGGATCGCCTACGTTGCGGACAGCGTGCCGGCGACTTCTGGGATCGGCGCCCCCGGAGGGACGCCGCTGCCAAACGGCCAGACGGGCGTTGGCCGTATCTGGGCGGTCAAGCTGGACGGAAACGTTGGAAGCAACGCCTATATGCAGAGCGTGTCGACGGGGGCCGGAAACACGGGCTATTGGTTCGTCGGGGGAGCCACGGTCGCGAACGGGACCTCACTGCCTGCTTTCACCGCCAGTCCGACCATCGGCTACATTCCGATTCAGGACAGCGCGGGCGGCGTCGATCGGGTGCTGTACGCGCCGGGTTACGTGAACGCGAGTCCGCAACCCGCCTTCGTCAGCCTTTGGCTTGGCGCCAAGGGGGAAAAGCCGTTCTCCGTGCAGGTCGCCGGGGGTTCGATCACCTTCACCACCCGGGCCGCGACCCGAGGTCAGCTTCCGATCTACAATCCGGCGTCCACCGGGCCGATCGAGCTGCAGCTCGCCCCGCGAGTCTCCATCACCAAAGCCAATGGCGATCCCGTGCAGGTGGAGACCGTCCTCAATGGATCTCCGACGGCAACCGATTCGGGCACCCTCAAATACTCGCTGGCCGCCACTTACCAGAATCTGACGCAGGCTCAGTGGGAAGCTCTTAATCTGAACGTTCGGATCGACTACGCCATCGATTGGGGGCGCGATCCGAAAGGCCTGAGCGGAAACATCGCGCGAAGCCGGATCATCCTGCCGGTGGATAAGTCTTCCAACGATAAGGCCGAGCGAATCCTCGGGCCGATCGCCCTGACTCCGAGAGGAACCCTCCACCTGACGGAAGGCGCCGGTCTGACCCAAACCTACTGGGCTTTCCGCGAGGACCTGGGCTACGGCTCTTTCCGTTGCGTCACGAAGTACAGCCTGAACCAGCAGTACACGCAGACCTTCGGAAGCCTCGTGGGAACCAACGTGCCCGCGACGATCGCCGACGAGGACGGGGTGCAGGTCTTCATGAAGCAGATGCTTCAGTCTATCGTGCCCCCGGCGAGCCTCGACGTCTTCACCGATCTTCGGTTTTCGGGCGGAGTCACGGTCCGCAACGGAATCGCCTACATCGGAATCAACGCCCTGCGCGGCAAGACCGCCAGCTTCCCCGGCGTTCCGGTCGCGGTCCTCGCCGCCTTTAAGGCGGAACCCGAGACGCCGGAACTGCGGGTCGGCGCGGCGCTGGGGACCAATCCCCGGATCACGCAGACCGACTACGCACGCACCGCGCAAACCCCGTCGGGGCGTACCCCGACGCAGTCCTCGCTCGCCTGGGCGAACCTCAACGTCGACAAGGAGAACGGCATCATCCGGGTTGAGAGTCTGACCGTTGCCCAGCGTGACGAGATCACCGATTCGATCAGCCTCAGCCAGCCGATCGGCTATGGCGCGGAGGCGCGCCCGCTGATCTATCGCAATCCGGACGCTGAAGGGGACCGCTGGTCACCGCTTCTCTGGTTCGGCCTGTGGAACGGCGGCACGGTCAAGGGCGCGCCGCTCGTGGCGGGTAGCGAGGTCTTTATCGCGGCCGACTCCAGCCTGCCGAACATCCTTAAGAACGGTACTCTCGGGCAGTCGGGCGTGGTCTGGTCTATCGATGCGGACCATCCCACCACGGGTACGTTCGCCAAGGCGATTACCGCGAGGCCCTGGCTGATCCAGGCTCTCCAGATCACCTACACGAACGCATCCGACCCGACGACCTTCCAGGCGAGCCCCTACTATCGGATGCCCCAGACGAGGGGCGTCACGTTCGAAGAGTGGAAGGTTCGCCTCGGCCAGACGGCCCTCGGTAAATCGACTGCGGCGGGCGGCGTTGCGGGCGGGGACGGTACGGTCGTCGCGTGGGGCAACCAGGGCATCTACGGCATGGGCCGCGCCGACTTCCTGGTGGCCGACGAAGGACGGCTCCTCCGGGTCGACTCCAGCGGCAACCCCGTCGCGAACGTTTTCGGCAACCGCTTCTCCGGCGTCGGCAATGGGGGCGGAGCCGCCGAGCTTCGTCCGCTGGTTCGCCCTGTAAAGGCTTATCCGGTGGGTGAGAACGATCTGCTCGTGGTCGACGCGGGTTCCAACCGCGTGATCCTGATGGATCAGGACGGTACCGCCCTGCGTACGCTGGACGGCATGATTCTCGATGCCCAGTACAAGCCGGCTTCGTACCGGGCGAACGATCCCCTGACCTTCAACGATCCGCGCGATGCCACGACCTACGAGGGCTACGTCTACAAGGGCGCTCAGGAGGTCGTTTCGAATCAGGCGCCGGTCGAGTACTGGGTGCGCTACATCGTGGCGGACTCTGGCAACGGCCGGATCGTCGAGATGGCGGATCGCTACACCGTCGACCCGACCACGGGACGCATCGGCTCGCCCGTCGTCGACGCTAAGGGGGTCGCCCAAGTAGGCGTCCTGACGTGGCAGAGCCCGGCTCTCGAAGGCGTGGCCAAGATCGGGACGTACTACAACAGCATCAGCCGCGTCTACGTCGGCACCTTGGGAAGCGGCCGCTACGTCTACGTCGCGGGCGTGTCCAAGTCGCGGGTCACCCGATCCTCGGCCGGCCTCGACAACCCGAACGCCCCCTCGCGACCTTCGGGCGCGGGTGGCGGCGCTATCGTGGTGTTCGATCCGCTCGGCGGAACCCGGGTGTTCGACCGCTTTGGCCTCCCGGATCTTCGGAACACGAAGTTCCTAAGCCGAACGGGCAACTACGACTCCGCCAACAGCGCGAGCTATGCGACCGGCCTCGCTGCCAACACGCCTGCGCAGAACGATCGACCGTTCAGCGGCCTGATGGCGGTAACCGCCCAGACCGTCGTGGACAACGCTGGAAACGCGGCGATCCGCGCGATGGCGACGGACGCGGACGCGGTCTACGAGTTCACGATCAGCGCTGCGGTTCTGGGCAACGCGAACCTTGATCCCACGCAGAATCCTAGCGGAGGCGGTTCGCTCCGACCGAGCTGGATGCTCAACGAGGCGGCGTACTCGACCCTGCGTCTCGCCTCTAGGGTCTCGGACACGAACGCGCGGTATTTCCGACCGATGTACGCAAGAAGGTTAGACTCTGGCGAGATCCTAGTCGTCAATGGTTATCGGGGACTCGCGTATGATGGGACTTCGTTCGCGGGAGACGTGTCGCTGTTGGACGGTCGGACCTTCGACTACGGAACGCAGAATCTCGGCTTTACGTCGAGCAGCCTGCAGTTTGAACTGCCGCCTCTCACGGGCATTCGAGGGATCGTTTCCCCGGTGTTCGCAGATCGTCGGTGATCTTTTAGTTAGGAACTTTAGATGAATCGCAAGGCATTGAAGACGTGCGTCGGTATCCTGGCCAGCGCCCTCGGGATCCTTATGGGAACCTCGGAGGCGCGGGCGCAGACGGCGCCCCCGCCGATTCCCGGCGACTGGGGATCTCTCGGCGCGTACGTGAACCGCCAGCACCGGAACGGCGACCCTCAGCGGTACAACCCTGGCCGGAACGATCTGCGGTGGACTACGCAGAATACGGTTGCGGACCGGGCGGTGCTCACCCTGGACAACACGGACTCCGCCGATCGGTTCTATTCCGTTTACGGCAACGGCACCCTCGCCGACCCCGGCATCGACGATCCGTTGTACAACGCGGGCCGAGTCGCCCTCACCAACGGAAGCATCGCGCCCTACGTCTGGCGCGGCCCTGTCGACGTCGCCAGCGAGGCCGGTTCGCCCTACACCCTCGCGTTCCGTAACCGCTACAGCGCCGCGACCCCGACGCCGCCTAAGCCGGCCGGCTATACGCCCAACCTGAGGACCCGTGTACCTTCCTACGTCTTCACGGAGTGCACGCCTTCCCTCCAGGGCCAATCGGACCCGACGCAGGCGCAAAACGCAAGCGACCTGCGCTACTTCGAGTGGACGTTCACGCCTCCGGCAGGGCCCGACCGGAACTATCAGCTCTATGCCTACCTGCCGGTCGGTCCCACGACCGCCGTAACGGGAACCTCCGGAACCCAGCGCCTCTTCCCGCAGCGCTACTACGTCTACCGGATCTTCTACGGCGATCCTGCTCTGAACCTGAGCTACACCGACGTGGTCGACACCTACGCGGCGGGTAGCGGTTTTGTGCGCCTTGGCAACGGTGGGCTCGCGACGACCCGCCTCTTCCCGTTCCGCAACGCGAAGAGCGACGGCTCGGTGGCGGGCTATCCCATCCGGGTGCGGCTCTACAACACGGTGCCGCGCGCTACGGACGGCACCCTTTTGATCGACGGGGCCGTCCCGTCGATGACGATCCAGGCCGAGCAGGCGCTCGCGCGGACTCGCCTCGTCTACGCGGACGCCGCACGCCTGACGCCTCAGATCGGCGAATACCGCGCGAGCCCGGTCACCCAGACCATTACCCCCGGCACGACCGTTCCTTCCGCGCCCGATGGCGACATCGACGCGCGTGTGACCGTCGCGCTGAACGAGTACCAGACCTCCACCGTCGACAGCGCCCTTCAGCAGTCCACTGCCGGCACCGTCATCAGCTACCAGTCGAACCCGAACCGGTGGCCGATCACGGACAACACCAACCCTCTCTTGCCCCGTCGCGAGACGCCGCTCGAGGTGTGGCGCTACTCCCTTGCGCAGGAATCGGCGAACGCCGTCAACGTCGATAACCCGAATCAGACGACCGCCGCTGGCGGCTGGACGGCGGCTACCGCCGCTCCTCACATCGGCGCCGACTACCTGACGAAGCCGATCGTGGTCGACGACAACACCACGACCCCCCCCACCCCTCCGGCGATCGCGACCGCGACTTACGCGCCGACCTTGGACACCGGAGACTACACCCTCTACGCCTACGTCGGCGGCCAGAAGACGGGTGCGTTCGGCACCTCGGTCCGCTTCAACGTCTACCAAGGCGGCGCGCTCGTGGATACCGCGATCGTGAACGAGGACGTTCCTAACACCAGCCGACAGGGACCGGGCTGGGTTCGGCTTGGCTTCCGACGGTATCGCAACGTCCGTGACGACAACGATTCGACCAACGCCGCTCCGCTTACGGTGGTGGTGACGAACTACAGTTCGAATCAGGCCGACGCGGGCAAGCTCGCCTACGCGGACGCGATCCGCTTTGTCGGCGACGAGGACTCCGCCATCGACTCGACCCCCGTCCACGCGACGGTCAAGATCAACAACGTCGACACCAAGGTCGTCGTCGTTCCCGACGAGTCGGGCCGAATCCACTGCCTCGACGCGACGGGCAACACCGACGGCACGACCTGGGAGTACTGGAGCTATCCCACCACGACGACCCTCAACGACCCTAACCTGACCGAAGGGATCGACGGCACCTACAACGCCGCCCTCGGCGCCGATAACGTGCCGACGGCCATCATGCCGCAAGGCTTCGACCTTAGTTCCGCCGCCGTCGCGCGCGTCCAGACCGGCGGTAGCGCGACCAACCCCGTCTATGCGGACTACCTGTACGTCGGCGCGACCAACGGGCGCGTTTACTGCATCGACATGGCGGGTCGCGGCGACTACGATCGGACGACCCGGAAGATCGGCACCACGCGCCGCATCTGGACCTATCCCGACGACTACCCCACGACCAGCGTGGCCAGCGATCTCGGAGCCTTCCGCGGCTCGATCGTGTTCGGCAACGCCGACACCGGCGCAGGCGGAACGCAGACCGTCTACGTCCCCGCCTACCAGGGGCGCATCTACGCCCTGGATGCCCTCGGCAGCACGAACACCCGGACGACCACCGTTCGATGGCGCTATCCGGAAGCCGACCAAGCGACCCTGCCCAACATCGTCATGACCCCGACGCTGTTCCGTCTGTCCACGGCGACGGGACCGAACACGGGCGCGGGACGCCTCTACTTCGGAACCCTCCGAAGTTCGACCGACGACAGCGCCGGGCGTCTCTACTGCCTGGATGCGGAAACGGGCGACATCGTCTGGCAGTACAACGGCGGCACCACGCAGAACACGAACGACGTCCACGACACCGGGGCGACCCTGCGTTACAGCGCCACCGACGTGTTCAGCGCGGGGAACGGCTACGACACCGCCAACACGATCGTCAACCAGTTCGGCTCGTTCGTGACCGGCACCCTCGCCGTGCCCGCGTCGCTTCTTGACGGTAACAAGTCGGCGACGACCCCAACCGCACCGGTCCACGTCGACCAGGTGTACGCGCTCAACAGCAACCGGTTCCTGTACGCCCTGAACGCGGCGACCGGTGTCCCCACCACCCACACGGACACGGCGGGCACCCACCGTTACGCCACCAACGACCTCGACGTCCTAAGCGACGCGAACCTGACGTTCACGTTCACGAGCGCCTACAACCGGAACGCCACGCTGGTCGGTAACGTCGCCACCGGGCTCGAGCTGTTCCCGACGATTATCGTTCCGAGCAACGACGGTCGGATGCGAGAGGCGTTCGCCCGCGCCGAGGACTACAACGTCTTCGACGGCTACGTCGCGGACGGCGTGAACTTCCCCGCCTCGCTCAACAGCGCGGCGGCTTCGAACAACTCGACCTATCTCACCGATGCGATGGGCTCGCTCTACGCGCTCGACGACAAGGGAGCGGCCGGGAACAACCTGATCCCGGGCCTCTACTACGGCGTCAATCCGGTTATCCCGCCGAACGATCCGTACGGCGCGATCTTCCGCAACCTGAAGATCCGGCTCGTCAACCGCAGCGCTTACAACGCTCTGCGCAACGTGGACGAAAACGGCCAGGGATCGTTGAACTGGTTCCAAGTCAACGATCCGGCGGATCCCGCCTACCCGGGTTACCAGGGACCGGCCACGACGGCGGGGAACCCCTACGCGTTCGAGTGGGGCGAGACCGCCTACGTCATGGTGTACGACTTCCCGTACGCCACGACCGACTCGAACAACAATCCAGTCCCGGCGCCGACGGTCACCCTCACGCTCAGCGTGGACGGCAAGACGGTTCGCCAGCAGCAGATCGACTCGCGTAAGTACAATCAGAATCGACAGTCTCCCCCTGCAGACGGTAACCCGACCGACGCGAGCGGAAACGTTATCCGGAAGGACGGCTACGCGATCTATCCGTTCACGTTCAACAGCGCCGGATCGACCGCCCTGCCCCCAGGCCCGGGCAAGATCACGGCGACGATCACCACCTCTTCCGCCACGGGAACCGCGGCTGAGGTCTTGAACGACACGCGACCGAGCACGACCGCCAACAGCGGCTCGGCGATCAACTTCCGGATGGCGAACCCGCTCGCCATCCAGGTGTACGACGTCCCCACGGCGACGGGTACCTCGTCTGGGATCGGTAACCTTCTGACCGCCTCCAACGTGAGCAACTTGGTGAACGGCTCTCCGACCACCACCGATCCCGTGACCAAAGTCACGTATCCTTGGAGCCAACTGCTGGCCTCGGCGGGCTACGCGAATCACGGTGGGTCGGCGACTGCGAGGTTCGATGTCTACGACCGGAGCCTCATGGTGCTTGTGCGCCCCGAGGGCCTGAACAACGTCCGTCTGCAACGTTCCAACCTGGAGCGCCAAGGCGGCCAGCCGGGCATTATCCGGCCCCTGCTTCCGTCCCTGTACCCGAACTTCGAGGACTCGGCGGCGACGGCCTATCGCCCGAACCGCAGCCTCGACTACCCGAACATCGGGCGAGAGCAGGTGCGCGCGGCAAAGGACCCGAACGGCAACGCCGAGAACCCCATCTTGACGGCGGTCACCTTGCGGCCGCCGACATCGCTCTCGGGAGGCTTGGTCACGGAACTCACGCTCGCACAGGATGGCGGCAACGGTGTTCCCAACAACCGTGTCGTGCGTCCGACGCCGTTTGAGATGACGATCGACGTGCCGCGCTACCAACCGCCGGTCGACCTGACCGGAACCACGTTCAACTCGCCCGCCACGTACGATCCGACGGACCTCCTGCACCGTCGTCGAAACTATAACAACATCGATACGCTGCCTCAGGGTTACTTCGGTCGGGTGCAGGTCTTCGTCGATTCGAACAACGACCTGACTCGAAACGAGGGCACTTCTTCGGAGGCTTACCGTGCTCTCAACTACTCCGTCGCGGTCCAGCCGCAGGCTTCCCTCCTAACGGGTACGCCGAGCGTGGACCTTGGCTCCCTCGCGGCGGGTACGGGCTACGACGCGCTCGATCCGGCGAACGCGCTGGGCCGGAACACCCGGGGCAGGTTCAACCCATGGGTCGGTGAGTGGAAAGACGCCTACCGTCCGATCGTCATCCGCAACGATGGCAACGTCAACATGCTCGACCTTCGGATCACGAAGGCCAAGAACGAGACGCCTCCGCCTGGAACCTCGCCCGATAAGGCGAAGAACGAGATCTGGGGCATCTACTCGGAAGACAACGATCCGATGGCATGGCTCTCCGCCGCCCTACTCGATGGGAACGGAAATCTCCAGCCGGGCAGCCTCTGGAGCAACATCGACACGACGTTCTCGCCGACCAACCGGTTTGGCGGCGGAAACCTCGTCATCCTTCAGAAGCCGCGCGTCACGGACCGCACGCCGACGGAACTTCTGGTGAACCCGTATCCGCGGGCCAACCCGAATCTCCCTGGCCTAACCGCCAACGGTAGAACGCCGTTCGACGGTCGGATCAACACGGACGTCGGTTTCGACCTGAAGAACTCCACGCAACCGAACGTTGGTATCTCGGTGCCGATCGGCTTCCCGGTGGGCAACTACTCGACGGAGGTTCGCGTCTTTGAGAATCTTTACGGGGACGACCAGATCCTGAACCTCCTCCGAGGCCAGTACGAGCCGTACTCCGACCCGATCACGGTCTCCTTCAAAGTCCGTGAGACGCGGATGACGAACCGCGTCACTCCGAAGACGGCTCCGATGATCGACAATCCGGCGAACTTCGGCCTCAACAACAACCTGTACGACCCGAACCTGGGACAGACGGGAGACGACCGGAAGCGATTCCGAAACGCCGCCCCGGCCGCCCTGCGAATGGGGAACGGCGCGTTGGCCGTCGTCTGGGAAAGCGATCGGCTGGCGAAGGCGGCGGACACCGGCGTTCCGTTGGCGGACTACCCAAGCCTGCTCTACTTCGCGGGGTTGGGCATGACCGGCAACGTGACCATGTCGCAGAACGGAACGGGAGCTCCGCTGGGCAACTCGCCGCTCTACGACCTGACCCAGTTCAAGCCGGCCACGAACGACCAGTGGTTCACCCCGGGCAACGGGGGCAACGGCTATCCCTCCAACACGGCGGGGCTGTTCCCCGAAGGGACCGCCATTCAGGCAACCCTACGATTCAACTCGCCCGCGTTCGCGCAGGGTGGGGTGATCAGTCCCTTCGGTGGAACGTTCACATCGCCGTACATGGCCTTCGTGGGCAACACCCAGGTCTCAACGGCAACGGGACGACTAAGCCTGTCCCGCGTGTTCATCGCTCCTGTCGCGATGAACGGAGCCGTCGTCACTCCTGGCGATCCCATCCCGGTGCCGGGCGACCCGCAGACTGCGAAGGGCAAGCCGTCGGTCCTGCAACTCGGAAACGCCGCCGGGATCGTCTTCTACGCGGAGACGAGCGCGGGGCAGAGCGCCATCACCGCCACCCGGTTCTCGGGCGGCGCTTTCGCCGCACCCGTGCCTTTGGGCTTCGGCGACGGCTTCTCGTCCGTGTTCTCCCCGAGCGTCACGGCTCGCGGCTACCGCCGCACAGGCCAGCCGATGGTCGAGATGAGCTTCGCGGGCAAGCTGCGTGGTCGACCGAACGCCGAGGTCTACTTGAGCCGGATGCTCTTGAACGCCAACACCGGAACCCTCGTGGACGGTAACGGCCAGAGCGTTGAGAGCAAGGGAGCGGGCAGTCCGTTCGCGCTTATGGCCGAACAGGGACGGGAGCGGCTGGTGAACGAAGGCGCGGGCGTCTACCGAGCGCGCGGCGTGCTCTGGAGCCGTCAGGCGAACATCCAGCTCGTCCAGACGGCGGCGAACGGCGCCGACACAAGTCTGTTCGCCAGCGCGCCGACCATCGAGCGGCAGAGTGGCCTGATCGCCTACGACTCGCGTCTTGGCGGCAAGGTCTACCTTGACCCCGAACTCGGCACGGTCAAGTTCGTGGGGGGAACTCCCGGTCGAAACGCCGAGTTGCGCCTCACCTACACGCCGACCTTCCTCCGGGTCACTCCGGGTGGGACGGCGGGCTACAGCGCGGTGAACGGTATGTGGGACGACCGACCCGTGAGCGAGTACGTCTACGACACCCCCACCACGACGTACTATCCCTACTGGTTCGTCGGCAATCAGACGAAGGTCTCCCGTCCGAGCGATTCGGTCGTCGCGCGCAACGACCGCTACTTCTTCGCCTACGGACGGGGAGCGGCAGGCGGAGGCGTGACCGCACGCCCCTACTCCACATCGATGCGATTGGGCATTCGACTGCCCTCGCGCATCGCGACGAACGAGAATGGAAGCGTGGTCGCGATCAGCGTGGCGGCGACCGACGGCGGTCCTGCCCTGCATCCCTTCCAGGTAGACCCGGCAAACGGCCGTGTGTACTTCATGGCGGAGGATGAGGGGCGCCCCATTACGGTCAACTACACGGGCGTTCAGGAGTCGAACAACGGTCAAGTGGCCAACGTGGTCCAAACGGGCACGGTATCCCTCGTCCTTGAGAAGAACGAAGCCCTGATCGCGGTGGACGAGGCGGTGAACGACAGCGAGATCACCGCGTTCCTCGATCCGTTCCCGATCGTCGGCCGTCCGCCGCTCGTCTGGATGTTCTACACCTCGACCCGCGCGGGCGGGCCGGACGTGTACTTCCAGACCATCGCGCCGCGATTCCTGCCGTCCGCGAAGTAAAGCGACGCTAGGTTCTACGATGGCCCGCGTCCTCCGAGGAGGACGCGGGCCATCGTGGCGTTTATTGCGGATCGCACGACTTTGAGCGAACGGCGGACGATCTTAAAAGCGACCTTATTCGCAAGTTCCGCGCCGAAAGTTCCCCGCAACGATCCATTTAGGACCATCGTCCCGTCGGTTAAGTGTCAAAACCTCCCGGACCGACGTTGACAGCTTGGAAAGCCCTCTGATAAGATGGGTCTCCAGCGCGGAAGAGGATTCCCCGACCCCTATGGCCAAAAAGCTCACCAGCGTCCTTGGAATCGACATCGGCTCCTCGAAGATCAAAGTCTGCGAGATCAAGACCCAAGGTCGAGAGCCCGTCGTGACCGCCCTCGGTATCGCCGACACGCCTGAGGGCGCGGTCGACCACACCGGCATCTTCAATCCCGACGCCGTGGGCGACGCGCTCAAGCAGGCGATCGCCTCTTCCGGCGCCTCCTCCCCGATGGCCGTGGTCACCCTTGCGGGGCAGGCCAGCGTCCTCGTCCGCACCCTAGAGGTTCCCAAGATGAACCCGGCGGAACTGAAGGACCACATGCAGTGGGAGATCAACCGCAACATCCCCTTCGCGGAGTCGACCATCGTCAGCGACTTCAAGCCTCTAGGGGGCGAGGACCCCAACGCCGCGAACATGGACGTGGTGATGGCGATCGCGCCGCAGTCCGCCGTGGACACCGTGATCCAGGCCACCAAGCGAGCGGGCAAGAACACGGAGGCGATCGACGTCGAACCGCTGAGCCTCGCGCGGACGGTGATGCAGAACTACGCCGATGGTGGAGAGCGCACCCTCTGCCTCGTTGAGATCGGCCACAAGACGACGTCCATCAACATCTATCACGGCGCCAAGCTCCTGATGCCGCGTCAGGTGCCGATGGGAGGCGAACTGTTTACTCGCGCCATCGCGGACGGAATGGGGATGGGCATGGAAGAGGCGGAGACGGCCAAGCGCGACGGCTTGGTGATCCCCGACGACATGGCGGACCGTCTTGCCGCTCCCAACCCCTTTGACGCCGGTTTCGGCACTGCCGACTTCACCGATCCTGGCGACGCGACGCAGGGCTTCTCGCCCTTCAACCCTTTCCAGGAAGAGGCCCCGGCTTACGATCCGATGGCGTACGCGCCACCGGCGTCGATGGACGCCGATCCTAGCGACCCGCTCGCTTACGACGCCCCGGCTTCGTTCGACGCCGATCCCTACGACGCCACGGCCCCGGCGACAACGCCCGAACCGGAGCCCGTGTACGACAATACGCCCGTTCCGACGAACGACGATCCGATCGTCACCGCGATCCTCCCCGTCCTGGAAGAGTTCCTCGGTGAGGTCCGCCGTTCGATCGACTACTTCCGGAGCCGCGGCGGCGACGTGGAGGCGGTCTACCTGACGGGAGGTGGCGCGAAGCTCAAGGGTCTCGGTACGTTCCTGGGCCGCTCTCTCGGAATCGAGTGTGACGCATACGACCCTCTGCGGCGTCTTAACAGCAACATGCGTAAGGTCGCCCCGGAATTCGTGGACGAGCATCGTAACGAGTTCGCCATCGCCATCGGCAATGGTCTGCACATCTTCTTCGACTGAGACTGCGGGATGAAGCTTAACCTACTGCCCCAAACCGAAAAGAAGTCCCGTCAGGGACGCGCGGCGATCGTCGTCGGCCTGCTGATCGTGCTCGTCTCGATCGGCGGGGCCGCCATGCTCACGTTTATTCCCAAGACGTCGCTCGAGGCGGCGAAGGCGAGCATCGGCTCTCTGCCGAACGATGTGGCGCGCGTCGACGCGAAGGCGAAGAGCGCGGACGTGATCATCGCTCATGCGACCGACGTCATCCGCAACTCGAAGCTCGCTCAAGCGATGATCGATCACAACGACGTCTATCCCAAGCTGTACGACGACGTCAAAAGGTACATCCCGCCTTACTACCGCCTTCAGCAGATCTCCGCCGTACCTGCCGGTCCGGGTGTCTCGACGGTGACGATGGTCGGGACTCTGAACGGCTACCAGAAATACGCGGACCTTATGCTTGCGCTGTACCGCTTCAAGGATGCCGTCACGATCGAGCGTTCGGGCTACAGTCTGAACGCTCCCGTCGTTCCCTCGCTTACGCAAAGCGACCAGAAGGGGAAAATGCGCAAGGTGGACGAGGCTCCGATTCCGGACGACGGCCTTGAGCGGCTCGCCTACTTCCAGACTCAGGCTTCGGCGGCGCCGAAAGGCTATTTGGGCGTGGGAAGCTTCGGGTCGGGCACGACGGACACGCGCGGGGCGCTTCCGAACGACTCGGTGGTAACGATCGTGATGACTGTGGCGCGCGACCTGCGGGTTCCCCTGGCGTCGGAGACCCTGAGGTCTGGCGGCGCGGCAAGCGTGGGAGGAGCCGCGGGAGGCTTTGGGTCAGGTGTTCCTGGAGCCCCTGGAGCAGCCATGGGGCCCTCAGGCCCTCCGGGCGGCGGCCGATCCGGCGCGGGAGTGGACTAGACCGATGAAGCTGAGCTTTTGGACCATCATCATCATGGCGATCAGTGTTTCTGTCGCCATCCTTTCCTTTGCCTGGCTGCACCAGGCGGCGCCGACTATCGAGGCGACGAAGCGGTACACCGAGTACCACGACGCGCTCCAGGCTGAGGCCAACAAGGAGACTGCGGCGAATCGCCGAGTCGACCACGCGAAGCGTGCGGTTCGTCTTGAGGAGGCCCGTTGGAACGGCTACGTCGCTGTTCGTACGCCCGAGTCCGACGTCAGTCGGGGCGGGGTAAGTCTCGCCGTAAACCCTTTCCAGCTTACGGTCGATACCCAGAAATTCCGCAATTCGGTCCAGCGTGCGGTCAACGCCCAGATCAGAAAGGGGGGCGTGAAATCGGCGGTCGGGGGCGATGTGCCTGGGCCGACGAACACGGACAGCGCGACGCTTCTGGCCGACTACTACAACTATCCAAGCCTTAAGTTCCCGGTCGTGATCTACGACCTGGGGCCGATTACGGTCCAGGGCACCTACGCGCAGATCATGGCGAACGTGCGCTCCTATAAGAGCATGCCGCACTACTTGGCGGTGGCGGACGCGCTCCAGATCACGGGCACATCCCCCAACCTGACGGGAACCTATAACCTGACGGTCGTCGGCTACATTCGAGGAAAGGATATCTTCCCGCCGAATACGGCTCCGGTCACGGCCTCTTTGCCCGGAGCGGCTTCGGGAGCGACTCGGGCAGGGGTGCCCGGCGCTATGGGTGGGGCCCCGTTCGGTCGGTCGGGAATGCCGGGCGTGCCGGGAGGGGGCGCTGAGCGATGAGGGTTTCTATGAACGCGAACACACTTCGATCCGCCCTTGCGGCGGTCTTCGCCGCCTCCTTGGTGGGGTGCAACATGACGGGAGCTCTCACGCCTGCGGATCCGGTCGCTACCGCACCGACCCCGGTCGATACCTATCGAGCGACCTCCGACGCTGGAGTTCCGCCCTCGTCGATCGTGGATTCTAACCGTCTTGCGAAGGTCGTCGCTCAGCGCAACGGCGCTGGCGCCTACGGAACGGCGCGTTCCGATCCCTTTGCTCTGACCACTCAGGAGAAATACTTCGAGAGCCAGCAGGAGACGGAGCGGTTCTTTGGAAGCGCGGGCGGCTTTGGGACGGTTCCGTTGACGCTTAAGCCGGTGGTCGACGAAGAGGTGGTGCCGCCGGAAGAGCAGCCGTACCGGCGTCTCTCCGGTATCGTCGTGGGTGACTCCGTACTCGCGATCTTGGAGGAGGGAGGGGTCTCAACGCTCATCACTCCGGGCATGAAGATCCCGAACAGCCCGTGGCGGGTCGCTTCGATCGACCAGGACAAGGCGGTGCTTGTGCGATCGGGCAACACCAAGCCGACCCAAGTTATCGTTCGGTTGGAAACGCCGCGATACGGTGAGGCGACCGGCGCGCAGGGCGGAAACGGCGCGGGAGGCTATCCCGGCGGTTCAGGAGGAGGCTATCCGGGCGGTCCGGGTGGATCTGGCGGCCGCGGTGGCTATCCTGGTGGTCCCGGTGGTCCCGGTGACCGTGGCGGCCCTGGTGAAGGTTAGTTTCGGCGTAGAACAGGGTAAAAGAGGCCGTAGCGATCCGCTCGGCCGCGCTTCTAAGTAAGAGTGGAGAAGGGACAATGACCAAGACCATGAAATTCGCCTTCGGCGCAGCGCTCGGTGTGCTGATGTTCGCCGGAGCCCCCACCTCTGCGTTCGCGCAGAACGACCCGTCGCAGACGAACATCGCCTCGCTGGAATTCCAGTCGACCGACGTTCGCGAAGCCCTCCGTGCGCTGTTCAAGAACGTCGGCGTGAGCTACACGATCGCGCCCGACGTGCAGGGCACGATCACGGTGAGCCTCAAGAACGTTCCGTTCGAGACGGCTCTCCAGAACATTACGCGCCAAGTCGAGGCGACCTACCGGATCGAGGGCGGCGTCTACCAGATCGTCCGCCGTGAGGATCCGGTGACCACCACGACCGATCCTAACGCGAACGTTGGTGCGATCCCCACCAATCGGAACGTGCGCCGGAAGATCAAGATCCGGTACGCCGACCCGCAGTTCATCGCGATCCTGCTCGGCACCGACAAGGGCAGCCAGAACTACGGCCTCGCTCCTGAGATCTCGACGATCCAGAACACGCCGCAGACTCAGGGCGGCGGCTTGGGCGGCGGCATGGGCGGCGGCATGGGCGGCATGGGCGGCGGCATGGGCGGTTTCGGCGGCGGCATGGGCGGCGGCATGGGCGGCTTCGGCGGCGGCGGCAGGGGCGGCTTCGGTGGCGGCGGCGGCTTCGGCGGGGGCGTCCGGGGCGGCTTCGGCGGCGGCGGCGGCGGCTACGGGCG
>CAZEWR010000033.1:0-60948 GCA_964516175.1 uncultured Fimbriimonas sp. | reverse complement strand
GTGAAGATCGGCAACATCGGCCGCCGCTTCAGCGGTCGCTACATCGTCACCGCCGTGACCCATACCTACTCGCTCTCCGAAGGACTCACCACCCAGTTCGTGATCAGCGGGAAACGCGCCTCGAACCTGATGGAGACCCTCGGGGGCGGCGCCGGTGCGGGAGGCGCGGCGGGCGACAACGCGGCGGCCTCGAAGACGGACTACATCGTCGTCGGGATCGTCACCGACAACAACGACCCCTCCGAACTCGGCCGGGTGAAGGTCAAGTACCCGCAACTCACGGAGGACCACCAGAGCGACTGGGCGCGCGTCGCATCCCCGATGGCGGGCGCGGGTCGCGGCTTCATGTTCCTGCCCGAGATCGACGACGAGGTGCTCGTCGCCTTCGAGCACGGCGACATCCACCGTCCCTACATCCTGGGAGGGCTCTGGAACGGCGCGGACAAGCCGCCGCTCAAGACGTCCGACGCGGTGAGTGGCGGCAAGGTCCGAAGGCGGAGAATTCGGACGCGCTACGGCCACGTGCTCGACTTCGACGACAACGGGACGATCCACCTGCGAACGGCGGGCGGCGAACACCTGATGCTCTCCGACGGCGTGGGCGTCGGCTTCGTCACCCCGACCGAGCACCAGGTCTACGCCACGAACGACGGGCAGGTTGTGATGACGACCCAAGACGGGGCGCGGGTCGCGATCGTGCAGGAGTCGACGTTTATCCAAATGTCCGATCAGGACGAATCGAACTTCGTGACGATCGATTATGGGACTGGCGAGGTGACGATCACGGGCGCGACCGCGGTCAGCATCTCGGGCGGGGCATCGGTCAGCATCGATGCTCCGAACGTCTCCATCAACTCCGGCGCGCCCGCCGTCCCTTCCGCGCCCGGTGGGGGCGGAGGCGGCAATCCCGATTTCGAGGTTCCGCCGGGCGTCGCTCCGCCCGGTCCCAACCCCCTTCCGCCCCCACCTCCACCTCCACTCAGATAACCGATGGAAACCCTCGCCACCCGTTCCGGCAAACTCGTCGCCCTCGACCTCGAGGCCGAACTCCTCACCGTCGACGACCCCGTGCGCGGGACGCGCGTCGTGATCGACCTCGCGACCGACCGGATCGTCGTCTCGACGGCGGGCGATCTGGAACTGAACGCGGGTGGGCGACTCCGGCTTACGGCGGGCGAGTCGATCGATCTGGAGTCCAAGGGGACGCTGAACCTCGTGGGACAGGGCGACGCGGCGCTTCGCGGCAAGGTCGTCCGGATCAACTGATGCCGACCGGCCCGGCCGCCCGCATCGGCGATATGACCGCCCACGGCAGTCCCCTCGCGCCCGGCCCACCCAGTCCGGACGTCCTGATCGGCGGGATGCCCGCCTGGCTTGGCGTCTCGGCGGCCGCCCTAGACGCGATCATGGCCGCCGTCGCCCAGGCGGCGGAAAGCGTCGCCAAGGCCGCCGCCGCCAACGCCGCGGCGGCGGGAACGCCGGGTGCGGCGGCGGCGAGCGCGAACCTGGCGAAGGTCGCCGCCGACGGCGTCGCCGCCGTCGGGAACGCGATGGCGGCCTCCGGCGCGAGCGTCCACGCCTGTCCGATCGTAAAGGTCTTGATCCCCGACGGTCCCGGAGTCGACATCACGCCGAGCGCGACGGTGACCATCAACGGCAAGCCTGCCTGCCGTGCGGGCGACACGATCCAGGAGATGACGAGCGTCAACGCCATCGCCGTCGGCGATCCGACGGTGATCATCGGGGGCTAGGGCAGCCCCCGATGCAGCGATGGCGCTTCGTCCGGCTCCCCTTTATCTCGGACGAAAGGGGTGAACGGACAAAGCTATGGGACGGATAGCGCGTCGTCCCTTGCCGTAAGCCGCCGAATCTCTCTCGTACCCAGCCTGACCTAAAAGGGCGCCTTCCGAAAGATCGTCGTCTTTGGCGTCAAATCGCCCAATCCAGGTTTCTCTGCCTGTTAAAATATGGTTCAGGACCCATGCGGAACGCGACGAAGGATTTCCTGGGCTCGGGCTGGCGCTTTCCGCCCAGGCTCGACGACCGGGGGCAGATCGAGCTGGTCCACGAGGAGGCCGATGTGGAAGAGGCGATCCGGATCGTCTTGGGCACCCGAAAGGGCGAGCGGCCCATGCGCCCGGAGTTCGGGTGCGAGATCCACGACCTCGTGTTCGCTCCGAACGATCCTTCTACGATCGGTCTCGCGCGCCGCTACGCCCAGGAGGCGCTGCTGATGTGGGAGCCCCGAATCGACCGGGTGGACATCCAAGCCGCCCCTTCGCACGGTGAGAGCGCGATCCTGTTGGACGTCCGCTACCGCATCGTCGCCACCAACTCGACCCGGAACCTCGTGTTCCCCTTCTACACCATCCCCGGAGGCGAGTAGTCGATGGCCCTTCCGGCTCCTAACCTGGACGACCGCAGCTTCCAAGCCATCGTCGACGACCTGAAACGGCAGATCGGCCTGCGTTGCCCCGAGTGGTCGGACCATAACGTTTCCGACCCCGGCGTCACCCTGATCGAGCTGTTCGCCTACTTGGCCGAAGGACTTCAGTACCGGATGAACCGCATTCCGGAGCGCAACCACGTCCGGTTCCTCGACCTCCTAGGCGTGCGTCTCGGTCCTCCCGTGGCGGCTCGCACCGATCTGCGCTTTAGTCTCAGCCGCGCCGTCGAGAACGACGAGCAGGCGGTGACCCTCTATGCGGGTCGCACCTCGGCTTCGACCCTTCGCACCGAGGCCGACGACGCGGTGGAGTTCGCCACCGATCGCGACCTGCGGATGGTATTCCCGAACCTGCGCCACCTGGTCGCGATGCCCCAGCCCGACGCGCCGGGCGCGGAGCGGTCGGGTCAAGGCGCGCGCGACCTCGCCCGCGCGTTGGGTGAGGGCGGCGAACCGTACGCGATCTACAGCCCCGTCCCTCAGTCGGGCAACGCCCTCTACTTCGGTTTCGGCAACGACGTGTCGAGCAACGTCGTCCAACTCGACGTCGCCTGCGTCACCGCCGCCGCGACCGGACTCAACGAGGCGTACCCCGCCCAAGTCTGGGAGGTCTTGAACGGCGCGACCGGCGTGTGGCAACGCATCGAGGTCGTGCGGGACGCGACGTACGGCTTCAACCGCAACGGCGCCGTGGATCTCGCCTTACCCGCCGTGATGGACGAGTCGGTGGTCGCCGGGCGCCGGGCCTTCTGGCTACGGGCGCGCTACACCACGAACCCGATCGACGTGCCGCCCCTCGGAACCGACGGGCGCGTTCCCGACCCCTACCAGAAGCCGCCGGAGATCACCGCCGTCTCCGCCCGCACGGTGGGCGGGACCGTCTCCGCGAGCGCCTGCGGAATCGTCCGCAACGAGCCCCTGGGCGTCAGCGACGGCAAACCGGGCCAGACGTTCCGGGTCAAGTATCCGCCCACGCTCTCGCTCCGTTCGGAAGAGACGATCCTCGTCGGCCCGCTGGGCGATCGTCCGAACGACATGGACGGCTGGGTGCCCTGGACGCGGGTCGACGACTTCAGTGGGAGCGGCCCGAACGACCGCCACTTCACCTGCGACGAGCTGACGGGCGAGATCGCCTTCGGCCCCGCCCTGGAGAATCCCGAAGGCGGCGTGAACGTCTACGGGGCGGTTCCCGAAAAGGGACTGGTCGTCGGCATCTCGGGCTACCGCACGGGGGGCGGCGTTCGGGGCAACGTCCGCGAGAACACGGTGCGGACCCTCAAGAGCGGCTATCCGTACGTCGCTGGAGTGACCAACCCCCGCCCCGCGACGGGTGGGCGGAACGAGGAGGAACTCGAGCACGCGAAGATGCGCGCCCGAGAGTCTCTCAAAGTCCGAAACCGCGCGGTGACCGCCGAGGACTTCGAGTTCCTCGCGGCGAAGGCGTCGTCCAGCGTGGGCCGCGCGCGCTGCGTCCAGCCGCTGCAGGCCGATCGCCCGAACGGGCCGCGCGCCGGGACCGTTCGCATCCTCGTCGTGCCTGCCCTGCCGCGTTCGGTCACGGTTCCCCGCCCTGCGGACCTGCGGGTCTCGCCTCGCGTCGCCGAGACGGTCAAGACGTTCCTCGACGAGAGACGTCTCCTTACCACGGTGGTCGAGGTCGCGGAGCCGGACTACCTGTTCGTGTCGATCGACCTGCGCATCGTCGCCGACCCGCGTGTGGACGCGGACGGAGTGGCGCGGCGGGTGCAGGAAAGGCTGGACGAGTACCTCCATCCTCTCTACGGCGGGCCGAACGGCGACGGCTGGCCCTTTCGGCGGGCCCTCACGCTGGCCGACGTCTACGCCCAAGTCGGGGCGGTGCGGGGCGTCGCGTTCCTGCTCGACGCCCGGATCGCGACGTCGAGCGTGGTGAACGACGATCAAGGGCTGCTCGGCCCGGAGGCGCCGGTGCCGATCGAGACGGGCGTGCGGCCCGCCGAGAACCAGCTTCTCGCGACCCGGCAGCATCGCATCCGGATGGTGCCAATGGAATCCGTAGGGGCGGAACTCCCTTGACGACGCTCGAACGCGCCTCTCTGCGCGCGACCCTGGAACCGGACGCTCTCGCGATCGAGCTTCAGCCGAGGCCCTCCGAGGCGTACCTCGCCCGGTTCGCACCGATCTGGCACGAAGCGGAACCGGCTCGTCGGGTCGTCGTGGAGGTCGAGGCCGAAGAGCCGCGGCGGTTGCGGCTCGTGGTCAAGGGTCTGCGGTCCGGCTGGGCGCGCTGGGAACTCCTCGCGCGCCGGGCGCGGGAGTTGGAGGGAGGCGCGGCCCTCGACGAGCAGGATCGCGTCTCGGAGTTCGGTGAAAGCCTCGTCGCCCTCTTTCGGGCGGGCGAGCGGCGCACGTTCCACCTCAATGTCAGTCTCTATCTCTTACCGGGCGTCGAGCCGGGCGTTCGATTCTTCGAGGTCGCGATCCTCGACGATGCGACGGGCGAAACCCTGCGGACGCTGACCGGCTCGCTTTTACTCGACCACCCGGACAGTCGCCTGCTCGCCTCGCTTCCCGCGCTCTACGGCGAGGCGATGCGCCGCCTGACGGAGGAGGAGGGACAGACGCCGTTCTTCACGCGCTACCTCCTCGGTTTCGAGGACGCCCTCAAGCCGATCCGCCGGGCACTCGACCGCATGGACGCTCTGCTCGGCCCTTATTCCACCCCCTCCGAGTTCCTGATGTGGCTCGGCGCCTGGGTCTGCCTGCCACCCGAGGAGGGCTGGAGCGAGATGAAGCGGCGGCGACTGATCCACGAGGCGGTCGAGCTGTTCCGCTGGCGCGGCACCCGTCGCGGCCTTTCCCGCTACCTGGAGATCTACGCCGGGACGGTTCCGGAGATCGACGACCAGCCGGTCCGAGGCATGCGCCTGGGACCGCAGACCCGCTTGGGCTATCCCGGCACAAGCCTGGGCGACATCCCGCCCCACACGTTCGTCGTGACCGTGGCCGTGCCCGACCCGTCCGCGCTCGACGAGGCGATCCTGCACGACATCGTCGCCTACGAGAAGCCCGCCCACACCGCCTACACCCTGCGCGTGGTCCCACGCGCGACCGCTTGAGCCATGGCCGCCGATCTTCTTTCGCAACGCATTACGGGCATCCAGCCGTTCAACGAACTGCCTATCGACGCCGATGTGTGGCGCGAGGCCCACGGTCAGCACCATGCCCACCGCGCGCTCCACGCCGCCTGGGTCCACCGGCCGGGGATCGTGTACGGGCTGGAGGCCGTGCGCTCCGTCGGCAACGATCGCGAGATCGTGATCGCGCCCGGTGTCGCCATCGACGCGCAGGGAAGGACGATCGTCCTCTCCGAACCCGCGCGATTCACGCCCGAAGAGAAGGGGCAGGCGTACATCATCCTCACCTACGAGGACACCTTGGACGCCCGCTCCGAGATCGTTGTCGGGGCGGGGAAGAAGCACTACCGGCTGGTGGAAGGTCGTCGGGTAACGCTCACGAAGGAGCTTCCCAAGACGCCCTACCTGGAACTGGCCCGCATCGACCGCTCCGGGAAGGCGTCGGCGATCCGGGACGCGAGGGTGGCGTTCGACCCCGCCGAAGACGAGCTGAATCTGCTCTATCGCCAGCTCGCCTTCCCGCACTGCTTCGCGGATGGCGGCGTGGGCGAGCTGGCCTTTCTTCCCGTCGTCGATCCCGGCGCCTGGAAACCGAACCGAGCGGGACTCTACAACCTGATCCGCGAGTCGAACGGCCTGGGCTTCCACCTAAACTTCGAGGGCACCTTCAACCTGCGCACCGCCGGAACCGACGCCGATCCGCTGATGCTGTACGTCGCCTGCGGCGGCGAGTTCCAGCCTCCGAGCGGCGAACAGCTCGACGGTCTGCGCCGCTACCTCGACGGGGGCGGCACGCTTTTCGCGGAGGCGGCGGGCGGCGACGCGGGCTTCGCGAAGTCGTTCGCAGCGGTCGCGGAGGCGGTCGGCGCGGTCATGGAAGACGTCGCGTCGGAGCCTCGCATCCTCCAAAGCCACGCCCTCTTTCCGCGCGCTCCCGGTGGGGCGGCGAGCGGCGAACTCGAGGCCGATCTGGGACGCGGCGTGTTCCTGAGCGGTCGCGACTACGGCGGCGCTTGGCAGGGCCGCGTTCCGAATCCCGACGCAGAGGACGCCCGTGAGCGGGTACGCCGCGCCGTGGAGTTCGGCCTGAACGTGGTCGCCTTCGCCGCCCGACGCCGGCGCGAAGCGCAACTCGCCCGAATCTGACGCATGGAAGACCTCGCTCCCCCGAAGACCGTGACCGATCCGCCGAAAGGCGCGACGCAGATCGTCGCGCCCGGCGAACGCGTCGAGCTGCGGCTGACGTGCCGCAACGACGCGGACAAGGTCGTCACGTTCTCTGCGGAGATCGAGGGCCTCGGCCCCTGGGCGGAAACGCGGCCCCGCGCCGTCGCCCCGTTCGATGTTGGCGCCGTTCTCGTGACCGTCGCGCCCTCTGCCGACGCGGCGTCCGGAGACTATCCCTTCTCCGTCCGGCTGCTTCTGGACGGCGATCCCTTCGATCCCCTCGTCGGCGTTCTGAGGATTCAGGGCGAGGGAGCCGCGGCCTTGCCGCCCGCCGAGTTCGTCGTCGCGAAGAACACCGTCGATCCGCCGATCGTTTCGCAACCGATCGGAGAGGATCCGAAGACCGAACCGGTGGTCGTCGCGCCCGTCGTTCTGGAGCCGCCGCAAGTCGAAGCGGCGCTGGTTGAGAACCTGAAGCCTGAGCCGCCCAAGCCGATCCCGATCCCCGTTTCTGAGGCGCGGGTGGTCGCCTTCGAGGAGCCCGAACCGATCGAAGAGGAGGAGAAGCCGCTCGCCGTCTCCGCCGATCGTCAGATCGCCGACCCCGCCGAAGGCGCGGTCGTCGCGGTCAAGCCCGGTGAGACCGTCCTCGTCACGTTCTCCGTTCACAACGACAAGTCGGGCGTCCGTACCTTCGTGCTGCAGGAAGACCGCTCGCTCGCCGCCGACTGGATCTCCCTCGTCCGCGATCAGGTCAACGTCACGGCGGGCGGATCGGGCGACGTCGCCCTGCTCCTCAAGCCGCCGGTCGGCGCGGAGCCGGGCGGCTATCCCCTTACCGCCTCCTTCGGGCTTATGGGACAGCCGCTCGCCTCGTGCTACCTCACGCTTCAGGTAATGCCGGTGCCCGCCGTCTCGCTCGCCGCGCCGAAGGCTTCGAACGGGGTGTTCGCGCCGCTGTCGCGCTTCGTGCCGTTCGATTTGAAGGTCGCTTCGAACGGCAACACGGACACCGCGTACCGCGTCGCCGTCACCGAGGAGAACGCCGACGAGGAGGGGGTGACGCGCTTGCGGGAGTCTTACGAGACGCCCGCCTGGCGCTACGTCTTCGACAAGGAGATCGCTAGCCTCGTCTCGCCCCGGGCCGGCGCGCCCGCCACGGCCATCGTCCACCGCCTGCGAATCGTGCGTAAAGGCGTCTGGTGGCTCGGCTGGCGCGAGCGGCACCGGGTCAACGTTCGTGCCATTCCGGTAACCGATCCGGCGAACGGAGCGAAGACGGGCAACGTCGCGACGCTCGTCGCCTCCCGCTGGCGTATCTTGCCCCTGCCCGCGTTCGTCATGTTGCCCCTCGCCGCTCTCGGCGTCGTGCTGCTCTCCAGCGGCGCGTCCGACTTCCGCGTGACCAACGCGAAGCAAGGCGACGATGGGACCTACTACGTGGTCGGGACGCCGAACGCCGGTTCCCAGCAGGAGGTGCACCTGCGCTGGTCCGCGCCGTTCTACGCCCTGCTCCGGCTGAACCGCGTTCAGGAAGGCGCGAGCCAGACCGTTCCGGCGGGGCGTGGCGAGGCGAAGGACGCCCCGACGGTGGCGGAGTACGGCCAAGCCCAGCGCACGGGCTACGAGATCGGTCCGCGCCTCGTCGGCGGCTCGGAAGGGGTCGCCGTCCGCTTCGTGCCGACCCGAACCCAGGGAAAGCTCGCCCTCTCGGCGGGTCTCGGCGAGGCGAAGGCGGAAACGGTCGGGGACGAGAAGGTGAAGGTCGCCGCCCGCGACGTGACCGTGAGCGTTCCCCGCTCCGGTTCCGCGCGCCTGAACTTCCAGAACCTGACCGGCGCGAACGGCGGCGGCGGGCAGACCATCGTGCTCTGGACGACCCACGCTCCCACCGGCTTCCGTGTGAACGATTTCCTCACCTCCGGCGGCAACCAGCCGATCAATCCCGGCGCGACCCTGACCGCGAAGATCCGCGTCGATGGAAGCGGTCCGTCGAGCGGCGAAGAGGTCTGGGAGATGCTGACGACCGACGGCGCGCCCCAACTCCTACGCATCCATCTGAAGGTGGCCCCGTGAAGCTGCTCCATCCCGAGATCGACGTCGTGCCGGGCCGCAAACCCCAGAAGCAGCCGCTTCCCGAAGGCTTCGTCGGGCGTGGAACCGCCACCCTGCGCCTGACGAACGCCTCCGCCCGGCAGAACAGCTACACCGTGCGCGTCCGGTGCGAGCAACCCTACTGGCAGGACGCCTGGGTCCACGTCTCCGCCCTGCCCGCCGCGACCGACGCGAACGCGCCGCCCGCCGACAAGCCCGACCAGCCCGGCCCGCGCGGCCAGTCGCTCACCCTGTTCGTGCGGGACGACGGTACCCGCGACGTGGTTCTCGCCTTCGATGTGCCGGAGAAGCCTGAGTGCCGCGCCGGGGTCTACAAGGCCACGGTCGTCGTCGAGTCGCGGATCGTCAGTTCCGACCCGCGCCAAGCGCGAAAAGAACGCATCGTCGAGATCCCGATCACGGTGATCGTGCGGCCTTTCTTCCGCTGGACCGTCTCCTACGCGCCCGATGAGCGGCGGGTCGGTATCCTACGCCGAGGCGTCGAGTTCGAGATGGTGGTCGAGAACCAGGGTAACGACTGGCTCTACGTCGGCCTGAAGCCGCCGCGACCCCAGCAGGCTCTCGTGAACACCCTCGCCCAGAGCCTCGCGGTCCCGCCGCTTGAACCAGGGTCCACCTCCGTCCGCTCTGTGCCCGTGCGGGTCGTTTCGCGGCTAAAGGCGATCCGGGGGCCGATCACTCCGACCCCGATCCCGATGGCGATCGAGCGGATCGACGCGCCGACCGTCGCCCCGCTCGCCGAAGAGGCCGCGTTCGGTCCGGGCGGCTCGAACGTCGGCGGCGCGGTGGTCGCGAACGATACGGGCGATCTCGCCACCCCGACGGCTCCCGCGAAGATCGTCTACAGTCCGCCGATCCCGGACACGTTCACCGGCTTTTTCGAAGCGGCCCTGCGCAACGCGCGCGGCCTGGTGGGCCTCGTGATCGGCGGACTGCTCGCGTGGCAGGTCGCGGCCTACTCCTACGAGGTCTACTTCAAGCGGATCACCGAGGTTCATTCGAACCGTTCTCAGGTCAAGGTGGGCGAGCCCTTCCGCGTCTCGGGCAAGAACCTGATCGGGAGCCAGATCCTCCTGTTCGATCCCCAAACCAAGGCGCCGATCGGGGAGCCGCTCGATCCGAAGGTCGAGCCCCGGAGCGTATCGGAGAACTACGTCATGGTCACGATCGCCGACAAGGGGCTTGAGGGCAAGCACGTCGTCGTCGGCGCGAAGCGGCTGGGCAAGCTCACCTTTCTCAGCCCGCTCCTGCCGGTCGTCAAAGACCCCGCCTCGCTCCTCGTGGGCCAGCCGCCCAAGCCCACCGCCGGCCCCGCCTCGGGCTCCGTAGCCGCGACCGTGCCGCCCGGCGGAACCCTGACCATCGGCGGGGTGAACTTCGGCGAGACGCTGGGCAAGGTCCTGATCGACGGCGTCGCGAGCAAGGTCGTCGGGTGGACAGACGACGCGATCAAGGTGAAACTGCCCGCCGAGAAGGCGTCGGGCGACACCGTCTCGATCGCCGCCTTCACCGCCGACGGTCGGGGCGTGTCGATCTCGCCCGCCACCGTGATCGTCAAGCTTGCGGGCGAGGTCGCCGTCACCAACCCGCCCGTCGATCCTTCCGCCACGGAGCCGGTGATCGGACCCGACGGCCAGCCGGTCTCGTCTCCCATGGTCGGCGGCAAGGGCACGACCCCGCCGCCCATCTCGCCCATCGATCCGGTCCGTCCCTCCACCGCTCCCGGCTCGCTTCCCGCCGCCTACCGCCTTCTCGTGAGCGACCGAAGAGGCGACTACGTGGCCGCCGTGGACGCGACGCGGAGCGCTCGAAGTACAGGCGATCTCGCGGTGCGGGCCTTCGCCCTCGCCGCGCTGGGCCGCACCGACGAGGCGAAGACCTCGGTTCGGAAAGCTTTGAAAGTCGCCGGGAATCGTCAGAAGGGGGAGGACGTCGGGCTCTGTCTTCTCGCCCTCTCGCGGATCGTCGAGACGAGCAACCCCGCCGCCGCGAAGCAGGGCTACGCCGAGGCCGATTCCCAGCTCGAAGAGGTCGCCCCCGGCTTCGTGTTCAAGGACCTCGTCATCGCTCGTTACAAACTGGCCTCGAACAGCCCGTTCGAGGCCAGGATCATCCTCCGGGACGCCCTGAAGAAAGGCCCGGGCGAGAAAGAGCGCGCGGCCATCGCGGCCCTCCAGAAGCGTGTCGGTGAATAAATGCGACGATCCCTCGTACCGTTCCTCTTGTTTCTGCCCCTCTCCGCGAGGGCGGACCGGGCTCTCGTCGTCGGGGTGCAAGAGTACCGACCCCTCGTCGCCGCCAGCACCCTCGGGGGTTGCTTGAACGACGCGCAGGGCATGGCCGCGCTCCTGAAGAAGGAGGGCTTTACCGTCAGGCTGCTGACCAATCTCGACGCGACGCGCACCGGCATCCTAGGCGAGATCGAGCGAATCGCCAGCTCGATCAAGCCGGGCGAACGGTTCGTGTTCTACTTCGCGGGCCACGGCCGGAGCGTCCCCCACTACGCTCTGATGCCGAGCAACTGCTCGCGCGAGGGTAACGACATCACGCCGGAAGAGCTGCACGCCGCCGTCTCCGGGATCAAGGCCCGTTCCCGGACGGTGATCCTCGACAGCTGCTTCTCCGGCGGCATGGCGGCGGGGGAGATGGCACGGGGCGCCGATGGGTTCAAGCCTCGCTTCTTCGATCCCTATGAGGACCGGAGCGTGAGATTCGGACCCGCCCCGGCGAAAGCGCCGCCTCCCAACGTCGCCGAGGAGCCGCCCGGCGGCGACTCCGGCGTCTGCTACTACGCCGCCGCCCTCTCCACCGAGCAGGCCCTGGAGGGCACGATGCCCGATGGCAAGCGGCACGGCCTCTTCACCTACGCCCTCCTCAGCACGCTCAAGCCCAAGGAGATCTGGGGCGACGCCCACCAAGGCGTCAAGAGCGTGATCGGCGGCAAGCTCCAGAACTCGGGCCGCACCCAGAATCCGAGCCTCTCCGCGGGCTACCTCGGTTCCCCGACCTTCGACGCGCCGAAACTTGGCGACCCGTCCCCGCCACCCAGCGGAAAGACGTTGCGCGAGGCGTGGAACCTCGACAATCCGAGCCCCAAGAAGCTTTCGATCAAGCTTTCGCCGGAAGCGGACGTGGTCGAGGTCGGGCGTCCGATCAAGATGGAGATCAAGGTCGATTCGCCTGGCTTTCTCGTCGTGCTGGGCGAGGTCGACGGGCGTCTCTATCCCTTCTATCCTGCGGACGGCGCGAGCGCCCAGGTGAAGAAGGGAACGATCCGGTTTCCCGCCGACAAGGAGCGGCTGTTCTTCGACGGTTTCGGGGCCGACCACGTCAAGGCGATGCTCTATGCCTCCGAGGGCGACGCGATCTCCGTCCTGAACGCCTTGAAAGGGGCGAACGGCCAAGCCCGCGACCTCGTGCTCGCCCGCATCTCCGACGATGCGCCCCTCACCGCCCGCCTCTCGATGGCGGTCGGCGACTCCCTAGTGGGCGGCCTGCGTCCCAAAGATCTCGATACGCTCTACGCGAAGGTCGTGGGCGGCAAGGACGACGCCGACCGCGCGATCCTGGGCAAGCTCGGCGGCGCCGCGACGGGCTACCCCCGGGGCCGCACCTGGGCCGCCGCCCCGCGCCGCGCGGCTGGTCCCACCCGCGCGGACAAGGAGACGTTCCTGACCCTGCTCAATCTCGCGATCTCCGGCGCCTCCCTCTACGACGAGGCGTCGATGAGGGGACGCGTCCCCAAGCGGCTGGCCGACGACCTGAAGAAGAAGCCTAAGGGCGACCGCCTCCTCGAACTCAACCGCGCGCTCCTCGCTGCGCTCTACCCCGAGGAGGTCAACCCCGACGATGCGCGCGACCGCTAGCCTGACGACGATGCTTTTGGTCGGCTTCGCATCGGCCCAGCAGCCTCTTCCGAATCTGAAGGTCGATGTGGACGGTAAGCCTGCCGACCTCGGACGGGTCGTGCTCGAACTCGACGTCTACCTCGCCCCTCTGCGCGACGCGATCCGGGAGATGACGGACGGGAAGGGAACCCTCAGCGTCCAACCCGGCAGGTCGTACGACGTCCTGCTCGACGGCAAGCCCCGCGTCCGCATTCCGATGTCCGTGAAGGTTGGCGCATCGGCGGAGGTCCTGGGTACGGACGGGGCGGTCGTGGGCCGGATTCCCGTCTCGGAGTATCCGTATCCCGTCGGCGGGGCGACCTACGTCGATCTCGATCTGCTCGGGGCCGCCCTCGGCGTCACCGTGAGTCTCGACGGGGCGCGGCTCTCGCTGCTGACGCCGTCCTACTGGGCGCGCCAGCTTGGCCTGAGCGGCGACGGTCGTTTGGCGGCGAACCTGCGGACCGCGCCGGACTTCGGCGTCTCGCCGCCCGCTCGAACGCTCCTCGGTTGGGTGCGGCCTCGCGCGGCGGGGCGCGTCCAGATCTATCGCCTCGGCGGGCGCCGCCCGGAGCCGATTCTCGGCACGAACGCCTTGGGCGACGCGGTGGAGGTACTGACCCCGAGCGATTCGCCCAAGGCGCGGGCCGGAAAGGCGGGCGAACCGGTGCGGTTCGAAACGAACGAGTACGGAGCGAAGGCGGGCGAGAGCGTGTCGTTCGTCGCGGTCGTCGCCGCCGGCGATGTGGACGATCCCTTGGCGGCGATCCGCGCAGGACGGCTCAAGCCCGACGCTTGGTCGGTGGTCGGCCTGCGCGGGCGCGTCAGCCCCTTCGCCCTGCTTTACGAAAACCGTCCGGTCAAGGAAGGCGAGGACGTGGCCGCGTTCGCCGAGCGAAACCGGACCGCCGCCTCGGTCGTGCGCGCCCTGAACGGCCTGCGCCAGGGCGAGCGGCCGGCGGCGGGCACGAAGCTCTGCGTGATCGTGGGGCTCGATGAGGCGAAGCTGAGCGAGGAGCAGCGTTCCCGCTACGAATTCAAGGGGACCTACGAGGTGCAGCCGGGCGACTCCCTCAAAACCGTCGCCGCCGCGTGGGGCGTCGATCCCGACGACGTGGTGGCTGCCAACCCCGGCATCCCGCCGGGCGGCGAGCCCCAGGCGGGCGACCTCCTGAACGTCGTCGGGCGCAAGGACGGCGCTCCGACCAAGGCGGCGAGCCTCCCTGCGACGCCCCAGGAGGCGGTCGCCAGCGGCAGCGCGACCGTCGAGACGAGCCAGGAGATCCGACAGACCAGTGCGAAAAGCTCGCCCGTGGTCGGTAAGGTCGACAAGGGCAGCTTCGTCGAGGTGCTCGGCACGGTCAAGGAGACGAACCGGGTCCGCATCCGCTACGATCGGTTCGTCGGCTTCGTGGACGGCGGCGCTCTACACCTACGGGAGTCGGGTCCTTCCGGAACCGACCTTCCCGGCGTCGCTCCGGCGCCCCCGGCGGCGGGCAGCGATCTCGTCGCTCGCGAGGCGCTGCGTTATCTCGGCACGCCGTACGTCTGGGGCGGCAACAGCCTGACCCAGGGCATCGACTGCAGCCATTTCGTCGCTCAGGTCTACGCCCACGTCGGCTGGCCCCAGCCGCCGCCGCCGGTAACGAGCCAGGAGGCGATCGGGACGGTGGTCCACTGCAAGCCGGGACCGGCCCGCCGCGCGGGACAGGCGATCGTGTTGCCCAACGCGGCGCGGTTCCCCTATGCCACCACGAACCTAAAGGCGCTGCGCGTCGGCGACCGCATCATCTTCCAGCGCGGCAACACCGACGCGAGCGGCAGCCGCCATACCGGGATCTACATCGGCCAGGTGCCCGCGTCGTGGCGCGCCCGCTTCGGCAACATCCCGTACGCCTTCGCCCACGCCTCCAGCAGTCGCGGGGTCACCATCGGCAGTTTGACCCAGGCCTACTACTGGAACATCTACCGTTACGCGGTGCGCAGCACGAAGGCGGGGCGATGAGACGAGTGCTCGCTTTGGGCCTTCTCGCCTTTGCGGCGCTCGCTCCCGCCGAGCGGCGCGCTCTGCTCGTCGGCGTCGACGACTACCCTTGGATCACCGAGCCCGCGCGCAAGCTTAAAGGGGCGGCGACCGACGTCTCCCTTATGGAGCGGACACTCGGACTCTACGGCTTCAGGTCCACGACGCTCCTCCGCAAGGAGGCGACGCGCGAGCGGATCGTGCAGGCGATGGAAGGGCTCGTCGCCAGCGCGGCCAAGGGCGACCGGTTCGTGTTCTACTTCAGCGGACGGGGTTCCACCAACTCCGACGGTGAGCCCGTTCTCGTGCCCGCCGACGGAGCCTCGAAGGGGACGCCCGCCGACATCCGCATGCTTCGACTGGAGGAGTGGGCGGGGCGGCTCGGCGACAAGGGCGCGGACGTCACGATCGTTCTCGACGCTTCGTTCGTCAATCCCGGTCGGGCCGACTACGGGCGCCAGTACAATCCGACGCCGCGTTGCGTCCCGCGCGGGGGGAGCGTCCGCGCGGAGCTCTATAAAGGAACGGGGATGTTCCTCTCCGCCTGTCCTTCCCAGGGCGCGGCCTACGAGTGGCTCGTGAACTCCGCCGAGGCACGCTGGGCGGGAGCCTTCACCGACGCGTTCACGAACGCTCTCGTCGCCGCCCTCAATCGCGGCGCAGACCCGAGCGTGCTCGACGCGATGCGCGAGGTGCAGGGCTACTTCAAGGACAAGCTCCGGACGGGCTACATGCCTGGTCTCGCCCCCCAGCCCGGTATGGCGGCGATGATGGCCGGGCCGACGCCCTACGAGGAGCCCGCCTTCGGCGGGATCGACCTCAAGCGGCTTCCCGCCAACGGCAAGCTCGCCCTCGCCGCCGCCGAGCGGCGGCGACTCGCCCGCGAAGGGCGGTTCCGCGTCGCCTTCGAAGCCGCCCCCGCGATCCGGAGCGCGGTCGAGAAGGATCTCAAGGAGTATCTCAAGCGCGTTCCGAAAGCGGAGTACGCCGCTCCCGGCGAGCCGCCCGATCTGATCTTCCGGGTCGCCGCCGGACCGAAAGGACTGGTCTCGACCGTAATCGGCGACGACCTGGACAAGGAGAAGACGTACGCGTTCGAAGGGAAGGACTTTAAGCGGAGCCTCGACGCGGGCCTCGGCGACCTTCTCCAGCTTCGCGCGCTCGTCGCCCGTCTCTACCGACTGACGGAAGGCGCCTCGCCGACCTGGAAAGCGAACGTCCGCGTGGGACTCGATCCGGTTTCCGTCGCACGGGGTGAGGGTTTCCGCCTGAGCGTCGAGACGCCCGAGCCCGCGCTCCTCTTCGTCCTCGACCGAGACGACGCGGACGGCGTGCTCCAACTCGCCTTTCCGCAGCCCGGTGCGCCTTATCCGCAACTCGTCTCGAAGACCGCCACCTTAGAGGCGTCGGCGGCGAACGACTCGTCCGACGGACGGATGATGCTTCGGGCCGTTCTCGTCCCCCTCTCGAAGGCGGGAACCAAGCCGCTGAACCTTACCGACAAAGCGTTTCGCCCCCAACTCTTGGCCCAGCTTCGGACGCTCGTCGCGGCGATGGAGACGGGAAAAGCCTCGTGGGCGGTCCGCACCGTCGACCTTCGCATTCGTTAACCCGGAGTTTTCTATGAGACCTCGCCTGCTCGCCACTCTCGCCGTCGCCGCGCTCGCGCTCGTTGCGAGCGCGCGGACGGACCTGCCGAAGGCCCTCGCCTGGCTCCACAAGGTCGGTCCGAGCCTCGCTCCTAACGTTCGCGCCGACCTGCCCGCCGTCGAGGCGATCCTCCACCGGTACTTCGAGGATCGCGATAGCCTCCGGGCCAGCGAGCAGGAGATCGCCGAGGCGTTCCTCGCGACCGTTCCCTCCGACGAAGACATCGCCGATCGGGGAAGCGCCTTGGATCGCATGAAGGGATTCGAATCGCTGATGGGCGGTGCGAAGAAGACGGCCATGCCGCCGAAGCCCGCCGCTCCGAAGCCGCGTCCACCCGCCGGGAAGCGACCGATCCCTGGCGTCCACACCCGGACCGTGTTCGCCGCTTCTTCTCGCTCCGCTCCCGGTGGCAAGCGGATCGGCGTGGTGATCCTCGGCGGCAAGAAGACCGTCGTGGAAATCCTCGCCGCCTCGGGCGGGCTCGACGTCGCACGCCGGGCGCACGTCGTGGCGAGTCGGATGCAGGCCCTCGCCGACCGCGACCGGCTGTGGTGGGCCACCCTCGGAGTGCGTCGGGTGCGCGGCTCCTATGTCGTCGCGCCGCGTGCGGCGGGCGACTTCGTGATCACCGCCGATCCTGCCTTCGCAAAGGAGTGGGGCTTAAGCCCCGATCGCTTGGCGAAGCAGCTCGTCGTGAAGATCCGCAGCGCCGTCGATCCCGAGCAGGGAGGCGGTTTCTCCGGACGTGCCCTTTCCGAAGACGACCTTCGCCTCGCCGCCGTGGACCTCCGCCAGCGGGGGGACGCCGCTTTCGCGAGTTCCCCGTCGGGGGCGGAAAGCCTCTACAAACAGGCGATCGAGAACGATCCGGGCTACGCCGTGCCCTACCTTCGCCTCGCCGATCTCTACCTCGCCCGCCACGACGTGGCGGGCGCGCGCGCGATCCTCCAGAAGGGGCGCGGCGCCTCCGACGCGACCGGTCGGCCCGACATCGAGGCCAAGCTTCTCAAGGTGAAGTAACGTGATCCCTCTTCTTCTCGTCCTCGCCGGCGTGGCCCAGGAGCGTTCCCGCGACCTCGTCCTCACGAAGTCCAAAGAGCCGAACGAGCTGCCCGTCTACACCGCTTCCCGGGCTCTCCTCGTCGGCATCGATCGCTACGACAAGCTCCCCAAAGAGGCCCAGCTCCGCTTCGCCGCCGCCGACGCGAAGGCCATGCGCGACGTGCTGGTGGGATCCTACGGCTTTCCCGCCGCGAACGTCAAGCTGCTCGTCGATGGCGACGCGACCTTGAAGAACATCCGCTCCGCCCTCGACGATCTCGCGAACAAGCGCGAGGTGGGCAACGACGACCGCATCCTCGTCTACTTCTCCGGCCACGGCCAGACCGTGGCCTCGGGGCGCGAGGAGCGGGGCTACCTGATTCCCTGCGACGCGAAGGTCGACCTCTCCGATGCGAAAGACGCGGGCGGCTACAAGAAGACCTGCCTTCCGATGCAGGAGGTGTGGGACCGCCTCGATCCGAGTCCTGCGAAGCACGTCGCGGTGATCGCCGACGCCTGCTTCAGTGGCCTGCTCACCCGCTCGCGCGCGCTAGAGGAGCCGGTCGGACTGTCGGCCTATCTCACCATGCCCGCGCGCCAGGCCATCACCGCCGGAGGCCGCGGACAGAAGACGTGGGAAGCCGACGAATACGGCCACGGCCTTTTTACCTACAACCTCGTGACCGAGCTTCAGAAACGGGCGAAGAAGCCCGGTCAGGCGTTCTCCCTGGTCGATCTTTTCGCGTCGATTCAAGACCCGACGGTCAAGATGTCCAAAGGGCGTCAGGTGCCGCAGTACAACCCGTTCTTCAGCGAGGGGCAGATGCTGTTCTTCGCGCCCGGCGTCGCCGGGCGGGCGGTTGGGGAGACGAAGGACGTCGCCGACGCCCCCAAGCCTGCCGTCCTGCGGATCCGTACCGTGCCTGTCGGAGCGCGGGTCACCGTCGACGGCGAACCGCTGACGGGCGGTTCGAAGTCGTTCGACACCGCAGGCCCCGTCAAGATTCGCGTCGAGGCGGACGGCTACCTCCCGCAAGACCGCGCCGTCGATCTCAAGGCGGGCGCGACCTCCGACGCCGAGATCCGGCTGACGAAGGCCAAGCCCCTCACCAAGCCTCAGGCGAGCCGCCTCAGCGTCCTGAGCGAGCCGCTCGGCGCCACCGTTCGTCTCGGCGGGAAAGTCGTGGGACGGACCCCGTGCGGGATCGATCTGAAGATCGTCGCCCCGCGCACCGTTGCACTCGGTTTGGAACTCGCCGGCTACAAGACCGCCCAGGTCTCGACGACCCTCGTTCCCGGCAACCTCGCTCAGAAGCTCACGGTGAAGCTCGAAGCGGAAGGCCCCTCGGGACTCGCGGACGCCCTCAAGGTCCGGCGCGTCGCCTCCCTCGATCCTCAAGGCGAGGTGCGCGACTTCGTCGCCAGCTCCGACCTGAAGCGGGCCGCGACGGTCGACGCGAACCGAGCCTGGACCGTCTACGACCTACCGAGCGGACGGGTCCTCCGACGCATCGCCGAGCCTGAGGACGGCTACGTGCGACTGAGCGACGATCTGCGGACGCTCCTCACGATTCGCCTCCTCCGGAACTCCGAGCACAGCTGGATCACCGTCATGGCCGAGTCGGTCGAAGGTCCCAAGACCGCCCGCGTCTACTCCGTGAACCTTGGTAAGGCGTCCCACATGAACTTCGCGGGCGCGACGAACGACCGGTTGGTCGTCTGTGGGCGCGAACCGGGCAATCGGGGGGCGGTCGCGACGCTCGATCTCGGCACCGGACGATCGTCGTCGTTCGGCGGCTCGGGCTCGTTCGTCGCCGGAACGGCCACCCAGGACGGCAAGACCCTCGCGATCCTCCAGGACGCGGGCGCGGCGGGCTACGCGACGAACCTCGTCGTGGTGGGCGACGACGTCAAGCTTTCCCACAAGACCGTCTCGATCGAGGACAGCGACGTGGGCCGGAGCGTCCTGGTTTCGCCCGACGGATCGACCGTCCTCGCCAACACCGCGCGCCGTACCGCCGACAACCGTCTCCTGCTCCGGGGTTTCCGGGCCTTCGACGCGGGCGACGGGGCGCCGCGCTTCAAAGCGCCGGACTACGTCGCTCTCGGCTTCCTTCCCGGCAACCGCGTTCTGGCGCAGACCGTGGACGGCCGTCAGGGCGCGATCCTCGACGTGGTGAAGGGCAATGTCGAGGTCAGGTTTCCGATGGAGAAGACCTGGATGTCCAAACGTGGCGGATGGATCGCGACCGCTGCCGGCGGCAAGATCGATGTGTTCGAGATCGCGGGCGTCCGATAGGCTCTCCCTTCGAGGGAGAGCCTATGAACGCGCCCGGCTTCGTTCAGGCGGCGACTTGCTCGAGCGCCTTGCGGCCCCAATGCCGAACCGGGATCGCCGCGACGAACGCGTCCAGGTCGGTCACGACGCCCTTCTCGCCCATCGACGCGCCTTCCGGAAGGGCCGCCTTCAGGACCGCCTCGCCGCCGCCGAGGACGACGATCGCCTTGGCGTGCTTGTAGGACTGGCCGACCCACGCCTTGGCGCCGCCGTTGCTCGCCAGGGAGGCGCTCGGAACGACCACCGCGTCGTAGAGCACGGACGAGCCGTTCGCGTAGGTCTTCGTCGCGCCCATCGCGCCGAGATAGGGACCGACGATGTCCACCTGCGCCCCTGCCGCCTCGATCGCCGACTTTGCGGCGTCGACGACGTCCGCCTCCGTCTTCGCGTCCACGAGGATCGCGACCAAGCGCCCCTTTGTGGTCGCGGGCTGGTCTTCCATGCTCAGGGCCTTCGAGCTCTGGACGCCCGCCGAGGCGGTCGTCGGCGAGGTCGCGTCCGCGAGCATCGCCGTCTCGTCGGGCGAATCGGCGGAGCCGCTGGGCTCGACGCCCGTCTCCCCTTCACCGATGGCCGCGCCGACCTGCGCCGCGAGCCGGTCGTTGATCGCCTTCAGGTGGTCCAGCATCCGCACCCGGACCTCACGCGTCTCGACCTTGCTCAGCTCGAACGAGAGCGACTTCATGATGTGCTCCTTCTCGGTCGGACTCATGCTGTTCCAGAACAGCCGGGCTTGGCCGTAGTGATCGTCGAACGTCGCGCTCCGTTCGCGCACCTTCGGACCCTCGACGCCCTGCTTGAAGCTCATGAAGCCGCGCGAGTTCGTCACTTGGCTCGGGTCGTGTCCGTCGAGCGACGCGGGGGCGTAGGAGACGCGGCCTTTGTTGATCGTGTGTCGCATGGACGCGTCCCGCTGCATGTTGTGGAACGGGCACACCGGACGGTTGATCGGAAGTTCGGTGAAGTTCGGCGAACCAAGCCGCGAGAGCTGGGTGTCGAGGTACGAGAAGTTCCGCCCGTGCAGGAGGGGGTCGTCCGTGAAGTCGATGCCCGGCACGATGTTCGTCGTGTTGTAGGCGACCTGCTCCGTCTCCGAAAAGTAGTTGTCGGGATTGCGGTTCAGGGTCATCTTGCCGACGCGCCGCACCGGAACGACCTCCTCGGGCCAGAGCTTCGTGGCGTCCAGCACATCGAAGTCGAGGATGCCCTCCTCGCCTTCCGGGATCGTCTGGATGCCCAGTTCCCACTCGGGATAGTCGCCCCGCTCGATCGCTTCCCAGAGGTTGCGCCGGTGGAAGTCGGGGTCCTTGCCCGCGATCACCGTCGCCTCGTCCCACACGAGGGAGTGGACGCCCGCCACGGGCTTCCAGTGGAACTTGACCAGGGTCGATCGGCCCGCCTCGTTCACCAGCCGGAACGTGTGGACCCCAAAGCCCTCCATCGTCGAGAAGGAGCGCGGGATCGTGCGGTCGGAGTGGACCCACATCATCATGTGCATCGACTCGGGGGTGAGGGAAATAAAGTCGTAGAAGGTGTCGTGGGCCGAAGCCGCCTGCGGAATCTCGTTGTGCGGCTCCGGCTTCACCGCGTGGATCAGGTCGGGGAACTTGATCGCGTCCTGGATAAAGAACACGGGAATGTTGTTGCCCACGATGTCCCAGTTGCCCTCGGGGGTGTAGAACTTCACCGCGAATCCGCGCACGTCGCGGGCGGTGTCCGCCGAGCCTCGCGAGCCCGCGACGGTCGAGAACCGGAGGAACACGGGCGTCTCCAGCGAGGTGTCGGTCAGGACCTTGGCCCGCGTGAGATCGCTCAGCGACTCGTAGAGACGGAAGACGCCGTGGGCCGCCGCGCCCCGCGCGTGGACGATCCGTTCGGGAATGCGCTCGTGGTCGAAGTGCTGGAGCTTTTCGCGCAACACGAAATCTTCGAGCAGCCCCGGACCGCGCGCGCCCGCCCGCAGAGAGTTCTGGTCGGTGCCGTAGGGCATCCCGAGGTTGGTCGTCAGAGGGCCGACATCCTGTGTCGTGCTGACCGCGAGATCCTCGACCTTCGCGTTCGTGTTCTTTTCCATGCCCCTTGGCCTACGAGGAGGCTGGAGGAAGGGACGGCAGGGGAGGGGTTGTCAATGCGTTAAGGGGCTACTCGCCGACATCGAGCGTCCGCGTCTCCTTTCCTCGCCGGACGGTGACCGTCGCGGGATCGATCTTTAGCACGACCGTGCCGTCCGTGAGGCGAGCGCCGACCGAGACCACGCGGGACTCGCCACCGAGTTCCAAAACCGCCGTTCCATCCGGGCCCGCTAGAATCCCGGTGACGCGCAACGGCGCCCAAGCCGGTGCGATGGCGGGAGGCGGTGCGACGGGACGCGTCGTGAGGGGCGTTGCGACCGCAAGCGGAGTCGCCGGCGCTCGGCCGCTCGCAAGAGGGCCGACGGGCGTTCCCGAGAGCGTCGGATGGGGCTCGGCGAGAGGCGTCGGGTCCGGTACGGCGATGGTGCGGAACGGATTTACGTTCGACGCCACGAGAAGTTTGGGAAGCCGGATCGTGTCGTCTTCCGGCTTCCCGGCGGCCATCGCCGGAGCGGGGGCCGTGGGGGTGGGCGCCGTCGGCGCGGCCTCCATTGGGGAGGCGGGTTTCGCGGGCGGGCTTATCGCCCCGGCGACGCGCCAGGCCGCGAGGCCGAACACGACGACGATGGCCCCCACGAGCTTCGCCGCCTTCGCGGTCTCTTCGGAACGGACGAAGCTCACGGCTTGGTCGGCTCCTTCTCGTCGTCGATGATGTGGGTCGTGATGCTGACCATGATGTCGCTGCGGCGGTGGTTGCGGCTACGGTTTCGGAACAGCTCGCCGACGAGCGGAAGCTTCGAGAGCAGAGGCACCTCCTGCATCGTGCGGACGTCCTCGTCGCGGATGAGGCCGCCCAGGACGACCGTCTCGCCGTCCTTCACGATGGCGGTGGTCTCCGCCTCGCGGGCGCTCGTCTGCGGCACGTTGAACTCATCGACCGAGGTGATCGTGCTGACGACGGGGTTGACGTGGAGCGTGATGTTGCCGTCGGCGTTCACCCGAGGGGCGAGGAGCAGGATGATCCCGACCGGGAACTCCTGGATCTCCACGTTCTGCGAGCCGAGCGCACCGCCGGTGACGATGCGCGCGCGGAGGGTGTCGCCGATAAAGACGGAGGCCTGGCCGTCGTCCACCACGCGGATACTCGGGCGGGCGAGGATCTTCGCCTGCTTGTTCACGACCATCGCGTTGAGCTTCGCGTTGAAGTTGAAGGGGACGCGGCTGAACGCGCCGAATCCCGCTCCCTTCGTGGGGAGCGTCGCCGAACCGGTGGTTCCATTGGGCGCCTCGTAGAAGCTGAACGAGTTCCAGTCGTAGGTGAGGCCCACGTTCTCGTCCCGCTCCGGCGAGGTCTCGAAAACGCTCACCTCGACCACCACCTGCTTGGGTTTGCGGTCGATCTGGGCGAGCAGGCCGAAAGCGGCCTCGACCTCGGACGCGCGGCCCCGCAGGACGAGCGTCTTCGCGCGGTCGCTGGCCCCCGGCGCCGTCGATCCCGACGGCAGGGTCGTCGGGGCGGGCGAGGTGGCGACCACCGCCGCGCCTCCCGTTCCCGCGCCGCCGCCCGTCGCGGACGTGCCGACGATGCCGGTGACTCCGGCGGTGAGGGGGTTGAAGACGGCCCGCTTGGGCTGGTACGCCTCGGGACCGGCGTACGCCTCCACGCCCGGCGCGGCCTGATGGAGAAAATCGAGCACGGACTGGGCGCTCGAATAACGAAGGGTATAGACCCGGAACACCGTGCCGTCGCCCGCCGAGTCGCGATCGGCCCGCTGGATCGCCGTGCGGGCGGCCTCGACCGAGGGGGCGGGACCGGAGAGGGCGAGCGCGCCGCCCGCCTTCTCGCCCAAGGTCGGTACGACCTTGACGTCGGGATACAGCCCGGCGATCAGGGGCGCGATCACGCTCGGCACCGCGCGCTCGATCGTGACCACGTCAGAAACCGCCTTGCGGCCCAGCGAGGAGGTCTGAAGGTCGCGCAGGGTCGCGCGGGCCGCCTCGATGTCGTCCGGGGTTCCAAGTACGGAGACCCGGTCGCCGGTGGCGCGGATCGTCGCGTAGGGAAGGGTCTCCTGAAGGCGGGTCGCGAGGTCGGTCGCGTCGCCTTCGGTGGGGATCGTCACCAGGGTCGCGTAGGGCTCTAGAGCCTGGCGCATCCCGGAGGGCGGCGCGACCACGTAGGTTCGCCCGACCCGGCGCACGACCAGCCCAGCGGCCGAGGCGACGTTGCGGATCGCCTCGTCGGGTGTCTGGGCCTTGGCGCTCAGGCTCACGTCCAGCCGCTCCTTGCCGGCGGCGTACACGATCCCGACGCCGGTTCGCAGGCCGATCGCCTTGAGGGCATGGCCCACTTCCGTGTGCGAGAACACCATCGGGATGCTGCCCCCGGTCCACCCGTCCTCGCCGTGGAGGGAGGGAGCTCCGGAGGCGCGGAGGGAGGCGAAAACGAGGGCGAGGGCGAAAGGATTCATGACTTTACGGCGCCGGTGGCGGTCTTGGGAGCGACGTAGCGTCCCAGAGACATCGAGAGTTCGGAGCCCGCGTCGGTACGGCTCCAGTCGACGTGGCTTACGGTGAAGAGTCGGTCGGCTCCCCCAAGGTCGGTGAGGAAGGCGCGCAGGGCCGGGTAGGAACCGGCGAGCACAAGCTCGCAGTTGATCTTCGTCACGCCCTCGACGGCGTCCTTCGCCGCATCCGCCGGTTCGCCGTCCTTCCGGTGGTACTCCGTCGCGTGGGAGTTCCACCGAGTGATGGAGACGCCGCAAAGGTGGGCGCGCCGACGAAGCTCGAGCAGGAACGCCGTTTCCTCGTTCGTGGTGCGAGGGGCGCAGGTGAAGTGGTCGTCCTTGGGCCTCGCGGTCGCCGCCTTCTCGTCGGCGCGGGCGCTCTCGAGGTCCGAGGCGGCGCGCGCCTCGGCGCGTCCGGCCGCGCCGAGGGCGGCGTTGCGGTTGAGGATCAGCCCGGCGGCGACGGCGAGGCAAAGACCGGAGAGAAGCCAGCCGGCGATCCGGAAGCGGTCGGCGCTCACCCTCGGGCGCCCTCCGTCGCGATGCGGCCGGCGGAGACCGTTCCGCCGGAGAGTTCGAACTTGATCACGCCGTCGAGGGACTTGTCGTCACGGTCGAACTTGTCGACCGCGACGTCGAGGAGCACCGGACTCCCCCGGAGCGCCTGGGCCGTTCGCACGAGGGAGGTCTCGTCGCGCGCTTCGCCCTGCAGCCGCACCGAAAGATCGTCGCCGATCGTCACGAGCTTGAGGCCGACCCCGGCGTCCAGGCCGCTCGTCACCACGTCCATCAGAGGTCCAGCGGGAACGCCCTCCCTGCGGAGGGTCTGGTCGCGGAGGATCTCCGCCGAGCGTGCCGCGATCGCCGTCTGGGCGGCCTGACGGGCCTTCTCGGTATCGGCCTGGATACTCGCGCAGCGCCTCCGGGAGGCGGCGATCTGGCCGTTGTAGAGCAGGCATCCCGCCAGCCCGACCCCGACGCTTAAGACGGCGACCAGCACGGAGCCCAGGAAATAGCGCTTCGTCTCGACCCGCTGGGCCGCCGATCGCTCGGCGCTGAAAAGGTCGACCGCCGGCGTCGCGCCGCCCGCGCTCTCGCGGATCGCGAGTCCGTAGGCGGCGGAGTACCGCACGTCGGGCATCTGGCCGGGAGGAGCAGGAAGACGGGGAACTTCGACGGTCAGACCCAGGCGCCTCTCCAGCATGGCGGCGAGCGGCGCGATCTGCGCGTCGGCGCCCAGGATGCGGACGTGGTCGATGGCGACCTCGCCTCGGCTGGCGCGCTGGACGTAGTCCACCGTGCGCTGGGCTTCGAGGGCGAGCCGATCCACGACCTCGCCGTCCAGGCTGACCCCGACCTCGTCGTAGGCGACGCTCGGTTCGTGCGGGGGCATGCCGATCCGATCCAGAGCGGGGGACCCTTCGGGGTCGTCGGGCGACGCTTCCACCGCCATCATCGGAAAGGATCGCACGAGCGAGTCCACACCGACGTCGATCCGCCGGAGAGCGGCGAGCCGTCCGTTGGAGAAGATCGCGGCGTCCGTGAACGACGAACCGACGATCAGGACGAACGTCGGGGTTCCCGGCGGGAGCTCCGCCATCGCGGTCCGGAGGGTGGCGAGCGGCGTAGGCTCCAGAACCTCGACCGCGAGGCCCGATCCTTCCGCCACCTCGACGAGTGAACGCGTGACCGCCGAATCGACGCCGACGACGACGAGACTGCGCAGGGTGTCGGTCGCGTCGGTGGGAAAGAGGGGGAAGAAGCCGTAGGCGTCGGAGGCGCCGAGGGTTCCCTGGTGCTCGATCTCGCTCGCGACGAGGGCGGGCAGCTCCGAGTCGGGGCACGGCGGCACGGTTACGGTGCGGAACGCCGACTGCTCCCCGGGAACCGCGAAGGCGGCGCTCACGGGCGAACCGAGGGCTTCGAGAGCGCGCCTCAGGACGACGATCACCGTGGACGTCTCGAAGATCACGCCGCCCATCACCGCGCCGGGCGGAATCGGATGGGTGGAGGCGTGCGCCACGGCGCCTTTCGCGCCGACCTGCACGAGGCGAATCTCCCGCTCGTCGATCTCGATTCCAAGGCTGAGCGGGTCGTTTCGTCGCATGGTTTGGGGTCTAGGGTTTTGGACTGTTCCGAAGCCGGATGAACGTCTCGAAGCGGCCGGTCAGGCCGTCGCGGGTTACCGTCGACACGATGCCGACCGCCGCGAGGTTCTTCGTCGTCGCGCTTGTCGGCGTGTACGCCGTCAGGCCATTGGAATAGTAGGTCGAAGCGCTGTAATACGTTAGGGTGAGCGTCGCGTCCGTGCAGACGGTCGTCGGGGCGCCGTTGTCCGTCCGGAGGGTGAAACTCCCGTTCGAGACCGCGTACTGCAGTTCCGAGAGGGTTCCGTTGTCGTTGCGGGAGTAGATCGTGACGCCGGTCGCGGCCGGGCTCTCGATGGCGGCATCGACGGTGCAGCTCGAGTCGGTCGCCACGCAGAGGTCCGCACCGCGCAGGTCGTCGGCAAGGCGCAGGGCGACGGTGCGAGCGTCCTCCTGGACGCCCGGCATCCCGACGCCGAACGACTGCATCTTCCAGAGTGAGACGGTGCCCTGGAGCAGCAGGCCCATGACGATCGACGACACGATGACCCCGACGAGGAGTTGGATCAGCGCCATGCCGCGGCGTCTTGTGCTCATAGGCCTCCGGGCGCGATGACGGTCGCCATCCGCATCACCTCGGTGTTGTCCGCGACCGAGTTCACCACCACCACGAAGGCGCGGCGGCTTTCGAGCCCGAACGCGTAGCCGCCCGTCTTCGGCAGCACGTTCGAGTCGACGATCTGGGCCTGAACCTGAAGGGCGGCTCCCGACACGGTGGTGAGGCGGTTGCCGTTTTGGTCGAAGTAGCTCGAGCCGCCCGCGACCCAGCCGTTGGACGACGGGCTGTAGGCGCCGCTCCAGGTTGCGGAGTCCGTCGTCGCGTTGTAGATCCCGGCGGGCAGGTTGTCCATCCCGTAGACCTTCGCGCGCTCGATCTCGGCCCGCGCGAGCTGTCCGGCCTGGGCGGCGTAGCGCGCCTGGCCGATCCGGCGGAACATTCCCGCCCACAGGCCGAACATGGCGGTGATCGCGAGGGCCAGGATGGCGGAGGCGAACAGCCCTTCGAGGGCGGTGAAGCCGCGTCGTCGACCGGTCGCCGGACGTCTAGCGGCAGTCACGGTAGCCTCCGCAGATCCTCGCGCCGCAGGGCGGATCCTTCTTGTGGGCGCAGCTCGCGCTCGCATCCACTTTGCAGCCGCCTGAGAACGCGGCCCGGTCGCACATCACCGAGCCGGTGAAGTGGCACTTGCCGTTCCCCGTCGTCGTGCTGGTGCAGCCGGTGAACTTGACCTGGGCTCCGATGGTGGTCGAGCAGCCCTGGGTGTTCGCCGAGCGCGTCACCGCGTAAACGCCGCCGCAGAAGTCCCAGTCGCCCGTGATCGAGACGCCCCGGTAGTCCTTGCACCCCGAGGGGCGGTTGAAGTTCAGGCAGTTGCCGTCCTTCGAGTAGTAGATGCGGAACAGCGACGGGTCGGCTTCGGTCGTGCCGGTCGTGGTGGTCATCTTGATCGGGATGTCGATGTTGTCGTCCATCGGGAACCAAGAGGCGTCGTTGATCCAGATGCGGACTTGGCCCGGCGTGCCGCCGGAGGCGTAGGCCTGCGGATCGATCACCAGCTCCGTGCCCGAGTCGTAGTTGAGCTGGAGCGACGAGAAGTAGTAGTCGCCCGGCTCCAGGATGAGGGTCTTCACCGCGCCGCCCGTGCCCGGCTTGCTCCGGCAGTAGTCCCAGGCGCCGTTGGAGGTCGAGCTGAAGTAGGTGAAGTTGCGGCAGGTCGTGCCGGAGTAGCCCGCCCGGACGCAGGCGCCCGTCGAGATCGTCGAGGAGGTCGCGCCGCTCCGGTAGGTGTAGATCCCGGCGTAGTTGTCGTTGTTGAGCTTGAGGTAGCTCCACGCCCCGCCGTCGCTGTAGCTCGTTAGGCCGCAGCTCTTCTTGAGCACGGTGGAACAGCTCGGGTAGGCGTACGGCGTGTTCCGCGAGCACAGGGTGCTCCCCGTGCGTTGCGTCGAGCTGGTGTACTGCGCGGACGAGCAGTTGCCTTTGTTCGCGTTCACGCACGACCCCACGGAGAGCCGGGCGCCGGCGGCGCACGAGACCTTTCCGTTGGTGCCGGACGTGCCGGTGATCGTCACGTCCGCGCTCACGTCGAGGCTGACGCCGCTGCTGGTGCAGTTGTCGTCGCCGCCGTTGCTGTAGACCGCGTACGGACCGAACAGCGACTGCTTCGAGACCTGGACCTCCGTCCGCCGCCACGAGCCTTTCACGTTGGCGGAGGCGGTGACCCAGAACGTCTCGGCCATGCCGTCCCAAGGCTGCGGAGCCGCGCCGGAGCGCGCCCACTCGTTCGCGCTCGTACAGACCCAGTAGGTCTCGTCCGTCGCGCTGACGTACCCTTTCCGTCCGTAGACGGCGTGACCCTCGCCCGGATAGACCGTCGTCTCGCCCGCGGTCACGACGGGGTCGCTCGGATCGGGGTTGCCCACGCCCTCGGCGAGGTGGGCCAGTTCGTCGTTGACCCCGCCCTCGGCGAGGAGCAGGGCCGACTCGGAGCGCGCCTCGGCGTACGCCCGCGTGTAGTGCGTGGACGATACCCAGAGGGTCGCGCTCGAAATGAGGGCGGTCATCACCGCGAACGCCAGGGCGGCCACGAGGGCGGCGCCGCGCTCGCGGCGGCGGAGTTTCGAAAGCGTCTTCATCGTTGGGGAAGCAGGAAAGCCCCCGCCCTCCGCGATCGGGAGGGCGGGGGCTGAGGCGGTATGGCCTAGGCGGGTTGGACTAGAGCTTCAGCGAGAAGGTCTTGGCCGTGTAGCCGGTGCAGGCGTCGGCCTTCGCGGTGATCGTGGCGGCCGTGGTGGCGCCGCCGGTGACGGTGTAGCCCGCCGCGCCCGCCGACGCGCTGCAAGGGTTGTTCGGGATCGCGCCGCCCATGTCGGCGATGACGCCGGTGTCGGTCAGGTCGGCCGGGTACTTGCCGGTCTTGACGCCCGCCGACTGGAAGGCGGTCGAGATGGCGCGGGCGTTGCCGTCGGAGGCGTTCGCCTTGGCGGTGGCGGTCGAGCTGATATAGGCCGGGAGGGCCACCGCGACGAGGACGCCCAGGATCAGAACGACGACGAGGAGCTCGATGAGGGTGAAACCCTTGCGGTTGCGGAGAGACTTGATCATGTTCGCTTGCTGTTCTCTCCCCTCGCCGCGTTGTCGTCGCGGTTTCGGGGGCGATGGGGTTCTTTTTCCGCCCCTGGATCGCCCAGCGTCCTGGTAGCTTTGCCGGTTCGAAGGAGCGAGAGCTCTCGAGCCCGTCCCGGCTTCGGGTATCGCAAACGGGAGCGAGGCGAATGAACGCCTCGCTCCCGTTTGGATTCTCCCGACGGGGGTTACTTCTTCCCGAGGAACGCGTTACCCAGGGAGAAGATCGGCATGTACAGCGCGAGCAGGACCACCATGACGATGCTGCCGACGAGCACCGTCATCAGGGGCTCGATCATTCGTGTGAGCTTGTCCACCGCGTACTCCACGTCCCGGTCGAAGAAGCGGTTGATCTCGTCGAGCATCGAATCGATGTTGCCCGTCGTCTCCCCCGCGTGGATCATGCGGGTGACGAGCAGGGGAAACTCGCCCGTGCGCTCCAACTCCGGGGCGAGCGACGAGCCGTTCTGCACCCGCTCCGCCGCCGCCTCGACCGCCTCGCGGATCGTCGTGTTGCCGGCGGTCGCCGCCGAGATCGTGAGCGAGGCCAGGATCGGCACCCCGCCCGCCATCGCCCCCGAGAGGGTCTGCACGAACCGGGCGATGGCGATCTTGCGCAGGAGCGGACCCAGCACGGGGATCTTCAGCGCGAGCCGGTCGATCCGCCGCGCCCCCTGCTCCGTCTCCTTGTACTTCCGAAACGTCAAGGCCGCAAGGCCGAGGATCGTCGCCCCCATCCACCACCAGTGGACCGCCGCGTCGCTGACCGCCATCAGGAGGATCGTCGGCCCCGGCAGCGCGGTGTGGAGGCTGCCGTACACCTTGGAGAAGACCGGCACGACCAGCAGGAGCATGCCCGCGATGGTGCCCGCGCAGGCCGCGACGACGAGCTTCGGATAGAGCAGCGCCGCCTTGACCCGGCGGCGAAGGTTGTCCTCCCGGTCGAGTTGGTGAGCCGCGACGTCCAGCGTCGTGTCCAACGTGCCCGCGATCTCGCCCGCCTCGACGAGCGACACGACGAGGCGGTTGAAAAGCTTCGGATGGCGGCGCATCCCTACCGAGAGGAACTGGCCGTCCGACACGCCCTGGCCGATCTCCGCGAACGCCTGCCGGAGGGCGGGTTTCTCGCTCTGAGCGCCCACGATCTCGATCGCCTGCACGATCGGAAGGCCTGCCCGGACCGTCGTCCCGAGCTGGCGGGTCGCGATCACCATGTCCTGAAGGCTGGGCTTCGACTCGAAGAATCCCGGCGCCCGCTCGCCCTGCGGCGTCGCGCCGGACGCCTTGGCGCGCACGACGTACAGGTCGCTCGCGCGCAGAAGGCGGCGAAGCTCCGCCTCGTCGTTGGCCTGGAGCGTTCCCGCGCTCGCCTTGCCCGCCCGGTTGCGGGCCTGATACTTGTAGATCGGCATCCTTTCTCAATCCTCCTGTGCGAACACGCGAACGATCTCGGCGGGAGAGACGATCCCCTCCCGCGCTTTGCGAACGGCCGACGCGCGCATCGTCGCCATCCCTTCCTCGCACGCCTTCGCGTAAACCGCCGCTCCCGGCGCGCCGTCGAGCGCGAGTCCCCGGATGCCGTCGCTCATCGGCATGATCTCGATCGCCGCCGAGCGACCCCGAGTTCCGCGCCCGCCGCAGCGGCGGCAGCCCACCGCGCGGTACATGGTCTCACCGATCGGCACGCCCGCTGCACGGGCCTCCTCTTCCTCCGGCACGTACGCTTCGCGGCAGTGCGGGCAAAGGCTCCGCATGAGCCGCTGCCCTACCGTGCCCACGAGGGCGGAGGCGATCAGGAACGGCTCGATCCCCATGTTCCGAAGCCGCACGATCGCACCCGGCGCGTCGTTCGTGTGGAGGCTGCTCAGCACGAGGTGGCCCGTCAGCGCCGCCTGGACCGCGATCTCCGCGGTCTCGCGGTCGCGGATCTCGCCCACGAGGATCACGTCGGGGTCCTGACGGACGAGCGTCCGCAATCCGGTCGCGAAGGTGACCCCGATCTTCGGGTTCACCTGCATCTGGTTCACCCCCGCGAGCTTGTACTCGACGGGGTCCTCGACCGTGTTGATATTGATCGCCGGGTCGTTGATGCCGCCCAGGGCCGCGTAGAGGGTGGTCGACTTGCCCGAGCCCGTCGGACCCGTCACGAGGACGAGGCCGTGGGGACGCTTCACCATCCTTCGGAAAGTCTCCTGCTGCTCGGGGAAGAAGCCGAGTCGGTCGACGCTCGCGAGAGAGCTCTTCTTCTCCAGAAGACGCATGCACGCCTTCTCGCCGTAGACCGTGGGCATAAGGCTGAGGCGAACGTCGAACTCGCCGCCGTGCTCGTCGCGCGTGGAGAACCGCCCGTCTTGGGGCCGCCGCCGTTCCGCGATGTCGAGCCCCGCCATCACCTTCAGGCGCGAGAGGCACGCCGCGAGATGGCCTAGGGGGATCGTCATCTGCTCGACCATCACCCCGTCGATGCGGAACCGCACGCGGACCGTGTGCTCCATCGGTTCGAAATGGACGTCGCTCGCCCGGCTCGCCGACGCCGCCGACAGCACCCCGTTCACGAGCCGCACGATCGGCGCGTCGTCGACCTGCGCCTCGGCCTCTTCCTCCTCGACCGACTCGCCGCCGATCTCGCTCAGGACCGACTGCGCCTTCGACCGGGCGTCGAACGAGCGCCGCGTCGCTTCCTCCAGGTCCTTCGGAAAGGCGAGGTAAGGCACGAGGGGCTTCTTCAGCCGCGCCTTGAGGTCGTCGACCACCGCGAGGTCGAGCGGGTCGGCCATCGCGACGTGGACCTCGCCCTTTACGGTGCGAAACGGCAGGGCGTGCTTTGCGAACAGCAGCGCTTCGGGCAGCCCGATCGCCAGATCGCGGTCGATTTCGACGTCGCCAAGGTCCACGAAAGGGAAGCCGGAGGCTTCCTCTAAATAGGGACGGAGCCGAACGGCCTCGATCGCTCCGCTCTGCACGAGGGCTTCACCAAGGTGCCCGACCGACCCGTGCGCGGCCTCCATCGCGTTTCGGAGGAGTTCCTCGCGGACCCCTAACTCGTTCCGGAGGCGGTCGGCCATCCGCCAGACCCCCTTGCTCGGTCGTGCTCCCTCGGCTCTTCGGTTTTCCAGCGTCACGGTCGTAATGGCGAGCGCGACGGGCCTAGAGTCCCGTGCCTCAAAGGGTGGTTCCACACGCCGCCGCGACCGATCCCGGTAAAGGGGACGGGGTCGGAACGGATCCTACTCGCCACCTTTTCCGCACGTTGGGCAATTCGCCCGGCGGCGTACCCGAACCGTCCGCCACTCGGGGCCCTGAGCGTCGACGAGCAGCAGTCTCCCCTTTTCGCCCCGCCCGAGCAGGACGCGCAGGGCTTCCCCGGCTTGGGCCGTCCCGACCATCCCGACCAGCGGGCCGAACACGCCCTCCGTCTCGCAGTTTCCTTCGGGCGGCTCGCTCCACACGCAGTCGAAGCAGGGCCCGCCCGGCACGGAGGCAAGGACGGAGCCGTTGAAGCCCGTCGCCGCCCCGAACACCACCGGGATGCCGAGCGTGACGAGGGCGCGGTTGAGCAACCGGCGCGCGCCGAGTGAGTCCGTTCCATCGACGACGAGATCGATCCCGTCTAGAAGACCCGCGAGGTTCGTTCGTCCGGCGAACTCGGCGAAGGGTTCGACCTTCGTCTCGGGATTCATCGCGACCAACCGCGCCGCCGCCGCTTCCACCTTGGGACGGCCCACGTCGGCGTCGCCGTAGAGGATCTGCCGCCCGAGATTGGAGGGCTCGACCGCGTCGCCGTCCGCAAGGCGAAGCGATCCCACGCCCGCCGCCGTCAGGTACGCCGCCGCCGCGCATCCCAGACCGCCGACGCCCGCCACGAGGACGCGCGCCGACCCAAGCCGACGTTGGCCGTCGGCTCCGATCAACCGTTCCTGAACCTCGAAACGTTCGAACCCCACGACCTCAGAATACCGTCGTATACTAGACGGACGTTTACCTAAGAGGAGCCTATGCCACGCATCCGCACGATCGACGAAACGACGACCGGCCGCCGGGTCGAAGCCCCCGCTCTGGACGTCGAGACGGACGCGCCGACCGTGCGCGACCTGATCGCCCTGCGCGTCCGCGCCGAGGTCCGCCGCTACAACAACGAGGGGGCCCCTCGCTTTTACGGCCTCGTCCAGCCGACCGAAGTGGAGCGCATGGTGAACGGCGTCGCGGAGCGATCCTTCCGCCCCATCGACGCCGATCGTCAGGTCGAGGTCGCCCTCAAGGCGTTCCGCGACGGCCGGTTCCTCGTCCTCCTGCCCGACCGCCAGGCCGAGAGCCTGGATGAGACGGTCGCGCTGACCGACGGCGACGAGGTCGGCTTCCTGCGCATGGTTCCGCTGGTGGGCGGCTGATGCTGCGGCTCCCGTTCTTCCGGCGTTCTGAGCCCGAAGGCGAACCCGCGACCCCGGAAGACTCTGCAACGACGGAGGCCGTGACGGACATGCAGGCCGTGGACGCCTTGGTCGAAGTCTTGCGCCGTGTGAAGCGGAACGGCGGCTGGGCGAACGTCTCCGGACTGTCGAAGGTCGCGGAACTCGCCCCTGAGCTCTACCGTCGGTTCACCGACCTCAAAGGGTCGAATCGAGGTCGGGTCGCCCTCCTGCTTCAGGATCGGGCGACTGCCCTCTCCGGCGGCGGGCTCACCCCTCGGGACTATACGATCAGCGGCGAGCTGATGCAGCTTGTGGGCCGGCTTGTCGGAGCGCGAGGCGCGATCGTCCCGGCGATGTTTCCGCACCTCGCCGCCGGATGGATCGGGGGCGCCGGTTACGCACCGTCCTACGCGCGAATCGCGAACGTCGCCGAGTCGCTCGTCGAGGAGTACGGCCCGACCCCGGAGGTGGAGGAGACCCTCCGTCCGATTCTAGCGAGGCTCGAAGAGCCACGCGCCTGGGGAACCGCGACCGCCGACGAGCGGCGCATCGCCGACCGCATCCGGGCTCTCATCGACCCATCGGGCGCCGCGGCCCGGGCTTTCCCCGAGCCCTGGCAGGCCCCCTTCAAGTCGCCCGAGTGGCTTCCCACTCTCGGCCATGCCGCCACCGCGCGGTCGAACGCGATGTCCGGGAAGTGGGCCGAGACGGCCCGTCCCCTGCTCGCTGCGGCGGGCGTCGAGACTTTTCTCGAACGGTTCGGGGAGGCGGTCGACCTTGTCGGGCGGATGCCGAACCTCGTCGATCCGGTGCATGCGGACGCGCTCCGAGGCTTCGCGTGGATGGCGGGTCTCACCGGAACGCCCCGCGCGGCCTACCTGCTCGAACGGCTCGTCCGGGCGAGCGCCCACAAGATCGAAGGCTACGGAGCCCGCTCCCAAAAGGGCTTCTCCGGCGCGGTCGGCGCCTTGGAGCGGATGGGAACCTTCGAGTCGCTCGCCGCCCTCTCGAACGCTCGCAATCGGATCAAGGCGGCGACCCTCGTCGCCGCCGTGACCACCGCCCTGAACCGCGCGGCGGAACGCCAGGCCCTCCCTCTCGCGGATCTTGAGGAACTGGTCGTTCCCACCCACGGTCTCGATCTCTCCGGCGCTCTGATCGAAGATCTCGGCGACAGCCTGGAGGCGCGGCTCGCGATCGTCGGAACGACCGACGTGGATCTCCGCTGGTTCCGGGAAGGAAAGGAGCTGAAGGCGCCGCCCGCCTCGGCGAAGGACGTCGCCAAGGGACCAAAGGCGGCGAAGAAAGAGATCGAGGCCTCGCTCACCGCCCAGCGGTCCCGGATCGAGGGCATGATGCTCTCCGGTCGGACGCTGCCCTATCCCCAGTGGCGCGAGCGCTACCTCGACCACCCTCTCCTCGCGCACATGGTCCGCCGCCTCGTCTGGCGATTCGCCGGACCGGAAGGCGAGCGGCTCGGGATCGCCCCGGACGGCGCGCCGCAGGACGTCGAGGGTCGACCGCTCTCGGGTTTGGACGAGCGCGCGACCGTCCGCCTCTGGCATCCGATCCACGCGGGCGTCTCGGCGATCGAGATGTGGCGGGACGCCCTGGTCGCGCGCGAGATCCGCCAGCCGTTCAAACAGGCCTACCGCGAGATCTACCTCCTGACCGCTGCCGAGGAGCGGACCGACACCTATTCTAACCGCTTCGCCGCCCATATCCTCAAGCAACACCAGATGGCCGCCCTCGCCCGGGGGCGGGGCTGGCGCTACGCCCTCCAGGGTTTCTTCGACAGCGACTCCAATGCCACGCTCGACCTCCCCGCCTGGGGCCTCTGGGCTGAGTATTTCGTGCAGATCGTCGAGATGTCCGGCGGTCAGGCCGACGGGTCGGAGAGCCCTTCCGGCATCGCCCTCTACGTCGCCACCGACCAAGTGCGGTTCAACGACGTGGAAACGGGCGAGCCCGTCCCGCTGGCGACCGTGCCGCCCGTCCTGTTCTCGGAGGTCCTGCGCGACGTCGACCTGTTCGTCGGCGTCGCGAGCGTGGGCAACGATCCCAATTGGGCCGACCAAGGCGCGCGGGCGGGCTACGGCGGCTACTGGAGCCAAGTCTCGTTCGGCGATCTCTCCGCCACCGCCGAGACCCGCAAAGCCGTCCTTGAGCGGCTCCTGCCGCGCCTCGCCATCGGCAAGGCCGCGCGGATCGAGGGCCGCTACCTCGTGGTGCGGGGTAAGCGACGGGTTTACAAGATCCACCTGGGCAGCGGCAACATCCTGATGGAGCCCAACGACCAATACCTCTGCATCGTCCCCGGCGGCAAGGTCGGCTCGAACGACCGCGTCTACTTGCCCTTCGAGGGCGACGGCGTCCTCGCCATCATCCTCAGCAAGGCGGCGATGCTGATCGACGACGACAAGATCACCGACCCGACGATCCTACGACAGCTCTGAACCCGATCCACCTCGGCTAAGCTGTGCTCAGCAAGGCCATGCGAACCTTCGTTCCTCTCTTCCTCGTGCTCGCCGTGACGTCGTCGGCTGAGACTTTCCCTTCCGAAAAGGCGGTCGTCGGCTGGAGACTGACCGAAGCCGCCGGCGTCACGGCCGATGGCGCAACGATCTCCCGACGCGGCTACGCCGCCGAAGGCTGGATTCCCGCCGTGGTGCCGGGGACCGTCCTTACGAGCCTGGTCCGGGCGGGACGCTATCCCGAGCCGCTCTACGGCCTGAACAACCTCCAGATCCCGGAGAGTCTCTGCCGCCAGAGCTATTGGTACCGCACGGAGTTCGACGTGCCGAGGGCGAACCGGCGAACGTGGCTGCGGTTCGACGGCGTGAACTACATGGCGGAGGTGTGGGTCGACGGTCGCCGCGTTGGAGACGTGCGGGGGGCGTTCGCGCGGGGTATCTTCGACGTGACCTCCTACGTGAAGTCCGGCGCCAAGGCGGCGGTCGCGGTGAGGTTGTTGCCCCCGAACCATCCCGGCATCCCCCACGAGCAGACCCTTGCGGGCGGAACCGGCCCCAACGGCGGCGATACCGGGGCCGATGGCGTGACGATCGCCGCCACTGTCGGCTGGGACTGGATTCCCGGTATCCGCGACCGCGACATGGGGCTCTGGCAAGGGGTGGCGACCTACTCGACGGGCGACGTGACGATCCATGACCCCTTCGTAAAGACCGATCTGCCCCTCCCCCGCACGGACTCGGCGACGATCGAGACCACGACCACCCTCCGCAACGAGTCGACGAGGCTCCAAACGGGCGTACTGGAAGGGCGTATCGACGGAACCCGCCTCGCTTTCCGGCAGGCGGTAGCCCTTGCGCCGGGTGAGACGAAAGCGGTGGCGTCGAGCCTGATGATGGCGAAGCCTAGGCTGTGGTGGCCCAACGGCTACGGTAAGCCGGACCTCTACCGCTTGAAGCTCCGCTTCGTCCAGGACGGCAAAGGGTCGGACGCCGCCGAGACGACGTTCGGGGTGCGGGAGATGACGTACTTCCGGGGCGACTCCAAGGACTTGACGATCGGGGTGAACGGCGTTCCGATCCTGTGCCGGGGCGGCAACTGGGGTATCGACGAGGCGATGAAGCGCTCGCCCCTGGAACGGCTCCGCGTCCAGATGCGGCTGCACCGGGACGCGAACTGCAACATGGTCCGTAATTGGGTCGGCCAGTCCACCCAGGAGGGTTTCTACCGCGCCGCCGACGAATACGGCATCCTCGTCTGGGACGACTTCTGGCTCGCGAATCCCGCCGACGGCCCGGAGCCGGTCGACGACGGTCTCTTCCTCGCCAACGCCCGCGAGAAGATCCTGCGTTACCGCAACCATCCGAGCATCGCCCTCTGGTGCGGCCGCAACGAAGGGATGCCGCCTCCCGCGATCGAGGCGGGGCTTCGGGCGATGACGAAGAGTCTCGACGGGACCCGTTTCTACCAGTCCCACTCGGCGGCTCTCAACGGCGTGTCGGGCGGCGGTCCCTACGGGCAGGTTCCTTTCGGGCGCTACTTCGGGGTCGGAGACGCTTTCCACACAGAGGTCGGCGCCCCCTCGATCCCCACTCTCGAATCGATCGAGGGCATGATGCCGAAGGCCGATTGGTGGCCCATCAACGACGACTGGGCGTACCACGACCTTACGCGCGGTGCGCAGGGCGGCGACCGCTATCCGAGCGCTCTCTCCCATCGCTACGGACGCGTCGCCGGGTTCAATGATTTCGTCCGTAAGGGCGCCCTGCTCAGCTACGAGACCTATCGGGCCATGTTCGAGGGCCGCAACGCCCGCCTCTTCGCCCCCGTCTCCGGCACCCTCCTCTGGATGAGTAACCCCGCCCAGCCGAGCTTCGTCTGGCAGCTCTATCACCATGATCTCGACCCGACGGCGGCCATGTTCGGGACGAAACTGGCGAACGAGCCGGTTCACGTCCAGAGGACTCCAGATGGCGAGGTGCAGGTCGTCAACACGAAGCCGACGACGCTTACCGGGCTTCGACTCACCCTGACGAGCTACGACCGAACGGGGGATCTCAAGGGAACGACCCTCACTTCGATCGACTCGTCCGTCCCGGGTTCCGCCGCGACGACCGTCCTAAAGGGGCAACCCGCGGCCTTCGAGAGGCTCCAGCTTTGGGATCGAAGGGGTCGCTTGGTCTCGGAGAACGTGTACTGGTCGCCGGAGGCGACCTTCCTCGAAGCCCTTCCCAAGGTCACCCTGCAAGGCTCCGTTCGCCGCACGAAGACGGGCCTGACCGTCATCCTCCGCAACCCCTCGCAGACGGTCGCCCTCCTGACCCATCTCTCCCTTCGCGACGCGAACGGCGAACGGGTCCTGCCCGCGTTCTACTCCGACAATTTCGTCCACGTCTTTCCCGGCGAAAGCAAGACCATCCCGATCGAAGGGGCGGGCGGAACCCAGGTCTACGTGGACGGCTGGAACCTCGCGGGCGTCAAAGGCCCCGGTCTCGTCTGCAACGAGGACGCGCGTCCTGAGTCGCCCCTGCCACCTGCGACGCTCCGCCCCGCGCTGCCCGGAACCGTCCTGAGCATCGACTGCGGCGGTCCCGACGTCGCCGACTCGCCGTGGAATCCCGACGAAGGATTCGTCGACGGCGGCGCCGAGGAAACCCAGTCGGGAAACGTCGTCGGCTCCGACCTCCCGCCGAGCGTCCTCGCGACGGAGCGCTGGGGCGAGTGCGCCTACACGATTCCCCTTCCCGCCGGGACCTATCGGGTGCGTCTCGTCTTCGCCGAGACCTCCCAACCCCGCGTGGGTGGCCGAAAGTTCGGCGTCGAGATCGGTCGGCGCCGCGTCTTAGACGAGTTCGACATCTTCGCCGAGGCGGGCGGGGCGAATCGGGCCGTCGTCAAAGACTTCGACGCCCAGCCCGACCGCGACGGAAACCTCGTGATCGCCTTCCGCAAAGGAGGCGCGAACGAGCCGGAGATTCGCGCGATCCAGATCTCGCGGCGCTAGGCGCCCCAGGGCCGGGGGGCGAAGGTTCCGGGATCGCCGCCCCGGAACGAGTCGACGATCGGCCATGGACGTGGGGCGATCCGAACGGGGACGACGTTTCGTCGGCGCTCGATCAGGACGGGGCGGACGAAGGTCACCCGGACGGTGGCCGCGAAGGGGCCTTCCTTGAGGGGGCCGGTGGGTCGTTCCTTCGCCTGGAGGACGCCCCCGCCGATATGAAGCGCCCGGAGCCCGAGGCTTTCCGGACGGGGCGAGAGGAGTTCGACCATAGGCCCTCGCTCACGATGGGATTCGGAGGGAGACTCGCTGCCCTTCTGCCACGGCGGCACGATGGTGATCGAGGCGGTGGCCGTTCGGGAATCGCCGTGCCGAACGGGTCCGTGGGGACCGACGTACTGTCGCGGGACGCGCACGTTCGCTCCCATCGGGTTCGGGACGACGATGGTCCGGTCGACGATCAGAGCGGTTCCGCCGTGACGCCGTTCGAGCCGAAGGTTAGGAATCGTCATCGTCATCGAGCTTCGCCGAAGGCGATAGCGGCTGACATCCAGCTCGACCGCTTCCGCTTCCTCCGCATAGGGCAGACTAAGACGGTCGTAGGACCAGCGGGAACGCGCTCGGAGAGGGATCTGGGCGAACGCTTCGACGTGTTCCGCGTAGCAGGTGCGGCGCGTGGCGATGTTCCAGCGCTCGTCCGTCGGGATCGGCCGCTGGGCCACGACCCGAAGCGTGCCGCCCCCCTCGTAGACGAGGCCGACGAGAGGGGAAGGGGTAGCGACGAGCGGCGTCCGGACCGGTTGGGGAAGGTCGTCCACGACGCACGATCCGAGCGGGCGTCCGAACGCGGTCACCTCAAGGCGCGGCCCTTCCGGGCGGCTCGCGTAGCCGCGCGGCAGCTTGAGCGCGCCCGCGTACAGGGGATCGGTCATCGGGAACAGCGGGTAGACGCGCCCTTGGCGATCCACCATCCGGTAGGCCACGCTCTGGCTTTCCGTTATGGCGTCGCGGACGGCGCCTGGAAGCGCGACGCGGAAGGCGGCGGCGGCGTCGCGGTCGGTCCCGACGCCGTTCGGAGGGAAGGCGATCTGCTGGGTCAGCCGCAACGTGGCGGAGCCAGGCGTCGGCCTCGCGAACCAGAATCCCCCGATCGCGACGCTTCCGAACGCCGCCGCGAATAGGGTAGCCCTACGATCCTCCATGGCCGAACGCCATTGTACGACGGATTTCGAATCCTTGGGGGGTTTGGTTCCAGATCGCGAGAGCGTCCGGAACGAAAAGTTCGCCCCCGGCTCCCAGAAGGCCCGCTCCGCGCATCGCCGCTCCCACCTTCCGGGATGGCGGCGACACCCGGACGAGCCGGATCGCGGCGACTTTCGGCGGATCGGGGTCGAGCGGCCCCCGCAAAAGTCCGAACAGCTCGGCTTGGAGCCCTTCCGCACCCGAGAGGGCGAAGCCGATCTCGGCGGGACGGTCGTCGTTTGGGAAGCCCCGAAGCGTGCCGAGCGTCAGGACGGGCGCGGGGCGCGGGGCGACGGCCCGCGCGGCTTCGTCGATCTCGTCGAGGGTCGCGAAAGGCCACGCGAGCAGGGGCGCCCCAAGCCGGTCGGGAAACGACACCCCCTGCCTCGCCAGCGCGTCCCGCAGACGTTTCTGGAAGGCGAGCAGCCGCGCCCGGGTCGCGGCGTCGGGTTCGAGGGAAAGATAGCCGCGCATGGGTCAGGTCGTCAGGCGTGGGGTCATGAGGCTTCGGGCCGGCTCCCCGGCCCGAAGCCCGAAGCACAAAGACCCAGCGGCTCCTTCACCTCACCGCCCGTACGTTCCTCAACAGGTAAGCCCCGAGGGCGAAACAAAGGGAACACAGAACGAACACCGCCGAATAGCCCGCGACCGTGTAGTGCGGGACCTTCTCGCCGTTGACGATCTCTTCCGTCATGCCGAAGGAGGAGATGAGAAGGCCGGCGACGGGACCGGCGATCGACTGGGGCAGGGTCATCGCGATATGCCAGACCGCCATCTCCTTCGCCGCGTCGTTCTGACTGGGTAGCACGTCCGTGCCGAGAGCGTAGTCCACGCTGATGTAAGCGCCGTATCCCAGCCCGAACAGGACGCCGACGGCGAGAACCTGCTCGAGCGTTCGGCACGCGATAAAGCCGAGGGCGAAAAGGGCGATCACGGCGTTGGAGACGTAGACCACCTTCTTACGCCCGATCCGGTCGGAGAGCTTGCCCGCTTTGATCGCGCTGACCGTCGAGGCCACGAGGATGATCGCGAGCACCGTGCCCGCATCCTTGTCGACGCTCCGGCTTCGGATCACGTCGTCCATGTAATAGTTGACGAAAGGCAGCACGGAGTAGAAGCCCAGCATCACGAGGGCGCGGGTGATCCAGACCCAGGCGAAGTCGGGATGCTCCTTCGGATCGATCCAAAGGCTTCGGAGGTATTTCGACCAGTCGAGACGAGGGGGGCGCGAGGGGAGGGGGTTCTCCCGGATACCGAGGATCGTGATCAGGGCGACGCTCACCAAGGCGACGATAAGCGCGGCGTACTTCGATAGGTCGCCCAGATGGAGCGCTCCGAGGACGATCATCGAGACGATCCCGAACAGCGTCCCTCCTTGGCTCATCAGGGCCATGTAGCCGCTCGCGACGCCCCGCTGGTCTTCGGGAACCAGGTCCGGGATCACCCCCATGTAGGCCGCGCTCGTGACGTTGTTGCCGAACTGGACGACCATGTAGGCGAAAAGGAAGCCCAGATAGGTGGGGCTCGTGAGCAGAACGGCGAGGGTTTCGCCGATGCCCACATCGATCCGGCTCGGGGCGGGGAGCCGAGGGGCCAGGGTGAAGATCGCCGCCATCATCACGAGCCCTAGCACGTTGATCCCGACGCCGATCGCCATGTAGGGCCTTCGCCTCCCCCAGGGTGAGACGCAACGGTCGCTCAGGGCGCCGACCGCGAGCGGCACGACGATCGCGATGATCGCGCCGAGCGCGGTGAACAGGGAGATGGCGAGCACCCGGTAGTGAGAGGCGAGAACCTTCATCTCGCTGGGCAGGATGCTGATCAGAAGCGCTCCCCAAAGAAAGTTGGTCGCGAACCAGTAAGCCGAGATCTTGACGTGGTCGCCGAGGGTCAGCGTTCGTCCCGCATAGGGAGAGGGGACGTGCGGGATGTCGCTCCCCGTCTCCGGACGGACGGCGTCGCTCACGCGGCCACCTTCCGCGCGAAGGCGAGGTCTTCCACGTCGTCGATGTCGTAGGCCAGTTCGGGCGGCGCCCCTCGCACCGCCGCCCCGGAGCAGCCGAGCATCGACTGGATCTTCGCCTCGATCTGGTCGACGGTGAGGGTCTTGCGCAGGTACCGCACGGCGAACACCGGGCCGAGCAGCTTGACCATGCCCATCTTGCTCTTGCGCTGGGCGAAGACCTTCTCGATCTGCGGCATGGATCGCTCCAGGGCCTCCGCGTCGATCAGGTACGCGCAGCCGGTGGTCCACTGCCCGTCGCCCAGGGTGACGAACATCGCGGTCGAACCGGGGAAGCGCGCCTCCCACTCCTTGCGGGAGATGAGAGGGACCGTGATCGCCCGGTCGTCCGGGCAGAGGTCGACGAACCGCTGGAGTACGGCGGATTCGAGGAACGGCAGGTCGGTCGTAACGACCATCACGCGCTTGGGCGGGTCGGGTTGCGACCGGAGCCACTTCAGCCCGTTCAGGATGTTCTCCGGCCCGGTGCTCGCCTCGGGAAGCGCCTGGGCGCCGTGCGCCTTCGCCTCCGCTTGGGCGGCGTCGCCGCCGATCACGACGATCCTCCGCGCGAGACCGCTTTCGCGGAGCACGCGCAGGGTGCGCGCGAGGATCGTCTCGTCGCCGAAACGAATGAGCGCCTTGACGTCCGTGCCGGACTCCTGGGCGAGCTCGGGCGAGACGCGCCCCCCGGCGGGCAGGATGACGTCGTAGGTCGGCACGGAGGAGAGTGTAGCCGGGGGCGACCGTCCGGAACATCGGGTCCTGACGATTTGGGACCCCTCGATCTAGGCTCGGACTCGCGGAAAAGAGCCGGATCGCCGCCTAGGCCATTCTCCACGCCATGAGTTTGCGAAAACATAGGACCAAAGCCCCAAGGAACCGCGTCTCGTCGGACGGTGTTTCGCCGTTTTTGCGGCGTTTGGGCCAAACGCCGAACAAAACGGACAAACCCACGTTCCCGACGAACCACCTCTCGGAAATCGGCGTCCGTAAGAGCTGGCATGGCCTCCTCAATGCTCCTCGGCAAGCGTCTTCGGCGACAGATCCGCGCAAAGGTCTGGCCTGTACTGGAAGAGGCGGGATTCGCCGAGTTCGCTCCGCTCCGTGCCCATCGGCGCCGGGGGAACGTGATCGAGGTCGTTGAGTTCACGCCTTTCCCGCGAGAGTGGCGAGAGCCTCGCTGGCTGGGGGGCGAGGCCTACGCGAACGGCGCGACCTTCGTCCTCCACGTCGGCTCCTACTTCCGCGACGTCGAGCGCCTGCCTTGGTCCGAAACCCAAGAGCGGCCTAAGGCGGGGCAATGCCACCGTTGCGCCCGTCTCGCCCACGAGAGCGTGGATTGCGCGGCCGATGGGCGGACCTTCTGGCCAGGATCGCAGGGCGAGCGGCTCGATGTGATCCTCGACGAGGCCGTCCGCGTTCTCCAGGCCCGAGGCCTCGCCTACCTGGACCACTATGGCGACGTGGACGGCTGGCTTGCCGCTCACGAGCGCGGCGAGGCTCGCCATCCGGGCGAGGAGGAGACCGTGAACCTCAGCGCCGACGAGATCGCCGAGATGGGGCGCATCTGCCGCGAAGGGCGCGCCGCCCGTTCCGGAAAGCTGGACGGCTTCCATCGGCGCGTCCACCTCGCCGACGAACACTTGACGAAGCCCGATCCCTGCGAGGACATCCTCGCCGGACTCCTGATCGGCAAGGGTCGCCTGGAAGACGCGGTCAAGTGCTTGGACGATCAGAAGCGGCAACGTCTTCTCCAGACGGTCGCTTAGGTCCTCGGCGATTTCGACGGCTCCGGCCCGGCGTTTTGAGGTCGGTCAGAAGGAAAGGGCAGCCGGGATGCCCTTTCCTTCGTCTACGCGCCTCGCCGGGCGATCGCCTCATCGATCAGGCGCTGCATCTCGCCGACCGTGTTCTCCCAGGAGGCGGCTTTGGCCTTCTCGATGCCGCGCGCGACCATCTCGACCTGCCCTCCCGTGAGGGCATCGTCGACGATCGCCAGGAACTCGTCGGGATCGTGGGCGATCCGCACCGTATCCTCGTACTGGCGCACCACGTCCTTGACCGCCGTACTGACGACGGGCCGTCCCGTCGCGAGGTATTCCAGAGCCTTCGTGGGGTTGATGAACTCCGTCGCCTCGTTCAGGGCGAAGCACATCATGCAGACGTCGTAGCCCCGGCAGTACAGTGGAAGCTCCTTATAGTCTCGGCCGCCCAGCCAATGGAGGTTCGACGCCTGGGGAAACTCTTTCGGGTCGACCTTGATGGCAGGGCCGACGATGACGAAGCTCAGATCGGGCCGCTTGGCCGCGACCTCGCGGAGCAGATCGTAGTCCACCCTTTCGTCCACGACGCCGAACCAGCCGATGCGTGGGCCGGGGATGGCGGCGAGATCCTCCGGGATGGGACCCTCGGCCTGCGCCTGGGCGAAGTGGTCGTACTCGACCGCGCAGCCGAAGAAGTGGGTGTTCGGGTGCTGCTTGGACTTCTTCTCGTAGAGCTCGATCCCGCCCGTGAACACGACGTCGGCGGCGTCGATCAGCTCCTTCTCACGCTGGACGAGCTGCGGGTGGGCTCCTCGGAACTGGGCCAGTTCGTCCATGCAGTCGTAGACGATGCCGCGGTTCTCCAGCCAGCCCAGAACCCAGCCCGCGTCCATCGGATTGTAGAACCAGAGCAGCGGGTTCTCGATGCTCATGTGAGCCATGCCCTCACGGACCGCCTCGCGGATCACGTCCGTAAGTTCCGGCGAGCCGGCCATCGAGGGCGGAACGTGGAGGTTGAGAACGGTGACGCCCGCCGTCGGCGAGGTCAGCTCGACCCTCGGCTCATCCGCGTCGAACTCCACGATCTCGACGAACAGGACGGGATGCTTTTCGGCGAAGCGGCTCAGAAACTGCTGAGGGCGCTGCCAGACGAAACGCCAACGCAGATGGCTGAAGACGACGATGCCGTACGGTGGCTCGGAAGCGGACACGAACCCATCTACGGTACGAACCACCCGAGGGTAGGCATCAGAAGTGGGTGTTTGGTCCCTAGACTCCTCGCCGAGGATCTTTTGGGCGGAGGGTCTTTTGGGCAACGCCTCCGACGACCTTCTATCGATGAGCCAAGGGCTTAGAGCCTTAGACCGATGCCCGCGAAGTAGCCGTTCAGGCGGTCGGTGGGGGAAAGCACGGCGTGGACGTCGACGTAGGGCTGATACTTCGCGATCCGCTGGAACGCGAAGGGGATCTCGACGCCGAAATCGAACACGATGTCGCTCGTGCTTCCAAAGCCGCCGCCGCGCGCCCGCGTCGCGGCGGCGAAGCCCACTCCGACGCGTCCACCGATCCCCCGGCCAAAGTCGCCGTGTAGGAACGCGGTCAGGCGATAGATGTCGGAGTCGTTGTCGCCACCGTGCCGCAACCGTCCCCCGCCGTAGAAGCTGGGCTCTAGAAGGACCTGGCGCTTCAGGAACGAGCCGATCGGAAGCGCGACCGCGACCTCCGGCCCCTGCATGGTGCCCGAGCCGCCGTCGGTGTCGAAGCTCGGCGTAAAGCCATAGGCGATCCGCGCCCGCACTCCGTAGGGATTGTCGCGTCCCTGGCCCCACGCGGCGGCGACGGCGAGGGCGGCGAGGAGGACGAGGGCAGGCTTCATGGCGCGAGAGCTTACCTATCCGGGATCGACCGCTTTCCTTGCGGAGGCCCTTCAGTATCCCGGCGGAAGTCGCCAGTGGGGATTGGTGCCGCCTCCCGTGTGGAACTGGGCGTCGTCCGGGTGCAGGTAGAGCAACTCGCCGCTCGCACTGAGCGCCTGGATGAAGGCGTCGTGGCGACCGCCCGTGGCGGTTCCCGTGCCCATCCCGGGGAAGGCGAGGCGGGTGACCCGCTTGGTCGCCGCCTTGAGGGCGGCGGTGTTAGGCGTCGTGTTTCCCGAAGTCCAACCGATCACGAAGCCGTCCGGCACGTCCTTGCCGAAGGGCTTCGGATCCAGTGTTCCGTTGGCCCCGCGGTCGCTCGTCTCCGCGATCAGGACGACCTGCTCGGGCGTTTCGACGAGCGAGGTAAGCACACCGCCATAGGGCGCGTACATCCCGTAGGCACTGGGCACCGACTTCGTCGTCGAGTCCGGGCTCTCGTTCTTGACGGCTTCCACCGCCGTAGCGGTGGGGCAGAGGAAACTCTGACGCGTGCTCATGAACGGCGCGGTGTCGGACACCCAGGTGTAGGGCCGTCCCGTCTCATCGAGGCTCGGCGTCACGCCGTCCAGTTCGGTGCGGGCGATCGGCGGAAACCGGTTGTCGTGCTGGTCGGCGTAGAGGTTGACCGCCGTGTAGATCGCGCGGAGGTCGGAGATGCAGACGTGCCGGTCGCTGTTGCGGCGTAGGATGCCGTAGCCGAAGAACATGAAGGGTGCGGCGACGACGCCGCAGATCGCCAGCGTCCGGAGGTCCTTCAGGCTGACATATTGGTGACCTTGGGGCTTCTCGCCCTCAAGGGCGTTCGGATCGTACGGTCCGTCGCTCATCGCTCGACCGCCGCCGTTCGGGTGTCTTCGGAGAGAAGGTTGTACTCGCGGATCGCGGCGTCTCGCTTGCTCTCGACCACGCGCAGAGCGTTCCCGCGAGGGTAGGTGGGCAGCATCCCGAGCTTGATGTTGGTCGGGGGAACCTTCCGGGCGAAGGCGATCAGGGCCAGGATCTCTTGGTCGTTGAGCGCGTTGCCCATCGCCCGTTTGCTCTCTTCCGCCACGTCCGCGAGTTGGAAGGGATGGTGGAAGATCGCGCTCTTGAACGAGGACAGGAACTGCTTCTGCCGCTCCTGGCGCCCGAAGTCGCTTTCCCGGTCGTGTCGGAAGCGGACGTAGCCCATCGCGTCCTTCCCGTCCAGCGTCTTCGCGCCGGGAGTGAGATTGACGTGGAGGCCGCCGGACCAATCGTCGTAGTGAAGACCATCCCCGTCGGGGCCCTTAGGGACGACCACGGGGACGCCGCCGACCGTGTCGACCAACTCTTGGAAGGCGGCGTAGTTGATGGCGACCGCCCGGTCGATCTTCACTCCCGGAAGGACGTGCTCGACGGCGCGCACCATCGTCGACTTCTCCTCGCCCTTGGGCGCGAGGGCGTAGTAGGCGTTGATCTTGTGGCCCTTGCCGTCGAAGCGGGGCAGGCGGGTGAAGACGTCGCGGGGAACCGAGAGGCCGGAGATCGTCTTCTTGTCGAAGTCGAGCTTCACGACGAGGATCATGTCCGCGCGGGCCACGCCGGTCGGGGTGGAGACCGCGTGCTCCGTGCCGTCCTTTTCCCGTGCCCAGCCCGTGACCTTGCGCGTCTCGTCGGTGCCCATCACGAGAAGGGTCAGGCCGTCGTAGTCGTGGAACGTCTCTTTCGGATCGACGTTGAGGATCGCCCAGGGGTTCTTGAAGAACGTCCCGATCAGCGAACTCTTGCTCGCCATGTACCCGACGATCCCCACCAAGCAGAACACCGACATCACGAGAGCCCACCACACGACCCCGAGGAATCGTTTGACGGGTGACGGGCGCGTTTTCTCTCTCATCGGTGGGTTACCAGTATGGCAAACGCCCGAGCCCCTTCGCGGGTTCCATGAAGCGTCTAAGGGCGGTGCGGGAGGACGACGCGGAACGTCGCGCCCTCGCCCGGCGCGCTGTCGATCTCGACCTTGCCTTCGTGGGTCGCGGTCAGCTCCAGCACGATTTTGGTTCCCCAGCCGCTGCCGCTCGCCTTGTCCCACGCCGAGCGCGCGTTGCCGCTCAGGATGCGGCGCGCCGTCTGGGTCGACATGCCCGGTCCGCTGTCGTGGACCTCGATCGAGTGGCCGCAGGAGCCGAACCGGTAGCGCACGAGAACCTCGCCGAGGAAGACCGAACCCGGATGCTCGTCCTCGGAGACCGTCTCCTTCACCGCCTTGATCGCGTTGCCCACGAGGTTCTGAACGATGCGGAAAAGGAAAAGCGGGTCGTGGTGGGTGGCGGGGGCGTCCTCGTCCAGATCGTAGCGCAGAGCGACGTGGTTGGCGCGGGCGTCCGCCTCCAAAAAGGCGGCGGAGGTGTGGATCGTCTCCGCGAGCGGCGCGAGGACCATCTCCGGGCGCAAGGGACGGCCCGCGCTCATGTCGGCGATCAGGTGGGAGTAGCCGACGATGCGGTCGACGGTGTCCTTGAGGTCCGCGATCACCGGCCCCAGCGTCTCCAGGTACATCTTCGCCTTCTCGCTCTCGACCGTGCCCTCGAGTCCCTGGGCGACCATCTGGCCCAGGGAAAGCTGGGCGTACATGGAGGCGGCCAGATTGCCGATGTCGTGGCTCACCTTGCCCATGCCGAGCAGGGACGAGGCGCGGGCCATCTCCTCGGACAGCCGCGCGTTCCGGTACGCCATCGTCGCGACGGAGGCGACGGTGTCGAGAACGGCGGCGTCGTTGTCGGAGAAGCCGCCCTCCGCCTTGTTGATAAGCTGCACCACGCCGATGGGCGTCTCGCCCTCGATCGTGAGCGGCACCGCGACCATGCTCCGCACGGGCACGCCGAGGGCGCGCTCGAACTCGTTCCACTTCGACTCTTCGCGCTCGGGGATCTCCCGGCACACGATCTGGCGCGTCTGGAAAGCCTCGCCCGCCATCCCGTAGTCGTCCGCGATGTCGTGCATCGGGAGCTTGTCCTCCAGATCCATCGGCAGGATCTGTCGGAAGCGCAGGCGGCGGGCCGCGTCGTCGTGGACGTACAGCGTTCCGCCCGAGGCCTCGACCGCCTCGATGCAGATGGCGAGCACCTCGCGCATGATGCCCTCGAAGGGCTCGGCGCCGGACAGCTTGTGCGCGGCCGTCTGGACGGCGCGAATAAGGCGGTCTCGGTACTCCATCTTCGGGGTGAGGGACTCAGAGAGCAAAGACGACATGGGACACGACACGAGGAGCGACCGAAAGTCGGACGCGACGACGACAGTCTACTAGGTCTAAAGTCCTATTCCGCTTCGATCGTTCCCTTTTCGGGCCGAAATCTCGCCTCGAACCCACGAGGAGTCGGCTGGTAGTAGACCCGGCCTGCCAGCGCGTCGGGAAGATGCTGCTGCTGGACGCGCGCGTCCGGCGCGTCGTGGGCGTACTGGTACCCGACCCCGTATCCGAGCTCCTTCATCAGCTGGGTGGAGCCGTTCCGCAGGTGGATGGGGACGGGATCGTTGCGCGTCGCCTCGACATCGGCCCACGCCGCCTTGTAGGCGGCGTAGACCGCGTTGCTCTTGGGAGCGAGGGCGAGGTACACGATCGCCTCCGCGAGCGCGAGCCCGCCTTCAGGCATTCCGATAAAGTGGACCGCCTGCTGGGCCGCGACGCAGAGCGGCAAGGCGCGGGGGTCGCCCAGGCCGATGTCCTCCGTCGCCATCCGCACGATGCGCCGCGCGAGGTACAAGGGGTCCTCGCCGCCCTCCAGCATCCGCGCGAGCCAGTAGAGCGAGGCGTCCGGGTCGGAGTCGCGAACGCACTTGTGGAGGGCGGAGATAAGATCGTAGTGCTGCTCGCCGTCCTTGTCGTAGTTCACGACGCGCTTCTGGACCGTGGAGCGGACGTTCTCCAGATCGATGTGCGGCCCCACCCCGGCGCAGGCCTCCAGGGTGGTGAGGACGGCGCGGGCGTCGCCGTTAGCCAGGGTCACGAGGGCTTGACGCGCGTCGTCGTCGATCGTGACCCCCGGAAGCCCGCGCTCGTCCGTCAGGGCCCGCCCGAGCGCCGCATCGATCTCCTCGTCGGTGAGGGCGGTCAGGACGTAGACGCGAGCCCGCGAAAGGAGCGCCGCGTTGACCTCGAACGAGGGATTTTCCGTCGTCGCGCCGATCAGGGTGAGCAGACCGCTCTCGACGTGCGGCAGGACGGCGTCCTGTTGGGCCTTGTTGAAACGGTGGATCTCGTCGATGAAAAGGATCGTCCGGCGCGCCGCGGGCGCGAACAGCCCGCCGGAGGGCTTGCGCGCCTCCTTTGCCTCCTCGACCGCCTTCCGAAGGTCGGCCACGCCCGCGCTCACCGCGCTGACCCGCAGGAAGTGCGCGCCCGTCGAGTTCGCGACGATCTCCGCGAGGGTCGTCTTGCCCACACCGGGCGGCCCCCACAGGATCACCGAGCCGAGCTTGTCGTTCTCGACCAGCCGCCGGAACGCGGCCCCCGGCCCGACGAGGTGCGACTGGCCGAGAAACTCGTCCAGGTTGCGCGGCCGCATCCGGGCGGCGAGGGGCGCGACGGGCTCCATCGTCCCCTCAGTGTAGCCCTTCGTCTACCGCTTGGGCGAAACGGACTATCCTTATGGGAATGCGCGCGATCGACGAGACCTCCGGTCCCTGGGTGGGATGGTCCGTCCAATACGGGAATCGAATCCACGAGCGGCTGATCCTGCGGATCGGCGGGGGATCGATCACGGGAACCGGCGAGGACGCCGACGGCGATTTCGAGATGGAGGGCAACTACGACGCGGGCGGCGAGATCGCGCTCGTTCGCCGCTACACCTACTGCACCTCCGGTTCCGAGGGCGTCGGCATCCCCTACCTCTACCGGGGCCGCTGGGACGGGGCGTTCGTGTCCGGCGACTGGCGCCCCGTGTTCGCCGTCAACGACGGCGGCCCCTTCGAGATGTGGCCGGAAGACGCGATGACCGACCTCGACTTCGCCGAGGAACGGGAAGCCGAGCCGGCGGGTCGCTGACGGTCAGATCCCGTCGCGTTCGATCAGGGCCTCCGCGATCTGCACCGCGTTGAGGGCCGCGCCCTTGAGGAGCTGGTCGCCCGCGAGGAACAGGGACAGCCCGTTCGGGTTCGAGGCGTCCTGCCGGATGCGGCCCACGAGCACGTCGCCCTGGCCGCTCGCCTCGGCGGGCATCGGGAAGCGGTTCGCGTCGCGGTCGTCCACCACCGTCACGCCCGGAAAGGCGGCGAGTGCGGCGCGGGCGGCTTCCTCCGAAGGCGCCGGCCCCGCGAACTCGACGGTCACCGACTCCGAGTGCGCGCGCAGCACCGGCACGCGGACGCACGTCACGTTCACCTTCAGCTCCGGCATCCCGAGGATCTTCCGGCTCTCCTCCACGACCTTCGTCTCCTCCTCGTTCGCGCCGTGGGGGCCGACCGTCGTATTGTGGCTGAACAGGTTGAAGGCGTACGGGTGCTGGACCGCCTTCGGCGCGTACTCGCGTCCTTCCAGGAAGGCGCGGGTCGATTCGCGAAGCTCCTCCATCACTGCCGCCCCGCCACCGCTCGCGCTCTGGTAGGTGCTCACGATCAGCCGCTCGACCGTCCCGAGCGATCGCAAGGGCTGGATCGCCATGAGGAGCAGGATCGCCGAGCAGTTCGGAACCGCGACGAGCTTGCCGCCCTTGGGAACCGCGTCGAGATTGATCTCCGGCACCACGAGCGGCACGTCGTCGCGCATCCGGAAGGCGCTGGAGTTGTCCACCACGAGCGCGCCTGCCGCGAGGGCCGCCGGAACGAGGTCGCGCGAGCGGGTCGCCCCGGCGGAGAAGAACGCGACGTCCACCCCCTCGAAGGCGTCGGGCGTGGCCTCGCCGATCGTGTACTCCGTACCCATGAAGCTCGCCTTGCGGCCCGCGGAGCGCGCGGAGGCGAGAAGGCGGAGGTCGCCCACCGGGAACCGGCGAGACTCGAAGAGGCTCAGGAACTCCTGGCCCACGGCGCCCGTCGCGCCCACGATCGCGACGGTTAACGGAGAATTCACCCCCGATTAGTACCCGATGCAAGGCAAATCGAAACCTTGGGAGGGCTTTAGGCCGTCAATCTCTGCACGGTTCCAGCGGGATAGTGTAATGTCTCTGGAGCAAGGGGAGAAGGCAAACCGAGTGCGACCGGACGAGAACACCATCGAGATCCAATTCGAGTGTGGCGCGTCCACCACTGGCCTCAAGCGAACGGAGTTGCCTGGAATGGGCTACGTCAAGCTTGAGACGGTTTCGGGCTCGGTACCACGTATGGCGACGGGCGCCGCGTTCGTACCGAACAACGTCAATGCCCTGATCATCAACCTTCATGGTACGTTGCTCGCGCGTAGTGCGCCCAACGGGCGGCTGGTGATCATCGCGCCGCGAAGTCTGACTTTCGTGCGCCCCGGCAAGCTCGTCGTTCAGGCTGCCCGCGGCGACCACGAGTCCTTGATCGTGACATGGCCCGTCCGTGCCACCCCGGTGCTCGATCTTTGGCTTCAAGGTCGCACGGGGGTCAAGTCGAACGCCGCCTCCCGTGCCGTCGCCTGCAAGCCGATCGATCCCCAGTTCCACGGAGCCTACGAGCGGTTCGACGCCGCGATCAAGGGCTCGGCCGAGGCGATGGAGCCCTTGGTTCTGTCGTTCATCTACGAGGTGGTCGCTCGGCTCATGTCCAGCGGCGATCAGGTTCAGCTTGCCGCCCTTCCCATCGACCTCCCGGAGACGATCCGGGACCTGATCGCCAAGGTCCGCAAAAACCCCGCCGCCCCGTGGCCCCTCAAGGACGCCGCCGACATGGCGGGCTATTCGCCTTTCCATTTCAGCCGCGTGTTCAAGCAGCTCGTCGGTTACGGCTTCCACGAGTTCGTCGATCGGAGTCGTACCGAGTGCGCGGTCGAGATGCTCGTCACCACGGAGAGCGCGGTGGATCTCGTCGCCTCGACCTGCGGCTTCGGCACCACCCAAGGGTTGCGTGAGTCGGTCAAGGAGTACCTGGGTCTCGTTCCGAGCGAACTCCGTGCCGTGCCCGACGCCGTCGACATGGGACCCTAGGGAGTGGGCCGTGAAGGGTGGATAGTGGATGGTTCGGTTTCGACCCCTTCGCCCTTCACGATCCACTCATCACCGTTCACGATCCGCCCATGTCTGATCCCCTCACCCCTTGGCTTGTCCGTTACGGATACGAGCAGGGTGCGTTTCCGATGACGATGGAGAACGGGGAGGTCGGATGGTTCCGTCCCCGGCGGCGCTGCCTGTTTCCCTTGGCGGGCGTCCACGTCTCACGTTCCCTCGCGAAGACGATCCGGAGAGGAGCGTTCGAGGTCCGGTTCGACACCGCTTTTGAGGCGGTCATGCGTTCCTGCCTCCGGCCCGACGGCAATTGGATCTCCGAGGATTTCATCCGAGCCTACACCCTGATCCACTACGAAGGCTGGGGCCACTGCGCCGAGTCCTGGCTCGACGGCGAGTTGGTCGGCGGGGTCTACGGCATCGCCCTGGGGTCGTGCTTCTGCGCCGAATCGATGTTCCATCGGGCGACCGACGCGAGCAAGGTGGCTCTCGCCGCGATGGTCGACCGCTGCCGCGAACTCGGGTTCACGATCTTCGACGCGCAGATCATGAACCCTCACCTGCGTTCCCTCGGCGCCTTCGAGGTCTCCGAGCGCCAGTACGCCCGGATGCTCCGCGACGCTTTGGACCGCACCACGCCGTGGAGCGTCGTCTCGTGATCGAGAGCCGGCTCCATCCGGCGGTCGATGGCTCGGGGGGAGGCTACGGACGGTATCCGGGGCTCACCACCGTCGAGATCGCCGAACGGTTCCGGTTCCTGGTCGAGGAGGGGCAAGGTCGGTCGGCGCGGGCGATCCTGCGTCTCGTCCACGAGCAGACGGAGGCCCGAGGACGCCTGAACACGCAATGGCTCATGGTCGGCATCGGCGCCACGATCACCGTCGTCCTCGCCCTCTTCCGTCTCGTCGCCGCCCTAGAGACGCGCGATGGCCTTCTGCGACTCGCGCTCGTGGCCGCCAGCATCACGCTCCTCTTCGCGGTCGGCGCCGGATCGATGCACCGAACGACTCGGCGCGCGGAGGCTCAGGTGCGTGAGATCCGACGGATGGCCCTCCTTGCGCTCGATCTCTTGACCACGCGGGAAGGCTTTGTGTCGAAAACCTTGGAACGAGAACACCTCGCTTCGCTGAACGACCTGCGCCGAAGCGACCCCGAAGCGTGGACACGCGTCTTCCAGGCGCTGACGTAGAGCCTTTTCGTAGAATGGAGCCGGTAACGGCGCCATGATTCTCCCCCTCGCTTCTCTCTTCCTGAATGCCACCCAGACTCCGACTTGGAGCTTCGTCTATCCCGACGACGCAAAACCCGGATCGCGGCTCGACCTTCGAAGCCTGAACGAGAAGGTCGCTGGGGAGACCGGGTACGTGCGGGTCGCTCGCGACGGGCGGGGCCTCGTGCGGGGCGACGGGAAGCCCATCCGGTTCTGGTGCGTCAACGGCTACGGCTTCCGCTTGAAGCCCGAGGAGATGGCCCGCAACGCCCGCTTCCTCGCGAAGATGGGGGTGAACATGGTGCGGCTTCACGCGAGCGTGTCGCCCAAAGGGAAGGGGAAGCTCCTGACCGATGTCGACACGGACGAGATCGACCGGATCTGGCGCTACGTCGCCGCCCTGAAGAAGGAAGGCGTCTATGCGACGATCTCCCCCTACTGGGCCAACGGCGGCCATTCCGGGGCGGCGGCGAGTTGGGGCCTGGGCTACGGCGATGGGGAAGACGTCTGGGGACTCCTGTTCTTCGACGACCGGCTCCGCGCCGCCTACAAGGGTTGGATGCGACGTCTCTACGCCGAGAAGAACCCTTACACCGGCGTTCCGCTCGCCAAGGATCCGGCGGTGGCCCTCGTCCAGGTTCAGAACGAGGACAGTCTGCTCTTCTGGACGTTCCAAGGCATCAAGCCCGCCCAGAAACGGGCGCTCGCCACGCGGTTCGTCACGTGGCTCGGGAAGAGGTACGGAAGCGTCGAGGCGGCGAAAAAGGCCTGGGGCGGAGCGGGTGACTGGATCGACGGCGTGCCCGCCTTTCTCGACGTCTGGGTCCTGACCCAACCCCAGACGGGAGCCGCGAAAGTTCGGGCCGACGATCAGACGGCCTTTCTTCTCGACCAGCAGCGCGGCTTCTACGCCGACATCGCGGGCTTCTTCCGTAGCGATCTCGGCTATAAGGGTCTCACGAACGCCAGCAACTGGGTCACCGCCGATCCGGTGCGGATGAACGATCTGGAGCGGTACACCTACCTCCCCACCGACGTCATGGCGGTCAACCGCTACACCAACGGGGGCGTCCACAAGGGCCCGAACGACGGCTGGCGCATCGACGAGGGCGATTTCCTTTCCGACGCTTCCGCTCTCCGTGACCCGCGCGGTTTGCCGACGAACCTCAAGGGGGTGGTCGGCCACCCGATGTTCGTGACGGAGGGCGGCTGGGTGGCCCCTCTGGGCTACCAGGCGGAAGGGCCGTTGCTCGTGGCGGCGTACGGGAGCCTCACCGGCCTCGCGGGCTTCGACTGGTTCGAGATGGGCAAGGTCGGCTACGACCCGAATCCCGTCTTCGATTTCGTCGCCTTCCCAGACGGCGGCCATCCCCTCTCGAAATGGGAGATGGGCGTTCCCGCGACCCTGGGCCAGTTTCCGGCGGCGGCCTTGATCGCGCGCCTCGGCTACGTTCGCCGGGGGGCGCCGGTCGTCCATGAGGAGCGGACGCGCGCCCAACTGGACGCCCGCGAGATCCCCGTCATCGCGGAGGACCCTTCCTTCGACCCCAACCACAACGGCGGCGATGCCCGCGCCGGGACGTCGGCGGCGAGGATCGACCCTCGCGCGTTCCTCGTCGGCCCCGTCGAGGTCGCGTACGACGGCGATCCCGGGAAGACCGTGGTGAAGGATCTCGCTCCCTATCTCGCGGGTGGGACGATCCGGAGCAATACCGGCGAACTCTCCTTGGACCCGGTTCGGGGGCTGCTTCGCATCGACGCGCCGAAGGCGCAGGGCGTGGTGGGGTTCCTCAAGGGAGCGGGACCGTTCCGCTTAAAAGACCTGACCGTGACCTCGAACGACGAGTATGCGACGATCGTCGTCGTTCCCCTCGACGCCGCCCCCATCGCCACCTCGAAACGACTCCTCGTCCAGATCGGGACGGTCGCGCGCCCCAAGGGTTGGCGGCAGGAGCCCGCGACGCTCGACGGGAAGCCCGGCTGGAAGGTCGTGAGTACGGGAACGATGCCTTGGCAGGTCCGTGAGACGGGAATCGCCCTTTCGGTCCGAAACGCCGTCTTGAGCAAGGCGACGCCTCTCGATCCCGCAGGCTATCCTCTCGGTTCGGTCCCTGTGCGCCGCGCAGGCGGTCGACTGTCGGTGCGCCTGCCCGCAGACGCGATGTACGTGATTTTAGAGTAGCGGCCTAAAAAGAGAAGGCGAACCCGTCCGAACGAACCGTCGTCACACAAACACCCCGGCCTTAAAGCCGAGGCTTTAGAGAGAGAACAATGGCAGACGACAACATCCAGCACGGCATCGACGACGATCCCAACAACGATCCTCACAAGGCGAAGAACATCGGCGGCGTTGGTGGCGCGGTCACGGGCGCGATCGCCGGATCGGCGGCCGGTCCTCTTGGTACGATCGGTGGCGCCATTATCGGCGGCGTGGTGGGTGCGGTCGCCAGCAAGGCGGCGGTCAAGGAAGTCGACAAGTACGACAACGACAATACGATCACCGGTATCGGCGGCGGCGCGACGACCGACGTTGAGACGACGGCTCACAACGTGACTCACGGCACCCACGGTACGGTGAACAACCCGGGCTACGTCTCCGGAAACGAGACCTACGACCAGGCTGCGGCGGCGACGACGCCTACCGGCGTTCCGAACGGCGTTCCCGGCGTCCAGACGGGCGGTCACGCCTACGACGGTACCCCCGACACGCGCGGCGTGACGGAGAAGCTCGCTGACACCGTGACCGGTGACCACACCGACGACAAGACCGGCAAGACCGTCTAAGACGGCTTCCCGCATCTGAAACGACGCCCCACCGAGTGTTCTCGGTGGGGCGTCCGTGCGTTAGTCGGGCTTACGGAGAGGGGTCAACACGAGTTTGAGTCCTGGCCCATCGATCGTCGCTTTGTAGCGTGAGAGAAAGCCGTTGCCGACGCGCCCGTCGCCGTCACCCGCCGAGTCCGCAGGGCGGTGGAACACGCGCACGTCTTCCGCCTCGACGGACTCCCGACCGACCTGGAGGCCGCGAAGATCGGCTACGCGCAGGGCCACCGCCCCGCCGACCCCGAGAATGCTCCGACCGTTCGGATCGGGCTTCGTGCTCAGGCCGATCTCGTCCGCGTAGGGCTGGGCCAGCTCCGCCACCGTGTCCGAGCCCGTGTCGAGAAGCAGATCCGCCGATGCCCGACGCCCATCGGGCAGGACGACGAAGGCGGGAAGGTAAGGCCGGCCCCCCCGTAGGTTCAGGCTGACCACCGTCGCCGCCGCCGGCACCTCGGGAGGGCGCGAGCCAAAGGTCACCTTAAGGCCGTTGCGGTCGATGCCGACGACGTGCTTGTTCAGCACGTCCTGCCCAAGGATCACGTCGATCTTGGTTCCCAGGGCGGCTCCGATGGCGCCCAGGGGAAGGGCGACGGCCTCAAGCGACTTCTCGCCCAGACCTTCGAGCTGGAGACCTTTCACGAAGTGGGCCTCGACGGTCCCGCCCGCGCCCCGCGCCTTGACGTCCGCTCCCTTTTCCAGCTTGAACCCGTCAGCCACGTCGCGATCCACCACGGTGCGCTGGGCGCCGGTGTCGATCAGCACGGCTAGGCTCTGTCCGCCGTTGCTCTGGGTTTGCACCACGATCAGCCCCTTAGGCGACGTGAAATCGAGGATCACGTCGGGCGCCTTCGGGGCGAGGAGAATCGCGGCGAGAAGCGGCGTCACCGCCCTATAGTACGCCAGCGGGGTCGTCACGAGACCAGCGAGGTCCCGTAAACGACGGCTTAAACGACCGTGCCCCTCAGACTTCCAACGGATTCCGGTACGGATACGAACCCAGGACCACGACCTCCAGCGCCACCTTCTTCAGCTCGTCGATCGCGCTCTGCACGTTCGCGTCGAGGCGATGGCCGTCGCTGTCGCAGTAGAAGATGTACTCGAACGTGGCGCGCTGGGCGGGGCGGGACTCGATCATCGTCAGGTTGACGCCCGCCTCTTCGAACGTCTTGAGGGCGGTGACGAGGGTACCGGGCCGGTTGCGGACGTTGAACATAAAGCTCGTCTTGTCCCGTCCGGTCCGCGCGGGCTCGTTGTAGCCGAGCACCACGAAGCGGGTCCGGTTGTTCGGGTTGTCCTCGATCCGCTCGGCCAGGATAGGGATACCGACCGTCTCGGCGGCGAGGCGGTTGCAGATCGCGGCGCCTTTCGGGTCTTCGAGGGCGAGCCGCGCCGCCCGTGCGGTCGGCGCCGCCTCGATGATCTCGGTGCCCGGCAGGTTCGAGCGAAGCCAGTTCTTGCACTGGTTCGCGGGTTGGCCGAAGGCGTAGACCCGCTCGATGCCGCTCAGTTCCGTCGCCGTCGAGACGAGGTTCATATGGATCGGGACGTACAGCTCGGCGCACACCTTCACGTTCGTCTGGGGGAACATGTCGAGCGTCTCGGGCACGATGCCGTGGGTCGAGTTCTCGATGGGCACGACGCCGTAGTCCACCGTCCCGTGCTCGACCGCGCGGAACGTCTCCGCGATCGAGTCCACGGGCCGCAGGTCCGCGCTCGCCCCGAAGGTGAGGAGGGCGGCCTGGTTGGTGAAGGTGCCGGGTGGTCCCCAGTAGGCGACGGCGATGGGCTTCTCAGCGGCGATAGCGGCGGAGATGATCTCGCGGTAGATCGCGTGGAGCTGCTTGGCGGTGAGGGGGCCGGGATTCTCCCGCGCCAGCCGCTCGAAGATCGTCCGCTCTCGCTCGGGCACGAAGAAGGGGGTGCCCGCCTTTCGCTTCGTGTGGCCGACCTCGATCGCGAGCTCGGCGCGGCGGCTCAGAAGCCGGACGAGATCGCGGTCGATGCCGTCGATGTCCTCGCGGATGGCGTCGAGCGGTCGCGGTTCGGCGTCGGGCATGGGCTTGATTGTGGCCTACGACGCCGCCCGGCGGCTGACGAGCGTTCACCTGTCGTACGCGATCCTCACGTGGATCGCGTGGATCGCGTGGATCGCGTGACGCGGCCGCGCCTCGACCTGGATCTCGGCCTTGCCCTGGTCCAGCGTCTCGAGGGTCCTTTCGTCAAGGCGTAACGTCGCGAACGGCGTGAGGGCGTCCTTGGCTCGGAACAGGCCGATCCGCTTCTCTCCGACGCCGGCGAGATCGCCTCGAAAGGGGCGAAGCCGTGCCAGCCGGCCCGCTTCGAGCCGGAGGCGCCCACCGAACTTACGGGAACCCTCGACGGCGACGAACAGAACGCGTCCCGTCCGATTGTCGAAGGTGACGCCCCGTCCATCGATCTGATCCCCTACCAGAAACATCGAAAGCGCGCCGAGAACGCAGAGCGCCGCGTAGATCAAGCAGCCTTTGACGCACCCATCCTGAATCTTCTCGACGTCGAGGGGCATGATCGCTTCCTATGTGCCCGGATTCGACGCTGGGGTTCAAGCGACGACGAGATGTCGACGTCGAGCTCTGGACGAAAAGAGAGAGGCTCCCAGAATTTACGGGAGCCTCTCTTGGATGCGAGGACGATGACCGCTTAGCGGCAGCCGCAGGAACCGCAGCCGCCGCCGGCCTTGGTGTCGAGGCCCGGCATCTCCTCGTCGCCCGCCGAGAACGACGAGCCGCAGCCGCAACCCTTCGTCGCGTTGGGGTTCTCGATCTTGAAGCCGCCGCCGAGCACGTCGTCGACGTAGTCCACGACCGCGCCCTTCATGTAGCGGAGCGACATCTCGTCGACCACGACGCGGACGCCGCGGTCGGTGAAGATCTGGTCGCCTTCCTCAGGCTCGTTCTCATCGAGGGCCATACCGTAGGTGAGGCCGCTGCAGCCGCCGCCCTGCACCCACACGCGCAGGAGGGAGCCGTCCTTGCCGTTTTCCGAGATGAGCGTCGTCAGCTCGGCGGCCGCCTTCTCGGTCAGGGTGATGTCCGACGTGATCGTCGACGGGATGGGCTGTTCGGTCAGTGCCATGTCTATTCGTCTCTACGTGCGCCGGTCACAATCTGATGCGGTGATGGCGCTCGACACGATCATTATGGTCCACGGAGCCGGTGGCGGGGGATGGGAGTACCGGTTTTGGGCCCCGGTCTTCCAAAAAGCGGGCTGGAACGTCGTGGCGCGGGACCTCGTCCCCGCCCCCGGCGGACTCGCGCGGACGACGGTGGACGACTACCTGCGGCAGATCGCCGCCTGGACTCCTCGCAAAAGGGGCAGGCTGGTCCTCGTCGGCGCGAGCATGGGCG
>CAZEWR010000032.1:0-65813 GCA_964516175.1 uncultured Fimbriimonas sp. | reverse complement strand
CTCGCTCATCCCCGTGGTGTCGGGATGGAAGAAGCCCGCGTTCGGGACGAGCGGAACGGCGGAGGAGGCGACCTGCGGGACGTAGCGGCTCTGCCAGGCCTGGAATTGCTGTCCCGAGTACAGCCCGAGGATGATGCCGATGGGGATCCGGCTGATCCAGTTGTGCTTGCGGCTGAAGATGGTGTAGCCCATCAGGCCGATGGGCAACAGGAGGGCGTAGAGCCAGTAGCCGGGCTTCGCCGGATCGCCCGCCGGGTTGTCGGCCGTCGGAAGGGTCGCGGACGCGCCGACCATACGGTCCCACCAGTTCTCCTTGAGGGTCGCCGTCCAGAGCGCGACGAGCGAGTAGCCCGCGACGAGGCCCACGAAGACGTGCTCCCAGAATCGATAGAACTTGTTCTCCTTGTAGAGAACGGTGTAGAGCCCGACTGTGGCGATGGAGGCGGCGAACAGCTTAAGGACGTCGTAGCTCATCTCAGCGGGTCCTCTTCCCGGCGAGGAACATGGCGACGTTGCCCAGAATCACGACGAGAATCAGGAGCGTCAGGGCGAAGTGGAGCGAGAGGTAGTAGGCCGAGCCTTTCCCCTTGTTCGTCATCCCAGGAAAGTCCTTGCTCATAAGCGTCTCAAGGTCGTAGACGCCCTTCACGCCGCCCACCAAGCCCTTGATCTGCCCTGAGGAGTAGTAGTTACGCGTCTCAGGGGCCATGACGCCGGTGACCATGAACATCATCGGAACCTTCTTGATCCGCTCGATCGCGATCTCGGTCGTCTTCGTGCCGGAGCAGACGATCAGGTACTTGAAGTCGGCGACCGATTCGACGCCTTGGAACACCGGAGACTGGAGGCACTCGCGCGGGGGTTGGCCCGGCGGATAATCCTTCTTGCCCGCAAAGGCGGCACGGATGTCGGTGTCGATACTGGAGGTGGTGTTCTCCGAGTTGGGGAAGAAGCCCAGTACCGTGTAGTCTTCGAACAGGCGGTACGCAGGACGGCCTTCCCGAACCTCCTGGTCGATCATCCGCGTCATCTCGTTGCGGGCTACCTGCGGTCCCTGGGCGTCGGCGGTGGTGTAGATCGCGACCTTGATCCCCCGACGCATCAGGATGCGAACGAGGGCGTCGAACTCGCCGCTGCTCTCGCCGCGCGTCGAGTTGGTCCAGTCGGAGGCCAGAAGGACCCGGTCGCCCGGCTTGAGCGCCATCAGATTGTTGTAGAAGTCCACGCTCTCCTGCACGGGCTGGTTCGGCACCGGCACGTCGAAGAACAGCGGGATCGCCGTCGCGAGAGTCAGGATGAGATACAGGACGGGCTTCGGAATCGACTGGAGCCGATCCGCCAAGCCGCGCCTGGGCGCGTAGACCTTGGCCATCTTAGACGTTGCCTCCCGTCTTCTCCAGGCTGAGCCACAGGCGCAGACCCATCGCGAGCAGCCCCACGCCGACCCCGAAGTCGATGCCGCGAATGGCAGGCGTCTGCAGGTTCTTCTGGATCCAGGCCGCGATCTCGGTGATACGGAAGTTGTTCGCGAACGAGCCCGGCGGCACCGGCGGATCGGACGGAAGCCCCGGAAGCGCGACGCCCCGGAACACGAGGATGAACGCGACCAGCGCGACGAGGACGCCGACCCCGGAGGCGGCCGCCAACGTTCGGTTTCCGGCGGACCTGAAGAACAGGAGCGTTCCGCCCGCCATGCCCAGGATCGCGAGGACCGCGATCGCCTGCGCGCCCGGCCCGAGGACGAGGAACCTGCCGATCGTCTGGTCGTCGACCAGCGTGACCACCCCGAGCAGGGAGACCATCACGATAAGGGCGGTGACGAGCAGGATCGACGCCTCCACCGACCGGGCGCGGAACGCGCGGTAGGCGGCGGAGAGGATGTAGAAGGCGACTACGGAGAACATCGCCGCCTCCATGTTCTGGAGCAGGCCGTCGAACAGAAGGTCGTTCGCGTACTGCGGAAAGCCCCAGGTCTCGCGGCTCGCCTGCATCGCCGCGCCCGCCGGCCCTTGCCGGGTGATCCAGTCCCAGTAGCCGAAGATCACGAACGTCACCATGCAGACGAGCAGGACGAGGCTGTAGCCCCAGTCCTTCTGGGCTTTCAGGAGACGCGTCAGATGGATCTTGAGCAGATTGGCGAGACCCAGCCCGATCAGCAGGGCGACGATGACGTTGGACACCGGGGTCACGACGGACTGCGCGTCGGACAGCCAGAACGAGAATCCCTCGGCGGCGTTGCGCGGAAGCTGGCCGTCGCCGCCCTTTCGGGCGATGGGCTCGGGATAGAGCCACTTGAGGACGTAGAAGAGGCCCGCGAGGAAGGTGATTCCCGTGACGATGGGGCGTCGGGCCGCGACGGGCGCGACGAGCAGGGCGAAGATCAGGGCGAACCCCAAGGCCAGGGTGATCGCGATCTTGATCCAGAGCGTCGCGCTCCCGTTGGCGTCGGCCCAGAAGGTGGTGGGGAGCGGCGCCGCGGCCTGAGCGACGGGGAACACTATTTGCTCTCCTTTTTCGCCGCGTTCGGGTCCTTGTCACGGATCACCGTCTTCTTGAAATCCTCGACGATCTTGTCGCGGTAGGGCGTAAGCAGGTGGCTGAAGGCGGTCTCTTCGCGCTGGAGCGGACGCGCCTCATCGAGCTTCTCCTCCTTGTACGTTGAACGAACGTCGGCGGCGGGAGTCAATTGGACGGTGTTCGCGAGGATGCCCGCCGCCACGAGACCCATGAGCAGGAGCTTGCCCCAGTCCTGCCCGACGAGAGAGCCTACTAGAACAGGTTGGCGGGTCAGGTAGGCGCTCGCCGCGTAGAACTCGTCGCCGATCAGGACGTAGTCGCAGGCGGCGATAAAGAAGGGCGTCTGGGTCAGCTCGGTCGATGAGGCGACCTGGATGGCGCCGATCGAGTTGGCCGTCTCCGCGAGGATCAGCGACTCCGCGTAGAACTCGCCGAGCAGGAACACCGCCGCCGCCTGCTCGCGAAGGATAAGGCCCGAGGTGCTGGCGGCGAAGGCGAACTGGCGGTCGGAGATGAAGCGTACCGAGTCGGGGTCGTACTTCTCGACCGCGCCCTCCTGCTGGTACACGTCTCGGATGACCTCCTGCGCCACCGCGAGGATGCTGGCGTTGTAGCAGCAGACCATGATAGGGTTCGAGAACCGCGACGCGACGCGGGAGACGTAGGCGAAGATGTTGATCGCCTGCATCGATTTCGCGTTGATGCTGTCCGAGAGGCCAGGGACCATAAAGACGGGCTTGCCTAGCTCTGTCGCGCGGCCCACCGCCTCGTCGATCGCGTTCAGTCCACCGATTCGGCGGATGAAAAGCTCCTTCCCGCCCTTCGCCCGCGCAATGTTGATCAAGACGAACGCGATCACCAAAAGGGTGATCGCGATCCCGATCCATCCGGTATCCAAATACTGCTGACCCATTCAGTCCGCCTCAGACGCCTCCGTCTTAAGGGGACATTCTAGCCTTTGGATGAGGCGCTCGACATTTTGGCGATCTTTTAAGAGTCGGCTGAAGTCGTTCACCCCCTCGAAGCCGAAGAACGGGACCGCGAAGGGCGCTATCGCGACCATCGCGTGGGCGGCGACCCCGGCGAGCGGCTTGTGCATCTCCAGGGCTAGAATCGCGGGGCCTTCCATCTTCCGCTTGCGGATCTGCTCCGCCGCCTTGTCGAGAAGGCGTTCGGTCTCCTCGGGGGTCAGTTCCTCTTCCCAGAACCCTCTCACCCTACTCTCCTGTCTCGTACTCCGTTTGGAGGCGCCACGACGTGCGACCGCACGAACGTCAGGACCGCGTCGCGGTTCTCCGGCGTGGTCAGCAGTCCGACCCCGCGCGTGCTCTCCGCGAACGACGCCCGCTCAAGGGGCGAGAGGCGGATCTCGCGGCCCCTTTCCAGAACCCGCTTCACCTCGCTCCACTCCATCGCCGTCACGCTCGGCCCCGTTCGCGCGCTCGCGCCTTTCGCATCGAGACGGAACCGGCTTCCGAGCCAGTGTTCCGCCGTCGCGCCGAGCACGAGCGACGCTCCCAGCAGACCCATCAGGGGCTGGTGGAAGGGGAACGTTCCCACCCCGAGCGCGAGGAGGGCCGCCGCGTAGACGACGCCGGTCCGCCCCGGACGCTCGTCGGCGAGACGCACCGCCCAGGCGAGCGTCCCAGCCTCCGCCTCGTTCACCGCCAGTTCTCGAAAAGCTCGCTGACCGACTCGTTCTGGTGGATACGACGGATCGCGTCGGCGATCAGGGGAGCGCAGGAGAGGACCTTGAGCTTGGGGAACAGCTTGCCCTCGGTCGGGATCGTGTCTAGCACGACGACCTGCGAGATGCACGAGTCCTGGAGCCTCTGCGGGGCGTCCTTGCTGAAGATGGCGTGCGTGCAGCACACGATGACCTCGCGAGCGCCCCGGTCCATGAGGGCCTGGGCGCCCGCGACGATCGAGCCTCCGGTATCGATCATATCGTCGATCATCACGCAGCGCTTGCCGACGAAGTCGCCCACGATCTCGACGACCTCTACCTGGTTCGGAGCGGGTCGTCGCTTCGCGATGACGACGAACGAGCAACCGAGCCGCTCCGCCAAGGAGTTGGCCCGGGTGACGCCACCGGAGTCGGGCGAGACGACGACCACGTCGTCGGCGTCGCGGAATCCTTTGGAGATAAAGTAGTTCGCGAGGATCGGCCCTCCGTAGAGGTGGTCCACGGGGATCGAGAAGAAGCCCTGGATCTGGTCCGCGTGGAGGTCGATGGCGACGACGCGGTTGGCGCCACAGAGCTGGACGACGTCGGCCATCAGCCGCGCCGCGATCGGTTCGCGGGGCTTGATCTTCTTGTCCTGCCGCGCGTAGCCGTAGTACGGCATGACCACGGTGATGCGGCGGGCGGAGGCGCGGCGGAACGCGTCGAGCATGATGAACAGCTCCATGTACGTCTCGCTCGTCGGGGCGCAGGTGGGCTGGACGATAAAGATGTCGTTGCCCCGGGCGCTCTCCTCGATCATCACCCGGATCTCGCCGTCCGCGAAGTGGGTCAGCATCCGCTTGCCCAGGCGGATGCCCAGGTTCTCCGCGACCTTCTTCGCGAGTTCGGGGTTCGAGGTGCCCGCGAACAGTTTCAGCCCCGGCAGGGGATTCACCGGTTTCGGAGCCTCCTCTTTCGGAGCCTCCTCTTTCGGCGTCTCCTCGTTCATGGCTGCGACGCCTTTTTCCGTTCGCGGAATCGTGTTGCCCATCCTTCCTTCGTCTCCTGCCGTGCCCGTCCGAATCCCGCGTCTCCCGGCGCGAGGCTCTGCGTGATAACGCTCCCCGCCGCCACCATCGAGCCGTCCCCGAGGGTGACCGGCGCGACGAGGGTCGATTGGGAGCCCACGAAGACGTCCGCCCCGATGTGGGTGCGGCTCTTCGCGAAACCGTCGTAGTTGCAGGTGATCGTCCCTGCCCCCACGTTCGTGCGGGCGCCGACGCTCGCGTCGCCCAGGTAGGTGAGATGGGCGGCGGCGACCCGCTCCGCCAGCTCGGCGTTCTTCAGCTCGACGAAGTTGCCGATGCGCGCGTCCTTGCCGACCCGGCTCCCGCCGCGCAGGTGTGCGTAGGGGCCGACCTTGGCGCCGTCCGCGACGGCGCTGGCGTCCACGACGCTGAGCTGGACCTTGGCGTTCTCCCCGATCTGGGCGTTCTCCAGGACGGTGTTCGGGCCGATTCTCGCCCCGGCGCCGATCGTGGTCAGGCCTTTCAGGTGGCAGCCCGGCTCGATCGTCGCGTCGGCGCCGATCTGGACGTCGGCCTCCACGTACGTCGTCGCGGGGTCGCGCAGGGTCACGCCCGCGAGGGCGTGGCGCTTCAGGATGGCCTTGCGGAGCGAGGCCTCGGCCTCGGCGAGCTGCCAGCGGTCGTTGACGCCCTGGAGGAGGGCGGCGTCGGCGGTGTGGGCCCCGACCGCGAGGCCGTCGGCGGCGGCCATGTGGACGAGGTCGGTGAGGTAGTACTCGCGCTGCGCGTTGTCGGCGCGCAACTCGGGCAGAAGGCGGAAGAGGGTCGCCGCGTCGAACGCGTAGAGCCCGGCGTTGACCTCCCGGATCGCCTTCTCCTCGGACGTCGCGTCCTTCTGCTCCACGATGCGGGAGGGCTTGCCCTGCGCGTCGCGGACGATCCGGCCGTAGCCCGTGGGCTCGTCCAGCACGGCGGTCGCGACGGTCAGGGCGTTGTCTCCGTGCGCCTCCAAGAGGTCGGCCATCGCGGCGGCGTCCACGAGCGGCGTGTCGCCCGAGGCGACCACCACCGGACCTTCGTGGCCCGCGAGCGCGTCGGCCGCGCACCGGACCGCGTGGCCGGTGCCGAGCTGCTCGCGCTGCCAGGCGTACTCGACGGCGTCGCCCAGGGCGGACTGGACCGCTTCGCCGCCGTGGCCGACGACGACGACGATCCGGGCGACCCCCGCTCCCCGAAGGGCGCGCACGACGTGCTCCACCATCGGCAGGCCGCACACCCTGTGCAGGACCTTGGGGAGGTCCGACTTCATCCGGGTGCCCTTTCCGGCGGCAAGGACGATGGCGGCAGCTTGGCTGGGCATAGGGGACCGCTCATTATGGCAGGGTCAAGGGGGATTGGCGATGTTTAACCCGTCGCCGCCGACGAGGCGGCCCTGACCTCCTCGTAGATCGGGTTCGGCCACGGCGCGTCGTACGGCTCCGTTCCATCGAGCCCTAAGGCGAAGAACAGGGTCGAGAACTGGCCGTTCTTATAGATCACGTGCTGGATCATGTGGCCCACGAAGCCGCGCACGTTGCCCTCGTTTCCCTCTCCGAACTGGCGGAGCGGGGCGTCGAGCCGCTCGGGGGTGAGGCTGCGGAGGAGCTGCCGCCAGTTCTCCGTCTCGGCCCGGAGGGCGGCGACCATCGCGTCCGGCTCGCGCGGCGGTTCGGGCACCGGGGGATGCTTCGAAACGTCGGGCTCCTCGATGTGATACCGGTCACAGATCAGCCACTGCCAAGCGTGCGCGAAGAGGATGCGGGCGGTCGGGGCGGCGGGGTTTGGGGTCCAGTCCCATCCTTCCGTCGGAAGCTTCGCCAAGCCGTAGGCGAAATGGTCGAGATGGCCGCAGAGGACCCGTTCGTACAGCTCGTTCTCGCTCCGCATTTGAAACCACATGGCGCGATTCTACGCGACGCGGGCCGGATGACCGCGCCACAATAGGTCCGATGCCTCTGCAAGCGCTCGACCATCCCCTCGCCGGGCACCTGATGGCGGGTCTCCGCGACCGGGAAACGCCGCCCGAACGGTTCCGGGCCCTCGCCAAGCGGCTCACCACCCTGCTCGTGCTCCAGGCGACGGCGAGCCTGCCGACCCGCACCGAGCGGGTCCGGACGCCGATCCAGGAGACGGAGGCCCGGGTGCTCGACTCCCCCCTGGCCGCCGTGCCGATCCTGCGCGCCGGGCTCGGAATGATGGAGCCGGTGGTCGAGCTGTTCCCGGACGTCGCGGTGGGCTACATCGGCCTGGAACGGCACGAGGAGACGGCGATCGCGCGGAGCTACTACAGCAAGCTCCCGCCGCTCGAAGGCCGGACCGCCCTCGTGCTCGACCCCATGCTCGCGACGGGCGGCTCGGCGGCGCAGGCGGTCGGACTCGTGTCGGCGGCGGGCGCCGCGCGAGTCGTGATGGTGTGCGTGGTCGCCGCGCCCGAGGGCGTCGCCCGCCTGGAGGCGGCCCACCCCGGAATCCTTATCGTCGCCGCCGCCCTCGACGAAGGGTTGAACGAGCGCCGGTACATCGTCCCCGGCCTCGGCGATTTCGGCGACCGCCTCTACGGCACGGGATAGGCGACCGCCGCCGCCCCGTCGAAGGCTCTTCCTCATTTCGGTGGGAACCCTCTTCGCGACGGATGGCCGCTTTCGCCCCGCCCCTGCTCGACCGGAGAACGAGCCGAGAGACGAGCGTCACGCATTCCGGCTCCAACGAGATAAACGACGGGATAAAAGCGCTTTTTCGCGCGGGCGGAGCGTGGCGCCAAACGGCGCTCGGACGGATCGGTGCGGGCGGAGGCGGACATGGGACAGACGATCTAACCGAGGACGCCTCCCTTCCTTATCCCGCGACCGCGTCCCGGTCGTCCAGCGCCGATTAACCGATCCCCCTCAGACGTTTCGTTCCCGCCAGCGTTCGCCGCTCAGGCACAGAAGCACGTCGTCCACGTACTCGCCCCGCACCCAGTCGGCCCCGGGCAGGCGCCCGTACTCGACGAAGCCCACCCGCTTGAGCATCCTTAGGCTCGCCTCGTTCGGCGCGAACACCTTCGAGGTCAGGAGCCGCAGCCCCCGCACCTCGAACGCGTAGCGGCAGCGGACGCGCGCCGCGTCCGTGCCGTAGCCTTTGCCCCAGGCCGTCCGGTCGCCCAGGAGCGTGCCGCAGACCGCCCGCCCGTTGCGCTCGTCGATCTCCATCAGGCTCGACGTGCCGAGGTGAGCCCCGTCTAGGGTCTCCACCGCGAACGTGATCTCGTCGCCCGTGCCCGCCTCGTGGCGATCGAACCACGCCGTCTGGGAGGCGCGGGTGACGGGGCCGAGGTCGCTTCCCAGCCAGCGCACCACCTCGGTATCGTTCATCCAGCGCAGGTAGTTCTCCAGGTGCCGCTCCCGGTCGAGCGGTACGAGGCGCACCTTCTCCCCTTCCCATCCGTAGGCCATAGGGCGCATTCTGGCGCCTGCCACCCCGATTCGGGCGCTAGAGTAGGACGATGGATCCGGGGACCGATCCTCGACCCGACCTCGCTCCGGCAGCGCCTTACGCCAAGGACAAGACCTTCGTCGCGGTCGTCGGCGTCCTGATCGCCGCCGCCTCGGTCCTGCAGATCGTCGGCGGCGCCGGGATCATGAAAGGCCGTCGCTGGGGCTTCGTCCTGACCGCGGTGTTCGCCGCGTTTTCGATCCTGTTCCACCTCCAGGGCGTCCTGCACGGGACCGGGCTGGTCGGCATCGCCGTCCACGGGGTCATCGTCTACTACTGCTGGGCGAGACTCTCCGGTAAGAAAGGCCCGGCGCCGGCTTGAGGCCCGACCGTCTCGGGGGCGCGGGGGTCGTCGCGGTCTCGCTCCTCACGGTCGTGGGCGGTCTGGGCGCGACCGGGCTGGGCCTCGGAACGACCAGCCTTCGGGCGGCGACGTTCGGGGCGGTCCTCGCCTTCCTCTCCGCCCTGCGGATCGTCGGCGGCGTGGGGATGACGCGGGGGAGGCGGTGGGGCTTCGCGCTCGCCGCCGCCCTCTCCGCCCTCTCGATCCTCCTGGACCTGGGCCACCTCGACCACCACACCGGCCTCTACGGTCTCCCGCTCAACGCGGCGATTCTGGTCTACTGTCTCCTGCGTATGACGAGAAAGGAGAAGCGGGCGTGATCGCTCTTCTCGTTCGAGGGCACGGCGATAATCGTAAGGCTCCGCGATCCCACGGAGGGATCGGCTACACGCTTCGCGTTCCTTGGCGGCGGTAATACTGAGGGCAAGTATGGCGACCCTCTTTGACGATGGAACCCAAATCGACTGCGGGTGGAACGCGGGCGCATGACGCCCGCCGGAAGGCTCGCCGCCGTCGAGGAGCGGATCGCCCGCGCGTGCGAGGCGGCAGGGCGCGATCCGGCGTCCGTGGCCCTGGTCGCGGTCTCGAAGACCTACCCCATCGAGGCGATCCGCGCCCTCTACGATCTCGGCCAGCGGCGCTTCGGCGAGAGCCGCCTCCAGGAGGCCCTGCCCAAGGTCGACGCCATGCCGAGCGACGTCGAGTGGCACTTTATCGGGCGGCTTCAGTCGAACAAGGCGAAGCGTGCCGCGTCGGCCTTCGACGTGCTCCACACCCTCGAGAGCGAGGCGCAACTGCGCGAGGTCGAGAAGGCGGGACGGGCGATCGAGGGTTTTGTGGAGGTTAATCTTGCGGTTGAAGCACAAAAAGGGGGAATCCCTTTAGAAAAGGCGGCGTGGTTCGCCGAAAAGGTCGTACAATCACCATACGTCCGGTTCCGAGGCCTTATGGCAGTGGGACCGGCCGGGCTCCCCGACGAAGTCCTTCGCCCGCTCTACCGCAGGCTGGCCTTCGAGAGCGCCCGGCTCGGCGGCGACGGGCTCAGCCTGGGCATGAGCGGCGACCTGGAGGCGGCGATCGCGGAAGGGGCGACGCACGTGCGGGTCGGCACGGCGCTGTTCGGGGCGAGGGACTAGGGAAAGGAGACGATCATGGAAGAGACGATTGTGGAGGATCAGCCGAGCTTCTTCGGAAGGGTGCTTGGCAAGTTCACGCGCACGGAGGTGTACGAGGTGGAAGAGGATATCCCGGTGGAGAAGAGCGTGGCCCCGGCTTCGGGGATGCGGCGCGACTACCGCTACACGGTGACGGTCCGGCGCCAGATCACGTCCTTCGACGACGCGGTCGCCGCCGCGCACGGCCTGAAGCGGGGGGAGCAGCAGATCCTGAACCTCGCGTCCACCGACATGGGCCTGCGGCAGAAGATCGTGGACTTCATGTCCGGCGTCAACTTCGCCCACGAAGGCACCTGGGAGGAGATCGGCGAAGCCATCTACCTCGTCGTGCCCCAGAACGCCTACGTCGAGGTGGCTCCCGCCACGCCGCGCAGCAGCGCGATGCGCAACTAGGCGCGAATCCCGACCCGATTACGATCCTGGCCGGTTCACGACGCCACCGCCGCCCTATCGGGCGGCGGTGGCGTCGTGCTTTCTCCCCGTCGGCACCTTAGGGCTTTGGGCTTATTTCGCCGCAATCCCTTCCCTAAAAGGGCGAGTCGCGATAGAATGTCTCTGTGAACCGGGGTTTATCCGGCCACTTGCCATCCTGCCCGGGGTTTTCCGGGCGCACGTCGAAACGGGTCGATGCCGACGCCGAAAAGAGTCCTCGAATGCGGTGCGTTCGGTTCGGGCCGGTCGTCCTTTCGAGGGCGGTCGGCCTTCTCTTTGTCCCGGGGCGGGCGGAGGGGAGCCATAATCCCGCATGGACCTGCGCGAGGAGCTGATGGAGCGCGTCCGGGCCATTCCCTATGGCCGTGTGCTCAACTACGGCGCGCTAGGACGGTCCCTCTCGCGTCCGGTCAGCGGCGTGGTCGTCGGCGGCTGGCTGAACTCCGTTCCGGAGGGCGTGCCTTGGTGGCGCGTCGTCGGCCGCGACGGGCGCCTGCCGATCTGGAAGAAGGATCCCTTCCTCGAATCGCTCCAGGCCGCGCGCCTGCGGGAGGAGGGGGTCGATCTCGTGGATCGGGTCGTCGAGCGGCGGTTCTTCGCGGAAGAGCCCTGAGACGCAACCTTAGGCCCGCCAAATCGGTTGAACCTTTCGTGGGTCGTTCGGCACTCACGAGGCAGTGACGGCGCTGGTCTGGGAAGGGGCATTGGGAAGCTGGGACATGGATCGGGTGGTCAAGGACCATTACGACGCCGTCTATCGCTTCTGCGCACGCCGCATCGGCCTCGCCCGCGCCGGCGACACCGCCCAGGAGACGTTCCTGACCGCCCAGCGCGCCCTGGGCCGCTTCCGGGGCGAGTCCTCCCTGCGGACGTGGCTGCTGGGCATCGCCCTCAACGAGTGCCGCCGCACGATCCGGCGCCACGGCGCGGACCCGCTCCCCCTGGAGGTGGATCTCGCCTCGCCGACGGACGACGCCGCCGCCGTCGTGGACCGGCAGGCCCTCGCCGCCGCCCTCGCCCGCCTCAGCGACGACCACCGCGAGGTGGTGCTGCTCCACGAGCTGCAGGGCCTCACCTACGAAGAGGTCGCCGCCGTGCTCAAGGTCCCCGTGGGAACGGTCAAGAGCCGTCTGCACCATGCGTTCCTGAACCTGCGGAAGGAGTTGGGCGCGTGAACGAGGATCTGAAAGCCTACGTCGACGGGGAGTTGCCGCCCGACGCCGCCGAGCGGCTCCGGGCCGCCCTCGACGCCGACCCCGCCCTGTGCGCGGAGGCGGACGCCCTGCGGACGCTCGCGACCGCCCTGCGGCGGCTTCCCGAGCCCGAGCCGGTCGGGCAGGCCGCGACTCTCGCCGCCCTCGGTCGGCGGCCCGTCGCCCTCTGGAGGAGCTGGCTGCCGGCCTTGGCGGCGTGCGGGCTCCTGATGGTCGTCGTCTCCGGGCTGTCGCGTCCCCAAGGGCGCTGGGTTCCCGCCGGCTGGAACCCCTCGCGCGCCCGCGGGGCGGGACCGGTCGTCGCGACGATCCCGGCGGTCCGGCGCGGAGCGTTCGTGCGGTACGTCCGGGCGAGCGGCGGCCAGGTGCGGCGCGACGGCGCGGGCCTGCGCGCCTTCTACCCCCCGAGCGTCCACGAACCGCTCAAGCGGCACTTCCTCCTGCCCGAGGATCTGCCCTGGCCGACGGACGGCCTGCGCGTTCGGTTAGTCCGCTAGGCTAGCGCAGAAGGACGCGGAAGGCGAAGGGAGCGAGCGCGAGGGACGATCCGCCGACCTTCTCTCCGGAAAAGCCGTCGTGCCACGTGCCGCTCGGAAGCGCCACCGTCGCGGCGTGGTCTCGCACGTTGGCGACGACCAGCGCCTCGTCCGTGCCCGCACGGCGCACGAAGACGATCGCGTCTTCCGTCGAGACGTCCCGCAAGTCGCCCTCGCGGAGGGCCGGATGCGTGCGCCGCAGCGTGTAGAGCGCGGCCAGCCAGCGGCGATTCTCCGCGTTGGACGACCAGTCGATCGTCGAGCGGTCGAAGATCGGGATGCGCGATCTCCAAGCGACCTCCTGACCCGAGTACACGAGCGGGATGCCGCCGCTGTAGAGGGTGGTCACGATGGTCGCCGTCCTCACGCCCTCAGGACTCTTGAAGAAGTCCGTCGGCGCCCCCTCCCAGGCGGACTTGTCGTGGTTCGTCACGAAGCGCAGGTGGCGCCCGCCATCCTGCTTCTCCTTAGTGGCGGCTTCCGCGAGCGTCGAGGCCTTCTCGCCCTTGTAGATCGCGACGAGGCGGTCGTAGAAGGGCCAGCCGTACTCAACGTCGAAGCCCGACGCGACGTTCTCCTTGCGAAAGCCTTCGGCGAGCACGAAGAGAGGGTGGGGCGAGGCGACGCGCAGGCGGGCGATCGCCTCCTTCCAGAAATCGGCGGGCACCCAGTCGGCGGTGTCGCACCGGAAACCGTCGACGCCGTAGCGTGTGATCCAGCCTTCCATGGCGGCGATCATCGCCGCGCGCAGAGCGGGCTTGGTGTAGTCGAGGTCGGCGACGTCCTGCCAGTTCGTCCCGGCAGGGATGGCGATCTCGCCTTTCGCGTCGTGGGTGTACCAGTCCGGATGGGCTTTGAGCCAAGGGTGGTCCCAGGCGGTGTGGTTGGCGACCCAGTCGAGGATCACGGCCATCTTGCGCCGGTGGGCCTCGGCGATCAGGGTACGGAACTCGGCGACGGTTCCGAACTCGGGATTGAGCGCGGCGTAGTCCCGGGGAGCGTAGGGCGATCCGAGACCGCCCGCCGAACGGAGCTTTCCGACAGGCTGAACGGGCATCAGCCACAGAACGTTCACCCCGAGGGCCCGGATCGAGCCGAGTCTCCGGGTGAGGGCGGCGAAGCCGCCCTTCGGGCCCTCTGCCCGAAGGTTGGCCTCGTAGACGACGGTTTCCGAAAGGGAGGGAACCGCGACCGCCGACGCAAGTAGAGGGAGAACCATCTACGGACCCGTCTTCGACGAATCGGTTCCCGAAGCCTTGTATCCGGTCTTGTCCTCGATCTCCTTGATGCGCTGAGCCTTCATCGCCGAGGACATCGGGCTTGAGTTGATATACGCGATCGCGTCCTTGGGAGGTAGTTTGTCGACGGCGCTCTTCAGGTCGCCTTCGCTCATGGGCGTAGGGGCGTTCCCAACGCTGCACCCGACCAGGGTCAGCGCCAAGAGCCCGGCGGTCAAAACGTTCTTCTGCATGTTCTTTTCCGATGGGCGCGGCACGGAATTCCCGCACCGCCTGTTTCGTCTACTGGTTCTCAGGGCTCGCATAGTTGGTGCCCCACCAGTTGTAGCTCTTGCCGTTGCAGCCGCCAGACCCGTTCCAGGCGTTGTCCGGGGCCGTCAGGCCCTCGCCTGCGGTGCTGCAATTGTTGTAGCCCATGGCGTCGGCGTTGAGGCCCGGTAGGAGCCGGTTCATCGCGTAGTTCTGGGCGTGCCCGTCCATGTGGGCGACGTTCGAACGACCGTTAAAGTAGCCTTTGAACCCCGCGCCCCAGAACGGGACGAGGTTGTTGCCAGGGTACTGGAGACCCGAGATCGGGAAGTCGTACCAGAGGACCACCTTCGAAGGGCTTGTGAAGTTCATGCGTCCGTAGTCAGGACCGACGCCGGTCACGCCCTGAGTGTTGGCGCTGCCGCTCGTCGCGTCAGGACCGGTCTCAAACGAACCATTCCCATTGTCGCACACGCCGTTGATGTAACCAAAGATGAACTTATTGACTTCGTAGTCGAGAGGCGGGTAGACGTCGTTGTAGTACTCTTTGACCGTCTTCGTGGATGGCCCGAGGCCGACGCATGCGTAGTTCGGATCCGTGATATACGGGCCACCATTGGCCGCCTGTTTACGCTGGATCGTCCCCTCGGGAGACGAGCTGGCCGGGTTCCTAAACAAGGCTCGACTCTTGGTGTAGGGCAGAACGCGGGCCGCGAAGACATACGGCTCGTACTCTCGGCTCGGGGGCAGGATGTCGTCGGCGTCGTTCGAGTAGATCAGCGTCGCCGTCATGTTCTGCTTGAGGTTCGACAGGTCGGCGGTCTTCTTCGCGGCGTTCTTGGCCTGGGCGAAGACGGGGAACAGGATGGCCGCGAGGATCGCGATGATGGCGATGACGACGAGCAGTTCGATGAGGGTGAAGGCTTTCTTCATTGGAGCTTTCCTTAGTAGGGCGATTCGAAGGCAAGATTCGGGCCAGCGGCCGGGACGAGGACGACGGCCGACTTCGGTCCGAGGTCCAGGGATAGGGTCGTGCCGGCGGCGTAGCGCCGTCCGGTCAGGGCGTCGAGGAGGGGCTTCCCCCGCAGGGCGGGGGGAAGCGCGAGGGAAACCCTCTGGGGCGCGGGGGCCCGGTTGAGGGCGACGGCGGCGGCCTCGTCGCCCAAGGTGCGGGCGAAGGCGAGCGAGCGCTTGGCGTCGCTCGCCATGAGGACCGACGGATCGCCCGACTGGAGCGCGGGGTTGGCGTTGCGGACGGCGATCATCCGCTTGTAGAAGCGGAGCATGCCGTTGCCCGCGTTGGCGGTCGACCACGCCATACCCTTCCGGTTCATGGGGTCGGCTCCGCCCGCCATGCCGAGCTCGTCGCCGTAGTAGACCATCGGGGCGCCGGGCCAAGCGAGCTGGACGGTCGCGGCGAGGCGCACCAGGGCGGCGTCGCCCTTGCAGAGGGTAAGGAAGCGAGGCGTGTCGTGGGAACCGATCAGGGTCATCAGGTTCCGCGAGACCTGCGGCGGGTACATCGCGTACACCGACATCAGGCGGTCCATGAACTGGGTGGGCGTGGTCTTCGCCTCGACGAAGAAGCCCAGGGCCGCGTCCCGGAACTGGTAGCCCATCTGGCTGTCCCACTGGTCGCCGCCGAACCAGGGCGTGCCGTCGCCCCAGTTCTCGCCCACGATCCAGAAGTCGGGCGAGGTGGCCTTGACGTGGGTGCGCAGGGCGCGCCATAGGGAGGGGTCGACCTCGTTCGCCACGTCGAGGCGGACGCCCGCGAGGCTGGCGTTCTGGCGCCAGTAGTCGACGGCGGCGATCTCCGCGCGCTGGACCGCCGGGTTGGCGGTGTTCAGTTTGGGCATCGAGGGGAAGCCGTACCACGCCTCGTAGTTGGGGTTCTCCTGGACCTTGATGGGGAACGACCTGGGGAAGTAGAAGTCGCGGTACCGGGACGCCTCGCCGTTCTGGCGGAGGTCGTTGAACCAGGGGCCATCGGTGGCGGTGTGGTTGAAGGCGAAGTCGAGCACCGTGCGGATGCCACGAGCGCGCATCTGCTTGGTGAGGAGGCTGAAGTCGGCGTTGGTCCCGAAATCGGGCGCGACCTTCGTGTACGAGCGGGCGTCGTAGCGGTGGTAGCTCGGCGAGTCGAAGACGGGAGTGTAGTAGACCGTCCGGACGCCGAGGCTCTCCAGGTACGAGAGATGCTGGCGGATGCCGGCCACGTCGCCGCCGAGGCGCGTGTCGTACTTCAGGGCCGTGCTGCTCCAGGGCAGGGTGCCGGGAAGGTCGTTCCGTTTGTCGCCGTTCGCGAAGCGGTCGGGGAAGAGCTGGTAGACCACGCCGCCCTCGGGCCAAGTCGGGACTTGGAAGGGGCGAAGCGAGCCCGCGTTGAAAGGCTTGACCGTGCCCTTGGGGGCGTTCGGATCGGTGAGCCCGTTCGCGCCGAACGGGTGCCAGCCGTCGCGCTCTCGGAGCGAGAAGACGTAGTCCAGGTCCGTTCCGGGCTTGCCCTGGGCGACGGAGGCCTCGTAGGTGTCGCTAAGGTCGTCGCCGCCGACCCGCCGCATGGGGTAGGCCTGCGAGCCGAGCTGCATCGAGACGGCGGAGACGTCGCCCGGACGGACGTGGAGCCGGAAGGTGTAGCGCCCGCGATCGAGGTTGAGGTCGGGGACGCCGGGCGTGTGGCGGAGGGCGCTCGTCGCGATCACGCCGTCGTCCGGGCGGGCGGGCGTGGCGTAATCCGCCGGGAGGGCGACGAGCTCGCTGTTCTGGTGGCCGTTCCCGTCGTCGACCGTCTTGCCCTTGGGATCGAGGATCCAGCGGTCGCCGTCGAGCACGAACTTGTACTGGACCTTGCCGTAGGGCAGCTTGAGGGCGGTCGTCCAGGTGCGGCCGTCGGCGCCGAGCGCCATCGGCGTCGCGCCCTTGTCCCAGTTGTTGAACGTTCCGGCGAGATGGACGCTCTTGACGGGCGCCGTGGCGACGTAGGTGAACGTTCGTTCGACCGTCTGGGAGGCAGCGACCTGCGCGGAGAGGGCGGCGAGAGGGAGGGGCAGGATCATCGGGCCACCCCCTCGCGGCGGGAGGAGCCGCGGACGCGCAGCTCGCAGGGGACGAGGGTCCGCAGGGGCGCCTCTTCCGGGCGGCCTTCGATGATCGCGAGAAGGGCGTCGCCTGCGGCCCGGACCATCATGTCGATGTTCAGGCTCACGGAGGAGAGGCCGCCCTCGACGAGGTCGCAGAGGTTGGAGTCGTTGAAAGCGATCATGCCGAGATCGTGGGGGATGCGGAGGCTCCGTTCGCGGGCGGCGAGGACGACGCCCATCGCCATAAAGTCGTCCAGGACGACGAGGGCGTCGGGCCGGTCCGGGCGGGCGAGGATGCTCCGGGCGGCGTCGCGGGCGGCGTCGGAGCCGAAGTCGGCGTGCCAGATCAGGTGCTCGTCCTGGCGTCCCCGGACCGCGCGCTGGTAGCCCGCGATCCGGTCGTCGCTCACCGTCACGCCCGCGCGGGCGCCGAGGAAGCCCACGCGCCGGAATCCCGCGTCCAGCAGGTGTCGGGTCGCGGCCTCTGCGGCGAGCACGTTGTCGTTGTCCACGCTGTGGACGGCCTCGCTCGCGAGGGGGTTGCCCAGGAGGACGAAGGGGAACTTGTCGCGGCGCAGGCGGGCGATCCGCTCGTCCCGGGCTTCGCTCTCCACGAGGATCAGGCCGTCGACCCGGCGGGCGCGGAGCATCTCGTCGTACACGGCGGCCTGTCCTTCCGCGTCGGCGCACTCGAGGCAGAGGTGGTAGGGTCGGCCGGCGAGGTAGTCGACGATCTCGGCCACGAGGCGGGCGAAGAACGGATCGTTGGCGAGCCCGCCCGGGGGGCGGTTGACGACGAGTCCGACGTGGCCGGTGCCGGCGGAGCCGCGCAGGGAACGGGCGCGCACGTCGACCTTGTAGTTCTTCTTGTCGACCGCTGCCAAGACGCGCTCGCGGCTCTCCGCGTCGACCTTGTCGTCGCCCGCGAGGACGCGCGACACGGTGGCCTGCGACACGTTCGCGATCCGGGCGATATCTTGTTGCGTGACCCTCATCGGCTGGCTCCCCACGACGCTGCGGGGTGTGAATTCGTATTCACGACGATAATGTACACCAAGAATACGAATTCTCACCAAAGGTCCGGCGGAGAAACCGTATTTTTACCGGCTGGGGAAGGAGGTCTTTAAATGGAAGAGAGGCGCGATCCCTGGGGATCGCGCCTCTCGCGTGCCGAGATTCGGCGTCGGATCAGACCTCGTAGCGCTTGGGCCCGCCGGAATCGTCCTGGCCGGCGGCGATGCGCTTGACGAAGGTGACCAGCTCCATCGGGTTGAAGGGTTTGGTCAGGTACATGTCGGCGCCGTAGTGGTAGCCCTCGAACACATCCTTGTCCTGGGCCTTCGCGGTAAGCATGATGACGGGAAGATTCTCCGTCTCGGGCTCGCGGCGCAGGGCCTTGAGGACCTCGAAGCCATCCATGTAGGGCATCATCACGTCGAGTACGCAGAGGTTCGGCTTCTCCGCGCGGATCTTCTCCAGGCCTTCTTTACCATCGAAGGCGGTCACCACCTGGTAACCCTGCCGTTCCAGGTTCACCTGGATCAGGCGGACGATGTGCCGCTCGTCGTCGCAGACCAAAACTTTCAGGGGCATGGGGTTGTCCGGTAGCGGCGTTTCTGATCGCTCGCTCGTCTACAGCATCCTACCACGAACGGGGAAAGCTGTCAATCGCCGGGCGGCTCAAAGCGGCGCGCAAGCCCGTTAGGCCAACCTTATAGGCCAGGAATGGACGCTCACGGCCCCGAACTCGCCCCCGATACCCGATTGATCCACCTTGGCGAGGAGGAGTCGATCCACGGCGCCGCCGCCCCGCCCCTGTTCCAGACCTCGACCTTCCTGTTCGACACGGTCGAGTCCCTGTACGAGGCGATGGCTGAGCGGCCCGCCGGACCGCCCTACACCTACAGCAAGACGGGCAACCCCAGCCTCGATCTCGCGGAGCGAAAGATCGCGAGCCTGGAGGGTGTGGACGCCTGCAAGCTCGTCGGCTGCGGCAACGCCTCCCTCAGCATGACGATCATGGCCCACACCGAGGCGGGCGCCCACGTCGTCCTGCCCGACACCGCCTACTATCCGGTACGGCACCTGCTCGGCGAGGTGCTCAGCCGCTTCGGCGTGACCCACACCCTCGTGGACGGGCGACGGATCGAGGACTTCGCCGACGCGATGCGGCCCGAGACCACCCTGGTCTACATGGAGGCTCCCTCGTCGATGATGATGCGGATGCAGGACGTGGCGGGCGTCACGAAGGTCGCCAAGGAACGGGGGGCGACGACCATGATCGACAACACCTACAACACGCCGCTCCACTTCAATCCGGCCCAGCACGGGGTGGACGTGGTCTGCCACTCCGTCACCAAGTACCTGGGCGGCCACAGCGACCTGCTCGCCGGGGCGATCTGCACCGACGAGCGGCGCATGGACCGCATCCTGCGGGGCGAGATCAACGCCTTCGGCGCCGCCGCGCCCTTCGTGGGCTGGCTGGTGACGCGCGGCCTCCGGACCCTCTCGCTGCGCGTGAAGCGGGTGGAGGCGACGGCGAACCGGATCGCGGCCTGGCTCGAAGGCCGTCCTGAGGTCGTGCGGGTCCACCACCTGGGTCTGCCGAGCTACCCCCAGCGGGAACTCGTCGAGTCCCTGCTTCGGGGCACGACGGGGTTGTTCTCGTTCGAGCTGGCCGATCCGTCGATCGAGGCGGCGCGCGCGTTCGCGAACCGCCTGACCCTGTTCGGACGCGGTGTGAGCTGGGGCGGCCACGAAAGCCTCGCGCTGGCGTCTTGGGTCAAGACGATCGACGGCGAGCGGGCGGTGGTACGGATCTACTGCGGCCTGGAAGACCCCGAGGACCTGCGCCGCGATCTGGAACAGGCCTTCCGAAGCGAGACCGTCGAGGTCTCGGAGTAGAGCCGGGGGCCGCGCTCCAGCGTCAGCCCACCTTGTGCTCGCCCGTGTAGATCGGCAGGCCGAAGTCCTTCAGGCGGTCCCACGGAAAACCCTTCGGATCGTTCTTGCGCCCCGGAGGTTGGGCGATGTACTCGTGGCTGACGATCTGCCGGATCGGGAAGCGGCGGCGCATCGTGGCGACGATGCCGCGCAGGGCTTCGATCTGGGCGTCGGGATAGGGGTCCTTGCCGTCGTTCAGGTTGACCAGCTCGATCCCGATGCTGTAGTTGTTCGGGTTGGTGTGACCCGCGGCGTCGACGCCCGCGCCCGCGTGCCAAGCGCGCCCGAAGGAGCTGACGTTCTGGACGATGCTGCCGTCGCGCCCGATCGTGAAGTGGGCGCTGACCGGATTGGGGTTCGCGGGCTCGCCCCGCTGGAACGCCTTGGTCGTCGTCTCCAAGGTCGGGATCACGGTCGAATGGACCACGATCGTGTCGATGGCTCCGTTGACCGGGCGGGGGCCGTAGTTGGGCGACTGGATCCAGACGACGCGCAGGTAGCCCGGTTCTCGCCAGGGCGAAGGCATGGGAACGCGCGGATCGCTCCAGCGCGAACTTCCTTGAAGGGCGAGGAGAAGGGCGAGGGCGGCGGGCACCTCCTGGTTTTACCTACTCGGCAGACAGTCGCAGCGCCGAGACGGGGGCGCCGCAGAGCAAGCTCCGGTGCCGTTCGGTCAAGGGGAGGCTTCCGCCACCTTGTGTTCCGAAACGTTCGCCCAGGCCGACCTTGACGAACAGACGATCTTCCGTCTCCGCGACGACCGACTTCGCCGACGGGTCTCCCAGGGCGAGGCCCGCGATCGCCAAGTCGTGGGCGAGCATCAGATCGTTTTTATCGTTCGAGTTCCCGATCACCTTCGCCGCCGCGACGAAGTCCGCGCCCGCGTGAAGCCCGTCCCGCCGGTAGAGGACCTTCATCTTGGTCCGGGCGGTCAGAGGATCTTTCCCGGCCTCGGCGACGATGGGCGGCACCTCGGTCGAGATCATCTGCACGATCGTGGGTCGCGCGACCATCTTTGATCGCGACGCCCCAAGAAGCCCCATCGTCGCCACCATACTCACGGCGATCCCCGCCGCCACCGCCTTCGCCCTCGTCTCCCCATGCATCGCACTAGGTGGACGGGTGAGCGGCGTGAGACGTTGGTCTCGAGGGACCAAAGACCCAAGAAAGTAGGAGCCGATCGCCTTCTCCGAGGCGCGTGATTCGAGGCCGGCAAGGCGTTCCAGCCCTATTGCGGGGTTTCGCCCACCCTTGCGGGATTACCAGGGCAGTACCTAGGTCACAGGCGGAAAACCCCCTTCGAACGAGAGGGCGGAGGCCCAACAAACATGTATCTGGTCAGTCTGTACGAGAAGGAAGGAATCGTCGAAGCGAGCCTCGGAGGGCGGGTCACCGCCGACGAGGTCAAAGTGTTCGGAAGCGAGCTGTCAGAGCTGCTCAGCCACCTCGGTGGCCAGCCGTTCGAGGTGCTGCTCGACCACTCCCGGTCGCGGCGCATGGACGCCGAGGCAGTCCTCGCCCTGAGCGACGTGAAGGATTCCCTGATCGCGGCGGGCGCCACGATGATCTGGTCGATCGCCGCCGACGATTCCGACCGGGCCATCCACCAGACGGTTCGCCTGCAACACGTTCTCGAAGGCATCGAGTCGTTCGTCGCCGAGCCGAGCCAAGCGAGGTTCTCCCCAAAAGCGCAGGCGGAGCGGCGCCGCAAGGCGGCCTAGTCTAGGCTCCCCAACGACGACGAGGGCGCGGGATGCGGAGGACGCATCCCGCGCCCTCGTGCTTTACGGGGTCGTCCAGGGTGGTGCGATCCTCTGTCGAGCAGGCGAGTGGGCTAGAGTAAGTCGATGCGCGTGCTTTCGGTCAACGTCGGTCTGCCCCGGACGATGGAGTGGGAGGGCAGATCGTTCGAGTCGGGCATCGCGAAGTCTCCCGTCGGCGGGCGCGTCGCCGCCCGGCGGCTGAATCTCGACGGCGACCGGCAGGCGGACCTGCAGAACCACGGCGGACAGCTCAAAGCGTTGTACGCGTACGCCTTCGAACGTTATCCGTTTTGGCGGGAGCTTCTCGGGCGGGATCTGCCGATGGGAGCCTTGGGCGAGAACCTGACCCTCGAAGGACTGACCGAAGCGGTCTGTTCGGGCGACCGGTTTCGGATCGGGACGGCGGAGTTCGTCGTCACGATCCCCCGCGAGCCCTGCTTCAAACTGGCCGCGCTCCAAGGGACGAACGCGGTCGTCAAGGCGATGCTCCAGAGCGGCTACTGCGGTTTCTACCTCGCGGTCGAGCGAGAAGGCGAAATGGGCGCGGGCGATCCGATCGAGCCGCTCTCCGAAGATCCCCGTCGGGTGCGGATCGCGGATCTCGCCCCGCTCCTGACCGGCGAGCCCATCCCCCAGGAAACCCTGGAGCGGGCGATGGAACTCCCATCGCTTTCCGACTACTGGCGAGGCAAGGTGGCGCGCCGTCTCGGCGCCACCTCTCCAAGATGAGGATCGAGCGTGCGCGGGCCCGCGGGGCGATCCGGAGGCTGACGGTAGTCTTGAGCGGCCTTCTCGTTCTTGGCGGAGTGGCCTTGACCGTTTACCTGAACATCGTCGGGCCGAACGCGGACCTCGAATTCCTACGGGGCCGTCCGGTCGTCGAATCGGCGGTTGCGGGTTTTTCATCGGAATCCCGCAGCTCGTCCAGCGAGTTCAGGATCTACGCTTGGAAGGAGCTCCTAGCGAACGTGTCGTTCCAAGCGCAGAGCGAGCTTCGAGCGAAGAGCTTTCATCTCGTCCGACGGAAAGGCGCTTGGTCGCAATGGCGTCGGAAAGTCTGGATCGTCGATCTCAACGCCTCGAGACCGACCGGGCGTCCGGTCGGTTACAGCCAACGAGCGGATTCGTCCTGCGCGATGGTCATTGTGGATCGGGAGATCGAAGACGACCTGTGGTTCCACCTACGGCTCTTGTTCTCGCCCTACGGGATCGTGAGCGCTTAGCCCTGAGAAGGCACGAAAAAGGGCCCGCTCCGAGAGGAGCGGGCCCTTTTCGCCTGTCTTACCGCCGGGGGCGGAAGCGGGCGTTCACGTCCTCGTCGGCCGAAGCGCCGCCGGACGGAGCGCTTGCCGACGAAGAGTTTCCGGACGGAGCGTCGCCGCCGTTGGAAGAGGAACGGTCACCGTAGTCGCGACGCGGACCACGATCGTCGCGGCGCGGGCCGCGATCCCGGTCGCCACCGCGACCGCCGTCCCGACCGCCCCGGTCCCGACCGCCTCGATCGCCACCCGGGGTGGGAGGCGGAGCGACGGCGGTGGCGTTGTCCTCAAGACCCGCGAGGGTCTGGGCGATCCCGAGGGCGGTGAGGTTCACGCGACCCTGAGAATCGACCTCGTGGACCTTGACCGCGAGTTCGTCGCCGATGTTGACGACCTCTTCGATCCGACCGAACGACTTGGTCGTCAGCTGGTCCTTGGGCACCATGCCCTCCTTGCCGGACGAGTACTCGACCATGGCTCCGCGGCCCATGATGCGGGTGACCTTGCCCTTGAACTCCGATCCCACCGGGACCTCGGCGAAGAGGGCCTGGATGCGGTCGATGGCGTCCTGCACGACCTTGCCCCCGGGGCCGCCGACGAGGACCTTACCGTCCTGCTGGACGTCGATGCTCGCGCCGGTCTCGGCGGTGAGCTTCTTGATCGTCGCGCCGCCGGGGCCGATCAGACCGCCGATCTTCTCGGGGTTGATCTGGATCGTCTGCACGGTCGGAGCGCTGTCGCCCACGGTGGTGCGGGGCTCGGAGATCGCCTCGGTGATGACGTCCAGGATCGCGAGGCGCGCGGTCTTGGCCTGGTTGAGGGCTTTGGCGAGCACGTCGTCCGGGATGCCGTCGAGCTTGGTGTCGAGCTGGAGGGCGGTGATGCCCTCGGCGGTGCCCGCGACCTTGAAGTCCATGTCGCCGCAGAAGTCCTCCATGCCCTGGATATCGGTCAGGACCTTGAAGACCTTGCCGTCGGACATGAGGCCCATCGCGATGCCGGCGACGGGGGCCTTGATCTGGATGCCCGCGTCCATGAGCGCCAGGGTGGAGCCGCAGACGGAGGCCATCGAGGTCGAGCCGTTCGACTCCAGCACCTCGCTCTGAAGGAGCATGGTGTAGGGGAAGGCCGGGTCGTCGAGCGGGATCACCGGAAGAAGGGCACGCTCGGCGAGGGCGCCGTGACCCACCTCGCGGCGACCGCGTCCCCGGAGCGGGCGAACCTCACCGACGGAGTAGGGCGGGAAGTTGTAGAAGTGCATGTAGCGCTTCGGTCCCGTCTCCTCCAGGCCGTCCATGGTCTGCGCCTCGTTCGGCAGGCCGAGGGTGGCGATGGTGAGGACCTGGGTCTGACCGCGGGTGAAGAGGCCGGACCCGTGGACCTTGGGCAGGATGCCCGCGATCGCCTCGAGCGGACGGATGTCCTCCAGGCCGCGTCCGTCGGGACGGGTGTCCTTCTTGATGATGAGGTCGCGAACGACGCCCTTCACCACGGTGTCGGCGGCTTCGTGAAGCTGGCGGGCGAGCTCGGGCTGGTCGCTGTACTCCGGCTTCATCTTGGCGACGATATCCTTGATGATGTCGTCGAGCGCGCTCTCGCGCATCGCCTTGTCCTTGGCCCCAAGCATCGTCTTCTCGATCTCCTTGCCGTACTTCTTGGTGATCGCCTTCTTGACGCCCTCGTCGATGAGGTGGAGCTTAGGATTGCGCTTGGGCTTGCCCGCCTCCTCGGCGAACTTCTCGAACTCGGCGACGATGACCTTGACCGCGTCGTGCGCGAACTTCAGGGCCTCGATCATGTCCTCTTCGGTCAGTTCGTTCGCGCCCGCCTCGACCATCGAGATGGCGTACTTGTGGCCGGCTACGACGAGGTCGAGGTCGCTCGCCTTGATCTCCGCGTTGGAGGGGAAGAGAACGAACTCACCGTCGATGCGGCCGACGCGGACGCCCGCGACCGGGTACTTGAAGGGAACGTCGCTCACCGCGAGGGCGGCGCCGGCGGCGCAGATCGCGAGCACGTCGGCGGGGGCGTCCTGGTCGTAGGCGAAGGGGAGGGCGATCACCTGGACGTCGTTGCGCAGGCCCTTGGGGAACAGAGGGCGCAGAGGACGGTCCATCAGGCGGCTCGTCAGGACGGCCTTTTCGCTCGGGCGTCCGCCGCTCTTGATAAAGCCGCCGGGGATCTTGCCCACCGCGTACTTGCGCTCTTCGTAGTCGCAGACGAGGGGAAGGAAGTCGATGCCCTCGCGGGCGTTCTCGGACATCGTCGCGGAGGCGAAGACGACGGTCTCGCCCATTCCGAGAAGGACGGCGCCGCCGGCCTGTTTGGCCACGCGGCCGGACTCGAGGCTGAGGGTCTTGCCGCCCACCTCGAACTCATGGCTGTGAATCATGTTTTGTTTGCCTTGTCTTTAAAAACGTGCTTGGTATACCCAACAATGGGGAAAACCGAAAACGCCCCGCGCGCCTTTTCGGCGGGGCGGGGCGTTTTCGGTTCGGGAAGGGGCCTTATCGGGGCTTGACTTCGCGGATTCCAAGCTGCTTGATCAGCGCGCGGTACTTCTCGATGTCCTTCTTGCGGAGGTAGCCTTCGAGGCGGCGGCGCTTGCCCACCAGGAGAAGGAGGCCTCGGCGGGAGTGGAAGTCCTTCTTGTGGGTGCGGAGGTGGTCCGTGATCTGGAGGATACGGGCCTGGAGGATGGCGATCTGGACCTCGGTCGAACCGGTGTCGCCCTCGACGGTGGCGTACTCGGTGATCGTCTTCTGCTTAAGTTCGGGCTCTAGGGGCATGGCGTCTCGTGGCTTCGGGTTCCGGGCAGATTGGGCGCGGAGAGGAGGGTTGAACCTACCGCTCGACGGCTTGCGCGTCCGCAATCGGAACTCAAGACGAACATTGTACCCAGGGCGCGGCCAAAGCTTTCCACGCCGTTCGCGTTCTCGGAGCCCGACAGGCTCTCGACGGCGCGGTCCCAGAACCTTCGAGGCGCGGGTCAGAAGCGGACCGAATAGCCGACGGCGGCCGTGTTCGCGATCGGGCCGTTCGCTACGGGCGGCATAAAGCGCACGTCGATCCCGTCGCGATGCGACAGACGCAGCCGCGCGCCGAGGTTCACGGTATGGGAGGGCTGAAAATCCTTATAGAAGACGCCGGCGTACTCGATGAACACCGAAGCGCGTTTACCCAAGGCACGTTCGACGGCCAAGCTCGCTCGGTAAACGTCGTACTGGAATCGTGTTCGGTTTGATCCTTGTCCATAGGTGTAGTCCCAATCCACGTAGCCGAACGACGACGAGACGGTCCAGCCCTTTCCGATTCGCGCCTCGCCGGTCAGAAAGAGAGAAGGCGTCACCTGCGTAAGTCGGTGGTAAGGGGTGTTCGCCGTGGGAAGCGTCAGGCGAGGGCTGACGGCGAGGGCGACCCGTCCCGCACGGCCGAGAAAGTAGGAGGCCGCGATCGAAAGGTCGTCGAGGCGGCTGGGAAGGCCGAAACGATCGCCGGTGAAGGTCGGCGTCTCAAGCCGGACCTCCAGTCGGGGTGACAGACCGTAGCGGACGAGGATGGGATCGTAGGTCTGGAAACTCTGATACAGACCGCCCCCGAAATAGATCCCGCTTCCCGTTTCCACCTGCGTTCGGCCTACGGGAACGATGCGGGTGGTGTCGGTGACCCGGGGACGGACGGTCGTGATCGGCTCATCGACCGACGTCGCCTGGGCGTGAGCGTGCGAAAAGGCGAGTCCGAGGAAGAATAAAGCGGTAAAACGCACCCGCGCATTATGGAGAGTCCTCCTGAACCTTCGCTCAGGGATGCGCCTCGTCTCTCTCGGAAACGAAGCCTGGCGATAAGGATGGAAGTCGTGGCCAGCCTTGACGAGACGTAGAATGACGCTATGAGCGTGCCGCACGTCCTTTGGGAAACGCCCTTGCCGCCCACGCCCCGGCGCGTAACGCTCGATGCGTATGAGGAAGCGGAGCGGAAAGCCGAAACGAGGAACGAGTACTTCGACGGCGTTGTGAGGGCGATGCCCGGAGCGAGCCCGCGCCATCTCCTGCTGACCCCGGTTCTGGGGCGGACGGTCGGTAACCGTCTGGAGAACAAAGGGGGCGTCTGTGTGTATCTCGACCAGGACGTCCGTGTTGCGATACCCCGGTCGAACGTTTACACCTATCCCGATGGGGCGATCGCCTGCCCGCCTCAATTCCTCGAAAAGCCGCGCGGCGCCATCACGAATCCTCGCGTCGTCTTCGAGGTCCTTTCCCCCTCGACCGAGGCCTACGACCGGGGAGCGAAGTTCCGTCGCTACCGAACGGTCGAGACCCTGGAAGACTACGTTCTGATCTCGACCGCCGAGCCCGTTGTCGAGGTGTTCTCCCGGCCCGAGTGGGGCCGAAGACCTACGAAGGGCTCGATGCGGTCGCTCTCCTCCCTTCGGTGGGCATCGAGCTCCCGCTGCGCGATCTGTACGCCTTGGCCTTGAGCGTCCCGGAGTAGGAACGCTTAGAAGCCATTCGGAAGGCGTACCCGGACCGCGACGCTCTCGCAGGGCAAGCCCTGCCGCTACAGATTCAGGCCAGCAGCTTCGTCACCACGCTGCCCGACACGTCGGTCAGGCGAAAGTCGCGGCCTTGGGAGCGGTAGGTCAGGCGGGTGTGGTCGATGCCGAGAAGGTGGAGGAGCGTCGCGTGGAGGTCGTGGACGTGGACGGGGTCCTGGGCGACGTTGTAGCCAAGCTCGTCCGTCGCGCCGAGGGCGAGGCCGGGTTTGATGCCGCCGCCCGCCATCCACATCGTGAAGGCGCGGGGATGGTGGTCGCGGCCCGCGAAGGGCGAGCCGCCCCGGCCCTCGTTCATGGGCGTACGACCGAACTCGCCGCCCCAGACGACGATCGTCTCGTCAAGGAGGCCGCGCCGCTTCAGGTCCTTGACCAAAGCCGCGGCGGCCTGGTCGATCTGGCGGCACATATCGGGGAGCTTGTGCTTCAGGTCGTCGCCCTCGCCGGTGCCGTGGGTGTCCCAGCCCCGGTGGTAGAGCTGGACGAAACGGACGCCCCGCTCGACGAGCCGCCGCGCGAGAAGGCAGTTGTTGGCGAAGCTCTTCTTGCCCGGCTCGGTGCCGTACATCGCGTGGGTCTCGGGCGACTCCTTCGACAGCTCCATCAGTTCCGGGACGCTCGTCTGCATCCGGTAGGCCAGTTCGTACTGGGCGATGCGCGTCTCGATCTCGGGATCGAGGGTCGCGGCGTGGCGCATTCCGTTGAGGTCGCGCAGGGCGTCGAGGGTTTCGCGCCGGACGTCCGACGGCACGCCGTCGGGGTTGCCGACGAACAGCACGGGGTCGCCCTGCGAACGCAGTTCGACGCCTTGGTGGACCGAGGGGAGGAAGCCGTTGCTCCAACAGCCCTTGCCGCCGTCGGGCGCGTTCTCGCCCGAGAGCAGGACCACGAAGCCGGGCAGATCCTTGTTCTCGCTTCCCAGGCCGTAGCTCAGCCAGGAGCCCATGCTCGGACGTCCGGGGTTCTGGAAGCCCGTGTTCATGAAGAGCTGGGCGGGGGCGTGGTTGAACTGGTCGGTCTGGATCGAGCGGACCACCGCCACGTCGTCCGCGATCTCGCGGAAGTGGGGAAGGAGCGAGCTGACGACCTGGCCGCTCTGGCCGGCGGGGGCGAACTCGTAGGGCGAGCCGAGGAGCTTGGGCGTGCCCTTGATGAAGGCGAACCGCTCGCCCTTCAGAATCTCCTCGGGGCAGGCTTGGCCGTTGAAACGCTGGAGGGTGGGCTTGTGGTCGAACAGGTCGAGCTGGCTCGGCGCGCCCGCCATGAAGAGGTAGATGACGCTCTTGGCCTTCGGCTTGAGGCCGGGCGTCGTTGGGCTTTGCGTGGCGAACGCCTCGCTGGACAGGAGCGACGACAGGGCGACGCCGCCCAGGCCGTAGCCGACCTGCTTGAACAGGGTACGGCGGGTGATCTCTCGCAGGTCGTCGTTCATGGCGCTATTCCTTCGTGATCGTTTCGTCGAGGTTGAGCAGCACGTTCGCCACCATGGTCCGCGCCGCCCTCTCGGCGCCGCCGAGCTTCGCCGCCTCTTGGGGCTTGGTGCGGTAGCGCTTCAGGAGTCCTGCCTGAAGCGCGATCAGCCGCCCTCTCTCCGTCGCCGTCGCACGGCGACCGGTGGCGAGGCGGAAGCCGTAGGCCAAGGGATCCTTGCCGCCCTCTCTGACCATCCGGTCCCCCAGGGCGCTCGCGGCGGCCATCATGCCGGAGTCGTTCAGGAGGGCGAGGGCCTGAAGGGGCGTGTTGGTTCGGATGCGCCGCACGGTGCAGCTTTCGCGGCTCGTCGCGTCGAACGCGACGAAGGCGGGGAAGGGGGCGGAGCGCTTCCAGAGGGTGTACATTCCCCGTCGCCAGCGGTCCGTACCCTCGGCCCGCATCCAGCGCTCGCCGTTGTAGGGCGTGTCCCACACGCCGTCGGGTTGGTCGGGCATGACGCTCGGCCCACCGATCTTGGGACTGAGAAGTCCCGCGACGGCGAGGGCGTTGTCCCGGATCGACTCGGCTTCGAGGCGGACCCGGGGGAACCGGGCGAGAAGGCGATCGTTAGGATCCCGCTTCAGGAGGGCGGGGGTGGCAATGGACGATTGGCGGTAGGTCGCGCTGGTCACGAGGGTTCGCACGAGGGCCTTCACGTCCCACTTCGCGACGTCTGCAGAGCCATCGCGCAGACGTACGGCCAGCCAGTCGAGCAGTTCGGGGTGGGTCGGCGGAGCGCTCTGGGTGCCGAAATCCTCGCTCGTCTCGACGATGCCGACGCCGAAGAGTCCTTCCCAGAGGCGGTTCGCCTCGACGCGCGCGGTGAGCGGATTGTCCTTGGCGACGAGCCACCGGGCGAGGGCGAGGCGACTCGGACGTCCCGGACCGATCGGCGGGAGGAAGGCGGGGGTGCCCGCCACGACCTCCTCCGCCTTGCTCAGGAACTCGCCGCGCGTCCGGACCCATCCTTTCGGCACCGCGCCGCCCGGTTTCTCCCGGAGGACGAGAGCGGACGGCGCCTCGCGCTCGATCGTCGCCTTCTGTCGGGCGAGGAGATCGCGCCGGGCGGCGGCGAGGCTCTTGCCCTGCGCCGCGTGGGGCTCCGGGGACGTCGTGAACGACAGGCGGAAGCGGCCGAGGTTGTGGCCGGCGTAAGGCGAGCGGGTCGCCAGCACGATCTCGAACGTGCGGGCGACGATCGGCTTCGCGAACGAGGCGACGAGGCCGTGCGGATCGCCCGCCCTCGGGTGGACGGCCCAGCCCGACGCGCGGTCGCCGAGGATCGCCGCCTCGGGGGAGAAGCCCTCCTGCGAGAAGTCGGCGGTGGCGCCCGCGAGAGCGACCGGCTTTCCGTCGGCGAGCACACGAAGGTTGGTCAGGACGAAGTTCCGGTTGTCCGCGTTGCGCCCGGCGAGGGTGTCGAGCCGAAGGCCGGTCAGCGCTCCGGCGGGGGAGCCGAGTTTCACGTGAAGCGCTTCCGTCGCCGCGTTCGGGCCGTCGGCGACGATCGTACCGTCGGGCTCGATGCGCGTCGTGGCCCGTTCCGCCGCGACCTCTGTCGGGACGGTAGGCGTCCAGGCGGGCTTGACGGTCGGAGCGGACGAGGCCGGAAGGGCGGCGAGGCGGCGTTCCAGGGCGGCGATCTGGGAGGCCTGGGCGCGGGTGGGGATCTTCAGCTCGGGCTCCTCCCACTTGAGGCTGCTGAAGGTCGCGTCGCCGCGCGGCGTGTAGTCGTCGTTCTCGAAGAACGCGGCCATGCGGTAGAAGTCCTTCTGGGAGAAGGGATCGTACTTGTGGTCGTGGCAGCGGGCACAGGCGAGGGTCGAGCCGAGGAAGACGGTGGCGGTCGTGCCGACGCGGTCGAGGACGACGTTGAACCGCTGCTCCGACGGATCGACGCCGTCCTCTCGATTCGTCATGGCGTTGCGGCTGAAGCCGGTGGCGACGAGCTGTTCGAGGGTCGCGTTCGGGAGTTCGTCGCCCGCGATCTGCTCGACGACGAACCGGTCGTAGGGCAGATTTCCGTTGAAGGCGTCGATGGCCCAGTCGCGGTACCGCCAAGCGCTGCGCTGGAGGTCCTTCTCGAAGCCGTCGCTGTCGGCGTAGCGGGCGAGATCCATCCAGCGCGCGGCCATCCGCTCACCATAGTGCGGCGAAGCGAGGAGACGATCTACGACCCGCTCGTAGGCGTCGGGCCGCCGGTCCGCGAGAAAGGCGTCGGTCTCCTGGGGCGTCGCGGGCAAGCCGGTGAGGTCCAGGGTGAGACGGCGGACGAGGGTGGCGCGGTCGGCTTCGGGCGAGGGCTTCAGCCCCTCCTTCTCCAGTCGGGCGAGGACGAAGGCGTCGACCGGGCTGCGGAGCCACGCGGCGTTCCGCACCTTCGGCACGGCGGGCTTCGTGGGGGCGACGTAGGCCCAGTGCGTCGTCTCGCCGCCGTCGAGGTACGCCCCTTCCGCGATCCATTCGCCGATCTTCTCGATCTGGGCGGCGGGCAGGGGCGCGAAGCCCATCGGCATCCGGGGCTTGCCGTCGAGCCCCTGGATACGCCGGAGAAGCGGACTGTGGGCGGGGTCGCCCTTGATCACGGACGCGAGGGTCTTTTTCGGATCGCTCAGATCGAGTCCGGCCGCCGGGTTGGCGCCCCCGTGGCACGAGACGCACTTCGCCTTGAGGATCGGCTGGACGTCGCGGGCGAAGAGGGCCTTGGGAGCTTCGGTGTGCGCGCCCTGGTCGATCCAGCGCTCGACGGTGGCGATCTTCTCGGCGGAGAGGGACGGAAATCCCTTGGGCATCGCGGGCTTGCCGTCGAGCCCCCGCATGCGCCGGACCAGCTCGCTGTGCGCGCCGTCCCCTCGCTTCAGAACCTTCGTCAACCCCTCGGGGGTGGCGAAGTCCGCGTGGCAGGCGAGGCAGTGGGCCTTGAGGATCGGCTGGACGTCGCGCGCGTAGAGCGCGCGCGGCGCGTCCGGCTTGCCTTGAAGAAGCAAGACGGGATAAGGAGCCGTGGCGAGGAGAAGCCACCGGAGACGCGACGGTGCGAGCATGGCCGGAAGATCCCAGTTTAGCCCTATCCAGTTAGGATTAGGGCACGATCCTCAACAAGACGGCAAGCCGAGCCACGCACTCTCTTCGATGCAAGGTCCTTGGGGTTAGCCCTCCAAACGGGCTCGCACCTTCGCCTCGACCCGCGCCGCCTGGGCGATCCAAGCGGCCCCGGCCTGTCCCCGGGCGTTCAGCGGAACCACTGCGCGGCGGTCGGCGTAGGCGTTTTGCGGCTTCCAGCGCCGCTTGTACTCCTCGTCGCCGCGCAGGAAGTCGAAGCGGGTCTTGCCCTCCGCGATGGCGCGCCGGACGGTGTGGGCTACGAGCAGGGTACCGGGGGAGATCGAGCCTTCGGTGGGGGCGAATCCCGCCTGGTAGTAGAAGACCTGGCGCCCGACGGCCATCGCGTAGAGGGCGCCGATCGGGCGGCCTTCCAGACGCAGGACGCTCAGCCACATCCGGTCGCCGGCGACGGCGGCCCAGGCGCGCTGGAACGGCACGAGCCGACCCACGAACGCGCCGGGAAGCCGCTTCGCCCGCCAGCGGGCGCGATGGAGATCGAAAAGGATGTCCAGACCGTCGGGCGGGTTCGTCTCGATCGTCGCCTTGCCGTCCTTGAACGGGCTCTTGTCCAAGCGGCGCACGTCGTAGCGCAGGCTCTTGCCCAGCGAGGCGAGAAAAGCGTCGTAGGTCGGAGGAAGGTCGAGGACGAGGCACCGTGCCTGGTCGTCGGTGGTCATCGAGGCGAGCGGCTGGTCTTCGCGCAGGCACTGGAGGTCGAGCAGGTCGACCTCGCGAACCTCGCGCAAGGCGGGCGCGAGCGCCTCCGCGACCGCCGCCTCGTAACCCACGCGCGCGATCGGGTGCAGGTAGTCGCTCGGCCCGGTTCCCATCGCGCGCAGGGCGCGCCAAGGGCCCTTGGCGACGGTCAGGGGAAAGAGGCCGACGAGATCCCGGCCTTCGCGCACCTCCAGGGCCAGGGCTCGCTTGCCCCCGCCGAAGGTGCGCCACCAGCAGGTCTGCCAGTCGCGCGTCTGGAAAGGGGTCGCGGTGGGCGAATGGGCCAGGAGGTCGTCCCACTCCCCGCCCTTCTCCTCCAGAAAGGCGGCTCCCTCGCGCAGTCTCGCCTCCACCGCCTCTTAGGGAACCCGAACCGGGGCTCGGGGCGCCGGAGGGTCGCGGATCTTTGGGCCTTTCGCGTGTTAAGGAAGGCGCCGGGTCAATGTCTTAGAACGTTGACGATCCAACCCAGTACAATACGTTTGCCTTCCCTTTAGGGGCAAGCGATGCCGAATTCAGCCTTCACGGAGAACCGCACCGAGGCCGCCCGGGCGTTCGTGGAGCACCTTCGGCGCTATCCCGCCGAGGCGCGCCAGGACCCGGCGGCCCTGGCCGCGCGTTTCGGCCTGGAGACGGAGTTCGTGCGCCGCGCCCTCGTTCGCCTGCCCGACCCAGAGCGGGCGGAGTCCCGCCGTACCGACCCGCGCGCGTCGCGCACGGGCGGCCTCGTCGCCTCGCTCGACGAGACGCTCGAAAGGGCGGCGGCGAACCCGTTGCGCTTCGAGCTCCTTACGCTCGTCGTCGCCTTCGGCACGGCGACCCTGCTGACGAGGCTGCTGCCGGCGGCGAGCCCGGACGTCGACGGATTCCACGTAAGCCCCGGCACGGTTCTCGCGGGGATCGTGGTCCTGGGCGCGGTGGCGGCGCAGATGGTGGTGTTCTACCTGCGCCGGATGGTGCGCTACGCCCTATACGGCGGACTGATGTTCGGGGTCGCGGCGGCGATTCCGACGATGGTCTCCTTCTGGGTCAAGCTCCAGAGCGCGGAAGTCCAGGGACGGATCAAGGAGGCGGAACGCGGGCTCGTCGTGTTCTCGGTGGGCATCGCGATGCTGTTCGTGGGGCTTCTCTACGCGGGCGTCGCCGCCCTCGCCAGTCTGCTGGGCGGCTGGGTCCACCTCAAACGGGCGGACGACGAGTGGGAGCGACTCAGTCGACAGGAGCTTCTCGAGCGGTATTTCGAACTTCAGCGACGGTTGGAGCACAGCCCCACCATCGCTGAAGCCCCGCAGGGATGGGAGACGTGGCCCGTCGTGCGGGCGGTGAAGCGCGAGCCGCTTCTCTCCGCCGGGCTTCTCGGCCTCGGGGCCCAGCTCGTCCACGTCGTGCTGGGGCTCGCCTTCGGCGCCAAGGCGGGCATGGTCCCGAACGGCGACGCCTATGCGCTCCTCTCGGGCGTCCACACGCTCGACGCCCTTGTGCTGCTCTCCGCCGTCGCGTTTCTCGCCCGAAGCCCCGGCCGGGCGACGGCGACGGCGGGCGCTTTCGCGGCGGGATGGTTCGTCGCGTCGCTCGTGCCCTTGGGCGGCTTCGGTCCCGCCTTCGTCTTCGAGCCGGTTCGCCTGATGCTGGGCGCGATGAGTCTCGGCTTCGTACTCGTCCTCGGCGCGCTCGTGGGGGCAGGGGCGACGGTCCAACGGCGAGAGGCGCGCGAGGGAAGGCTCCAGCGTAACGATGGCGCGACGCTCGTCGCCGAGATGCTGGAGATCCAGTGGCGCCTGGAGGAGGACGCGACGAGCGTCACCGTCCTTGTCGTGGACGCGGCCAAAAGCACGGCGATGAAGGTCGGCGCCGACCCCCTGGACGTGGAGTACTCGTTCCGCGAGTATCAGATGTGGATCGCGGAGGTGTGCGCGGGCTTCGGTGGGCGTATCCACTCGGTGGCGGGCGACGGCGCCGTGGTGGCGTTCGCCGACGCGACCGCCGCGATGGGCGCCTCACGGCGGCTCCAGACCGCGGTCGCGCGCTTCAACGAGAAGGTCAACCGCCTCCCCAAACCTTTTCGCCTGCGGCTCGGTCTCCACGCGGGGCGCGTGGCGGGCGATCTAAACGACGTGCAGTTCACCGAGGTGATCGATATCGCCGCCCACGTCGAGGAGATCGCCCCGGTGGGCGGGATCGCCGCCACCGCCGCCGTGGTGACGAGCCTGGGCGAGGAGGGATTCCTCCCGCTCTCGCGCGAAGTGGACGGCCAGCCCGTCTTTATCGCCCTCGCGCCCACCGAAACGCGCGGCTAAAAGCTTCAGCGTTGAACGATCTTCGGCCCCAGGTGTATCCTCCTTGGCGATGGTCGGCATGATCGCCTTCGCCCTCGCCCTGGACCTTTCCCGCGAGCGCGACCTCTTCAACGCGGGCTGGCGGTTTCAGAAGGGCGATCCTTCCGGGCTCGACCTCTCCTATGCGGCGCTGAAGCCCGCGCTTCTCGGGAAGGGGCCCGCTCCCGAGGGCGGACCCTATGCCCTGGCCGCGTTCGACGACCGCGCTTGGCAACCCTTGGAACTGCCCCACGATTGGGCCATCGCCGGTCCCTTCAAGCAGGAGTATCCCGGCGAGACGGGCAAGCTGCCCTGGTGGGGCGTCGGCTGGTACCGCAAGCGGTTCCTCTCTCCCGCCTCGGACGCGGGACGGCGGGTGCTGCTCGACCTCGACGGCGCGATGTCGTACTCGACGGTGTGGCTCAACGGCCGCTTCGTCGGCGGACGCCCCTACGGCTACTCCTCCTACCAGGTCGACCTCACGCCCTACCTGAAGGTCGGCGGGGAGAACGTCGTCGCGATCCGCCTCGATAACCCCCAGGAGTCGTCGCGCTGGTATCCCGGCGGCGGCATCTACCGGAACGTCTGGCTCGTGAAGACGGCCCCGGTCGCGGTCGCCCACTGGGGCGTCACCGTCACGACGCCGGCCGTCACCCCCGAGGCCGCGACGGTCGCCCTCAAGGTCGATCTCGACAACCGCTCCTCCGCCCCAGCGAACGTCCGGGTCGTCACGGAGATCTTCGACGGCAAACGGCGCGTCGCGGCGACGGAAGGCGAAACGTCGGTCGGGACGGAAGGGAAGGCCGGGGTCGCGCAGAAGCTCGAGATCGGGAACCCTCGCCTCTGGAGTCCCGAGAACCCCCACCTCTACCGCGCGGTGACGACCGTGCGGCAGGACGGACGGACGATCGACCGGGTCGAGACGCCCTTCGGCGTCCGCACGATCCGGTTCGACGCGAAGGAGGGCTTCGCCCTGAACGGCAAGCGCGCCTTCCTCAAAGGCGTCTGCCTGCACCACGACCTCGGCGCGCTCGGGGCCGCGTTCAACGTGCGGGCGCAGGAGCGGCAGATCGAGATCCTGAAGTCGATGGGCTGCAACGCGATCCGCACCAGCCACAACCCGCCCGCCCCGGAGTTCCTCGACCTTTGCGACCGCATGGGCATGTTCGTGCTGGACGAGTTCACCGACACCTGGACCCACGCCAAAACCCCCAACGGCTACGCCCGCCTGTTCGACGACTGGCACCAGGCGGACCTTCGCGGCATGATCCGCCGCGACCGGAACCATCCGTCGATCGTCATGTGGAGCACGGGCAACGAGATCGCCGAGCAGGTCGAGCCGGGCGGCCAGGAGATCTCCCGCCACCTCGCCTCGATCGTCCACGAGGAGGACCCGACGCGGCCCGCGACGACGGGCAACGACCGGCCCAACTCCGGCTTCAACGGCTATCCCGACACCCTCGACGTGTTCGGCTACAACTACAAGCCCATGCTCTACCGGCGATTCCGGGAGGCCAACCCGAACAAGCCGCTGTACGGCAGCGAGACGGCCTCGACCGTCTCCTCGCGCGGTGAGTACTTCTTCCCCGTGACGGACGACAAGAGCGGCGGCAAGTCGGACTACCAGATGAGCTCGTACGACCTGTACGCCCCGCCGTGGGCGATGCCGCCCGACGCGGAGTTCCGGGGCCAGGACGAGAACCCGTCCGTGTTCGGCGAGTTCGTCTGGACGGGCTTCGACTACCTGGGCGAACCGACCCCCTACAACGACGACTCGACCGTCCTCCTGAACTACTCCGACCCCAGGGCGCGCGCCGAGGCCGAGCGCGAACTGAAGGAGCTGGGGCGGATCGAGATGCCCTCGCGAAGCTCGTACTTCGGCATCCTCGACCTGTGCGGCTTCCCCAAGGACCGCTTCTACCTCTACCAGGCGCGTTGGCGACCCGAACTGAGGATGGCGCACCTGCTGCCCCACTGGAACTGGCCCGAGCGCGTAGGACAGGTGACGCCGGTGCACCTCTACACCTCGGGCGATGAGGCGGAGCTGTTCCTGAACGGCCGCTCGCTGGGCCGCAAGAAGCGCGGACCGCTGCAGTACCGCCTGCGGTGGGACGACGTGACGTACGAGCCCGGCACGCTGAAGGCGGTCGTCTACAAAGACGGCAAGCCCTGGGCGCAGGACACGGTCCGCACGACGGGAGCCGCGTCCGGCCTGAGCCTGAAGCCCGACCGGCGCACGATCGGGGCCGACGGCACGGACCTCTCGTACGTGACGGTGGCGATCACCGACGCGAAGGGCGCGACCGTTCCCCGCACCAAGAACGACGTGACGTTCGAGATCTCGGGACCGGGCGAGATCGTGGCGACGGACAACGGCGACGCGACGGACCTGCGGGCCTTCGGCGAGAAGAGTCGCAAGGCGTACAACGGCCTTTGCCTCGTGATCGTCCGGTCGAAGCGCGGCGTGCCGGGCGCGATCCGCGTGCGGGCGCGGGCCGAAGGGCTGCGCGCCGCCGAGACGACGATCCAGAGCCGCGCCCCGAAGGGCGCGGCTACCAGACGACCATCGGCTTGAGGATCTCGCCCCGCTTCATCCGCCCGTACGCCGCGGGCAACCCCTCCAGGGGGATGAACTCGGAGCAGACCGCTTCCGCCCGGACGCGGCCCGCCCGCAGGACCGCGATCGCGTCGCGGCTGTCCTCCGGGGCGGCGGAGTAGGCGTTGCGGATCGTCAGGTCGTTGAAGTAGGCGGCCTGGGGAATCCGAAGCTCCTCGCCGGGTCCTAGAGGGGCGAACATCGTGATCGTCGCCGCCGGGGCGGCGAGGCGCAGGGCGAGGTCGAACGCGGCCTGGGAGCCGGGGCACACGAAGATCGCGTCGTACGCCCCTTCCGGCGCGTCCTCGGGAGCGCGGGCGTCGAGACCAAGCCCCCTCGCCCAGTCGCGTCGGGAAGGGCTGAGGTCCAGCCCCGTCGCGCCGTCCAGAAGGAGGGTGTGCATCAGGCCCATGACGCCGAGGCCGACGACCGCGATCTTCGCCCCCTTTTGGAGCTTCGCGTTACGGATCGACTTGCAGACGCAGGCGAGAGGCTCGATGAGGGCGGCGTCGACCGCGCGCAGATCGTCCACGACGTGGGTGTCCGCGAGGTTCTCCGCGGCGACGGCGAAACGGTCGGCCATGCCGCCGGGCGCGAGCTTGGTCCGTCGCCAGGTCGGGCAGTGGACGCCGCGCCCGCTCGCGCAGAGCTCGCACTCGCCGCAGGGCGCGTGATGGTGCGGGAAGACCCGCGACCCGATGGGGAAGCGCGCGTCGGCGCTCGCCTCGACGATCCCGGCGACCTCGTGGCCGAGAACGTGCGGGAGCTTGCGGTCCATGTACCAGCTCATCAGCTCGCCCGAGCAGAGGCCGCACGCCTCGGTCCGGACGAGGAGACCGCCCGGGGGCAGCGTCGGGGCGGTCTCCTCGACGATCTCGACGCTGCCTTCGCCGACGTAGCGGGCGAGACGATTAGGGGTGGAGGGTGCGGTGGTCATCTACGGAACGAACGCGTACTTGATCCCTCGTCCGGCCTCCAGGTCGGCGAAGGTGGCCGCCGCGTCCTCCAGGGAGCGCTCGGCGGTGAGAAGGGGCGAGAGGTCGTGGGTGAGCAGCCACTCGCGGGAGAGGCGCACCGCGCCGGTCCCGAAGTGGAACGGCGAGAGAAGCCCTATTTGGTCGTAGTGGAGCCGGTGCGTGTCGAACGCGGCGCGCGTTCCGCCGGGCGGGCCGCCGAACAGGACGACCGTGCCGCCCCGCCGCGCGTGGTCGACGCTCGACTCCCAGACGGAGACCTGCCCGGTGGCCTCGATCACCAGATCGTAGCCGGGATCGAGCGGCGGGATCGCGTCGGCAGGCTCCACGCGCGCGCCCATGCCTTCCGCGACGGCGAGGCGGTCGGGGTTGCGCCCGGCGACGGTCACGTTCGCCACGCCCTCCGCCTTGAGGGCGACGAGCCACATCAGACCGATGGCGCCGGGCCCGATCACGAGGGCGTTCTCCACGCCCGGCAGCACGCCGGAGCGGCGAAGCTCCAGGACCCCCTGGGCGACGCTGGCGAGAGGCTCCAGCAGGGACGCTTGGGCGAAGGGCAGGGCGTCGGGCTTCTCGAACACGTTGAGCCGCGCGATCCGCTCGGGGATCAGGAGGTACTCCGCGAACGAGCCGAGGACCATCGTCTCCATAATCGAGTCGCACAGGTTCTCCTGGCCGCGCAGGCACCAGAAGCAGCGCTGGCACGGGGCGGAGTGGACGCCCATGACGGCCTCCCCCTCCCGAAAGGCGGCGCCCTCGCCCGCCGCCTCGACGATCCCGGCGTACTCGTGGCCGAACGGCCCCGGCATGGGAATCTTCGGGTGGCCGCGCCGGAACGCCTTGAGGTCGGTCCCGCAGGTGGTGGCCGCCTTCACGCGAACGAGAAGCTCGCCGTCGGCGGGGGTGGGAACCGCCACCTCGCGCAGGGCGATCTGGCCGGGGGCTTCGAGAAAAAGGCTACGCACGTCTTTCGGTCGCGCCCCGGATCGATCGATCGGGGCACAGGTATTGTGTACGCCAAGCGATGCCCACCGTCGACACTTCCATCTGGATCGATGCTCCGCTCGAAAAGGTCTACGCGATCGCGAAGGAAAGCGAGCGGTACCCCGAATATATGAAGGACGTGCAGTCCGTCACCCCCGTCGAGCGCGAGGGGAACCGGGTCGTGGCCGACTGGGTCGGCGTGGTGCCCCGGTTCGGGCTCAAGGTGCGCTGGCGCCAGGAGGAGACCTGGGACGAGACGACGACCTCTTCGACGTTCCGCCAGCTCCAGGGCGACTACGACGAGATGCACGGGACGTGGACGCTCAAGGCGGAGAACGGCGGCACGCGGTTCGACCAGTCGATGAGCTACGAGTACAACGTCCCGACCCTCGGCCCCCTGGTCAAGAAGGTCATCCTGGGCGTCACCCGCCAGAACCTCGAGAACATCGGCGAAGCGATCAAAACCCGCGCCGAAGCTTCTTAAGCCCCCTCCTTTCGCTTGCGAGAGGAGGGGGTTGGGGGTGGAGAGCGTGTCCCGGTACGAGCCGTCCGCGAGAGGAAGGGGTGACCCGAATGTCACAATAGGTTCTTGCCCGAAAACCTTCCCGATATCCAGGCGACGCCCGATCTGCGCGCCATCCCCATCGACCGGGTCGGGGTGAGGGGCGTGAAGCATCCGATCACCGTGCGCGAGAAGGGGGGCGCCGCCCAGCGGACGGTGGGGATCTTCACCCTCACCGTCGACCTCCCGCACCATTACAAGGGCACCCACATGAGCCGCTTCATCGAAGTCCTGGGCGAGCGCGGCGGCGACGTCTCCGCCGCGACCCTGCCGACGATCCTGGAAGAGCTTCGAGGGCGGCTCCACGCGGAGAACGCCCACCTGGAAGTGCGCTTCACCTACTTTCTGGAGAAGGCGGCCCCGGTTACCGGACGCAAGGGGATGATGGGCTACGAGTGCGGCTTCGCCGCCCAGGGCGGCGACGCGGAGGACGACATGGCCCTCCTGCTCACCGTGCCGGTGACGACCCTCTGCCCGTGCAGCAAGGAGATCTCCGCGAGCGGCGCCCACAACCAGCGCGGCTACGTCCGCGTGCGCGTCCAGCCTGAGGGCTGGCTGTGGCTGGAGGACGCGATCGCGATGATCGAGGGCGCCGCCTCCGCGCCGCTCTACCCGGTGCTCAAGCGGCCCGACGAGAAGTACGTGACCGAGCTGGCCTACGCGAACCCGCGCTTCGTCGAGGACCTGGTGCGCGAGGTCGCCCTCGCCTTCGACGCCCACCCGAACGTGAAGGGCTACGAGATCGAGGTCGAGAACCACGAGTCGATCCACGACCACAACGCCTACGCCTATCTCAAGCGCTAGCCTCATGGGCGTTGGCTCTGGAGTTCGTCGGGTCGCTTTGACCCCCTCCCCTGCGGTTTCCCCCTTCCGCTCGTGCCTCGCTCCAAGGGGAACCATCCCGGAAGACGCGCTAAGGCTCCCTCCCTGCCCAAAGCCCTCTGTCTCGGAGAAACGGGAGTATCCTGAACGTTCATGCGTAAGGCGGCCCTCCTCCTGGCCCTCGTCTCGCTCGGCCTCGTCGGCTGCGGCAAGGGCAACTTCAACGACCGCGCGGCCAACACGAACGCCAAGACGGCGGTGTTCCGCTACCCCATCGTGAACAAACCGACCACGATGGATCCGGGCAAGGTCCAGGACGGCGACACCATCGACGTGATCCAGCAGGTGTACGAAGGGCTCGTCGGCTGGTCGGAAAGGAACGAGGTCGAGCCTCGCCTCGCCGAGAAGTGGGACGTTACGGAAGGCGGTCGAACCTACGTGTTCCACCTGCGGCCGGACGTGAAGTTCTCCAGCGGGCGCGAGGTTACGGCGGACGACTTCAAGCGGTGCATCGAGCGCAACTGCGACCCCCGCCTGAACTCGCAGACCGTCTCGACCTACATGACCGACATCGTGGGGGTGAAGGACGTGATCGCGCGCAAGGCCCAGGCGGTCTCCGGCATCAAGGTCGTCGACCCGCATACCCTCAGCATCACGATCGACAAGCCGCGCCCCTACTTTCTGGGCAAGCTCACCTATCCTTGCGCCTTCGCCTTCGACCTGAAGGCCCTCAAAGACCCCGCCAAAGAGATCACCGACGTGTCGGAGATGGTCGGTACCGGCGGCTTCAAGTTCGAGAGGGTGGCGCTCGACCAGCAGGTCACGATGGTCGCCAACGACGGCTACTGGGGCGGCAAGCCCGGCGTCTCGCGTATCGAGCGGCCCTACATGCCCGACGCCTCGACTCGCCTCAACGCCTACAAGAACGGCGACGTGGACATCGTTCAACTCGAGCGCGCCGACATCGAGGGGCTTAAGGCGGACGAGAAGTACAAGAACGACCTGAAGCTCTACGACCGCGCGTCGATGTGGTACATCGGCATCAACTGCGGCGTGATCCCCGCCTTCAAGGACGCGCGCGTCCGGCGGGCTCTCGCCATGGCGGTCGACAAGGACGCCATCGTGAACGACACCCTCGGCGGGGTGAACAAGAAGGCCGATGGCATCCTCCCGCCTGGCGTCTTCGGCTACCGCGACAACCCGAAGATCGTGCCCTACGACGTGGCGGGCGCGAAGCGACTGCTGGCCGAGGCGGGCTACCCCGACGGCAAGGGCATCCCCAAGCTGGAGATGTCGTACCGCAACAACCGGCCCGATATCCGGCTCGTCGCGGAGGCGGTCGGCGCCCAGTGGACCAAGAACCTCGGGATCAAGACGAGCTTCCGGGCCCTGGAGTGGTCGACCTACCTCGACCTCAACAACAAGAAGGAGCTTCCCCTGTTCCACATGCGGTGGGGCGCGGACTACCTCGACGCGGAAAACTTCCTGAGCACCCTCCTCGCCAGCTACGGCAACGAGAACAAGGTCCACTACGTCAATCCCCAGTACGACGCGCTCTGCCGCCAGGCCGACACGTCGGGGAACCCCGAGGAGCGCAAGCGGCTCTACGGTCAGGCGGAGGACATCGTTCTCCAGGACGCTCCGTTTATCCCGATCTACTTCCAGCGCGACGCGGAACTGGTTCGCCCCACCGTTAGAGGACTTCGCGACTCTCTGTTCGGCCATCTGCCCCACGTTAAGGTCACGGTGGGATCGTAGACGCCGGAACCCTCGTATCCTGAAAAGGACAAGCCGAACTCCAAAACGACCCATGACGACCCTCGAACTGCTCCCGCTCCCCCTGCCGCGGCCCCTCGACGGACCGCGTTTCGGGAATTCGGTGGCCTGGACGGGCAACGGCGGCCCTTCGAGAACCCACCCCGCGCGGGCCATGCCGTTCTCGTTCGAGACGCCGCTGCCCGAGGGCGCGGTGCTGCGGCGCATCCATCTGGTCGGCGTTCTCGCCCGCTTCGCGGGCGCGGAACACGAGTCTCCGGGAACGCTGGGAGCGATCCTTACCCTGGAGCGAGAAGGCGCGCCCGCCCTGCGCGTCGAGCTGGCGAACGGGCGGCACTACGGCGACGCGAGCGGCGCCGAGCTGCGGGCGGGGCTTAACGGCGACGGCACCGAGCGCAGCGCCGTCGGCACGGTGGAGATCGACGACGAGACCCTGCGCGTCGATCGGCTGAGCATCGACGTGCCCGCCGACCTCCGGGCGGACCGTCTGCGCTTCCGCACGATGAACGGCCCGTCGAGCTTCGTCCTCTTCGACGTGCTGGCAGAGACCGCCCCGCCGCAGGGCTGCCCCTTCGCCGGGCGGGGCGGCGGCATCGCGCTGGCCGAGGTCGGGCCGATCGTGCGCGTCGGCGACCGCGTCCGGTTCGACCGCGCGCTCGCCCAGCTCGCGACCTCCCTGGAGGCGGCGGACGACCTCGACGAGGCGCGCGGGCAGGGGCTGACCTTCCTGACGATGGTCACCGCCGCCATGCTAGAGTCAGGGGGCGACCGTTCGCTCCACCGGGCCACCCTCGACGCCGCCCGGGAACTCGACAGCCTGACGACTCCCGCCGAGGTGGCGGAGGCGATCCACCGCCGGGCGGAGGCGGTCGCCGCCGACCGCTTCGGGGAGGCCGCCGGCCCCTCGGCCCACCTCGTGGACCGCGCCCTTACCCTGGTAGACCGTAACTTCGCCAAGGACCTCACCGACGCGGCGGTGGCCCAGCAGCTCGGCCTCAGCACCTCGCATTTCCGCTTCCTGTTCAAGCAGGCGACAGGGCAGCCGTTCCACAAATATCTCGTCTCCCTCCGATTGGAGAAGGCGCGCCGGATGCTCGTCGAGCAGGGCCTGCCCGTCGGGACGGTCGCCAAGGCGGTCGGCTTCTCCGCCCTTTCCCACTTCAGCCGCGCCTTCGCGCAGAGATTCTCCGTCAGCCCGACGTCGCTCCGGCGCGGCGGGGAAGGGTCTTGATCCGCATCGAAGGGCTGCGACAGGCTTTCGAGGGCCGCGAGATCCTCAAGGGCATCGATCTCCACGTCGCCGATCGGGAGATCCTCGCCGTCATGGGCAGCAGCGGCGGCGGCAAGACCACCCTCCTGCGTTGCGTCTCGGGACTCGCGAGGTTCAAGGCGGGCAAGGTGTCGATCGACGGGGTCGACGTGCGGGAGGATCCGGAGAGCGCCCGCCGCAAGATGGGCTTCGTGTTCCAGAGCGCGGCCCTGTTCGACTCGATGACCGTCATGGAGAACGTGATGTTCGGCATCGAGCGCAACCTGACGATGAATGCTCGCGACCGGCGCTCCCACGCGGAGAAGGCCCTGCGGGACGTCGGGCTGAAAACCGAGGACGCGCGCAAGTATCCCGCCGACCTGAGCGGCGGTATGCGCAAGCGCGTCGGTCTCGCGCGCGCCCTCGCGCTGGAGCCGAAGATCGTGCTCTACGACGAGCCGACCACCGGTCTCGATCCGATCACCACCCTGGCGATCGACCGCCTCGTGGCGGGGCTGCGCGACGAACGGAGCGTGACGAGCCTCTTCGTGAGCCACGACCTCGCCTCCGTCGTCCGCGTCGCGGACCGCGTGGCGTTCCTGCACAACGGCGAACTCGCCTTCGTCGGCACGCCGCAGGACTTCCTACACGATCCCCACGATGCGATCCAGGAACTCGTGCGGGCTTCCCACGCGACCACCCTCCACGACTGAACCTTCCGCGGGCTCGTTCGTTGTGCCCTACTATGGACGGTCCGCAAAGGCCGCCGGGAAACCACGATGAAGAAGACCCTGATGCTCGCCTTGCTCGCCGCCCTCGCCGTCGGGGCCTCCGCCCAGGCCGCCGGCCCGGCGGGCGGCGCTCCGCAGACGCCCGCGCCCGCCGTTAAGGGCGCGAGGATATCCAAGGCCGAGATGGCGAAGATGGAGGCGGAGATCCTGGACTCGCTCGATCTCACCGACGACCAGAAGACGAAGATCAAGGTCCATAAGGACGAGATGCAGGTCAAGGTCAAGGAGCTTCGGAAGGGCGCCAAGGGCAACAAGGGACTTTCCGACGAGGACAAGGAGAAACTGAAGGGCCTGCGCAAGGAGGACGCGGAATTCATGAAGCAGACCCTTACCAAGGATCAGCTTCGCCAGTTCCAGAAGCTGCGCCGCAAGAAGTTGAAGGCGCTCCGGGACAAGTCGACGGCGCCGGAGCCGACGAAGCCCTGATCGGGCGTCAAGTCATCGGGCCGTTCGTCTAACGGCCCGGTTCGGGTACACCGAGAACGTCCATGGCCGACGCCCCGACCCCCAAGCCCGACCGCAGTCTCGCGATCGACGCGGTGAAAGGCATCGGCATTCTCGAGGTGACGCTCCATCACGCCCTGGGCCAGGGCGCGCGAAGCTTCGCCCACAAAGGAGACGCCGCCTGGACCGCCATGCGGGCGACCGCCTGGGCGACCAACTTCGCCATCCCGCTCTTCCTGCTGCTCTCCGCGATGCTGCTCGCGGGAAGCCTGCGCAAAAGCCCCGACGTGGGCCGCTTCGTGGGGCGGCGAACCTCGCGGAGCGTCTGGCCCTACGTCGTCTGGTCCCTGATCTACTGGCTGTTGCGCTGGCGATCGAACCCCCAGACCTTCGACGACCTGGGAAAGTTGGGCGGCGAGCTTCTGACGGGCAAGGCGAGCTACCACCTCTACTTCATGGTGATCCTCATCCAGCTCTCGCTGGCGATCCCCTTCGTGGTGGCGGCCCTGCGCCGGAGCAACGTGTCGTTCTGGACCGTCTTCGGCCTCTCTCTCGTCGCTCAGTTCGGCGTGTTCGAGGCGCAGAAGGCGACCCGCCTCCTTAACGCCCCGGCCAGCTCGATCCTCTGGTACGTCGCCCCGCTGGTGGTCGGCGCCTGGATCGGCCTCAACCGGGAGCGCTGGACGGCGACGTGGCGCGCGGGATGGCCTGCTCTGACTCTCGTGGCCGTGGCCGCCGGAGCCGTGTTCACCTGGATGAACGTGGACGCGGAGCTTGGCCGCAACTGGAACGGCCTCGCCTACAACGGCATGGCGGTCCTGTTCCGGGTAAGCGCTTCGCTCGCTCTTTTGGGCGCCGCCCCCGCCCTGGCCAACCTGAAGGTGGGCCCTGTGCTGGCCGCGCTCGGGCGCTACTCGCTTCCGATCTACCTCGTCCACCCGGCGATTCTCTCCCTTTTCAAAGGACCGCGCGTCACCCACGCCTTGGCGCAGCTGCCCGCTCCGGCGTTGTGGCTCGCCGTCGCCGTAACGGCCTTGAGCTATCTCTTCGGCTGGCTGACGGGGCTCGTTCGGGTCGATACCGTCCTTTTCGGGCAGAGCCTGCCGAGGCGTGCGAAGCCTAGCTCCGTCACCGCTTCGTGAACGTGATGATGTGCTGGCGCGGCAGCCGCTCGTCGGACCCTTTGAAGTCCAGCGGGAAGGCCGCCATCTCCTTGCGCGCCTGAGCGACGGTCATCTTGTGCAAGGGCTTGATCGGCACCTCAAGGTCTTCGCCTCGGTACTCCACCAGGACGAGCCGCCCGCCTTTCTTCAGACCGCGCACCATGCTCTTCACCATCTCGTAGGGCTGGTCGAACTCGTGGTACACGTCGACGAGGATCATCAGGTCCGCGCTTCCCTCGGCCACCTTGGGGTCGGTCGTGGTTCCGAGACGCGGCACGACGTTCGTGACCCCCGCCTTTCGCGCCCGCGTTCGCACGAGCGCGAGCATCTCCGGCTGGATGTCCTCCGCGATCACCGTCCCGCCCGGCGCGACGCGCTTCGCCATCGGGAAGCTCAGCGTTCCGCTTCCGGCGCCGACGTCCACGACGGTCATCCCCGGCTTGAGGCTCAGGGCCTCGATCAGGCGGGTCGGAGCCTCCTCCTGCTCCCGCTCGGGACGGTCGAGCCAATCCGCGGCCTGGTGGCCCATCACCTGCGCGATCTCGCGCCCCATGTAGAACTTCCCGATCCCGTCTGGATCGTGGTTCCGCTGGGTGTTGTAGAGCGGCGCGCCCTGAAAGGCGACGAGGGCAGCGATAACGGAGACCATAAAAGGGAATACGTTCCCAAAAGGGTGGGCGTTGGGCCGACCTTGCCTAAAGCCCCTTAAAGGTCCTTGAGCTTGCCCGCCCGAACCCGGTCCGACTCGCGGCGGGCGTCGTCCTTGGCGATCGAGTCACGCTTGTCGTAGTTCGCCTTGCCGCGCCCGAGGCCGACCTTCACCTTTACGCGGCCCTGATCGTTGAAGTACACGCTCAGGGGGATGAGGGTGAAGCCCTTTTCCAGCACCTTCCGGTACAGCTGGTCGATCTCACGACGGTGGAGGAGAAGCTTGCGGTCGCGCCGTCGATCGTGGGCGAAGACGCTGGCCTGGGCGTAGGGCTCGACATCCATGTTGAGCAGGAACATCTCGTCGTTCACGATCCGGCAGTAGGCGTCGTTGAGGTGCGCCTTTCCGAGGTAGAGGCTTTTGACCTCCGATCCCTGCAGGGAGATTCCCGCCTCCACCTCGTCCGAGATGGCGTAGTCGAAGCGCGCCTTCCGGTTCTGGATCGAACGCGGCGCCTCCCCTTTCTTCTTGTCCTTCGCCATCGCCCTTCAAAGGTACCTCTCAGCGGGTAAAATCCTCTGTCCGCGCCAAGGCGGGCGCCCGAACCTGCGATGCAAGTCACCCGAGAAGACCTCAACCCCTGCACGGTCAAGCTGACCGTCGTCCTCGACCCGGAGGAGGTCCAGCAGGGCTACGACACGGCGTTCCGCCAGCTCACCAAGAAGGTCAAGCTGCCCGGCTTCCGACCCGGCAAGGCCCCTAAGGCGATGCTCGAGCAGGTGCTCCCCTCGCAGGACTGGAACGAGGCCGCCGCCGAAGAGATCGTGCGCAAGGCGTACGCCAAAGCCGTCGAGCAGGAAGGGCTCCAGGTCGACCGCACCACCTCGCCCCAGGTCAGTCTCGACGAACTGAACCAGAAGGAGAAGAAGGCCGAGTTCACCGCCAAGGTGCCCCTTCCCCCCAAGGTCGAACTCGGCGAGTACAAGGGCCTGCCCGTCACCCAGCCGCCGACCGACGTGACCGACGAGGAGATCGACTACCAGCTCGCCGAACTCCAGAACCGGCGCCAGTCGCGCGAGAAGATCGCCGACCGGGGCGCCACCGAGGGCGACGTGGCGGTCCTCAACCTGAAGGCCGAGGGCGAGGAGGGCGACGGCAAGAGCTTCGTCACCGTGGTCGGCCAGAGCTTTCCCGCGCTGGACGAGGCGATCCACGGCCTCGGCGTCGAGGAGATGAAGATCGTCGAACTCGCCTTTCCCGACGACTTCCAGGTGAAGGAGTGGCAGGGCCAGACCAAGTCGGTCAAGGTCACCGTCAACTCGCTCTCCGCCGTCTCCTCCCCCGCCCTGGACGACGCGTTCGCCCAGAGCCTCCAGGTGGAGAACGTGGACGCGCTGAAGAACCGCCTGCGCGAGAACATCGGCCGCGCCAAGCAGCAGATGGTGCGTCAGGTGCTCTTCGAAGGGCTTCTCGAAGCCCTCATGCAGCGGAGCACGGTCTCGGTCAGCGACAACATGTGGGAGGCCCTCGCCGACCGCCGTCTGCGCGAGACCGCCGAGGAGCAGGGCCGTGCAGGCAAGAGCCTTGAGGAGTACGCTCAGGAGAACGGCATGACCGTCGAGGGGCTTATCGAGTCCTGGAAGGACCGGGCTAAGCTCGAGGTCGAGCGCGCCCTTCTCATCCAGACCGTGTACAGCACGGAAAAGATGGAGATCGGCAACCCTGAGTTGAACCAGGAGCTGGTCGCGATGGCTCAGGAGTACGGCGTCGAACCCATGGAGATGGTCCAGACCCTCCAGCAGAACAACGCTCTGGACGAGTTGCAGTTCCGCGCGCTCTCGCGCAAGGTCGCCGACTTCCTCCTCGCCCACGCCGACGTGACGATGGGCTCCTCGGCGCCTAAGACGGAGGCGACCTCCGAAGAGACTGCGGCGACCGAGCCGCAAACCGCCGCGACCGAGTCTGCGGAGCCGGAAGCGACCGAGTCCGAGACCGCGCCTGCCGAAGGCGAGAAGACCGAAGAGGCGTAAGCCTCTCCGGGCGCCCTGGCTTTCCAGGGCGCCCGAACTCCTGTGGACGGCGAGTATGAAGCCGACGCTGGGAACCCGGCCCTGAGCGACGACGCTCTATAATCTTCTATGCCCGTGCTCGACGCCGAGTCGCCCTCCCGGCGACTGAAGGCCGCCACTGCCGCGCTTCACCAACGCGTCGAGGACGGTGTGGATATTCTTGGGCGAACCGGGAACGTCGGCGCCACCGTTGAGCTGCTCGGTCGAATGGAGGCGTTCTATCGGGCCTTCGAGCCGCAGATCGCTTCCCAGGCGTTCTTCATCGCCCGTCTTCCCCGACTTCAGATCGACCTCGACGCGCTCGCCCCGGGCTGGAGCCCACTGCCTGCGCCAAGCATCCCCCGCCTCGAAAGTCCGGTTGGGGGACTTTACGTCGTCGAGGGCGCCGCCCTCGGCGGGCAGATCATCGCCCGCCATCTCCGCGAGAGGCTGCGCTTCGACTCCACGTTCTTCGGCGGGGAAGGGGTTGGGCCGCGCTGGCGCGCGTTCCGAGAGCTGCTGGACGCGACGGACGACTACGCGGCGGTCGAACGGAGCGCGATCGCCACGTTCCTGGCGTTTGAGGCGGCGGTGGTCCGACCGGAGGAAGCCTTTGTCTGAAGTCGATCTGACCAACTGCGACCGGGAGCCGATCCATGTGATCGGCCATGCCCAGCCCCACGGGGCGCTGCTCGCCCTCGATCCCGAAACTCTGGTCGTCCTCCAGGCGAGCGACAGCGTCGAAGCCCATTTCGACCTTTCCGTCGGCGCGGTCCTCGGGCGCTCGTTTCTCGATCTGCTGCCGGACCGCGACGGGATCTTTCCCGGAGCCCTCTCGGTCGCCTCGCTCGACGCCAACCCCGCCCACCTCGGGACCGAGCGGGTGAACGGCCGTGGCCCGTTCCATCTCGTCGCCCACGTCTACGACGGGGCGCTGATCCTTGAGGCCGAGCCCGCCGACGCGGGCGACGCGACCGATTACCGCGCGCTGCCGCGCCGCATCCTGCATGCGCTGGGGGCCGCGAAGACGGCCCAGGCGTTCTACGACGCCATCGTCCACGAGGCGCGCCTCCTCACCGGATTCGACCGGGTGATGCTCTACCGATTCCTGGAGAGCGGGACCGGCGTCGTCGTCGCGGAGGCGGCCGAGTCGCATCTGGAGCCGTTCCTCGGGCTTCACTACCCGGCTTCCGACATTCCTCAGCAGGCGCGCCGTCTCTTCACCCTGAACACCGTCCGTCTCTATCCCGACGTCGATTACCGGCCTTCGCCCATCGAGCCTCCTCTCAACCCCAGGACCGGGCGTCCCCTCGATCTAACCTACTGCGCGTTGCGCGGCGTCTCTTCGATGCACACGGCGTACCTTCAGAACATGGGGGTGAAAGCCTCCATGGCCCTGGCGATCACCCAGGGGGACGAGCTATGGGGGCTCATCGCCCTCCACCACTACGTTCCCCGTGCGCTTCCCTATCCCCTGCGCGCCAGTTGCGAGCTTCTCGCGGGTCTCGCCTCGCTCCAGGTCGCGGAGAAGGAGGGAGCGGGCGAGCGGACGGAACACGACCGGATGCGCGACGTTCTGGACCGGCTCGTCGGACGGGTTCGCAAGACGCCTCAACTCCCCGCTCTCGTCGCCGAGGGCGAGGAGACCATCCTCGATCTGATCCCGGCGGGCGGCGCCGCCTTCGCAGTCGGCGACGAACTGCGCCTGCTCGGCGAGACGCCGGGCGAGGCGGCGGTTCGGGACCTTCTCGCCTGGCTCGATGAGCATCAGACCGAGCCGATCTGGGCCGGGGAAGGGCTTTCCGCCCACTATCCGCCCGCCCGCGACTTCCATGCCGTCGGCGCCGGACTCCTGTCGGCCCAGATCTCCCGCGCCGCCGGGGCGTACGTCCTCTGGTTCCGCCCGGAAACCGCCCGTACCGTCCATTGGGCCGGCGATCCGAACAAGCCCGTCGAGACGTCGGAGCTCGGCGATCGAGTCTCCCCGCGCCGCTCGTTCGCCGTCTGGAAGGAGGCGGTCGCGGGTCTTTCGCGACCTTGGACCGAGGGCGAGAAGGCCGTCGCCGAGCTTCTTCGTCTCGCCCTCGTCGAGACGCTGGTGTCTCGCGCGGACGAGATCCTGCGCCTCAACGTCGAATTGGAGACGCGCAACGAGGATCTTGACGCCTTCACCCACGTCGCGGCCCACGATCTGAAGGAGCCCTTGCGCGGCATCCGGAACTATGCTCAGTTCCTCCACGAGGACTACGGCGATCGGCTGGACGACGAAGGTCGTGGTCAGATCGCGACCATTCTTCGGCTCGCGACCCGCCTCGAGGGTCTGCTCGACTCTCTGATGCACTTCGCCCGCGTCTCCCGGGAGGAGCTGGCCGTCCGGCGTTGCGACCTTAACCAAGCCGTCGAAGAAGCCGAAATGACGATCCAGTCCGCGTTGGAGCGGACCGGAGGGCGAATCGTCGTCCATGGTTCTCTGCCGAAGGTCAAGGGAGACGAGGACCTCATCACCGAGATCTTCGTCAATCTCTTCACCAACGGGCTGAAGTACAACGAGTCGCAGGCTCCCCTGATCGAGGTCTCGTCCCAAGGGCTGCGGGTCGAGGTGCGGGACAACGGGATCGGCATCCCGAAGCGGCATCAAGCCTCGATTTTTACGCTCTTTCGCCGGCTTCACGCGCGTGACGCCTTTGGCGGTGGAACCGGAATGGGCTTGACTATCGTCAAGAAGGCGATAGAAAGGCTGGGAGGGCGTATAGGCGTGGTCTCAGAGCCGGGGGTTGGGACGACGTTCGTCCTGGAGTTTGCGGAATGAGCGCCGTGCGGGAACGATCAGTCATCGTCGTCGAGGATAGCGAGGAGGACTACGCCGCTTTCCGGCGTGCCCTGAAAAAGACCGGGACCGACGCGCGCCTCGTCCGATACACGGACGGCGAGGCTTGTCTCAAGGGACTACGATCCGAAGAGGGTCGGAATACGGCTCTCGTGATCCTCGATCTCAACCTTCCGATCCAAACCGGGCACGAGGTGCTCCACGAAATACGCAACGACGCTCGGTTGCGCGGCCTGCCCGTGGTCGTTCTCACCACGTCGGCGAACCCCAAGGACGTGCGTGCTTGCTACGATCTTGGGATCGGCGGGTACATCGTCAAAGAGGGTGACTTTCAGGGATTCTGCCAAAAGATCGAAAGTCTCGCCCACTACTGGCTTGGAGCCGTCCACCTTCCGTGACGGCGCGGTCGGCTGCTCCTCTGGTGCGGCGCCTTCTGATCGTCGACGACACGCTCGAAGATCGAACGGCCGTGCGACGCCTGCTCCGAAAAGGGGCCGACTGTGATCTGCGGATCGACGAGGCGGACAGCGTCGCGGCGGGAGTCTCGGCCTTCGAGGACGCCGAATTCGACTGCGTGCTTCTCGATCACAACCTTCCTGACGGGTATGGGGTGGACGTCTTGGCCGAGTTGCGCCGACAGAAAGGCGCGCTCCCGGTCGCGGCGGTCTACCTGACGAACGCGGGCGTCGAAGCGGCGGCGGTCGCCGCGTTGCAGGCAGGAGCCCAGGATTTCGTCTCGAAAGACGGCCTTACGATGGAAGGCGTCTGGCGGGCGGTCGAGAACGCTATCGAAAGGGTCGGCCTCGTACGCGCCCTTGCGGAGAGTGAACGGCGCTACCGCTCTCTCTCGACGGACCTGGAACGCCGGGTGGAGAAGCGGACGGAAGACCTCCAGAAAGCGATGGATGAGCTGAGCGGCTTCACCTACGCGGTCTCTCACGATCTGCGCGCCCCGATTCGCGCCATCGTCTCCTCAAGCCGCATTCTTATCGAAGACCACGCCGACGCGCTTTCTTCCGACATACGGGCGGAGCTTGATCGTCAGGCGGCGGCCGGAGAAAAGCTGGGACGATTGGTCGACGACCTTCTGAGCTACGCCCGCCTTGGGGGCGAGCGGATGCAGCGTGTTCCGATCGACGTCACCGCTCTAGCGAAGGACGTGGCCGTTCGCCTCGGAGCGCCCGGTTGGAACGCGGAAGGCGCGGAGTTCACCATCGAGGAAGGTTTGCGGGCGTTCGGAGACCCTTCGATGGTGGAGATCGTGCTGACGATCCTTTTCGACAACGCCGGTAAGTACCGCCGTCCGGGTACGCGTCCTACGGTCGCCCTGAGTAGCGACGGGGAGGGTGGCTTTTGCGTCCGAGACGACGGTATCGGCTTCGATATGAAGTTCGTGGACCGTCTCTTCCGACCCTTCGAACGCCTTCACCGCGACCAGGATTATCCAGGGACCGGCATCGGTCTAGCCAACGCCCGACGCATCGTCGAGCGCCACGGAGGACGGATCGAAGCCGAGTCAAAGCCTGGAGAGGGCACGACGTTCTGCTTCACCCTCGGCTAGGCGGTAGGCTTTAGGAGGAGAGGCGCTTTGCCTTGAAAGCCTCTTGACAAACGCGCAGTCGTGTCCGTTATCCACGCTCCCCGACGTCCCCCGCTCGACGGGCGCCTTTTGGCGTTCCCCGCCGTAACGTTCGGGTTGCTCGGGATCTTGGCGGCGCGGCTTTGGTACTTCCAGGTCGTGAAGGCTCCGGAACTCGTCGAGCGGGCCGAAGCCTCGCGCGTCGTTCCCACGTCCCGCCCCGCTCCTCGCGGCCTGATCGTCGATCGGAACGGCGCGGTCGTCGCGGGCGTTCGTCCCCAACTCGTGGTGACGGCGATCTACGACACGGTTACCCAGAAGGCGAACCGCTGGGTTCTGCCCCATGTCGCCAAGATGCTGGGGGCCGATCTGAAGAAGCTTGAAGCCAAGCTTCAGGAGGCGCGGCGAAACCGGAGCCAGCCGATGCCGATCTTCCTGAACGCCCCGTCGGACGTGGGGGCGAGGATCGCCGAATCGAGCGCGGACCTGCCGGGCATCGGCATCGATACCGCGCCCATCCGTTCGTATCCCGATCCGTTCGCCTTCACCCATCTCATGGGCTACGTCGGGATTCCGAACGAGCGGGACCTCGAGCGCTTGCGCGACAAGGGGATCGAGACGCCCGCCGAGTTCGTGGGCAAGGGCGGCGTCGAGCAGGCTTACGAGACGGACCTGATGGGACGGGCGGGCGAGGATCGCACCGAGACCGACGCCAAGGGGCGCGCCATCCGCCAGGTGGGCCGCGACGCGCCGACGCCCGGCGACCGCCTCGTGCTCTCGCTCGACGCGAACCTGCAGCGCGCCACGTCGCAGATGCTGAGGGAGAAAGGCTACGTCGGCGGCGTCGTCGCCATCGATCCCCGCGACGGCGAGATCCTTACCCTCGTCTCCTCGCCGACGTACGACCTCTCGATGTTCCAGGGTGGACTGACGCAGGACGAGTACGACGCTCTGGACAGGGATCCGCGCCACCCGATGGTAAAACGGCCGTTGCGGAGCGCCTACTCGCCGGGTTCCACCTTCAAGATCGTCACCAGTCTCGCCGCGTACCGCGCCGGCAAGTTCTCGGCGACGCGTCCCGCGTTCTGCAACGGCGGCTACCGTTTGGGACGCCGGGTGGTCAAGTGTCTCGGTCATCACGGCAGCATCGCCTTCGCCAAGGCCATGGCGAAGTCCTGCAACGCCTATTTCTGCGACCTTGGCTATCGGACCGGCGAGAAGGCGATCACGGCGGCGGCGGAGGAGCTGGGGCTGGGCCAGGAGTCGGGGATCGACATCGGCGGCGAGGCTCCCGGCATCGTCCCCGACGCCGCGTGGCTCGCGCGCCACCATCTCGATTGGCGCGGAGGCGACACCCTGAACCTCGCGATCGGCCAGGGCTATATCGCCGCCACCCCCCTTCAGATGGCGGAACTCGCCGCCACCGTGGCGAACGACGGGATCGGCTACCGTCCCCATCTTCTGCGGGCGGTGAAACCCCCCATGGGTAAAGCGACCGCCCTCCAGCCCGAGATCGCACGTCGGGTGGAGGCCTCGCCCGAGTTCTGGAACACCCTGAAGTCGGCGTTGCGAGGGGTCGTGGTCGAGGGCACGGCGAAAGCCGCCGCCGTGCCGGGCGTCCAGGTCGCCGGAAAGACGGGCTCCACGGAACACGCGGGCGGCGGCAAGACCCACGCCTGGTTCGTCGGCTTCGCGCCTCTGGATCACCCGAAGATCGCGGTCTGCGTCCTTTTGGAGGGCGTCGGCCACGGCGGCGAGGTCGCCGCGCCCATCGCGGGCGCGGTTATGCGAAAGTACCTTGCGACGAATCCCCGATAGTCAGGCTGCTCCTTGGTCGTCCCTTAACGCGAATCAGAGAGAGGCAGTATTCTTGCCCCATGCCAAAGCGTCCTATGCGCCCCGACGACCTTCTCCGGTTCGTTCTGGTCGGCGATCCTCAACTCTCCCCCGACGGTAAGGAGGTCTTGTTCACCCGCAAAACGGTGGACGACAAGAACGCGACGGTCGGCCAGCTCTGGAGCGTGGATCGGGAAGGGCAGACCCGGCAGTGGACGGCGGGCGAGAAAGGATCGGGCGGAGGACGCTGGAGCCCGGACGGAACGCGCATCTTCTTCACGTCCTCGCGCGAAGGGACGGCGCAGATCTACGCCATTCCCACCCAAGGCGGCGAGGCGCGGAAGCTGACCTCGTTCCCTGAGGGTTCGCTCGGTGAGGTGAAGCCCTCGCCGGACGGAGCCCGACTCGCGGTCACCTTCCGGCCGACGATCGCGACGGAGACGAAGGAGGCGAAGAAGGCCCGTGAAGAAAAGGGGCTGAGCGAACCGCCCGTCGAGATCGACCACATCCTCTACCGACTTGACGGCGACGGTTACTTCGCGAACGAGCGCTACGCGCTCTACGTCGTGGACGCGGAGACGGGCGAGACGACGCGGCTCCTCGACACCGATCCGAACGGCGACTACGCCTACGACTGGTCACCCGACTCGAAAGAGCTGGCGGTGATCCACAACGACACGCCCCGCCCCTTCGTCGATCCGCCGAACAAGCAGATCTGGCGCGTCCCCCTCAGCGGGGCGGCGAGCAAGCTGGAGGGGCTTCCCAAGGGAGACAAGGGCACGCCGCGCTGGTCGCCCGATGGCGCGTGGATCGCTTACGCGGGCGATGTGGACGAGGCGGATCCGTGGGGAACCCGCAACGCACGCCTCTATCTCGCGCCCGCAAAGGGCGGTTCGGTGCGGGACCTGACCGGCGAGACCGACTACGATCTCGAGGTCGCGACCCTGAGCGACACCAAGGACGCGGCGTTCGGGACCGTGATGGCGTGGGCGGGCGACTCCTCGGGGCTTTACGTCCAGATCGGAACCAAGGGCGAGCAGCAGCTCGGCTTCGTGCCGCTGGCGGGCGGCCTCGGGCTTCTCACGGAGGGCCGTCATTCGCTCGGCGTCGGGAACGTCGTCGATGGCGTGGCGGCGGCGACCTGGGGCGACGCGACCCACCTGCCCGAGATCGCGGTGGTCGAGCCGGAACTGGTGACGGGGCGCCTGGTCCCGCGTCTGCTGACCGCTTTCAATCTGGCCGTTCACGAGGAGATCGAGATCGCCGAGCCCGAGGAGGTCTGGATCGACACCACGGACGGGCTCAAGGTCCACGGATGGGTCTTGCGTCCCTTGGAGTCCACCGGCGCGACCGTTCTCCAGGTTCACGGGGGACCGCACACCCAATACGGCTGGGCCTTCTTCCACGAGTTCCAGTGCCAGGTCGCGGAAGGGTACACCGTGGTCTACACGAATCCGCGCGGCTCGAAGGGTTACGGCGAGGCGTGGACGGCGGCGATCCGGGGCGACTGGGGCCACAAGGACTGGGAGGACGTCTCGGCGGTCAAGGAGTGGATGAAAGCCCAACCCGGCGTCGATCCGAGGAAGATGGCGATCATGGGCGGCTCCTACGGCGGCTACATGACGAACTGGGCCATCGGCCACACCAAGGATTTCGCCTGCGCGATCACCGACCGGTGCGTGTCGAACATGGTCTCGATGGCGGGCAACTCGGACTTCCCGTTCAACAAGAACGGCTACTTCGGCGGCTTCCCGTACGGCGACCTGGAGGCGATCCGTCCCCTCTGGCGGCAGTCGCCGATCGCCTACTTGGACGGCGTGACGACGCCGACGCTCGTGATCCACTCCGTGGGCGACCTTCGGTGCAACATCGAGCAGGGCGAGCAGGTGTTCGCCGCGCTCCAGATGCAAGGGGTGCCGTCGCGATTCGTGCGCTATCCCGTTTCCACGTCCCATGGGATGAGCCGCTCCGGCCCGCCGGACCTGCGCCAGCATCGGCTTCGTGAGATCCTGGGCTGGCTGGGACGGTTCCTGGGTTAGCTTCAGGCGAACGGATCGTCGTCGTCCGAAGGCTCAGGCCCCATGGCTTCGGGGTTGAGGGCCTTGATCTGGTGGTTGGTGTCGCGCAGGGTCTCGTCGTCGATCCCCTCGTGGCGCCGTTGGCGGACGTTGCGCCGAACCGCCAGCTTCTGAAGCCGCTCGATCGCCCCGACGAGCATCGTTTCGGTGACCGGCCCCTCGATCGTCGAGCCGTTCAGGTCGGCGAGGACGCCCGCTTCCCGCTCGGGGAGCCGGGCAAGCCAGACGGTGGGCGGTCCTTCCGGCGGGCCGCTGGGAAAGGTCGCCTTGATCGCCCGGGCGAGCTCCAGACCCGCGCCCGTCATAAAGATCTCCTGCTTGTGACAGGCGAACATCCAGGCGGTGCGGATGAACTCCGGAACGAAGAAGGCGCGGAAAAGGCAGGCCTCGATGTTGTTGATGCGCTCATGAAGGGCGGAAACGGGCTCGGGCTCGGGCTCCGGTTCGGGGCCGTACTCCTCGACGGGAGCGGGCGCCGATTTCCGGTCCTTCCAATCCTTGCGGGGCTTCCATTCCTGCTTGGGCGGGCGGTCGGGTTTGGGTGGGGCAGGGCGCCGGGCGGCGATCATCGCCTCCAGCCTTTGACGCGCGGCGACAGGATCGCGCAAGCCGGGATACATGCCGGAGAAGCGGTCGAGGTGCCGTTCGACGTCCAGCCCCTCGGGCGCGTCGGCGAGGAGGGCGATCAGCTCTTCCCAGAACGGCTCGTCTTGGGGCGACCTCCGACCTTCGAGCTGGCCCACCGCGAAGTCGAGGGGCGAGAGTCCGCCCTCGACGGCGCGGCGCACCGCCGCCGGACCCGCCTTCTTGAGGAGGGTGTCCGGGTCTTCGCCATCGGGCATGAGGGCGACCTTCACCCGGACGCCCTCGGCGCGGAGAAGGCCGACGGCGCGCTCCGCCGCCTTCTGGCCCGCCGCGTCGGCGTCGTAGAGGATCGTAACGTCCTCCGCCCATCGTTTAAGGAGCTTGGCGTGCTCCTCGCTCAGGGCGGTGCCGAGCGAGGCGACGGCGGTGGTCTCGTCCGAACGATGGCAGGCGATCACGTCGAGGTAGCCTTCGACGAGTATGGCGCGGCGGTCCTTCGCGACCCGCTCCTTCGCGCGGTCGAAGCCGTAGAGCACCTTCGACTTGCGATAGAGCGGCGTGTCGGAGGAGTTGATGTACTTCGGCTGGCCGTCGCCCAGAAGTCGGCCGCCAAAGGCCACGAGTTCACCGCGCTCGTCGCGGATAGGAAACATGAGGCGTCCCCGGAACTTGTCGTAGTAGCCGCCGCGCTCGCGCTCGTCCACCAGGAACAGGGCTTTGCACTCCTCCATCGGATGGCCCTTTTGACGCAGGCGGTGGACGAGGGACTCGAAGGTGTCGGGGGCGTAGCCCAACTCCCAGGTTTCGACGGTCGTGGCGTCGATCTCTCGTCTCTCCAGGTATTCCTTGGCGGTCGCGCTTCGACCCAAGCTTTCGCGGAAGAACGCGAGAGCTTCCGTCATCGCCGCCCTTTGGGCGTCGCGCTGTCCCTTCGGAACGGCGGGGCCTCGCGATTGGAGGGCGATCCCGGCCTTGTCGGCGAGCTCTTTCAGGGCCTCGGGAAACTCGAGGTGCCCGGTCTTCATGACCCAGGTGAAGCAGTCGCCATGCTCCCCACAGGACCAACAGCGGTAACGGCCGGTCGTCGGGTCGACGGTGAAGGAGGGGGTCTTATCGTCGTGGAAAGGGCAAAGCCCTTTCCAGACCTTGCCCGCGCGCCGAAGGGCGACCCGACCGCCCACGAGATCGACGATATCGATTCGGGAACGGATTTCGTCGCGTTCGTCCGTCACCGCCTATTGTGGATCGAAAACGAGGGCGAGGAAAGCGGTCTTGAAAAGCAGGCGGGCCGGGTGGAATCGTCCACCCGGCCCGCCTGCCCATCTGCTCGGTGATCCGTCAGACCTTGCCGGCGGAAACGACCACGCCAGTCACGACATGGGGCTTCTTGGCCTGGAGGCGCGTCAAGCGGAAGGCGACCTTCTTGTTGACGAGGTATTTCATCAGGATCGTATCGCCGCCAACCTCGTAGCCGTCGGGGTTTCCGTAGGTCTTGATGATCTGGGCGAAGGTCGCGCCGAATCCGACGCCCTTGCGGGTCTTGACGCGGTTGTTCTGCATCCCGATCGCCTCGATCTGCACGACGTGCCCCTGACCGTCGATGATGAAGCCATACTTGCTGCCCGCGCGGTTATAGACCCAACGGGTGTATTGCGTGGTCTCCGTGGCCCCGCTCGCGTTGGGAGTCCCTCCGCCCGACGAAGCGCCGGGATAGCCGCCGCTTCCGCTCGGAGGCCCACCAGGATAGCCGCCGCTTCCGCTCGGGCCACCACGGCCTCCGCCTCCAGAACTACCCGAAGGGCCCATCATCGAAGGCCCTCCCCCGGGGCTTTGGGGTCGCTGCCGCAAGAGCTCATCCCCAAACCCAAACGGACTCGTGCGATCCGCCCCGGCGGCGCCGCCACCGCCGCCGCGCGAGGCGCCGCCCGACGGCCCGCTCGGGGCTCCCCCACCGGACCGTCCACCGGGGCCGCCGAAGCCGGGGCCGCCGAAACCGGGGCTGTTGCCTCCGGTCGAGGTCGAGCCGATCGACACGGCTTGCACCTCGTCGGGCGATCCGTACAGGGCCACCACCTTGGCGCCCGAGTCGTACAGATTGACGCCGATAAGGCCGCGCTCCGCGTTGCTGGGCTTCTGCGCCGAGGCGCCCGTCGCGAGCGCCGCGAGCGCACAAGCTCCGAGCCCGAACTTCGTCCAACTGGTATTCAAGGTCGTCCTGTCTCCTGCGTTGCGCCCTTGCGGGCGCGTTCGTCCAATTAGGACGACGGAACGTTCCCGAACGTCACAGCGCCGGAGGCGTAGAATAGGTCCTATGGCAGCGAATCTTGAGATCAAGGGCGCGGACTTCACCTCGAAGGTGCTGGAATCCGAAACGCCCGTCCTCGTCGACTTCTGGGCTCCTTGGTGCGGGCCGTGCCGCGCGATCGGACCCTCGGTCGAGCAACTGGCTCAGGAATACGCCGGCAAGGCGGGCGTCTACAAGCTCAACGTCGACGACGACGGCGCGATCGCCGCGCAGTACGGCGTTCAGAGCATCCCGGCGCTGATCGTGTTCAAGGGTGGCAAGGCGGTGGATCGCCTCGTCGGCGCCGCGCCGAAGCCCCAGATCGCCGCTCTCATCGATAGAAGCCTCTAGGAAGCCCATACTAGGGCATGTCCAAGTACGCGCGGCGCCTTGAGGAGGCTCGGCTTCTCCACGAAAAGGGCGACGCCGCCGGGGCGGCCAAGGTCTACGCCGCCCTGCGCCGGGAGGCTCCCAACGACGCCGTCGTCCTCCACGGGCTCGGCGTCGCGCTCGCGCAGGACGGTCGGCTCGACGAGGCCGAAGGACATCTGACGCGGGCGGTCGCGCTGATGCCCAAAGATCCGAGCCTTCAGTTCGACCTTGGGGTCCTGTTCGATGCGAGGCAGAGGTTCTCCGAGGCGGAGGCGGCGTTTCGGCGGGTCGTCGAACTGGATCCGAATCACGCCCCCGCCTGGGAGGCTCTGGGGCTCGTCCGCCGGAGCGCGGGCGACCTCGCGGGAAGCGCCGACGCCTACCGCCGCGCCGCAGGTCGCGACCCACGGCGGATCGACCACGTCCTCAACGCCGCCGAGCCTCTGGAGCCGAGCGCGGGAGCCGACCTTCTGATCGACGCCTTGAACCGCTTTCCAGGTGAGGAGCGGCTCCTTCTGCCGCTCGCCGAGCTCTTGATCCGCGCCGACCGGCTGGAAGAGGCAGAGGCGACCTTGGGCGCCTTGCATCGGCTACACCCCGAGATGGCGGTCGTGAGTCGCCATCTCGGCGCGGTTCTCGCCCGGCTGGGGCGTATTCCCGATGCCATCGCGGCCCTTTCCAACGCGATCGTCCGTAGTCCGGACGATCCTGAGACCTGGTCCCTCTTGGCACAGGCGCGCGATGCGATGGGCGATCCCGACGGCGCGGTCGCCGCCGCCGAACGCGCCGTCTTCCTCGGCTCGAACGACGCCGATCTCGTAGGGACGAGAGCCCGTCTTCAGCAGCATGCCGGACGGGTGGAGAACGCTCAAGCGGGGCTCTCCGCCCTCCCGTTCCTGATTCGTGAGAAGGCCGAAACCCGCTTGCTCCAAGGCATGCTCATGCCACCGATCCTCGATTCCGTCGCGCAGATCGACGCGTTGCGGGAGCGGTGGATGGAGACCATGGCGGATGTGGAAGCCCGCCCGACCCCCATCGCCGAGCCCTGGAACTCGGTTGGGCTCACCGGCTACTACCTTGAGTACCAAGGACGTGAAGACCGTCCCTTGATGGAGGCGTACGCCCGGGCCAGTTTGGCGTCGTCGCCTCATCTCGCCTATGAGTCGCCCAATGTGGGAAGCGGAAGCGGGCGAATCCGGGTCGGCTTCCTCTCCGCCTACATGCGGAACCATTCCGTCGGCCGTGTTCTGATCGACCTGATGGGGTCGCTCGATCGCTCTCGATTCGAGGTCCTGCTGTTCCAGCTGCCCGACAAGCGCCACGCTGGACAAGAGCGGGCGGAGACCGCCGCCGACCGTACGATCCGACTCGTGCCGCGCCTGGACGAGGCGCGCCGGGCGGTGGAGGCGGAGCGACTCGACGCGCTGATCTTCTGCGATCTCCACCTCAACCCTTTCGCGGACGCCCTGACCCATTCCCGGCTCGCGCCCGTCCAGGCCACGACCTGGGGCCATCCCGGTACGAGCGGGCGCACGACGCTCGACTACTGGCTCTCCTATGAGGACTGGGAACCCGAAGGCAACGAGCGGCTGTACACGGAGCGGCTGGTGCGCCTCGCGCATCCTCCCTTCGTCACCCCGCGCCCCCCGATGCCGGAGTTGGCGCGCGACCGCCGCGCCTTGGGGCTGGAAGAGGACGCGCGCCTCTACGCGTGCCTCCAGTCGCTGTTCAAGATCCATCCGGAGTACGATCCGATCCTCAGTGGGATCCTCGAAGGCGATCCAAAGGCCCGGATCGTCTTTATCGCCGGACCCCATTACACCTGGCAGGAAAGGCTCCGCGAGCGTTTCGCGCGGACGTTCGACGCCTCCCGCGTGGACTTCCTGCCGAAGCTCGCCCACAAGGACTATCTCTCGGCGGTGGCGGCCTGCGACGTGTCGATCGACCCGATCCACTTCGGCGGGGCGAACACGACGTACGACGCGTTCCTGATGGGCATGCCTGTGGTGACCCTGCCTGGAGACCAGATGCGCAACCGCCCCACCTATGGCTTCTACCGCCAAATGGGCTACCTCGATCTGATCGCCGACACGCCCGAGCGCTACGTGGAACTCGCCCACCGGGTGGCGCAGGACGAGGCGTTCGCCCGAGAGGCGCGTGAGCGGATCCTCGCGACCCACGACGTCCTCTTCGAGAACCGAACGCCCGTGGCGGATTTCGAGGCGTGGCTTGGGGAAGCGGTTCAGGGTAAACGGGCCTAGGCGACGACGCAGACCGTCTCTGGTTCCATTTTTCTGCAAGGTAAAACTGCCGTGATCACCGCAAGGAATATGAGTAACCGATGACTTTAGTCCTCGTCAAATCTTCCGGAATGGACAAGAAGCCGGGGCTATCCCCCCGCCAGCTCGAAATCATGCAACTGGCCGCTCAGGGCATGACGGACAAGGAGATCGCGCAGGTGACCGGCCTGTCGGTCGGAACCTTGAGGAGCCACTGGGACCGGATGCGAGCCCGCCTCGGAGCGAGCAGCCGGAGCGAGGTGATCGCGCGCGCCTGCGACGAAGCTTTGCGCGTGGTGCGTGACGAGCTCAAGGTGCTTCGCGTCGCCTTGACCCAGTGCCATACGCTCGTGTGGACCGCAACGCCGGACGGCCACGTGGATTACGTGAACGACTGGTTTACCGAGTTCAGCGGCCTGCCCCCGGAAAACCTGCTCGGTGCGTCCGCAGGATGCGTCGCCCTGATGACGGAGGAGGACCTGCCGGCGGGGCGGGAACGATGGTGGCAGGCGCAGGCGCGAGCGGCGGGATACCGCGCGCGAGTGCTCTTCCGTTCCGCGTCCGGCGCGCTGGTGCCTCACCAGATCGAGATCGCTCCCTTAGAGGTGGAAGAAGGGCGCGTCCTGCGTTGGGTCGGCACCGCCTGTGAAGTGACCTAAGATCTTCGCCCTATAGCCCGGACCTTCGATAGATCTCTTCGAGCGGCATCTCGACTCCGGGAGGGTCGAGCCGAAGCACGTCGGTGCGAGCGCGGTAGGTCGTAAGAAGCCAGGAGTCGCTTCCCTTGCGAGCGTAGTGGTCCACGAGAATGCGGTCGCTCGAGACGAGCAGGTAGTGCCGGAGGGAAGAGATCGTCCGACAATCCGCGAACTTGTCCCCCCGGTCGAGCGTTTGCGTCTCGGGCGAGAGGATCTCGATCAGGACCATGGGGGTGAGCAGGGCGCCGTCGTCGTAGCGCTCCTCGCAGAACACGACCACGTCGGGCAGGAACGTCGCGCCCGTCTCAGGCGCGCTCACGCGCAGATCCGCCACGACGGCCTGGCACGGCGTACCAACCAGCCGAACGTTCAGAGCAACGTCGAGCGCGCTGGTGAGGACGGCGTGGCGGCGGTCGGAACCGATCCTCGCGAAGGGGGGGAAGTCGTAGGCGGAAGACAAGGGAAAGAAAGGCGGTTTGACCGCCTTCCCATTCTGACGAGCGCGGCGCGTGGAAGGGAAGCCGGTAACCGTCGCCTTTGGCGACGGCATGGCGTCCGTTATGCGTCCCCGAGCGAAAGTCGACGGGCGGGCGCTTGAGATCGCCAGAAGACCCATAAACGATTGCCAGGGTAGGTTTAGGGTAAAGGCAATACGGCGCTCCAAACCCGGTTCTCATCGTCCGACCAGACCGCCCGCGTGCCCTTCGGCCCGACGGCGACGGCGGGATCGTGCCCGGTTCCGAGAGCGACCCGTGCGGAGCCTCGACGGAAGACCACCGTCCCATCGTGCTCGACGAGGACCACCGCTCCCGAAGCGATCCAAGGTTGGGCTCCTTCGCCGATCTCGACCTCGGGCTCGCCCGGCCGATCGGTGTAGACCTTGCCCTCGCGCCGCCACGTCGTCATGACGGTTCCGTCCCGCGCGATCTCGACCGCGCCGCCGTCCATCGGACAGGCGTTTAACGGCCAGGTTCCTCGACCGAGTTTCTCGCCCGGCCCGAACGTCCGTCCTCCATCGGGCGAGCGCACGACGTACATGTCCCGCGATCCGCCCAGCCAGTTGCGAAACATGACGATCAGTTCGCCCCTGGGGCCAAAGGCGAGGGAAGGATGGCAGCACTCGCACACCGTTCCGTCGGGCGAGCGGTAGGCCTGAACGTTCTTCGACCAAGTCGCTCCGCCATCGTCGGAGGTGGCGACCCAGATCTCTGTTCCTTTGCTCCGTAAGTCGAGCCAGGCGCAGGCCAAGCGACCTTTGGACGAGCTGGCGGTCGCGTGCAGCCCCTCGCGGGCGGCTCCCGCGAGATCGCTGACGGGGACCGGGCCGCGCCAACTGCGGCCCTCGTCGACCGACCGCCACGCGAAGAGGTCGCCTTCGCCAGCACGCTCGCCCACGATAGCGGTCACGACCAGGCTTCGGCCCGCGATGGCGAGGCGCGGGCCGCGCCTCATGCCCAGGGCCAAACGTCCGCGCACCGGAATCTCGACGGGCGTGCCGAAGCTATCGTTATCTCGGGCGGACGCCACGATCCGCAGACGGTCGTCGTCCCCGCAGACGACGAACGTGCGCTCGCCTGCGTGGGCGACCTGAGGTTCCCGGCCCGCCATCAGGAGAGTGGCTTGGCCTATCGCCATGGAAACGAGCGCCAGCAACATGGAACGATTATGCCCCGAGCCCCGGATGAGGGAATCATGTAGAATGATATCTACCCATAGGCGAGCGTAGGAACGGGAGGCACGATGCAGATAGACTTTTCCGAACTGGACGGCGTCGCACGGACGACGGTGGCGGGCATGATGCGAGACGAGATGGATCCTCAAGAGCAGCCGGGCGACCGCGACCTTTCGCTACGGCCCAAGCGCCTGAGCGAGTTTATCGGTCAGGAGGGGCTGAAGGCGAACCTCCGGGTGTTTCTGGAGGCGACCAAACAACGGAGCGAGCCGCTCGACCACCTGCTCCTCTACGGGCCTCCGGGGCTGGGCAAGACGACCCTCGCGCACATCGTGGCGAACGAGATGGATGCGGGCATCCACGTCACCAGCGGCCCCGCCATCGAGCGGGCGCGCCGCTACGCCGAGGCCGGGGCGGACGTGCT
>CAZEWR010000031.1:0-68515 GCA_964516175.1 uncultured Fimbriimonas sp. | reverse complement strand
AGCGGCAGCAGCACCGAGGAGGCGCCGGCCCACGAGTCGCCGAGGAGGGCCCGGCCCCACGCGTCGCGCAGCAGCAGCAGCGCGCCGACGACGACCACCGCGAGCCCGCCGGTGGCGACCGAGGTCGTCACGGCGCGCCGGGTCAGCTCAGCGCGACCACGGCGCGGGCCAGCGAGAGGCCGGTGGCGTCGTTCTCGCCATGCTCGGAAAGCCAGAGCGGACGGTCGCCGACGACTTCGCGCAGGGACTCGCGAGGGCTCTTCTCGCCTTCGTAGCCGTGGACGTTGACCTGGCGCACGAGGGCCTTCGTCTCCGCACCGAACGCGTTCCACGTCTGGATCGCGTGGGTGACGTAGGTCTCGTCGGAGGCGGCGATGGGCAACCGCTGGAGTCCGCGCCGGTCGAGTTCGCGCCGCAGGCGCGGCAAGAGGTCCATCTGGGCCTGCGCGGAGAAGTGGCATCCCTCCTGTTTGCAGTTCGCGTCCCACCATTTCGAGACCGGCTCGTTGAAAGGGTCGACGGTCGTGAACGTCACGCCCCACCGTTCCTTCGAGCGCTTCGCGACGGCCGCGAGGTAGATCGCGAAATTGTCGTACTGGTCCTTTCGCAGGTTGTCCTGGGTAGCGACCGCCGCGCCGGAAGGGTTGTCGTTGGCGCACATCCACCACATCGGAGCGTTGGAGAACAGCTCGAACCGGTTCGCGCCCCGTCGCTTGGCCCTGAGCATCATCGCGCGCTGGTTCGCGTCGACGTTCCAGTCCCAGCCTGCTTCCCCTTTCGTGGGATCGAGCCAGAAGCCCTCCATCTGGCGAAAAGGCTGGATCGTCTTGCCGACGACCATCCGGCGTCCCTCGACCTCGCTCCACGAGCAGGCGCCCGCGTTGTAGCGGACGATGTTCAGGCCGAGGCCGGGCAGCGTCTCGTCGCCCAACTTCACCGTCTTGGTGGTGAAGAAAAGGTCGGCCAGGTCGTCGCGGTCGCCGAACATCTTGCCCATCCAGCACAGCGACGTGCCCCATCCTTCCCACGTGCCGCGCGTCGCGGCGGGGTCGAGGGTAACGGTCGCGCCTTGCACGGCGAGCAGGAGGGGGAGGACGACCATGGTTCCTAGTGTGGACCATCGTTAGACGGTCGCGTAAAGGCGATCTTGGCGAAGAGGTACGATCCGATCATGGATCGGAAGGATTGGAGCACCACGGTCTACCGGGACTTCCAAACGCCCGACGACGACGATCGAGCGTATTACGACGCGCTGACTCCCGCCGAGCGCCTCAAGATCATGATCGCCCTGCTTCCTCCCGAGCACCGTGAACAACGATTGGATCGAACTCCTCGAGTCGTTCGTCGCCCACAAGGTTGAATTCCTGGTGGTCGGCGCGTGGGCGATGGCTTACCACGGACAACCGCGGTATACCGGCGATCTCGACCTATTTTTCCGACCGTCGACGAGGAATAAGACGGCTCCGGGACGTCCCAAAGATCTCCTCGACATCCAAATTCTCGAACCTCGGAGCGAGTGATGCGCCTTCGCCCCGGCCTGGTTTCCGTGACGTTTCGGCCGCTCACGCCCCGTGAGATCGTCGGACTCGCGGCGTCGTGCGGGTTGGAAGGAATCGAGTGGGGCGGCGACGTCCACGTTCCTCATGCCGCGGTCGCCCCTGAGGTGCGGCGGACGACGGAGGACGCGGGGCTCGCGGTTGCGGCGTACGGCTCCTACTGGCGAGCGGCGGGCGATTTCGGCCCGACCCTGGAGACCGCGCTCGCGCTCGGCGCGCCGACGGTGCGCGTCTGGGCCGGGGCACGGGGCTCGGCGTCGGAGGACGACCGGCCCGCCGTGATCGACGCCCTGCGCGGCGCCTGCGAACTCGCCGATCAGGCGGGACTGACCGTCTCCCTGGAGTACCACGGCGGCACCCTGACCGACACCCTCGACTCCACGCTTCGCTCGGTTCGCGAGGTGGACCACCCCTCGTTGCGCCTTCTATGGCAGCCCGTCCCCGAGCGGCCTCCTGAGGAGCGGCTTGCGGAGATCCAATCCTTGTCTCCCTGGTTGACGAATCTGCACGTCTTCCAGTGGACGCGCTCGCAGGGCGAGATCCTTCGCCATCCCCTTACGAAGGGCGAGGACGAATGGCCGGAAATCCTGCGTCGGGTCGACGGGGGTCGCTTCGCGCTCCTCGAGTTCGTTCCGAACGACGATCCTTCCCGGCTGCCCGCCGAGGCGGCGACGCTCCGAAGGTGGTTGCGGTGATCGAGCCCCGTGACTTCCTGCGATCGCTGTTCGATGCGGCGGTCGGAGCGGCCCTGCCGGACTCCGCGTGGTTCGCGGGGCTGGGACCGCCGAAGGGCCGGACGGTCGTGGTCGGGGCGGGCAAGGCGGCGGCCTCGATGGCGCGGGCGTTCGAAGCGGGTTGGCCGCATCCGCTGGAAGGTCTGGTGGTGACCCGCTACGGCCATACCGTCCCGACGACTCGGATCGAGGTCGTGGAGGCGGCCCACCCGGTGCCGGACGCGGCAGGCCGCGCGGCAGCGGAGCGTATCCTGGCCTCGGTCGGGGGGCTGACCGAAGACGATCTTGTGGTGGCCCTGATGTCCGGCGGTGGGTCGTCGCTCCTGACCCTCCCCGCCGAGGGCGTCACGCTGGTGGAGAAGCAGGGGGTGAACCGCGCCCTGCTCGCCTGCGGGGCGCGGATCGGGGAGATGAACGCGGTGCGCAAGGCCCTGTCGCGGATCAAGGGGGGAAGACTTCTCGCGGCGGCGGTGCCCGCGCGGGTCGTCACCTTCATCGTTTCCGACGTACCGGGCGACGACCCTTCCGTGGTCGCCAGCGGACCCACCGTCCCGGACGCGACCCCGCCGGGAGAGGCGCTTCGGGTGGTGGGTCGGTACGGCTTGGACGTGCCCGCATCGGTACGACGGCTTTTGGAACGCCCGGCTCTCCATCACCCAGCCGCCTCCGGCTGGGAAGCGAAGATCGTGGCTTCGGCGCAGAAGTCTCTCGAAGCGGCGGCAAAGCGGGCGCGGGCGTTGGGGATGGAGGCGCGCATCCTCTCGGACGCGGTCGAGGGCGAGGCGCGGGAGGTGGCGAAGGCGCACGCGGAACTCGCGAGGCAGATGGCGCAGGCGTCTCGCGGGTCGTGCCTCCTTCTGAGCGGGGGCGAGACGACGGTGACGGTGCGGGGCCAGGGACGCGGCGGTCGCAACGTCGAGTTTCTGGCCGCATTGGCGCAGGCCCTCGGCGGCCATCCCCGCGTCTTCGCCCTGGCGGCGGACACGGACGGGGTGGACGGTCCGGAGCCTGTGGCGGGGGCGTTCATCGATCCAACGACGTTTTCCCGCGCCGGGGATCGTTTGGCGAGAGCCCTCGCGGACAACGACGCCCACGCGCTGTTCGAAGCCCTGGGTGATCGGCTCGTCACCGGACCGACCCTTACCAACGTCAACGACTTCCGAGCGATCCTGATCCTCGGATCCGGTTAGGCAGTAGCCTAACCGGATGTCCCTCGCGCGCTCCCTATTCCTCGGCATCGACAAGCGCCGCGGAAACGAGGAGCCGGTCCCGGTTCTGCGCGTCGATTGGACGGGGGACGAGTTTCCGTCGCGCGCCGACTTCTTCGACTCGATCGAACAGGCGTACGGAACGATCGAACTGCCCTTCTTCCCTTCCGGGGCCTGGGTGGTGGTCGAGACGGCGCAACGGCGCGAGACGGTCGTGGCCGCCGAGCCGGTCGATGAGCCGTACGTGATCGGGCTGGCCCTTTGGAACGGAGCGCTCGGAGCGATGGCGGGCTAGTTCAAGTGACCTTACAGGTCGACCAATACCCCTTTCCAGGTGAGCGGCTCCCAGTGCAGATCGCGGCAAGCCTCGACCATCTCTAACGAGGCCTTTGTGGACAGATACCGGGGCAAAGGCCGGATGCCCTCGCGCCAGAGGTTGAGACGGTCGGCGTCGTAGCAGACGCCGATCAAGGGGTCGGACGTCGGCCCCGCCTCCGTGTGGGTCTCGCAGGCGAACGCCACCCGCTCCAGAACCTCGGGCGGGATCGCTATTTCGCCCGCCGCCATCTCCCTCAGGAGCCTCGCCCCGCGACGGCCGTGGTCGGGATCGGTTCCGTCGTTCACGCGCCTTGAGTCGTGGAACAGGCCGAAGAGGAACGCCACCAAAGGATCGGCTCCGGGGGTGCGGCGGGCGAGCTCGATCCCGACCTTCGAGACGCACCGCCAGTGCTGGGGGCCGTGGAGGGTCGAGCCCTGGTTGGTGGCGCGGGATTCCACGAGAGCAGCGAGGTCGAGCAGGGCGTCCTTGTCCATCGGCGAGGGTTGGACGACGCGAAGTCCCCTCAAGGGTCGCACGACATCGTTTCCGCACTCACGCCTCTCGATCGAAGACGCTGGAAGCTTGGCGACCGGGCCAGACTAAAGGAGGATGAAGGCCAGCCCCGAAGATCGAAAGACCGCCCTCCGGCACCTTTCGTCGGTCCTCTCAACGTTGCACGACGGGGCTCCGTACGCCGACAATTCGGCGGGCGACCCTTGGTGGTTCGTCTTGAAGGAGGCCGCCGCGGCTCCCCCGAACGAGTTCGACGTTTTGGTCGATCTCCCGGAAAACCCACCCTTGGAGGACGAGATCAGGAACGGGGGAGCTTGGGGCATATTCGAGATCGCGGCGTCGCAGTACGCCGGGACGTACGCGTTCCTGCGCCCTCAGGCTTTCGCCCCCGTCGCGGAGCGGCTCGTTCGTGATCCTCGGATCGGGTGGGCGGTTCTGAGCGCCATCGACGACGTCAGCAACGAGCGCGACTTCGACTCAACGCCTTGTCTGGACGCTTTAGAGAAGGCGATGACGCCTCTGTACGACAGGACCAGGCTCTCAGCTTGATCGGCGGACTTGGTCAGGCGTTCTCGCCGTACGGGTTGCGCCTTCTTGAAAGGTTTTCGAGCGAGCCTACGGAGGAGCAGACGGACGAAAAACGGTGGACCGGAGAAAGGATCGAGAGGGTTTCGGCGAGGATCGACGAGGGAAAGGGGGCTTTCCTTGAGAGGAGAGGGCCCTATCCCTGCCCGAGGGTGAACCAGAATGTCGCGCCTTCGCCCACCTTCGAGGCGGCCCAGATACGGCCACCGTGGCGCTCGACGACGCGGCGGACGTTGGCGAGACCGATGCCCGTGCCGTCGATGCCGCTGTTCCCGTGCAGACGTTCGAAGGGCTGGAACAGCTTGTCCGCGAAGGCCATGTCGAAGCCGATCCCGTCGTCCCGCACGAAGAACGCCTCGCCGTCCTCGACCGCCTCGCGGCCAATCACCACGCGCACGTTCTCTTTGGAGTATTTGCAGGCGTTCTCGATCAGGTTGCGCAGAGCGAGCTGCAGGAGCTGAGGGTCGGCGTCGGCGTCGAGGCCTTCCTGCACGTCGATGACGGCGGAGCCGTTGTGGCGCGCGGGCGCGATCTCGGGCGCGATCTCGGCCGCGAGCCGTCGGGCGAGGCCGGTGACGTCCACCCGTTTGCGGGCGAGGGGCTTCTTACCGAGACGCGCGTACTCGAGCAGGTCGTCAGTGAGCTCGGCGAGCCGCTTGGCGTTTCGCGACAGGCTCCGAAAATGCTCGATCGCCTCGGGCGGCGCCGACTCGCCAAGGTCTTCCTCCGCCATGCGACAGCGGAGCACGATGTTCCGGATCGGAGCGCGAAAATCGTGCGCGACGGTCTGGCAGAAGGCCTCGAGCTCGCCGTTCGCGGCGCTCAGCTCGGCGGTGCGTTCCCGCACGCGCGCATCGAGTTCGTCGCGGGTGGCGCACGCCTCGTCTTCCAGCCGCTTGCGTTCGCTCACATCGTGCACGACCTTCAGGAAGCCCGCGTGGCGACCGGCTTCGTCGTAGATAGGGCTGATATCGACGTCGGCGGCGAAGGTGGAGCTATCCCTTCGCATCCGCAGACGTTCCTCACGGTACTCCCCGTTTTTGAGGGCCGTTTCAAGGTTGTGCTCGGGATGGCCCCGCTTCCGATCTTCGGGGAGGTAGAGCAGCCGGTAATGCTGACCGACGATCTCCTCGGCCTCGTAGCCCTTGATGCGCCGAGCCCCGTCGTTCCAGGTCGCGACGACTCCTTCGGGATCGAGCATGAACACCGCGTACTCCCGCGTGCTGTCGAGCACGCGTTGAAGAATCGCGTCGTTCTGAAAACGCTCGGTGAAGGAAGTCATGGCGGAATTCGATCGCGCCTCCGCGGGTGTGGGTTCCCCGCGTCAGGCTCGCGCGATCCGGGAGAAGCCCGATTCCGACTCGGTGGTCCGGGGTCACATCCGGGGAGTGAGGCGGAGGGCGAAGCCGCCGGCGGGGCGCATGTCGAGGGAAAAGGCGCGGGTTCGGTCGGCCTCGCCCTTGAGGAACGCGAGGTTCGTCGGCACGCCGGGGGCGTCGGACCAGAGTTCGTAGCGATAGCGGCCTTTAGCCAGGAACGAGAGAGGGAATTTGAGGCTGCGACGAGAGGAATCGGTCATGCCGCCGACGTACCAGACGCGGCCCTTGCGGCGGGCGACGACGAGGTATCTGCCGACCTCACCCGCGAGGACGCGGGTCTCGTCCCAGGTCGTGGGGACCTGAACGAGGAAGGTGAGACCGGCGGGGGAGGCCTCATAGACGGCGGGCGAGTCGGCGACCATGTTGAGGGCGTCCTCGAAGACGACGTAGCGGGCGAGCTGGCGAGCGCGGGTCCCGATCGTGACGGGGGCCTTGTCGACCGGCTTGAAGTCCTTGGCGAGCACGTTGCGGAAGGAGCCCGCGTGGAAGTCGATCGGGCCCGCGAGGGCGCGGACGAAGGCGACGTTCATCTCGTGCTCGGGGGTGATGCCGACGGGATCCCACTTGTCGTACTCCAGGTTGCGGGCGGCCTCGAACGTCAAGAGGTTCGGATAGGTGCGCTGGAGACCGGTTGGCTTGTAGAGGTTGTGCAGGGTGACGGTGAGGCGATTATCGGCGGCGGTCTGGACCACCCGCTGCACGAGGTTGACGGTCTCCTGGTCGTCGCGGTCGAAGAAGTCGACCATGACGCCCTCGATCCCGAGCTTGCGGTAGTAGGGGTAGGCGACGGCCATCTGCGCCTTCGCCGCCGCCGAGGCCATCCAGAGGCGGATGCGAACGCCTTTGGCGCGGGCGTAGCGGACGATCTCCTCCAGGTCGAGTCCCGGCAGGCCCTTGGTCAGGGGTCCGCCGTCGTAGGGCACGATGCGGCCGCCGTACCAGGCTCTGTTGTCCAAGCCGTCTATGGAGTGGTAGGGAAAGCCGTGTCGCGCGCAGAAGTCGACGCACCACTTGTGGTAGGCGGTGGTCTGGGCGGGCTTGATGCCGGTAGCGCCCGTATCGTAGCCGTTCCACCAGGGGAAGGTGGTCTTGCCGGGCTCGATCCAGGAGACGTCTTTCAGGACGCTCGGGGGATTGAGATTCAGGACGAGGTTGGATTCGAGAAGCCGCTTGGGGTCACCCACCATGACGACGCGCCAGGGGGTCTGGAAAGGACCGGCCTTCTTCGCGGCGAGGCCCGAACCGTCGAGACGTGGGGAAAGGCGAGCCTTGAGGGAGCCCTTGTCGGAACGGAGGTAGAGGCCGGGAAAGTCGGTAAGGTCGGCCTCGGTGAAGGCGACGCCGATCCCATCCGGACGCCGAAGAAGAAGCGGGAAGCCGATGAGGGTCCCGTCACGGAAGGGACCGGTCTGGTAGGGCTCCTCGTAGGGGGTGCGCTCGTTGGGAAGGACGAGGGCGGTCGCCTTCGGATCGCCGACGGGACGGAACTCCGTGAGTTCCTCGCGGACATCATGTCTCCCTAGGCCCGCTTGGGCCGGAACGCGGTAGCGGAAGGCGACGCCTTCGTCGTAGGCGCGCACGACGACCTCAAGACGTCGGTGGAGGCCGGCGCCCTCCCGGAAGGCGAGCGTCAGTTGCCGGTAGCGGTCGCGGGCGACGCTCGACTTGCCCGAGACGAGGGGGTAGGTCCGGTCGGCGGAAGCGCGGCGCGTGGCGACGAGGGCGAGGCTTCGCAGGGAGCCGCCTTCGGCAAGATCGAGCCCGAGGCGTCCGGGATTGAGGACGGGACGGCCCCGGTAGGCGACGGCGAGGCGGGGAACGCCTCCGTCGAGGGTCAGGGCGGCGGCGAGGAGGCCGTCCGGCGAGGCGAGCTTGAGGGGCGCGGCGGCGAGGAAGGCGATGAGCGGCGTCATTGCGGGTCTCTAACCCTAGACAATACACCCTGTGTCGCCTTCTAAGCACGATCTAAAGATTTCGGGCAAACTAACCACAGGTCCAAAGATGGCAGACACCTTCCCCGTCACCCCGCCCCAGAACCGACTCGTCGGCGACCTCCCGAAGGTCGGCATCCGTCCCGCCATCGACGGCCGCTACGGCGGCGTTCGCGAGTCCCTGGAGGACTTCACGATGGCGATGGCGAAGGCCACCGCCGAGCTCATCACGTCGAGCCTCAAGCACGCCTGCGGTCTGCCCGTCGAGTGCGTGATCGCGGACACCTGCATCGGCGGCTTCCCGGAAGCGGCGGCCTGCGCGGAGAAGTTCCGGAAGGAAGGCGTAGGCGTGTCGCTCACGGTCACCCCGTGTTGGTGCTACGGCTCGGAGACGATGGACATGGACCCCGCGCTGCCGAAGGCGGTGTGGGGCTTCAACGGCACCGACCGTCCCGGCGCGGTGTACCTCGCGGCGGCCCTGAGCGGCCATAGCCAGAAAGGATTGCCCGCGTTCGGCATCTACGGCGAGGACGTGCAGGACCTAGGCGACACGACGATCCCCGAGGACGTGCGGGAAAAGATCCTGCGGTTCGTGCGCGCGGCGGTCGCCGCCGCCGAGATGAAAGGCAAGGCTTACCTCGCGATGGGCGGCGTGAGCATGGGCATCGCGGGCTCGATCGTGGACCAGGAGTTTTTCGAGCGGTACCTCGGGATGCGCGTGGAAAGCGTGGACATGGCCCTGTTCGCGGGCCGGATGCGGGACGGGGTGTACGACTGGGAGGAGTTCGAGCGGGCGCTCGCCTGGACGCGCGCGCATTGCCAGGAGGGCAAGGATCCCAACGCCGAGCCGCAGAGCCGCGAGGAGAAGGACGAGGTCTGGACCGACTCGGTGAAGATGGCCCTGATCGCCCGCGACCTGATGGTGGGAAATCCCAAGCTCGCGGAGAAGTATCCCGAGGAGGCGCGCGGCCACAACGCGATCGCGGGCGGCTTCCAGGGCCAGCGCTCGTGGACGGACTACTTCCCGAACGGCGACTTTATGGAGGCGATCCTGTGCTCCTCGTTCGACTGGAACGGATTGCGGCAGCCGTTCACGGTCGCCACGGAGAACGACGCCTGCAACGGGGTCTCGATGCTGTTCGGCCACCTGCTCACGGGGGCGGCCCAGCTTTTCGCGGACGTGCGCACCTACTGGTCGCCGGACGCGGTGGAGCGCGTCACGGGCTACCGGCCCACGGACGCGGCGGCGGGCGGCTTCCTGCACCTCATCAACTCCGGTCCGGCGGCGCTGGACTGGACGGGCCACGGTCTCAAGCCCTGGTGGGAGGTCACCCCGGAGGACGCGGCGAACGCGCTGCAGGAAACGCGATGGGGCGCGGGTTCGCTCGGCTACTTCAAGGGCGGCGGCTGGTCGACCGACTTCACGACAGGCGGCGGGCACAAGGTGACGATGTGCCGCCTGAACCTCGTGCGCGGCCTAGGGCCGGCGCTCCAGATCGCGGAGGGCGAGACGATCGCGTTGCCGGACGAGGTCCACGACAAACTCGACGCGCGGACGGACCCGACGTGGCCGACGACGTGGTTCGTGCCGCGTACGATGGGCGCGGGGGCGTTCCGCGACGTGTACACGGTGATGGCGCACTGGGGCGCGAACCATGGGGCGATCGCGCCGGGCCACATCGGGGCCGACCTCGTGACCCTGGCGTCGATCCTGCGCATCCCGGTGGACATGCACAACCTGGACGAGGCGTCGCTCTATCGCCCGACGGCGTGGCACCGACACGGCTCGGGGCTCGACCCCGTCGGGGCCGACTTCCGGGCGTGCGCGAACTACGGACCGCTGTACGGATAGGGGCGAAGGCTTCGCCTCCGGCTACACGCTCCGCGTTCGTTTGGACCATCGTTTTGGGAAGGCGTCGGCCCTCGTTAGATCAGCTCTTCGTGGGGAAGGCGGAGGAAGGCCTCGATGACGCGGGGGTCGAACTGGGCGCCGCCGCCCGCGCGGACCTCGGCGACGGCGTCGGGAACGGGCCAAGCCGGTTTGTAGGGACGCTCGTGGGTCAGAGCGTCGAACACGTCGGCGACGCTGACGATGCGGGCGCCGAGGGGGATGGCCTCGCCCGCGGTCCCGAGATACCCTTTGCCGTCCCAGCGCTCGTGGTGGTAGAGGGCGATCTCCTCGGCGAGCTTGAGCATGGGGGAGCTTCCGCCTCGGAGCAGTTCCTGACCGATGGCGACGTGGCTTTTCATCGCCGCGAACTCCTCGGCGGTCAGCTTGCCCGGCTTGCGGAGGATGGCGTCGTCGACGCCGATCTTGCCGATGTCGTGCAGCGGAGCGGCCCGGAAGAGAGCTTCGACCTGATCCGGGCAGTGTCCCAGCTCGCGCGCGATCAGGGCCGAGGTCGTGGCGACCCGATAGGTGTGACGTCCGGTGTCGGTGTCGCGGTACTCGCCGGCGTGGGCGAGGCGCTCCAGGATCTCGACATGCGCCTGCTCCAGCTCCCGCGTCCGCTCGCGCACCTTCGCCTCGAGATGGACGGCGTGGGAGCGGATCTCCAGCAGGTTGCGGATGCGGAGCAGGGCCTCGACCTCGTCGAACGGCTTGCAGAGAAAGTCGCGGGCGCCTTCCCGGAGCGCGCGATGCTTGCTCGGGGTCGTGGCGTCGGCGGTGAGCACCAGGATCGGAACCTCGTTCTGCGGGTGGGCGGCGCGGATGCGGCGCATGACCTCGAAGCCGTCTATCTCGGGCATCTGAAGGTCCAGGAGCAGGAGGTCGGGCTCGCAGCTCTCGAACAGATCGATCCCCTGGCGGGGATCGGTCGCGCTCCAGACGTCGAGGTAGCCCGCGTCCTGGAGAATCATCTCCAGCAGGCGCACGTTCGGGATCTGGTCGTCGACGATAAGGATCTTTTCGGGCGGGAACGTCATCAGGCGGCCTCTCGGGCGGGGGAATCGTCGGCCTTGGGGTCGGCGAGGTGAGCGTCGAGGGCCTGTAGGAACCGCTCGGCGTCCAGGGGCTTGGGGAGGAAGGCGTCGGCTCCAGCGGCGATCGCGGCGGCGATCGTTTCGGGGTTCGTGTCGGCGCTGACGACGATCACGGGGATGGAGGACGTGACGGCGGAGCGACGGAGCCGCTTCAAGACGTCGACGCCGTGCATGTCGGGAAGGTTGAGGTCGAGCAGGATGAGGTCGGGCCCTTCGCGGCGGGCGAGAGCCAGGCCTTCGCGACCGTCGATGGCGGCCCTCAGCGCGATCTCACGCCGGTCGGCGAGCATCGCTTCCAGGAGGCGCGTGTTCGCGGAGTTGTCCTCGATGCTGAGAATCCGGCGCGTTCGCGTTTCGGTTTCCGTGGCAGCGACCAAAGTCAGCGTCGGCCGTTCCTTCGTTTCGAGGAACGCCTCGGCGGGCGCTTGGGCGAGGGCCAGTTCGACGGAGAAGGTTGAGCCCTTACCCGGTTCGCTTTCGACGGTCAGGGTTCCGCCCATGGCGGAGACCAGCTTCTGGGCGAGGAAGAGGCCGAGGCCGGTGCCCTCGACGTTGAGCCCGGCGTTCAGGCGCTCGAAGGGAGTGAACAGTTTCGCGAGCCCTTCCTCGGAGATGCCGAGCCCGGTGTCCTCGACGGCGATGCGGAGGGTTTCCCCGTCGTCGTGGGCGCGGACCGCGATCCGGCCCTGCGGGCGGTTGTACTTCACGGCGTTGGAGAGCAGGTTGATCAGAACCTGCTTGAGGCGCTGACGATCGGCACGCACGTAGACGTCCGCGAAGAGACCCAGATTCTCCTGGAGTTCGATCCCCCGGTCGGCGGCGGCGTGGCGGACCATCGCGAGCGACTCGTCCAGCACCTCGGCGACGGGCACGGGCTCGATGGAAAGGTCGGTCCGACCGGCCTCTACCCGCGAGAGGTCGAGAACCTCGTTGATGAGGCCCAGAAGGTGGCGTCCGCCCTTGAGGATGTAGTCCACGCTCTCCCGCTGCGCGGCGCCCATGTCCTGGCGCTGGAGGATCTGGCCGAAGCCGAGAATGGCGTTGAGCGGGGTCCGAAGCTCGTGGCTCATCCGGGAGAGGAACTCGCTTTTAGCCGCGTTGGCACGCTTCGCCTCCTGGGTCGCGGCGGCGAGGTCGTGGGTCCGCCGGGCGATACGCTCTTCGAGCTCTTCCTGCGCCTCACGCAACAGGTCCTCGGAGAGCTTCAGGTCGTCGATGTCGGTGCAGGTGCCGAACCATTGGACGATCGCTCCGGCGGCGTCGGTCATCGGAATGCCGCGGATGAGGAACCAGCGGTAGACGCCGTCCGCCCTGCGAATGCGGTTTTCGACCTCGAACACGGTGGGCGTGCTCCCCAGGAGATCGGTGTCCTTCCGATCGTCGGGGTGGACGCACGCCTGCCAGCCGTAGGCTCCGCTCTCGTCGGTTGTCTGCCCGGTGTACTCGTGCCATTGGTGGTTGAAGTAGAGATTCCAGCCGTCAGGAAGGGCGCTCCAAACGAGCTGGGGCATCGACTCCATGAGCCGGAACAGCCGGGCCTCGTTCTCGCGGAGGGCGCGCTCGGCGTAGACGCGTTCGGTGAGGTCGCGAAAGATCCAGATGCGTCCGTAGACCGTGCCGTCGGCTCCGACGGCGGGCCCGCTGTGCCGATCGATGATCTTGCCGTTTCTCAGCTCGATCTCGTCGTTCTGAACCTGGAGCGGATTCGCGTAGAGGCTCTGGACGGTGGTGACGAACTCGTCCGGGTCCTTCACGGAGTTCAGCACGAAGGCGATCTGTTTCTCGTCGTCGTCCGAGTTCAGCAGTTCGTCCGGAATGCCCCAAATCTCGCCCATGCGGCGGTTCTGAAGCAGGATCTTGCCCTTGGGATCGACGATGAGGATGCCGTCCACCGACGAGTTGACCTGAGCCTCAAGGAGAGCGCGCGTCGATTGGGAAGCCCTTTGGCCCTCGAGCCCGGCGAGTTCGGAGACCTTCTGCCGATGCCGGGCCGCAAAGTAGGTCACGAGGGCGGCGCTGAGGAGCAGTCCCGACATTGAGACGGCAGCGAGCTCTTCGATTCCGACTTGGGCGCGCCGCTCACAAAGGCGATTGAGCGTCTCGATCCGGCCCTCCAGAAGAGAGTAGGCGGGGTCGACCTCCTTCTGGTGAAGGGCCAACGCTTCGGCGCGACGCCCCTCCTCGACAAGGCGGACCTGCTTTCTCCCAGCCTCGATAAACGCCACGCCTCGCGCATGGAGAGCCATCGCCTCATCCGACCGTTCGACCGCCGCGATCTCATGCACTTCGGCGTCCATCCGGCCCATAAGGCCGCCGATCTCTCCCATGCCCTCCCCGAGCAGGAAACGGTCAAGGCCGTTCAGAACCGCGTCCGCCTTTTCGTGCAGGCGAGCGATGCGCGTCTGCTCGATCCGGGCCTCGTCGATCCGGGCACCGAATCGGTTCAGGACGGCGTGCATCAGGAGGGCGACCCCAAACGCGGCGGCCCCAAACCGGACGGTGGCCCAGAACTGAGGGGAACGGCGGAACGAAGGGTGCGGAAGTCGCATAGCGCCCAAGACAAAAGCGCCTTTTCGGCGCTTACCAGTCTTCTTCCACGGTCATCACCCTTATTCCCGTGTACTCACTTCGTCTAGCGTCTTCTTGCGCAGAACCACGTTTTCTTGACACCCAGCCCCTGGTCGATCCGAAGGGTTAGGGTCGCTACAACCCCGGAAAGAAGTCGTTCCTTCGGCGTCGAAGTCCTAGCGAGGGGCAGGGACTTTCGAGCTTTTCGTCTTGTTCGGAAAGGCGGGCGTCTTCTGGATCGGGGGTTTCCCGTTCGTCAGACCCTTGAGGACTTCGGCGATGGCGGCTTCCAGCTGGGCGTCTCGACCCTGTCGCCAAAGGTAGGGGTCCATCTCCACCTCGATGTCGGGCGAGGTGCCGTAGCCTTCGATGGGCCAGGTTCCTCGGACGGGGTCGTAGAGCGCGTCGTTGGGGGCGTTGACCGCGCCGCCGTCCACGAGGGCGAAACTCGCGGCGATGAGTTGGGCGCCCCAGGTGCGCTTGCCGACGAGCCTGCCCGCCCCGTGAAGACGGAAGGCGTCGGGGAAGATGTCGCCGCCGGAGCCCGCCATCTCGTTGATGAGCATGACCTTGGGACCGTAGACGCCGGTCGCCGGGACCATCGCGTCGCGACCGTAGCGGGTGCGGGTGCCGTAGGCGACGCCCTTGGTCATCTCGCGCACGAGGTAGTCGGCGACGAAGCCGCCGTGGTTGAAGCGGTCGTCGACGATCATGCCCGCCTTGTCCTGCTGGGCGTAGTAGTAGCGGTTGAACTCCGTCCAGCCGCCCGCGCTCGTGTCGGGGATGTGGGCGTAGCCCACGCGTCCCCCGGTGGCCTCGGCGACGCGACGGCGGTTGTCCTCGCTCCAGGCGCGGGATCGGAGGTTCCGCTCGCTCGCGACGGGCAGGACGACGGACTCGCGGGCGCCCACGCCGTCGGGGGTCGGGCCGATCTTCACCTTGACCTGGCGCCCGGCCTTGCCCTCGAGGGCTTCGTAGAGGTCGAGGGCGTCGTCGAGCGGACGGCCGTCGATGGCGAGGAGGTACTCGCCCGTCTTGGCCTCGACGCCGGGCTGGGCGAGGGGCGCGTAGAGGCCCGGGTTCCAGCGTTCGCCGCTGTAGACTCGGGTCAGGCGGTAGCGGCCGTTCACGATCTCGAAGTCGCAGCCGAGGAGACCGCCGGGAACGGAGGGCGGACCGCCCGGAAGGTCGCCGCCGCGCGCCCACATGTGGCCGACGGAAAGCTCACCCATCATATCGGTGAGCAGGTAGTTGAGGTCGTCGCGGGAGACGACGCCCGCGACGAACGGCTGGTAGCGACGTTCGATCGTGTCGGCATCGATGCCGTGGAGCCTGGGATCGTAGAAGAGGGCCTTCTCGTTGCGCCAGACGGCCTTGAACATCCGGCGCCACTCGACGAGAGGGTCGATCTTCGCCCGCAGACCGGAGAAGTCAAGCATCGGGCCGGTAGGAGGCGGCGGCGCGGCGGCGGGCACGATGTGGGTTCCGGTCGGGCCGATCAGCAGGAGCTTCGTTCCGTCGGGGGTCGCTTCGGCGGCGCTCACGCCGGTCGCGAAGGGGACGACCTTACGGTCGGCGAAGGCGAACTTCGAGAGTCCGGCGGCGCCGAGGACGAAGAAGGAGCCCGCCGGTCCGGGTACGAGAGCCCGGTACACGCCGGAGGGGACGGGAAGGGCGACGGTGCGGGCTTCCAGGCCCTCGGGATCGATCTCGGTCTTGCCGACGGGCTTGGGGGGCTCGGGCTTCTTCGCGTCGGCGGGAGCTTCCTCGTCGCTTTCCGGTTGGAGAGGATTGGGGCCGCCCTTCTTCAGGACGACGGCGTAGACGGCGCTCTCGCGAGTGGGCTTGCCGACGGAGGCGATGTCCTCGCCGTCGCCCATGCCGAGGTCGGTGCTGGCGAGAAAGTAGAGGTGGCGACCATCGCGGTCGAACACGGGCGAGGAGGCGTCGGCCATGCCGTCGGTCACGCGGCTCTTGGCGCCGGTGTCGACCTCGCAGAGCATCACGGAGCCGTCGTGGTTGAGCTCGTCCTTCACGTAGGCGAGCCAGCGGGAGTCGGGGGACCAGGCGGGGCTGGGATTGAAACCCATGCCGTAGACGCCGGTATCGACCTTCGCGCTCTTGCCGGTGGCGACGTCGAGAACCCAGAGGTTCAGGCGAACGTCGGCGTAGGCGATCCGCTTGCCGTCGGGGGACCAGAGCGGGTCGCGGTACACGGAAGGGGCGTCGGCGAGGGGGACGCGCCGCTCGGTCGCGGTCGCGAGATCGAAGAGGGCGAGGCGCTGGACGTCGTCTTCCTCCGTGATGTAGGCGAGGGTCTTGCCGTCGGGCGACCAGGCGGGGTCCTTGCGCTCGACGCCGACGCCGTCTCGGATCGTGTGGGCGTCGCCCTTGCTCGCGGGGACGGTGAAGACGAGTCCCCGGGCGGTCACGGCGACCCGCTGGCCGCTCGGAGAGAGGGCGTAGCCGGAGGGACGCAGGGTCTTGAAGACGGGACGCACCTCGGGGAAGTCGCCCTTGACGTCGATGGGAACGCGGGTCGAGGTGCGGCCTTTGAGGTCGTAGAGCCAGATCGAGCCGAGCTTCTCGTAGGCGATCGCACCGGGACCGGCGGTGGCGGACTTGATGTCGAAGCCCTCGCCGGGAACCGCCTCGGCGGTGCGGCCGTTCCCGAGGTCGTAGCGGTAGAGGCCCATCACGCCTTTGGGATCGGAGACGTAGTAGACGGCGTTCCCGATCCACATCGGGCAGCTCAGATCCTCCTCGCCGCGCGGGATAGGCTTCCAGCGCGAGTCCTTCAGGTCGGCGAGCCAGATGGGGGCGGCTTGGCCGCCTCGGTATCGCTTCCAACCCGCTTGCCACTTGGGGTTCGGAACGTAGGCGAGGCGGGTTCCGTCCGGGGACATGGAGGCCTCGACGCCCGCCGGGAAGGGGAGGGCCTTGGGAACGCCGCCGGTGACGGGCACCGAGAAGAGGCGCGGGTACTCCATCAGAGAGACCATCGAGGAGGAGAAGAGGACGGACTTCCCGTCGGGGTTCCAGCCGACGACCCGGTCGGCGTCGGGGTGGGCGGTCAGCCGTTTGGGAACGCCGCCTTCGGCGGGGACCACGTAGGCGTCGACGTTGCGCCGTCGTACTGTCCGGTGAAGGCGACGGACTTGCCGTCGGGGGAGAAGAAGGGATCGCTCTCGATGCCGGGTGAACTCGTCAGGCGGGTCGCCTCGCCGCCCGTGCGGGCCACGGACCAGAGATCGCCCCCGAAGGCGAACACGATCCGCGTCGCGCTGACCGTCGGGTGGCGCATGAGGAGGGGATGCGGCCCCGGATCGAAGGGATCGGGCTGAGAAGCGGCCAGGAGGGCGATCGATGCGAGGAACATCGAAGGCTATTTTAAGGCCTGTCGGGCGCGGAGCGTGCAGGAAACGCGACTTTGGACCCCGCGCTCCGCACGAAGTCGAGGCTTGGACGGGTTCGCCGTCCGCCAAAGGGTTATGATATACCGATGAATCTCCTCACAACGATCGTGGGAGTGGCGGCGATGACGCAGAACCATTCGGACGCGGTACGCGCCTGCCAAGTGGGCTACCTGCCCAACGAGACGAAGTTCGCGATGCTGGCGGGCGAGCCGAGCGGCCTCGTGACGGTACGCCGCGCCAAGGACGGCAAGACCGTCCTGACGATCCTGCCGGGACCGCCGCACAAGGACGCGGATTCGGGCGACACCCTGCGTCCGGTCGACTTCTCCCCCCTCAAGGCGCCGGGCGAGTACGTGCTCGACGCGCCCGGGCTGGGCACGAGCTTTCCGTTCCGGATCGGCAAGGACGCCTTCGCCCACACGTTCCGGCTCTCGGTACGCGCCTTCACGGGGCAACGGGCGAGCGTGCCGGTGTCGCTCGCGCCCGACTTCCCGCAGTACAAGTACGAGGCGGGCCACGCGGCGCCCGCGCAGTACGACCCTTCCAGCGGGAAGTCGGGAAGCCGGGACGTGCATGGCGGGTGGTACGACGCGGGCGACTACGGGCGGTACGTCGTAAACTCGGGCATCTCGACGGGCACGCTGCTGCTGGCCTACGAGATGTACGGCCCGAGGCTCAAGGGCGTGCGGCTGGACGTGCCGGAGTCGGGGGGCAAGATCCCGGACTTTCTCGCGGAGGCGAAGTGGAACCTCGACTGGATGCTGCGGATGCAGGACGAGGACGGCGGGGCGTGGCACAAGGCGACGACGGCGAACTTCTCCGGGTTCGTGATGCCGAAAGACGACAAGGCGCCGGTCCTGGTGATCGGTACGGGCAAGGCGCCGTACAAGAACACGGCGGCGACGGCGGATCTCGCGGCGGTGGCGGCGATCGCGGCGCGGGTGTACCGGCCGTTCGACCGCGCGTACGCGGATCGCTGCCTCGCCGCCGCCCGGAAGGCGTGGACCTGGGCGCAGGCGAATCCGAACGCGCTGTACGAGAACAACCCGCCGGGGATCAGCACGGGCGGCTACGGGGACGGCGACGCGACGGACGAGCGGCTCTGGGCGAGCGCGGAGCTTTTCCGGACGACGGGGGAGAAGGCCTACGGCGACGCGTTCCTCGCGGACGCGCCCAGGTTCCACCTGCAGGGCGACGCGGCGCAGGGCTGGCCGACGGTCGGCAACCTTGGCCTGTACGCGTACGCCTTCGCCAAGGGCGGCGACCCGGCGGTGGCCGGGCGCGTGCGGACGGAGGCGGCGGGGGCGGCGGACGCGATCGTCTCGCGGGTCGCGGCGAACGGATACCGGTGCCCGTTGAAGTCGACGGACTACTACTGGGGGAGCAACGCGGTGGTCGCCAACTACGGCATGATGCTGCGGTTCGCGGACCGGCTCGCGCCGAAGAAGGCGTACCGGGACGGGGCGCAGGACTGCCTGCACTATCTGCTAGGGCGCAACACGTTCAACACGAGCTACGTGACGTGGGTGGGGACGAAGTGGGCGATGCACCCGCACCATCGCCCGAGCGCGGCGGACGGGGTCGAGCAGCCCTGGCCGGGCTGGCTGATGGGCGGTCCGAACGCGGAAGGGCGCACCCCGCCCGCGCGGCAGTGGGAGGACGACCAGGACAACTACCGGGTGAACGAGGTCGCGATCAACTGGAACGCGCCCTTGGCGTTCCTGCTGGCGGCGGCTTTGTAGGGGGCAGGGGGAGGGAGCTTCGCGCCCTCCCTCCGTTCAGGCGCCGGGGGCGTGCTTGGAGGAGCCGGCGTCGAGGGAGAAGAACTCCAGCACGTCGTCGAGGCGGTCGGCCTCGTGGTCGCAAGCCTCGACCATCTTGACCTGACGAGCCTGGGCGTTGCCGATCCGCTCACGGAGGTGGGCGATCTCGGCTTCGAGGCGCGCGATCTCGCCCTCCGCCTTGTTCGCGTAGGCGGTGGCGTCCTCGGTGAAGTGGGCGGCGAAGGCGCCGAGGGCGGTGAGCTTGCGGCTGGCGTCGGCGACGACGGTCTCGGGAGTGACGCCGAGGGTCGCGCCCATCGCGTTGAGGGTGACCTTCATCGTGGCGCGTTTGGTCGCCATCGGCAGCTCCACGGGCAGGGAGGCGAGGATCTCCAAGGCCTGTTCGGCGGTGAAGGGCGTGGGGGCGAGTCCCGCCATCGCGTAGATCGCGTTGAAGTCGACGCTTCCGTCGGCCCGCTCGACGGGAGCGGACGGGGTAGCCGGGACCTTGATCTCGTCGAGGCTGGGGCCGGGCTGCTCGCGCGCGATCTGCTCCAGCGTCTTCGTCGCCTTCGGGGCGGGCGAGGGGGTGGGAGCGGGAGTGGTCGCGCCGGGAGGCGTCGGGAAGGGGGTCGAGGAGACCGGCACGTCGCCCTCTTCGGGTGCGATCAGGAAGCCTTTGACCTTTTTGAGAGCGTCGCTGAGGGGCATGGGATTTGGGCTCTGGGCGTTGGGCGATCGGGATCGACCCGCCACCCCATAGCCCGACGAACCTAATTGTACAGTCGTTCCGCGCCGGTTTCCAGGGCGGCGGTGTCGAAGGGCGCGACCTCCTCCAGGCGTTCCGTCAGGCTGTCGGTCTGGGAGACGACGCCCTCGACGTCGGCGAGGACCTGCTCGGGAGAGCGGGCGCGGATCTCGTCATTGATGAGGCCGAAGGTATCCTCCATCAGGCCGAGCTGGTGGCCGAGGTTGGTGAGGGTCTCCGCGATCCTTTCGACGTACTGGCCGCGGCGCGCGATCACCTCCTTGCGCTTCTCGAGGATGGCCGCCGTGTGCAGGTTCGACTCTTTGGCGACGGTCTCGTCGAGCTTCTCGATCTCGCGCCCGTAGCGCTTCTGGATGCGCTCGGCGGTCTCGCGCGCCCAGCCGTCGCCGGGTTCGAGCAGGATGCGCTCGTTGGCTCCCCGCACGGGCTTGTTCTCGACCTCCGCCAGAAGGTTGGCGAGGTAGGTGCGGAACTGGGCCTGCTTCTGGCCGAAGAGGAGGAACTTCTCCAGGAGGTAGTCGAGCTTACGGAGCACCTGGCGGTAGGGGCGGCGGTCGCCCCCCGTCTGGGAGTCGATCTGGCTCCGAACGTGTTCGAGGCGCAGGAAGCGGTCGGCGACCGTGCCCGCGAGCGAGGGCAGGACCTCCGCCTTCAGGCGGTCTCGGCGGCGGGCGACCTCCGCGTCGTACTTCGTCTCGACGCGCTCGGCGTACCACTTGGAGTCGGGAACGAAGAGGAGGTAGGCCGCTTCCGCCACGGCGCCGAGGATAAGGGGCAGAGGATTGAGCAACGCCGCCGACACCGCCACCAGCGACGCGAGACCGACGGTGTTGTAACCCTCCATGAAGGCGTCGCGAACGCGGTTGGGGCCTGGCATTGCGGAAGGTCTTAGGTTCTACCCTTTTGGGGCACTGGGTCGTGGGGCGTCGAGCCTTTGGTCTGGAAACCGACGCCTCATTACCCTACAACCTCGGAAACGCCTCCCGGATCTCCGCGAGCAGAGCCATGAACTCCCGGGTGGAGGTGATACCCTTCTGCCAGGCGAGGCCGCGTTGGACGAGGTTGTACTCGTGCTGGATGCGGGCGCCGGGAACGGCCTTGCCCTCCGCGTCGCGGTCGCGCCCGAGCATCAGGATGGTGTCCGAGACCTCGATTGCGGCCGTGATGTCGTGGGTCACGATCACGATGGTCTTCATCTCGTCGTGGGCCGCGACCTCCTGGATGAACTCGATCATCCGGGAGACGGCGAGGGGGTCGAGGCCGGAGAACGGCTCGTCCATGAGAAGCAGGGCGTCGCTGCACATGAACTGCTGGGCGATGGCGACGCGCTGCCGCATGCCGCCGGAAAGCTGCGCCGGGAACTTGCCCTCGGCGCCCTCCAGGCCGAAGCGAGCGAGGAAACTCCGCCCGGTTTCCGTCGCCTGGGCTTTCGACATCCCAACCTGACGACCGGCGACCACGAGGTTCGAGATCACGGTGCGGTGGTCGAAGAGGGGGTAGTGCTGGAACACGACGCCCACCCGGCCCCGCGTGACCGGCTCCTGGTCTGGGCCCACGAGAATCCGCCCGGAGTCCGGCTTGTCCAGCCCCGCCATGATGCGGAACAGGCGCGTCTTGCCCATGCCGCTGGGACCGAGGAGCGACACGACCTGACCCTGTTCCAGGCCGGGACGGACGACGTTGCGCACCTGCAAGGCGACGTCGCGGAGGATGGGCTTGCCCCCGAGATCGAGGTTCACACCCTCGATCTCGAGCAGGGTCTCCGCGTAGGAGTGTTCGAGCGGGGCCATCAGGCGCCTCTCCGTTCGAGCCGCAGGTCGGCGTAGGGGCAGAAGAGCCGCCGCAGGGCGCCGATGGCCCAGTCCTGGGTCATGCCGACGACGAGGATCAGGAGTTGGATCGCGAAGACCTCGGCGATGCCGAAGCGCTTCTGCTGGTTCAGCATCGCGGTGCCGAGGCCGCCCTCGGAGCGGACGATGCCCTCGACGAGGGTCAGCATCAGCCAGCCCATCGCCGCGTTCTGGCGCAGGACCTCGAACGCCTTATCGGCGGTTCCGAGCACCACGACCTCCCAGACGACGCGCCACTCCGACATGCGGAGGGAGCGGGCGTGGTCGAAGGCGTCGCGCGGGATCGCGGCGACGACGTCGGCCATCGACGTGACGAAGAAGGTCGTCATGCCGAAGACGAGGATCCAGAGCTTGAGGGGATAGCCGCCGCCGGTGATGAGGACGAACAGCAGGGAGAAGCCCGCCAGCGAGAGGAAGCGGCCCTTCCCCACCGCCTGGGCGATCGGGCGGAAGAACGGGACGACGGTCAGGTAGCTCAGCGTGAGGCCGATGAGGAGCATCCAGCCCATCGCGTGCAGGTTCAGGCGGAAGCTGGCGAAGAGGTCGGGCCCGAGCCCCTGCTCCAGCCAGAGGTTTCGCAGGGCGGCCAGGACCTCGTTCGGGCGCGGCAGGACCTGGAAGGGCGAGCGGAACCAGAGGAGGAGGAAGGCCGCGATCTGGCCTAGGACCAGGATGCGGAACGCGCCGGGGGAGACGGTGCGGTTGGGCTTGAAGATGCCGAGGAGGTCGCGCGTGGGGCGCGACCCGTGGGTGGTGTGGGTTTTCGCCCCCGCCACCTCGACGGGAGCCGGTCCTTCGTCAGCCATTGGTCTTGAGGACGATCTCGACGCGGCGGTTCTGCGCGCGGCCGGCGTTGCTGGAGTTCGGGGCTAGAGGCTGGGTGGAGCCGTGGGCGAAGACCTGGACGCGGTCGCCGAAGCTCGCGCCGCCTCGCTTCTGGAGCCAGCTCTTGACCGCGAAGGCGCGGCTCTCGCTCAGGTTCATGTTGGCCTTGGGGTCGCCGACGTTGTCGGTGTGGCCGTGGATCTCGACGGTGGCGCCGCTCGCGATGAGCAGGTCTCGTCGGAGCTGCTCCAAGTCGTGCGTCGCCGCCGGGGAGAAGGTCGCGCGGCCCGTGTTGAAGGGGATATTCCAACGGCGGCTGCTGAGGATGCGTCTCGTTCCGCCGGGTTTGGGCTTACCGCCCCCGCGGGTCGTGTCTTTGACGGCGGTAACGATGTCGCCCTTGCCGATCGTGGAAGCGAGGGGCTTGAGGTAGGAGGTGTCGACGATCCCGGACGCGGGCGGGAAGGAGGGCAGCATCGCGGGGTACTGCTGCTTCACGAGGTCGCCGAAGGCGGTGTAGGTCGCCTCGAACAGGTTCGCGGTGTTGCCGCCCATGCCGAAGGTGGCGAGGGCGTCGGCGACGCCGCCCGAGTAGGAACCGCCCAGCTCGACGTTCATGCCGGTCTTGTCGGGCTCGGTCACGCCCTTGTAGTAACGGGCCCAGTAGGCGGGGCCGGTGTCCTTCTCGCCGAAGTTCTTGTCGGCGATCTCGGTGGCGCGGTCGAACGCCTGCGGGTTGGACTTCACGGCGTCGCCGCCCTCGAGGAAGGCGCGGAGCATGCCGGTCACCCTCTCGCGGTGGCCCTTCATCCACTTGTCGATGCCGATGACGGTGCAGGGCATCTGGGTGGAGTACTCGCGGGTGGAGACGATGTTGGCGAGGCCGCCCTTCTTCGTGGCGACGTTCACGTCGCCGGGAGTCCAGGTGACGACGGAGTCGACGGTGACGCGCTTGGTCTCACCGGTGGGCTTGCCGTCCTTGACGACCTTGCGGATCTCGCTGTAGCCGGCGACGTACTTCTCGGCGGCGTCGAGGTAGTCGTTGGCGGCGACCCAGTTGAGGGCGTCGGGGTCGTAGGTCTTCTCGTCGGGGTTGTTCTTGAGGCCGTTGTCGCCGAGCCACTTGAGGGCGATGTTCCAGTCGCCGTCGCGCAGGTAGCCCGCGCAGACGCCGCCTTTGCTCGCCGCCGGCGCGTCCTTCCACTTGGGCGGGCCCATAAACTTGTCCTCGCCGCGCGAGTAGCCGATGGTGCCGACGACCTTGGCCTGGTACTCCGGTCCGAGGCGCTTCAGGGTGTTGTTCAGGCCCGCGAGGAACGCGGCGCCGCCGTCGCCCATGATGGTCACGAAGTGGGCTCCGGCGGTGGGGTTGTCGTCGCCGTTCTTGAGGGCCTGGGCGAAGGCGACGAGGGCCTCCTGCATCTTGGCCGGGTCGTCCTGCCGGGTCCACTTGACGTTCGCGCCGTACTTGCAGGCGAGGCTTCCCTGGGTGGACCGCTCGCCGCCGGTCGCGAAGAAGGCGCCGAGGTGGGCGTTCCAGGCCCAGTGGAGGATACGGATCTCGGGGAGGTTCGAGCAGCCCTCGCCCTCACCGGGCATCGAGACGTTCCGGACGACGACCGGGCCGCCTTCGACGGCGTCGTTCGACAGGTCGACCTTGACCGGAACGTTGGAGCCGCCCCCCTTGGCTTCGGGGGCGAGGCTTGCGAGGGAGCCGCCCTTGGCGACGAAAACACGGTAGCCGCCGTAGGCGATCCCGGCGATGAGGATGAGGGCGGCGATCTTGCCTGCCGTGGTGAGTTTGGCCATCTGGGTGTGTTTAGCCGAATCCTTTTCGGAGCTTCCGTGCCATCCGCGCTTTCGCGGGGCGTTGGCGCCAGGGGTCATTATAGCGACGGTTTCCACCCGGCGGGAGGGCCGGAGGGCCTAACCGCTTGTGTCCAAAGACCTAGCGACGGACGGACGGGCGTCGCAGGAGGGTTCGGCGCGTCGATTTTGCCCTTTCCACGAGAAAAAAGTCGGGATAAACGCGTTTTTTCGTGGGCCAGGGGGCGGCAAGGACCGGCGCAACGAGAGGGCGAGCAGAAGCCAGATGGAGCATAGGACGATGCTCTAACAGCGGAGACGCTCCGTGCCGATCCCACACCAACCGACGCGGTCGATCCGCCGCCCCGCTCGAGACGTCCTCCGGGCCTGCCGGACGCTTCTCGACATTCGTCGGTGGGTCAGATCGAATCGGATCGCATAGAGTTGCGTTAAGGCGGTGGCCTAGTTTGGTCCCGACGTACAATGGACGCGTGGTGAAGTGGGAGTACAAGATGATCCCGTTGACGGGCGCCTGGATGCCAACCCTCAACGAGATGGGAGAGGACGGTTGGGAACTCGCCTGGGTCTTTGGGCTTGATATCTTGCTCAAGCGGCAGAAAGCCTAGAGTCCGCCAAGTGTTTCAAACTAGCCCTCGACCCGACACTTCGAAAATAGTCCGAAAATCTTTTCCGGTGGACTTTGGTGGACTTTCTGCGCCCTCACAAGGATTCTTAGGTTCAAATGGTGGACTGGTGGACTTTCCCCCGGCGATTCCCCACTCTCTCGCGTAGCGCTCGGGCGGGAGCTATATAGCGCAAAGTCCACCAGTCCACCATTTGAACCTAGCTAGACCCGTATTTGGTGGACTTTCAGAGGAAAGTCCACCAGAAAAGAGTGTGGAAAAGTAGGCGAAGATTCCGCGTTGCAGGAATGTTTCGCGCCGGGATAAGCGGGAGGGTTTCGACTTGTTAGAAGGGGCGGTGACCACCTCTCATTCTTCCCGGCATGACCTTTCGGGCTCGTCGCGCATTGGCGCCGACGTCTTCTCTAGAAGAAGGGGAATCGGTCGGACGCCAGGATCACGGAACGGCCTCTTCCATGCGATCCCGCTTTCGGGGGCGAGCCGATCGGCGTATAGTGGAAACAAGATGATCGAAGTGCCGCAAGAGAGTCTGATGCGCTGGACCGTCGAGGACGTGCGGCGGATGATCGATTGCGGCGGCTTCGCGCATCCCGAGCGGTTCGAACTGGTCGAAGGCTTGATCCTGGAGAAGATGGGACAGAACGAACCGCATGCCGCCGCTTTGTCGCTTTGCATCGACGCCTTGCGGCTCGTGTTCGCGAACCACCGCGTGACTTCGGGAGTGCCGCTCTACCTTTCCAACGAGAGCGAGCCCGAGCCCGACGTGATGGTCACGGCTCCCGGCCTACGGCGCGGCACCCGCGCCGAGGACGTGCTTCTCGTCATCGAGGTGTCCGACACCTCGCTTCGCAAGGACCAGACGACGAAGGCCGCGCTCTACGCGAGGTACGGCATCCCGGAATACGTGATCGTGGACGTGACGAACCGCCGGGTCGAGATCCGGCGACGTCCAGAGGGCGAGGCGTGGGGTGAGACCCTCGTCCTCACGGAGAGCGGCGAGTTCACGCCGCTCGGGGCGAGCGGCGTGATCCGGGTGGCGGATCTGTTCGGGGAAGCAGAGATCTAAGTTCTCGGGGGGTTGAGGCAGCTCCACCGCCGTGAGAAGCGACGCCCCGTTTCGCGTTCGCTCGGATGCAGGTTTCCCATCCTTTGACCGCGTCGCCCCCACCCTGCCTTCCACCTGGGAGACGACGCCAGAGGACTCTTGCGCTGGAGTCTTCGCGTCGCCTCCTTCGGCGGACCCTCCCACCGGAATGGGGGAAGGCTTTTCGGAGCTAGCCGCCGCGGCGACCGAAGGCCGGAGCTTCGGCGGGAGCGGCGACGGTGACGACCGCCGGAGGATTGAGGATGCGGTCGATGGCGGCGCGGCAGTCCATCAGGTGCATCCGGGTCTCCTCGTCGGTGGTCTTCAGGAGAGCGCGACCGATGGTGGCGCGAAGCTCGCGCAGGTTGCCGGTTCCGACGGCCCGGAGGTCGTTGGGCGTGGCGTCTTGGGCGGTGAGCTTGACGCGCATCGTCTCCAGGTAGGCGCGCTGGAGGTTCCGGCGGTAGGGATCGACCTTCGGCGACGGGGTGGTCAGTTCGCTCCAGATCCCGGCCTGAAGGTCGTGGACCATCGCGCCGAGAGTGTAGGTCTTGCCGGGAGCGAGGCTCTGGGCGTCGAGCAGGCGCTGGACGCGCACGTCGCTCAGAAGGCTGTTGAGCAGGCCGACCTGGCCGTTCAACACTTGGTCCTGAACGCCCGCCGGACGGATACGGTACAGGATGTCGGGCAGGAGGAGGTCGGTCGGGGTGGCGAAGGCGCTGTCCGCGAGGAACCGGACCGCCTGGGCCTGCTTGGCGGCGGGCACGGGGGCGTAGACGGCGCCGCCGCGTCCCGCGTGGTAGTCGACCTGGGTCACGCCGCCGACGAGCTTGGCGACGTGGGCGAGTTCGCGCGCTCGTTGGGAGAGCAGTTCCCCGTACATCTCGCCGAGGAGGTCGTAGTCCTCGCCGTACTTCGTCGTCGCGGGGACGAGCATCTTGGCGACGCGGCCGAGGTTCTTCAGGCCGTAGGCCGTGGCTTCGATGGGATCGGAGCCGAGGTCCTCGGTCTGGACGGTCGGGTCGGACTGCGCGTTCGCGTCCTCGCCGCCGAATCGCAGGGTCGGGTCGGTCACCTGCTTGGCCGCGAGAAGGTCGAGGGCGGCTTTCTCGGCGTCGGGCTTAGCCGCGCCGAGCGGCTTGTAGCCCCACTCGATGGCGAACTTGTCGTACGGGCCGATGATGGGGACGAGGTTCGCCCCGTCGCCGGGCTGGGCCACGTAGTTGAAGCGGCCGTAGTCCATGATCGAGGCCTCGTCGCCGTACCGGTCCGTAAACGCCTTGTCGCGAAGCTGGGCGACGGTGTAGGCGGAGCTTGCCTTGTGGTTGTGGCGCAGGCCCAGGGTGTGGCCGACCTCGTGCGAGACGACGTACTGCATGATCCGGCCGACGAGCGGCTCGGGAAGGGGCAGCTTGGCGGCCTGAGGGTCGAGGGGACCGACCTGGGTGAAGTACCACGTCTGGCCGAGCTTCATGACGTTGTGCCAGACGACGATGTGGGCCGAGAGGATCTCGCCGGTCCGCGGGTCGCTGATGTGCGGCCCTTGCGCGTTCTCGGTGGGGGTCGGCGCCCAGCGGATCACGCTGTAGCGGGCGTCCTCAGGGTCCCAGTCGGGATCGTTCGGGGCGTCCTCGCACCGGATGGCGTTCTTGAATCCCGCGGCCTCGAAGGCGACGTTCCAGTCCTCGACCGCCTTCTTGAAGTAGGGGTGGAGGAACTCGGGCACCTCACGCGAGATGTAGTAGACGATCGGCTTGACGGGCTCGGAGAGCGCGGCGTTCGGGTCCTTCTTCTCCAGGCGGTAGCGGGCGATGTAGGACTTATCGACGACCCGGTTCTCGGGGGCGCCGTAGAGGGAGAAGTCTTCGGTGAAGTAGCCCACGCGGGAGTCGAACTCGCGCGGCATCATGGGCTTGTCGGGAAGATTGACGAGGCTGTAGTGGACGAGGGCGGTCACGCTGCCGCCGCCGCCCGCGCGGCGGGGTCCGCCGGGGCCGGTCGCCGGGGCGGCCGCACCGCCGCCCGCGAAGGTCATGAGCGACTTGACCTCGACGTTGGTCGGGAACGCCTTGACGCGGTCGATGTAGGAGCGGGTGGCGTCGACCGCGCCGCCGCCGAGGGCGCCGCGGACGCTGAACTCCGTCGGGTCGCCCGTGAAGAAGCGGGTGACGTCGACGACGACGGCGTCGTTCTTGCCCTCGGCCTCGACGTTGAAGGCGGCGACGATGGGCTCGAGGGTGGCGGCCTGGACGGCGCGGGCGATGGCGCCGGTTCCTTCAGCGCGCACGGAGTAGTCGACGAGGCGCAGGTACACCACGTTGCCGCGCCGGGTCCAGCGCACGACCTTGTGGCCCGCCTGGGTGCCGCCGTAGCCGCCGGTGGGGGTGCCTTCGATCTCGACGGCGAGGAGCATCTCCCGGTTCAGCGCGTCCTTGGGGATCTCGAACAGGACGCGATCGTCGATGCGGTGGACGGTGAAGACGCCGAGGTCGGACTTCGCCTCGGCGGTGACGACCTCGTCGTAGGGCCGGGGCCCGGCGTTGCGCGGCGCGCCGCCGCGCCCGCCGTTCTGGGAATTTTGGGGAGTCTGGGCGGGTTCGCCGGCGGGCGAGGTCGGCTGGGTCGGCCGTGGGCGGCGAGGGGTTTGGGGCGGGCCCTGCGGCGGCGTTTGGGGCGGCGTCTGGGCGAGAGCGAAGGGCGCGACGGCCAGGGCGGCCAGAACCGGCAGAAGGCGAGGCGGGGAGATCGACATAGGATGACGTGCATCACCCTAGTAAAACATAGGGTTTACCCCTCTATCTTACCGGCTACCATCCCTTATGGGAGCTTGGATCGTCTTCAGCCGAGAGGCCCTCCGCAAGCTTCGCATACGCCTACAACCCTTCGGGTTCGCTTAGAAGCGGGCTTTCGAAGGATGAGAGCTTCTCTCGCCCCCACGGAGGAGGCGGCTACAACGCTTCGCGTTACGGGTTCGGCCTAGAAGAGGCTTTCCTGTTCGTCGGCGGGGTTCGGGGCGGGTTTGGGAGCGCCTTCGGGTCTTTGTCCCTTCGCGAGGAGCTGCGCGGCCTCCCAGGCCTTCTTGATGTCGGCGACGAGAAGCGGGTAGCCGCTGTCGTCGCCCGCGCTCTGTTGGCGCAGGATGTAAGCGGGGTGAAGGGTGGCGATGGCGGTCTTCGCGAACTCGCAGGGAAAGTAGAGGCCGCGCTCCTTGGTGATCGCGAAGTTCTTCTTGATCAGGTTCTTCGCGCTCGGGGAGCCGATGCACAGGACGACCTTGGGGGCGACGAGGCCGAGCTGGGGGACGAGCCACTGGCGGCAGGCCTGGGTCTCCTCCTCGGTGGGCGGGCGGTTCTTGGGCTTGCCGGTGGACCAGTCGGCGGCGCGGCACTTCACGGTGTTGGTGATGTAGACCTGGCCTCGTTCCAGACCGGCCTCCTTGAGGGCCTTGTCGAGGAGCTGGCCCGATCGGCCGACGAAGGGACGGCCCATCTTGTCCTCCTGCTCGCCCGGTCCCTCGCCGACGAGCACGAGGGGCGACTCGGGGTCGCCCTCGCCGAACACGACGTGAGTGCGGTGGTTCGCGAGGGGGCAGGCGAGGCAGCCTTGGGACGCTTGCCGAAGCTCTTCGAGGTTCATGCTTTGGAGGCTTCTACGAGACGGTCGTAGCTTTCGTGCAGATCCTGAGGCATCACGCGCACGTCCCCGATGCTGGTCATAAAGTTCGTGTCGCCGTTCCAGCGGGGCACGACGTGCCAGTGGAGGTGCTGCGGGATGCCCGCGCCCGCCGCGCGGCCCATGTTCACCCCGAGGTTGAAGCCGTCGGGGTTGTAGGCCTTCCGCACCCAGGCGACGCCCTTGGCGACGAGCTGGTTGATCTCCAGCAGCTCGTCGTCGTCGAGCTCGGTGATGTCGGCGATCTTCCGGTAGGGGGCGACGAGCAGATGGCCGTTCGTGTAGGGGAAGGCGTTCATCATGGCGAACGCCTTCACGCCTCGGTGGAGGATCAGGTTCTTGCGGTCGTCGTTCTCGGCGGGCAGGTCGACGAAGATGTCGTTCCCGTGCCCGGTTCCGGTTTCCGGCCGCTCGATGTAGGCCATGCGCCACGGGGCCCAGAGGGTTTCCGGCATGGCGTCAGGTTACCGGGTCGCGTCGCCTTCGGGTCGTTCCGCCCGGGATGGGAACGGCCAAGACGCTCGCGCGAGCTTCGCACGCGGCTACACGCCTCGCGTCCCGAGTCCGTAACGTTCGGGATAGCCGCAGAAGTTTGTATACTGGACGCGGCCCATTGGACGGGCCGTTCCGGAGTCCCAAGGATGAAGACCAGCGCCCGCAAGCCGCGCGTGGCCGCCGCGCCGCCGCCCTCCCACCGTACGCTCGACGTGGCGGGGATCCTGACGCTGGCGGGCGCCCTGGTCGTGCTCGTCGCCCTGATCACGCCCAACTCGGGCCTGTTCGGTTCTCTGCTCGGAGGGCTGTTCACGACCCTGTTCGGACGCGGCGCCTGGGCGGTCCCGCCGCTCCTGATGCTCCTCGGGATGGCGATCCTGCGCGGTCGCGGCCTCGCGCTGACCCACCTGGGCGCAGGGCTGGGGCTCCTGTTCGTCGCCCTTCTCGGCGCGCTCGCGCGGGATCGGGCGGGCGACTTCTTCGATCCGACCCTCATCGCGGGGAGCGGCGGCTACGTCGGCGCGATCCTCGGCTGGGCGCTCGCGAGCCTCTTCGGGGCGGGCAAGGCGATCGGTCTCGCCGCCCTCGGCATGGTCGGCCTCGTGCTCTGCGTGGACATTCCATTGCGGGAGTTGGCGGCGAAGGCTCCGCGTCCGAAGCTTCCGCCGCGTCCCGTACGCGCCCCGAGGCCGGTGGCGGTCGAAAAGCTGAAGCCGATCCCGGCTCAGGGTTCCATCTCCGGGACGAACCCCGTTCCGGTCCAGAGTGAGGAAGGACGGCTGAAGTCGGTGCGCAAGCCCCGGACCCCGGCGCCGTCTCCCGCCTACGATCCGTTCGACGACGTCGAGCCGCGGACGGTCGTTCCCGAGCCGGTGACCCTGTCGCCGGCGACGGTCTCGCCCACGACCGTCGCCGCCCCGCCGCCCAAGGCGGAGACGAAGGTCGAGACGCCGAAGAAAGGAGCCAAGAAGGGCGAGGAGGAGGCCGCGCTCGACCCCGAGATCGCGGAGCCGAAGGAAGGCTACGCCCTGCCGCCGATCGCGCTGTTGCAGGAGGCTCCGCCCGGAGCGAGCCGGGACGCGAGCGACACCCAGCGACAGATCGAGACGCTCCAAGGGACCCTGGAGCAGTTCGGTATTTCCGGGCGCGTCGTGGAGGTCGCGGCGGGACCGACGATCACGCGGTACGAGGTGAACCTCGGGCCCGGCGTGAAGGTGAGCCGCATCACCGCCCTCGCGGACAACATCGCGATGGACATGGCGGCCTCGCAGGTGCGCGTCGAGGCGCCGATCCCCGGCAAGTCGGCGATCGGCGTCGAGGTTCCGAACCTCGTGCCGTCGATGGTCTCCCTAAGGGAGCTTTGCGACGAGCCGACGTTCCGCAACCACCCGTCGCGCCTGATCGTGGCCCTCGGGCGGGACGTGAGCGGACAGGCTCGGTACGCCGACCTGACGAAGATGCCGCACCTGCTGATCGGGGGTGCGACGAACTCGGGCAAGTCGATCGGCCTCGCGACGCTCATCACTTCCCTGCTGATGCGCAACACGCCGAAGGACGTGCGGCTCGTGATGATCGACCCTAAGCGGGTCGAGCTGACCCTTTTCGATCGCATCCCGCACCTGATGTGTCCGGTCATCAAGGACGTGAAGGAGGCGGCGGGGGTGCTGCGGGCGGTGTGGCGCGAGATGGACCGTCGCTACGACCTGTTCAGCGAGCACGGCTGCCGCAACATCGACGGCTGGAACGCGCAGGCGAGCTTCCAGGACCGGATGCCCTACATCGTGGTGGTGATCGACGAGCTCGCAGACCTCATGCTCCAGTGCGGGGCGGAGGTCGAGACGGTGATCGTGCGCCTGGCGCAGCTCGCCCGCGCGGTGGGCATCCACATGGTGATCGCGACCCAGCGGCCTTCGGTGGACGTGATCACGGGCCTCATCAAGGCGAACATCCCCTCGCGAATCGCCTTCTCCGTCGCGTCGTACATCGACTCGCGGACGATCCTGGACATGAAGGGGGCGGAGGCGCTGATCGGCAAGGGCGACATGCTCTACAAGCCGATCGACGCGATGAAGCCCGTGCGCGTCCAGGGCTGCTACGTGTCGGAGAAGGAGATCGGCCTGATCTGCCGCCACTGGCGCGAGCAGCAGGCTCCGGAGTACACCATCGAGCCCATCGAGGCGGAAGGATCGGTGGGCGACGCCCGCAAGGAGGGCGGGGACTTCGGGGAGGAGACGGACCCGCTGTGGGAGGACGCCGTCCGGTGGGCGGTCGACCGGGGCCAAGCCTCGACCTCGATGCTCCAGCGCAAGTTCTCCATCGGCTTCCAGCGCGCCTCGCGCCTGTTGGACATGATGGAGGAGCGGCAGATCGTGGGTCCGCGCGACGGCCCCCGCCCGCGCGACGTGCTCCTCAACCCCTTGGAGGTGGACGCGCTGTTCAACGGCGGGCAGGTGGGTCCGAAGTACGACGTCGGCCCGACGATCGGCGACGGGCTGGACGAGGAGTAGCGCACCCCAGAGGGTTCTCGAGCGTCTGAACCCTGTATGCTGCTCTCCGCGCTTCTGCTGGCCTCGGCGCCGGACTTCGCGACCCGGCTTTGGCGGGCGCTGCCGACCGATCGGGGCAACGTGGTCGTGTCGCCCGCGAGCGTCGAGGCGTGCCTGGGCCTGCTGATCCCGGCGACGGGAACCTCCTCGAAGGGGGCCTTGGCAAAGACGCTCGGGACGAGCGCCGGGGGACTCGACGCCTACGGAACGGGGCTTCAGAAACGGATGAAGGCGTGGACGGTCGGGGGCGAGACGACGGTGGCCAACGCGGGCTTCTTCGCGGAGGCTCCCCGCCCGAGCTACGTGGCGGCGGCGGCCAAGTACGGGGCGACGGTCGAGCGGCTCAAAGGCTTGGCGCAGGTCAACGGGTGGGTCGAAGAAGAGACGAAAGGACGCATCCCCAAACTGTTCGAACGGCTCTCTCCGGCCACCCACGCGGTCCTCGTGAACGCGATCACCTTCGATGGCGACTGGACGACCGCCTTTCCAAAGGCGGCCACCGAGAAGGCGACTTTCGGCGGCTCCCGCACGGTGGACCTGATGCACCTAGTCCGGACTCGCCTGTCCTACGCCGAGGGGAGAGATTTTCGGATGGTGCGGATCCCCTACAAGGGCGGACAGACCGTCATGTCGGTCCTGCTCCCCAAGGAGGGCGATCCGGCCAGGCTGCTACGCGACGCCGCGTGGCGGTCGGTCGAGGGGACGAGCCACACGGTCGACCTCTCCCTTCCCCGCTTCACGGTCCGGAGCGCCCCCCAAGTGGAGGACGCGTTGAAAGCGATGGGGCTCGCGCCGCTTTTCGCGCGGATCGACCTCAGCCCGGCCCTACCCGGCGGCGCGCACGACGCCATCGACCAGATCGTCCACCGGACCTACGTGAAGGTGGACGAGACGGGCACCCAGGCCGCCGCCGCGACGGGGATCGCGATGCCGCGCTCGATGCCGTCGCGCCCGGACCGGGTCGTGTTCCGGGTGGACCGCCCGTTCGCCTTCGCGATCCAGCGGGCCGAAACGGGCGAGATCCTTTTCCAAGGCGTGATCCGGGAACCCTAGGGGCGGTCCCTCTGATGTGGGAGTGCGCGAACCCGTTCGCGCCTTGACTTTCGCGCGGAGCGCGGACGACCTTGGGTAAAACGCCGCCATGCACTCTTGGCCCCACGCACCGTCGCGTCAGGTGGACCATCCCGGAAACTATATTCTGACCGCTGGCACGTGCGGCAAACAGCCGTTTTTCAATACTCCCGAGAAGCGCGATCTGCTCGAACGCTGGCTTCTAGATACGCTCGATGAGTTCGGCTGGCAGGTTCAGGCCTGGGCGGTTTTCGATAATCACTACCATTTCGTCGGTCTCTCGCCGGAAACCGGCCTGGGGCTTACCGAACTCACCCAGCGCGTTCACCGGGGAAGCGCGAGAGACTTGAACAAACTCGATGGCGTTCCCGGCCGTTCCGTCTGGTATCGAAGTTGGGACACGCGGATCACCCACGAGAGGAGCTACCTCGCGCGGCTGGCCTACGTCCATTCTAACCCCGTGAAGCACGGCCTGGTCGATGATCCGCGCGCCTATCCGTGGTGCAGCGCAGAGTGGTTCTGGACGCAAGCTCACGGGCCATTCCGCGACTCGGTCCTGTCGTTTCAGACCGACCGAGTCAACGTGTTCGACCCTTTCTAGCGCGCTCCGCGCGAAAGTCAAAGCGCGGACAGGTCCGCGCACTCCCACACTATTGGCCTTTGAACGGGGTTTCGCTCAGGAAGACCCGGTAGCCCTTGATCCGGCCGTTCTCGCCCTCTTGGCGGGGGAGGACGCGGATGCCGGAGAGGTCGACGACGCGGCCCAGGTCGATCACGATGCGGTGCGGCAGGGGGGCGGCGCCGTCGGAGTAGTTCGAGTGCCAGAACGTGGTCGGTTGCAGGTCGAACACGTTGTTGGCGCTGCCGTTCTCCGCATCGAGTTCCTCACTGTCGGCGTAGGCGACCTTCCAGTCCTGGCGCGGCAGGTCCTTGCCGTCGGCTCCCACCGCCCACAGCTCGGCGAGCGAGGCGTAGGTTCCTTCGCCGTGCTCGCTCACGACCTCCAAGCCGAGGTAGCGGCCCCGTCCCTTGAAGGGAGCGGTCTGCGGCGCGGCGCCGTCGGGCCACTCGCCGGACGCGACGGGCGCGGCGCCCGCGAACTCCACGTTCTGGTCTTTCGTGCGGTTGCGCCCGGCGGTGGGGGCGCGCTGGATGGCGTCGAGGATCGGGACGTCGAGCCCTTGGATCGTGGGGACCACCGAGCCCAGGGGACCTTCGTCGAGGACGACGACCTCGTTCGCTCCCTTCTTCAGCCACACGCCCGGGAGGAACAGCGTCTGCTGGGGACCGATCTTCCAGAAGCGGCCGAGGTTACGGCCGTTGACCCAGACGTAGCCCTTGTTGAAGCCGCGCGTGTCGAGGAAGGTGTCGCCGGGGGTCGGAACCTGCAGGGTTCCGCGGAAGAAGACCGGACCGGAGATGGCTCCGGGGACGGAGGCGTAGCCCGTCTTCGGCGGCTCGGCGAGGGGATACTGGAAGTGCGACCAGCCCTTGAGTTCGGCGTCGCCCAGGCGGATGGGCCCTTCGAGCCCCTTTCGCTCGTCGGGGAGCGCGCCGCCGAAGTTCACGCGGGAGTGCGCCTCGACGAGGACGCTGACGATGGCGTTCGCCCGCGGAACGTCGATGGCGATCGTCTTCTGGTTCAGGCGACGGTCCATCGTGCCCTGGAGAACGCCGTCGACGTAGACGGTCGCGTAATCCATCAGCCGTCCGACGCTCAGAGTCTGCTTGCCCGCGGTGGGGACGGAAGCCTCGTAGCGGATCATGCCGTAGGCTTGGTCCAGATCCTCGAACGACTTGGGCTCGGGGTTGAAGCGGCCCGCCTTCTCCAACGGAAGAAGCGGCTGGCTTTCCGTGAGGTGGACCATGGCGACCTTGATGGGCTTGGGGGCGGTGGGCGCCGGCGGCAGGGGGGCCGGGCTGTACTTCTGCATCAGGTCCCGGAAGGCGACGTACTTGGGGGTGACGCGGCCCGACTCGTCCAGCGCGGAGTCGTAGTCGTAGCTCGTCACGTCCAGGTCGTAGGTGTTCGCGCCGCCGTTGGAGCCGGGCATGAAGGCCCAGTTGGTGCCGCCGTGGAACATGTAGAGGTTGAAGGAGACGCCGTTCTGAAGGCACCACTCCAGGTCCTTGAGGTTGTTCGCGACGCTGCTCCGCTGGTGTCGCTTGCCCCACTGGTCGAACCAGCCCGCCCAGTACTCGCCGATCATCCGGGGGCTGCCGGGGCGGAACTTCGCGAGTTCCGCGAAGGCTCCGGGCGCGCCGCCGCCGAAGTTGATCGTCGCCGGGAGGCCCGGGAGGGCGCCGCCGCCCAGAAGGTTCTGCGAGGGGCCGTCCGACGTGAAGAGCTGCCCCTTGAAGCCGGCCTTGAGGAGGGCGTCGCGCACACCGGCCATGTAGACGTGGTCGTTTCCGTAGGAGCCGTACTCGTTCTCGACCTGGGTCATGATGATCGGGCCGCCGTTCTGGAGGAGCAGGGGCTTCAGCTCCTTGCCCAGCCGGGTGAAGTAGGCCTGGGTGAGGGCCATGAACTTCGGATCCTTCGAGCGGACGCGCATCGTGCGGTCCTTGAGGGTCCAGGCGGGGAGGCCGCCGAAGTCGAGCTCGGTGCAGATGTAGGGACCGGGGCGCACGATCACCTTGAGGCCCTCCTCGCCCGCGATCTTGACGAACTTCGCCACGTTGAGGTTGCCCTTGAAGTCCCATTCGCCGGGACGGGGCTCGTGCAGGTTCCAGAACGCGTAGGTGCAGACGGTGTTCAACCCCATCGCCTTCGCCGCCCGCAGACGGTCGCGCCAGCAGGCCTCGGGAATGCGCGGATAGTGGATCTCGCCCGAGTGGATGGCGAACGGCTTTCCGTCGAACTCGAAGTGGTCGCCGACGGCGGCAAAGGTATGCGGCGCCACGAGGGCGAGCGCGGAGAGGAGCATCGAGAGACAGCTTAGTCGAAGCCGCGCCCCGGGCGCGACGCTGAAGACGTTTAGCATAGACGGAACGCGTAGAAGTGGGATGGAGTTCTCCTCGGCGCGTTCGCTCACGGATTTCCTGCGCCACCATCGGGAGCACATCGCGCGTCTGGCGGAGACGGGGGAGCCGGAGGCGCTGACGGTAGCGGGGCGGCCGGAGGTCGTGGTGCAGGCGGTGGAGAACTACAGCGCGCTCGCCGAACGTCTTCGCTATGTCGAAGGCGCCCTCGGACTCTGGCAAGCCCACGCCCAGGTCGTCTCGGAGCGGACGCACGACTGGGAGACGGGCCTTTCGAGGCTCCGAACGAAGCATGGCCTGTCGCCTTAGGATCACCGACCTCGCCCTCGCGGACCTCGACGCGATCATCGAGGAGTCTCGGGTCCGCAGCGCGCCGAGCGTCGCGGCGGAATGGCTGGGCGGTCTGGCGAGGGCGGTCGCGACGCTCGCCGAAAGTCCGATCGGAGAAGCGGCGCCCGAGGGCGCGGAGACGGACTTCGCCCCTCGCCAGATCGCGTACCGTTCCCACCGGGTGTTGTTCGCGGTGGGCGAGACGACGATCGACGTTCTGCGGATCTACCAGGGGGCGGGGCAGAGCCTTACGCTGAACCTGTTTCGGGGCGGAGAGAGTCCCACCTGAGCCGTCTCTAGAAGACGATCTTGATCCGCTGATCGTTGAGGTCCAGCTTTCCGACCTCCTTCATCGTCGCCTTGTCGATCTTGTGGACGATCCCAAGGCGCACGATGTCGAGCGCCTTCGCGTCGGATGTGACGACCGTCGGCTCGACAGACGGAGCGGGTGGTCCCTGGGTCAGGAGGCTGTAGTCCGTTGGGTCGGGACCGCTGAGGAAGATCCCGTTCGGGACGATCTCGTCGATGCCTCCCCGTACCCGGACGTGGGCGCCCACCTGGCGGAGCACGACGCTGAGGGCGTCGTCGAGGACGAGCCCCCGGAAGTCGGCGCGGACGGTTCCCTTCACGTCGGGCGAGACCGTGTAGGAGACGCCGACCTGCTTGAAGACGGTCCGCAGCGCCTCACGCACATCGACGTTCCCGACCTTGAGGTCGGCGGCCCCTGCGGCCGGAATCTGACCGAGGGCCAGGAACGAGAGGGCGGCTAAGGCGCCTGTTTCAGGAGACGTACGCTCAAGGAAGCGACGAACGACACCGGGGGATGAACCCCGGCGCACACTCCCTTACTTTTGCCGGGCGGGCAAGGCCTCTCTTGTCCATTCCGCCGCAGGTTTCGGCGCCTAGTCGAAGCGCCGTCATCCATCTACCGACAATACACAGGGATGGCAGCCCTTTTGGCCGCGCTGGCTTGTTTAAGCCTTGCTTCGGCGCCGACCGCCCCTTTGGAACCGCAGGCGACCACCTCGCTCCAGAAGGCCCAGCAGAGCCTTCTCTCCGGTGACCGGGGACGCGGGCTCGCGACCCTCGACAGCCTTGTGATGAGCGACGGCGTCACCGTCGCGCTGGAGTCGGACAACCTCCCGGGGGACGCGGTCGCGCGCGGCCTCGATGCGTGGAACTCCGCGCTCGGGGAGCGGCCTTTCCGGCTCGTTCCGGCGGGCGCCAACGCCGACGTGGTCGTGCGCTTCGTGCCCTCCATCAACGAGGCGAACGGCGACGCGCAGGGCTACGTCAAGGCGCGGCGAGAGATGTCCTGGAGTTCCGCGACCCACGCCTACCGCCTGCGCGCTACCATCCTCGTGCGCGACAACGCGATGGGCCGCAAGCTGAGCGCCAACGAGATCACGTCGGTGGTGGCCCATGAGGCGGGACACCTGCTCGGCCTCGCCGACGTGCCCAGCACGGACCGCCTGATGGGACCGATGATCCTCGGGCGACCCAATCTCGGACCGACGGGCGGCGAGATCGCCGCCATTTCGCAGTACCGGGCCTCCATCCGGCAGAGCTACCCAAAAACGGTAGACAAAAGGTAACCTCGAAAGGTGATCGGAAGGCTTCGCGGCACGCTGATTGAGGTCGAGGGAGGCCGCGCCCTCGTGGAGTGCGGCGGAGTCGGGTACGAGGTGCAGGTCCCCGATTCGGTGGGCGCGCTCCTCGCGCCGGATACCGAGGTGGTTCTGCTTACCCGCCAGACCTTCCGGGAGGACGCGGTCGTTCTCTACGGATTCACGGAGCCCTTCCAGAGGCGCCTGTTCGACCTCCTCGTCACCGTCACCGGCTGCGGCCCGAAGGCGGCGATGGCCCTGATCGGCCAACTGGGTGAGGACGCGGTCGCGACCGCGATCCTCGCGCAGGACGCCCGCGTCCTGCGCCGCGCGACCGGCGTGGGCGCGAAGCTCGCGGAGCGCATCCTGCTGGAGCTGAAGGATAAGATCCAGGAAGAGTCGTTCCTGCGAAAGGTCGGGGCCGCCGCCCGGCCCACGAAGAAGGCCCCGACCGACGACGAGCTCGTCGAGGCGCTTCTCGCCCTGGGCTACCGCCGCAACGAGGCGGAGGGCGCCGCCGAGCGGGCGCGCGACCAGGCGACCGACGTTCAGGGCCAGATCCGGGCGGCCCTCACCCTGCTCACGAAATAGAGCGTCACAATCCCTCTGTCGATGCGCCGCCTCGCCTTTCTTCCCTTTCTCCTTCTCGCCGCCGGCGCCCGCGCGCAACTCGTGTGGGAGAAGCCGCTCGCGCCGGGACTGACCTACCGCGAGGAGGTCGACCGGGTCGTGCCGCGCGTGATCCACGTTCTGAGGATCACGCCCGCGTCGCCCGCCGTCCGGCTGACGATCGAGCCGACCGGCGGGGCGATCAACGAGGCGGCGAGCGGTCCGACCGGGCGGACGACGGTCGGTCAGGCCGCCTCGCGGTCGGGAACGTTGGCGGCGACCAACGGCGACTTTTTCGTGGACGTCGCGAAAGGCTGGACGGGGCACCCCTTGGGGCTGATGGTGCGCGACGGCGAGCTCGTCGCCACGCCGAACCCAAGGCGGTCGGCCCTCGCGTGGGGACCCGAGGGGGTCGCCTTCGGAAAAGCGGAATGGAAAGGGACGGCGGGTTCGATCGCCCTAGGTGGCGTCAACCGTGCGCCTGGCGCGAACGAGGTCGTGCTCGACACTCCTATCGCGGGACAGGCGATCGGAAGCGCGGACGCGACGTTCGTCACGCTCCGGCTCGGCGAGACGCTGGCGCCCACGGGAAAGGCGACGGCGACGGTGCGGTCGATCGGAGGGCGGAACCGGCCGGTCGAGAAGGGCACGGCGGTTCTCGTCGGGCGCGGAGCGAAGGCGGAAGGGCTGAGAGCCCTGCGTAAGGGCGATACGCTGACGGTCACGACCCAGACCACGGGCTTCGACTGGAACAAGTACGACCGGGTGGTGAGCGGCGGGCCGATGCTGGTCCAGGACGGAGAGACCGCCATCGACGACGAGGGCTTTCCCGCCGACTCGTTCGTCAAGGCTCGGCACCCGCGAACGGCGATCGGGCGCACCGCCCAGGGCGACCTGCTGCTCGTCGCGGTGGACGGCCGCTCGCCCGTCAGCGTGGGCGCGAGCCTCGCGGAGTTGGCGTCGATCCTGCGACGGCTGGGCTGCGTCGAGGCGATGAACCTCGACGGCGGCGGCAGCACGACGCTCGCCGCCCTTGGCCTCACCCTAAACCGCCCCAGCGACGGCAAGGAGCGGCCCGTCGCGAACGCCCTGGTGGTACGCGGCGACTCGCCCTCGCCCGTTTTCGGGCCGCTCAAGCTCGTCGTTCCGGCGACGGTGCGCGACGGCGACGACGCCCGGGTCGTCGACGCGCAGGGCCATCCCGTGCCCAACGCCCGCGTTCTCTGGTCCGCCACCGGCGCGGTCTGGATGGACCAGGGCGGACGGCTTTCGGCGCTCGCGTCAGGAACGGGCGTCGTGCGAGCGGCGGTCGACGGTCAGGTGCTGGTAGCGAAGGTCACCGTATCCGCCAAACTTCCGCGTGCATCGAAGAAGTCGGAATAGCTCCGGTTCCTTAGGCGATCGCCACGTAGGTACCCTCTTGCCATGCGGACGCTGGTCACCGGCTTCGGTCCTTTCGGGAGCGTGACGGACAACCCTTCGGGAAGGCTCGCGGAAGGGTGCGGACGACCGTTCGAAATCCTGGAGGTCGCCTACGAGGCGGCGGACGCGTTCATCCAGGGGCTCAGTCCAGAGCGTTTCGACACGCTCCTCATGCTTGGAGTGGCGGTCTCCCGCGAACGGATCACCCCGGAGCTTTTCGCCCGAAACTGGCGCGGCGACACGCCGGACGTGCGGGGCAAGGCCCTTCCCGGCCCCATCGAAGAGGGCGAGCCGCTTCTGATCGAATCGACGCTCTGGACGCCCCACCTTCTCGCCGGGCTCGAGGTGGCCGACAACCTCCGCACGAGCCTGGACGCGGGAAGCTATCTCTGCAACTATCTCTCCTACCGCGCCCTGCGCCATTTCCCGGCGAAGCGCGTCGGCTTTCTTCACGTTCCCCCGTTCGAGAAAATCGCCCAGGAGGGGCAGAAGGAGATCTTGGCGGACGTGTTGAAGCGGATCGAGGCTTAGCCGGTGACGGCGAGAGCCTCTTCCATGCGCTCGATCGCCTGATCGTCCTTCTCCGGCCAGATCTCGAACTCGCCGCTTCCGCCGAAGCGCGAGATGCGCCATTTGCCCGCGATCATCGCGCCGTCCCAGACGCCTTTGTAGTCGACAGGATGGCTCGGGTAGGTCTTGACGAACCCCACGATCCCCCCTTCTTCCGAAAAGCTTCCCCGGATCGTGAACGCTCCAACCCGGTCGCTTCCCTCTCCTTCGATCGTTCTGTCGCCAAAACGAAGCGTCAAGCGCATTTCGCCACGTTCGCGCCGCTGAACCCAAAAGCCGACCCACGAGCCGGACAGATCACGAAGATTCCTCATACCGCCTCCAACTCACGTTCCATCGATTCCATGACCTGTTCCTCGTCTTCGGGCCACATCTCGAAGGTTCCGAACTCGCCGTGGGCGAGGGGGCCGATGGTGGAACGGCCCGCCATGAAAGCGCCGTTCCAGCGTCCGTCGTAGCGAACGAGCAACCAGGGGTAGGCCTTCACGATGTAGACGCCATCGCCGTCGACCTCACCTTCCAAGGTGAAGGGACCGTCGAGATCCGAACCGCCGCCCGTGATGCGGTCACCGGAGAAACGAAGCGAAAAAGCCATCGTTCCCCGGAGCGACCGCTGGACCCACGTGCCCTTCCAAGGGCCCGAGCAATCGCGAATGTCGCGCACGGATCTACCGGTTGGTCACGACTCGGGGCGAATCGGCTCCGAGACCGACCGCCTTGAAAAGCGGAACGGAAAGGAAGGCGACCGCGAGGACGCCGACTCCGCACACGACGAGGGTCGCGCGGGAGGCGGGGGCCACCTTCCCGACGTTGTCGCCTGCCGCATCGACGAACGGCGCGCGGGCGAGCCGCAGGTAGTAGACGACGCTCAGCGCGGAGGTCAGGGCGAGCACGATCGCGAGCGACGGGATCTCGGCCCGGAGGGCGTCGCCGAGGACGTAGAACTTCCCGAAGAATCCGCCGAGCGGGGGGAGGCCGATCAGCGAGAGGGCGAAGAAGGCGAGCGCGCCCGCCGCGAGGGGCGAGCGGCGGGCGAGGCCGCGCAGGTCGTCCAGGTCGGTAGGCTCTTTCTCGCCCCGCGCGCCAAGGCCGACCACGACGAGCGCGCCGATGGTGGTCAGGACGTAGCTGAGAAGGAAGAACACCATGCTCTCGGGGCCGACGTCGGCGGGCCGCTTGGCGTGGGCGATGATCGCGACCACCACGTAGCCCGCTTGAGCCACGGACGAGTAGCCAAGGATGCGCTTCACGTCGCGCTGGGCGAGGGCGGCGACGTTGCCCACGACCATCGTCAGGACGGCCAGGAGTCCCACCGCCGGGGCCCACTGCGCGAACGCGCCGCTGTAGACGTCGAGAACGCGGTAGAGCGCGCCGAGGGCGGCGACCTTCGAGCCGGTCGCCATGAAGGCGGTCACGTTCGTCGGAGCGCCCTGGTAGACGTCGGGCGTCCACTGGTGGAAAGGGGCCAAGGAACTCTTGAACGAGAGGCCGACGAGCATCATGCCGAGGCCGACGAGCAGCAGGGTGTGGGGCAGGCCCGCTTCCCGGATCAAGGCGACCGGGATCGCTTCGAGCGAGAGGGAGCCGGTCGCGCCGTAGACGAGGGCGATGCCGTAGAGCAGGAACGCGGAGGCGAAGGAGCCCAGGAGGAAGTACTTCAAGGCCGACTCGCCCGAACGCGCCTCACCCCGGTTCATGCCCGCCATAACGTAGATCGCGATGGAGAGGATCTCCAGCCCGAGGAACAGCACGAGGAGGTGCTTCGTGCCGACCATCAGCATCCCGCCCGTCGTGGACCACAGGATGAGGGGATAGAACTCGGCGAAGGGCACACGCCGCTCGCGCAGGTAAGGCTCGGAGAACAGGACGACGAGGATCGTGCCGATGACGAGGATCGCCTGAAGGGCGACCCCGAGCGGATCGCGCACCAGCGCCCCCGCCGCGGTGTCGAGGGGCGCCGATCCGTAGCCGAAGAACGAGCCCGCGCCCAGCGTGACCAGGGCAATCAGGAGACCCACGATCGACGTCACGACGATGGCGTTGTTGTTCCGGCGGGGCGAGAACAGTTCGATCGCGAGCGTGAGCAAGCCGGTGAGGGCCACGATGACCGTGGGGGCGAGCACGACGGCGTCGAGGGAGGGCAGGGCGAAGTCGAACATGGGCTCAGGCGGCGAGGCGGATCTCGGAGAGGGGGTCGGAACTGGCCTGGGCGCCGTTTCGCCGGGCGCGCACCGTCGTGGCGTCGGGCGTTTCGCCGGGCCAGGCGAAGACGTGGGCGGGAAGGTCTCGGACGAGTTCGAGATCGAAAGGCGGGACGGCGAACAGAACGTTCAGGCGGGCATCGCCGATCTCTTCGAGGAGAGCCCGATCGTGCGGCCGGTAGCGGGCGTAGGCTTCCCCTCGCGCGCCATGGAGGCGGTAGAGGATGCCGTCGGCGCCCGCGTCGAGAGCGTCGCGCATCGCGCCGCGCGAGGTCTCGACCAGCTCTTCGATGACGGCGACCTGAGGATCTTCGCCGCGGGAAATCGCCTGTCCGTAGGGACTTAGGACCTCGACGAGCACGGCGCGCTCCTCGTCCGCCATCACGCTGTCGGCGTCCGGAACGACGACGGCGTCGACGGAGAAATCGGCCTTTCGGTCGGTCTCACCGCCCCGGGAAGCGGCGACGAGGCGCTCCCGAGCGGTCAATCTAGGCTCACCATCCTCGGATGGATACCGCCCGGCGCGACGACGTCGCCGCCGTGCGACAAATCCCCGTTGGGGTCGACGTCCCACTTCGCGTCGGCCCAGGTCGGCCGCTCCTCGCCCTCCGGCGTGGTCGCCATCAGGCGCGCTGCCTGGATCGAGTTCTCGATCGGCTTGGTGACCACGGAAGGCTGAAGGCCGAGGACGACGACCGCCGCCACGAGCGCGAGGCCGAGAACCCGCTCGCGCAGGGTGAGATCGGGCAGGGCGACGTTCGCCTCGTCGTGGACGACGCCGTAGAAGGTGCGCTGGAACAGGACGAGCAGGTAGGCGGCGCTCAGCACGACGCCCAAGCCGGCGGCGGCGGCGTAGCCGACGTTGAGGTGGTAGAGCCCCGCCGCGCCCGCTTCGAACGCACCCATCAGGGACAGGAACTCGCCGACGAAGCCGGAGAGACCGGGTAGGCCGACCGAACCCAGCAACACGATCAGGAAGAGAGTCGCGAGCATGGGCATCCGCGCCTTGAGACCGCCGAACGCGGCGAGGTCGGAAGTTCCGCGCCGGTCGATCAGGAAGCCCAGAAGGCAGATCATGCCGCCCGCGATGATCGTGTGGTTCACCATCTGGACGCCCGCGCCCATCAGCCCGGAATGGGTGAGGGAGGCGAGGCCCACGAGGATGAAGCCCATGTGCGAGATCGACGAGTAGGCGAGAAGTCGCCGCGCGTCGGTCTGGACGACGGCGAGGATTCCCGCGTAGAGGATGCCGATCACGCCCAGGAGCATGAGGACCCACGCGTTGGCGGGAGCGGCGTCGGGGAACAGGGGAAGCAGGAAGCGCAGGATGCCGAAGGCGCCGAGCTTGACCAGGACGCCCGAGAGGACGGGGACCACGGTGGGCGACTCCGCGTAGGCGTCGGGCATCCAGGTGTGGAACGGAAAGGCGGGGGTCTTGACCAGGAGGGCGACCGCGAAGCCCCAGAAGACGAGGGTCTCCAGTCCCTTCGCGTCGGCCCAGAGGGAGCCGTTCGCGGCGAGCCGCTGAAGCTCGATGAGGTCGAAGGTCGGCGCGCCCGTCACCCGGAAGCCCATCGCGACGATCCCCACGAGCATGAGGATCGAGCCGAGGAAGGTGTAGGCGAAGAACTTCGTCGCGGCGTAGCGGCGACGGGGGCCGCCCCAGCCCGCGATCAGGAAGAAGATCGGGAAGAGGGTCAGCTCGAAGAAGGTGAAGAACAGCACCAGGTCGAGCGACAGGAACGCGCCGAGGACGAACGACTCTAGGGCGAGGACGAGGGCGAAGAAGGTGGAGGCCCGCTCCTGGACGCGCCAAGCCATGCCAAGCGCGACGAGGATCATCGCGGAACTGGCGACGCAGAGCCAGGCGGCGAGGCCGTCGGTGCCGAGCGACCAGCGAACGCCGAGCGACGGCAGCCACGCGTAGCTTTCGCGCTGGGCGAAGTGGTAGCTCGCGCCGCCGACCATCGGCGCGAGGACGAGGATCGAGAGGCCGAGGGCGAGGACGCCGACGAAGAGAGCGACGACCTTCGCCGCCGGTCCTTTGAGGCAGGCGGCGAGGATGGCGCCGACGAGGGGGATCAGGACGAGGAGACTGAGCATCCTAGCGCGCTCCTCCCGTCATCGCGCCGTAGGCGAGAATCCCGACGATGGCGACCGCGCCTAAGAGCATCAGCAAAGCGTAGGAGCGGATCAAGCCGCGTTGGAGGAGGCCGAGACCGCGACCCGCCCAGGTGGAGAGTCCGACCGAACCGTTCACCGCGCCGTCGATCACGCTGCGTTCGACGCCCCGGTCGAGGACCGTCGCCAGCTCGGCGCCACCTTCGACGGCGGCTCCGGTCAGGAGCGCGTCGTAGCCGAACTGACCATAGGCGGCGCGACGGAAGGCGCCCCAGCGCGTCTCATCGAAGCCCTCGTCGTGGGGCAGTCCGCCCCGATACCAGGCGAGTCCGGCGAGAAGGCCGCCGACGGCGAAGGCGAGGGAGATCCAGGCGAGCGGGAAGCCGTGCGGCTCGATGGAAACCTCGCCGAGGAGCTTGGGGCCGCTGACGGGCGCGAGCCACTTCTCGAAGGCGCCGTTCTGGGCCATGAGCCAACCACCGAAGGTGGAGAGCAGCGCGAGGACGATCAGCGGGAAGGTCATGCTGATCGGGGCCTCGTGGGGCTTGAAGTCCGGGCCGAGGCCGTGGTGGCCGTGCGCGTGGTCCTCCTCGTCGGTGGTATGCATCGCCTGGGCGGGCAGGTTGCGCCATCGCTCCTCCTTGCCGAGGAAGGTGAGCGAGGTCATCCGCATCATGTAGAACGCGGTCAGGCCGGCGGTGACGAGGCCGACGTAGCCCGCGACGTTGGAGATGATCGCGTGGTCGTTGGCGAGGGCGGCCCCAAGGAGAGCCTCCTTGCTGTAGAAGCCCGCAAAGCCGAAGACGCCGGGAATCCCCACCGCCGAGATGGCGAGGGTGCCGATAAACATCGTGATCGAGGTGATCGGCAGGTACTTGCGAAGGGCTCCGTAGTTCCTCATGTCCTGGTCGTGGGCCATCGCGTGGATGACCGCGCCCGCGCCGAGGAACAGGAGGGCCTTGAAGAAGGCGTGGGTGGCGACGTGGAACATCCCCGTCCAGTAGCCGCCCGCGCCGACGCCGATAAACATGAAGCCGAGCTGGCTGACCGTCGAGTAGGCGAGGACCTTCTTGATGTCGGTCTGCCCGAGGGCGATCAGGGCGGCGAAGATGGCGGTGAAGGCGCCGACGCCGCAGACCACCGCGCTCGCGACGGGCGACAGCTCGTAGACGACGTGCATCCGGTTGAGGAGCACGACGCCGGAGGTGACCATCGTGGCGGCGTGGATGAGGGCGGAAACGGGCGTGGGGCCCGCCATCGCGTCCGGAAGCCAGAGGTAGAGCGGGAACTGCGCCGACTTACCCATCGCGCCGACGAAGAGGAGGAGGCCGATGGCGGTCGCGAGGATCGGGTGCGCCTGGAGGGCGTCCTGCAGGGAGGGCAGGATCGCGTCGTAGCTCAGGTAGCGACCGTCGCTCACGTTGCCGAAGGCGACGAGGGTGGTGACGATCAGGAAGATGCCGAGCGTCAGGCCCCAGTCACCTACGCGGTTGACCACGAACGCCTTGTTGGCGGCGCGGGCGTTCGCGAGGTCGGTGTACCAGAAGCCGATGAGCAGGTAGGAGCAGAGGCCGACGCCCTCCCAGCCGACGAAGAGCAGGGCGAGGTTGTTGCCCAGCACCAGGATCAGCATCGCGAGGACGAACAGGTTCAGGTAGGTGAAGAACCGGCTGTACTCGCGCTCCTCGGCCATGTAGCCGGTGGAGTAGAGGAAGATGAGCGACCCGATGCCCGTGATGATGAGGACCATCGTCATGGACAGGGGATCGACGGTCCACTCGAACGGCACGCGCAGGCCGTAGATCGAGATCCAGTCGGGTCCGCCGACGACCGCCGAGGTCCCCGCCGAGAGCGAGAGGGTGCGGAGCGCGCCCGCCGCGAAGGCGCCGACGATGGGCAGCACCGACACGACGGCAAGGGCGTATCGCCCGAGGGTCTTCTCGATCCCCGTCCCGAAGAGGGTCAGGATCAGAAAGCCGAGGAGCGGGAGCCCCAGGACGAGATAAATGAGATCGAAGTTCATCCTTTCAGCAGGTTCATCTCGTCGATGTCGATGTTGTCGCGGAGGCGGAAGATCGCCATGATGATCCCGAGGCCGACCGCCACTTCGGCGGCGGCGACGGCCATCACGAAGATCACCATCATCTGGCCCGCAACGGCAGAGCGCGCGGCGTCGGATCCGGCGGCCTGATTCAGGCCGTAGCGGGCGAAGGTCAGGAAGGTGAGGTTCACGGCGTTGAGCATCAGCTCGATGCACATGAAGATCACGATGGGGTTGCGGCGTACGACGACGCCGACGACGCCGACCGTGAACATAAAGAGGCCGAGGGCCAGGTAGGCCGCCATGGGGACGCCGTTCATGCTAGTCGAGCCTCCGCTTGGCGAGGAGAATGGAGCCGACGATGCCCACGAGCAGGAGCACGCTCACCGATTCGAAGGGGACCACGTAGTCGGTGAAGAGAGCGCGCCCGATGGCGATAGGGCCGCCCGCACCCTCGACTCCCTTGGCCTGTCCGACCTTGACGAGCTCCGGTAGGACCTGCGCGCCGACCAGCAGGATCAGGACCCCGCCGAGCAGCGCGCCGAGCGGCTTCTTGAAGTCGAACCGCTCCTTGAGCAGGTGCGGCGCACCCAGGTTCAGGAGCATGATCACGAAAAGGAAAAGGACCATGATCGCGCCGGTGTAGACGACGATCTGGGTGATGCCCAGCATCTCCGAGCCGAGGGTGAAGTAGAGCACCGCGAGCAGGAAGAAGTTCAGGACCAGGCACAGCGCGGAGCGGATCGCGTTGTCGAACGCCACGACGCCGACCGCCGCGAGGGCGGCGAGCCCGGCGATGCCGCCGAAGAGGAGCAGGTTGAGGGTGATGGGCGGCATGGCTTAAGCCACCACCTCGGGGGTGGCCGTCGGGTCGACCAGCGCGATGCCGCGCCGCTCGCTTGCGGGAGGCTGGACGAGGGTGACCGTGCGGGTGCGCAGACCATCCACCCCACCGCGGAGCGAATTCTTACGGAGCCGGCCCACGACGAAGCCGAACAGGGCCACCGCGACGACCCCGACGCCAAGGGCGAGCCAGGAACCGTACTGGGGATAGCGCTCGGTCAGCACCCTTTGCGCCACGATGTAGGCGGCCACGAAGGTGAAGTTGGCGGTCGCGATCGGAAGGAGCCAGCGCCAGCCGAGGTTCATGAGCTGGTCGTAGCGCAGACGGGGCAAGGAGCTTCGGACCCAGATGTAGCCGGAGATCAGGAGGGCTCCCTTACCGAGGAAGATGAGCGGCGCGAACCAGTACTGGAACCACGCCAGGGCGCCCCAGAGGCCGCCGAGGGAGGGGACGTTCGTGTTGAGCCACTCCCAGCGCACCGGAAGCAGGTTGTAGCCGCCGAGGAACACGGTCACCCCCAGGACGGCGAAGATGAACATGTTGATGTACTCGCCCATCATGAAGAGCACCCACTTCTTCGTGGAGTACTCCGTGTTGTAGCCCGCGACCAGCTCGCTCTCGCATTCGGGAAGGTCGAACGGCGCGCGGTTCGTCTCGGCCAGCGCGCAGATGCCGAACACGATGAGGGCGACGGCTCCGAAGGGCGTGAAGGCGAACCAGTTCTGGAGGCCGTTCACCGAGCCCCAGAGCGGCCCTTCCTGGAACGCCAGCATCGCGCGGGGCCGCAGCGTGCCGCAGAATAGGGCGGCGGCGCCGATCGACATGCCCATCGCCAGCTCGTAGGAGATGAGTTGGGCGGAGGCGCGCAGGCCGCCGAGGAGCGCGTACTTGTTGTTCGAGCCGTAGCCCGCCAGGATCACGCCGTAGGCGCCGAGGGAGGCGATGCCCATCGTGTAGAGCACGCCGATGTTCACGTCCGCGACGGGCGTAAGGCTCGGCCACGGCGCGAAGGGGAGCATCGCGCCGATCGCGAAGGGCGGGAAGAGGGCGAGGGCCGGGGCCAGGAGGAAGACGAACTTGTCCACCGCGCCCGGCACGAAGTCCTCCTTGAAGAACGATTTCATGCCGTCCGCGATGATCTGCGGCAGGCCGTTCAGGATGCGGAGCTTCTTGCCGCGCAGGAACCTGGGGACGAGCCGGCTCGTTCTAGAGAACGTGATCGTTCCCGTGCGGTTCGGTCCGACGCGATCTTGGATGTAGGCGAGAAGCTTCCGCTCCCACCAGATCCAGACGGGGACCGGCCCGAAGATCAGGACGACCCACAACAGAGCTCGCCAGAGGGCCTGCTCGGCGGGCTCGGCGTTCAGGAACCTCTCGGCGATCCAGTGGAACATGGCGCTAGCCTAGAGGCTACCTGAATGCTCCCTTACCGTCGGGGTTCGCGCTCGCAAAGCGACGAGAGGAGCGCGGTGGCGGGCCACCGCGCTCGGCATAGGCTCTAGGCTCGCCTGATCGGTGCGGAGACGAGGGTCTTGTCGCCTTTCTCCACCTTGAGGTCGCCCGCGTCGCGAGCGGTCAGGCTGAGCGTGATCTTATAGGTGGTCTTGCCGTCCTCGAAGGTCAGGGTGAGGGTTCGCCCCTCGATCTCCGCCTTGCCTTCGACGGTGCGTCCATCGAGGTCGAGGGTGGCGCGCGACGCCTTCCCCGCCTTGGGCGCGAGGGCGGCCTTGAGCTTCGTGTCGCCCGCATCCACCTCAAAGTCGGCCTTCTCGTCCGTCAGCTTGAAACTCGTCTCCCCACTCGACAGCTTGTAAGAGCCCTCGAAGCGCTTGGACTGCACCAACAGGGCGCGGTCGAGCGCACTGATCGTCTGGGCCGCCGCAAAGCCCGCGAAGGCGAGCACGGTCAGGCCGATCAGGCCCATCTTCATTATCGTTCGGCGGCGTGGCATTGGTTTTTCTTGGACTTCCTTATTACTTTCTACGATCCCACAAGAAGGATGTCGCCTCGAAAACCCCGTATCGGGCCTTTCGACCCCTTTACCGGAGGCTCAGGCTCAACCCTGACGTCTCGGCAAGGCGCGTGCCAATCGTCCGTCCGCAAAGCGGTAAGGTTTCGGAGAGCCGGCGCCCCATCGGGAGCCGACATCGCGAACTCCCCGCTTCGAATCGGGCGTCTTTTCTTTTGGCCGATGCTGACCGCCCTCCTGTCTGCGCTCGTCTCCCACGGCGAGTTCGCCCCTCTCGCCGACGTGCCGTTCGAACACGCGCCGGGGCGCATCTGGATGCGGGCCGCCCTCAATGGGCAGCCGGTCGACGCGCTGCTCGACTCGGGGGCCTCCGGGCTGTTCGCCTACGAGGCGGCCGCCGAACGCGCCCAGGGCACGAAGGGCGACGCCTTTCCCGTCGTCGGCTCGGGGGAGGGCGCCGGAACCGGATGGAACGCGACGGGCTTGCGCCTTACCTTGCCCGGAACGCCGATCGCGGCTCCGGTTCCGTTTATCCTCGCCCCGGCCCGGGCTCTCCCAGGGCGCCCGGTCGAGGTCGCCGCCGGATTCGACTTCCTCTTGCGCTATGCGGTCGAGGTGGATTACGGAGCCCAGCGTCTGCGCCTCTTCAATCCCTGGACCTACCGGCCCTCGCCCGACTACCACGAACTGCGGGTCCGTTTCGTGGGCCGCCGCCCGGTGGTCGCCCTGGAGGCGCGGATCGGGGACAAAGCGCGGTCGCTCGACGTTCTGCTCGACTCGGGAGCGGTGGGCGGCCTGGAGATCACTCGGAAGGCGGCGGTCCGCGAAGGGTTGGACGATCGGTTTCGGGACACGAAGATCGAAGACGCGCCGGGCGGAATCGGCGGCCCTTCGCGGGTTCGGCGGATCGGTCCCGTCCCCCTTCGACTCGCGGGCCTCGACCTCGCGCCGGACGCGACGGTCGTGATGGGCGAACGCGGCGCGAGCGGGGCGGACGCCGAGTACGACGCGATCCTGGGCGACGCCGTCCTTCGGCGGTTCGATGTGGCGTTCGCCTACTGGCGCGGACGGGTCTATCTCCGGCCCCGCGCCTCCCAAGGAGTTCGAGAGCGGTGATCGCCTGGCTCACCCTGCTCGCGCAGGCTCCCCGTCTCCTGGCCGACGTTCCCTTCGAACGGCACGACGGTCAGATCTGGGTTTCCGGCAAGCTCCTCACCACGCCTATCCACGCGATCGTCGATACCGGAGCCGGGGCCTCCACGATGGACGACCGCATCGGCACCCGCGCGGGCGTGATCAAGACGCGCCGGTTGGAGTTCGGCGGTAACGGTCCGAACACGGTGGCCGGATGGGTGTCCAAAGGGCTCGACGTGGCCTTCGAGGGCACGGAGCTGACGACGCCGGTCTTCCACGGTCTGCCTCTTCGCAAGCTCTTCCAGGACTTCGCCCATCCTCTCGGAGCGATTCTCGGATTCGAGCTGTTCAAGCCGAACGTGGTCGCGATCGACTACGCCGCTTCCCGACTCCGGTTCTACGCTCCCGAAGGCTACCGTCCGCCGCCGGGCTTCGAGTCGATCGAGATCCAGCTGATCGACCGCATCCCCACCGCCTTCGGCACGTTGCGCCTGCCCGGGCTCGAAGAGCGGCGGGTGGTCGTCGCCTTCGACACCGGCTCCGCCTTCGGGGTGGACGTCGAAGGCTGGAAGGTCCGTCGCGACAAGCTGGACCAGCATTACAAGGAGCTTCCCGTAGCCGAGAACACGGGCGGGCTCGGGGGAGCCCAGAAGACCCGGGCGGTCGGCCCCGCCGACGTCCGCCTCGGCGGACTCACCCTTTCCGGCGCCGCCCGCCTGATCCTTTCGCGCGATCCCAAGGTCCGCCGTCCGCTCGGTTTCGACTACGACTCCGACGTGACCCTGGGCGACGCCGTGCTCAGCCGCTACACGTTTATCCTCGACTATCCGCATTCGCGGATCTATATGAAGCCCATCGGGAAGATATAGGCTCTCGCGCAAGCTTCGCATGCGACGACACGCTTCGCGTTCGCTCGAGCGAGAGGCTCTCGCTTTCTACTCCTATCCCCTCCTCTCCGGAGTGAAAGGAGGGGAGGCGAAAGGCCCAACCCCGTGACCCAAGAAGACGTAGAAAGAACCGTGCGTCCGCACCAAACCGCCCTTCTCCTGGCCGCCGTGGTCTCCCTGCTGGGCCTGTTCGTGCCGGCGGTCGGGGCGGCTCTGCTCCCCCTGGAGTATCTGAACACCCACCTGCACGAACTCGGGCACGCCCTGATGGCGATCGGGACGGGCGGCCAGGTGCGGTTCATCAAGGTGTATGGCGACGGCTCGGGAGTGACGCCGGTCTACGGCGGGATCCTCACCCTCGTGGCGAGCGCGGGCTATCTCGGCTCGGCGGCGGCGGGCGCGGCCATCGTCTGGGCGATGCGGAGCGAGAGGGGCGCCCGCCTCGCGCTCGGGGTCGCGGGCTTCGCCCTCGCCCTGAGCATGGTCCTGTTCGTGCGGGGCGATCTCGTGGGCGTCGTCAGCGGCATCGCCTGGTCGGCGGCCCTCATCGCCGCGTCCCGGACCCTGCGCGGCCCTTGGCTTCTGTTCGTGGCGGGGCTCGTCGGGCTCCAGCAGGGCCTGAACGCCCTGCGCGCCCTTTTCGAGCTGCTCCAGATCACCACGATGAACGAAGCCCAGAGCGACGCGCTGCTGATGCAGCGCGCCACCCTAGGCGTTCCCGCCCCGTTCTGGGCCTTGCTGTGGGGGGTGTGCGGACTGGCGGTCGTGGGGCTTACGGTTCGGAGGGCTTGGAATCCTCCGCCTCCGGCACGTTCTGGCCAGGGCGGATAACGGGGATCGGGTCGGTCAGGTCGATGTGCCCCGACTCCAAGGGCTTGCCGCCGCTCTCGACGGAGATCCGGTCGACGTCCTCGAACTGGCCGAAACCCACCTGGAGAGCCCGGAGGAACGAGCCTTCCTCCATGCTGCCCATGCCTTTTCCGACCGCCGCGTTGTAGCTCACGATCGCGACGTGGTCGCGAACCTCGACGCTCTCGGCGCGAGCCCCGTCGAAGTGGGCCGCCTCGGCCACGCGCTGGGCGACGAACCGCATCGCGGTCGTCCCGCCGGGCACCGCGACCTCGCCCTTACCGAGGTCCATGTCCTCGATGTCGTCGCCGAACGCGGGCAGGCGGACGGTCAGGGGGTCTCGTCCTTGGGAAACCGCCGCGTGGCGGCGCGTGGGCTTGCGCTCACGGACGATCTTCGGTTCGACGACGGCCTGCTGCGGCTTCTCCGCCCGCAGCTCCGGGGCCACGTGGGACGCCTGGGGGGTCGTCTTCACGTAGTAGGCGAGCGAGCCGACGCCGAGGCCGCCGAGGAGAACGGAGAGAACGGCGGCGCGGCCGCCCGAGGATTTGCTCATTGGGAATTGGCTCCGGGCGAATTGGCTCCCAGGTAGTTCTGGATGCCGCGCGCGATGGCGGCGGCGACCTTCGTTTTAAAATCGTCCGTGTTCATGCGAGCGCGATCCTTAGGATGATTGATGAAGCCCAGTTCGAGCAGGACGGCGGCCCGTTGCCGCGTGTTGCGCAGGACGGCGAAGCCGCTCTGGTAGATCCGCCCGTCGGACCAGACGCCCTTGTTCGGGAGGCCGTTGACCTTCGCCATCTCCGCCTGGATATACGTGGCGAGGACCTGGCCGGTTGGGTTGTCCTTGTGGTGGAAGGAGATCGTGCCGCTCTGCGACCCCGCGCTCGCGGTCGAGTTGATGTGGATCGAGACGTAGAGGTCGGCCTTGTTGCGGTTCGAGATGTCGCTCCGGATCTGCAACGGGATGAAGACGTCGGTCTTGCGGGTCATGACGACCGTCGCGCCCGCCTTCGTCAGCTCCTCGGTAAGCAGTTTGCCGATGGCGAGGGTGAGATCCTTCTCGTACACGCCGTTCGACTTCGCGCCCGTGTCGTGGCCGCCGTGGCCGGGATCGACGATCACGACCTTGCCCGAGAGGCCGGTGCCGGGCCGCGCCCGAACGAGGTTGACGGTCACCCCTTCGGGCGAGGTGGTCACGTCCGCGCCCATGGGTTCGATCAGGTGGAGGGTGAGAACGGTATCAAAGCCCTTTGTGGTCGCCTCGAAGGAGGCGACGGAGGCGGTCGGGCTCAGGAAGTCCGGCAGGAGAAAGCCCTGGACGAACGGCAGGGTGATCTGGAGCGTCGTCGGGTCGATCTTGTCGAAGGTCGCCGGACCCTTGATGCGACCGCTGAGGGGCAGCGAGATCACGACCCGGCCCGCCGCCTCGGAGACGACGTTCACCGCCAGCGGGGCGGGCGTCTCGACGACGCTCTGGGGATCTTGAACGGGGGGCGGGGTGATGGCGACGCGCTGGTCGTCGTCCTTGCCCTCCTCGTTCTCCGCGACGGCGATGCCGCCACCGTCGGGCTTAAGAACGAACGCGACCTCGCGCCCCGTCTTCCCGACCATGCCCGGTGCGACGGGAACGTAGGCCGTCTCCGCGGTGACCCGGACGACGTTGGGGCGGAACTGGATCGCCTTCGTGCCCTTGGGCAGGTCGAGCCGCGTGTTCTTGCCGAGCCGCGCGCCCTCGAAGTCGACGACGGCGCGGTCGGGACCGGAGAGGACGAAGCCGGTGCCCTTGACGGAAAGCGGGGATTTCGCGACCACCTTCCCGTCCCGCAGACTGATCGACTGGAGCGGCGCGTAGATCTGGAGCGTGTCGGTACGGGGAAGCCACTCGCTATTGGCGCCGAGCAGCTCGACGGCGCGGCGCAGGGCGAGGCAGGGCTGGCCGCCGACGACGCGCACGGGGGCGGCGATCGTCTGGGCCTCGGCCATCACTTGGGCCGTGTCGCCGTTCCGCTCCGCTCTCCACCCCCAATAGCTCGTGGCGTCGAGGGGCACGAAACACTCGTCTCCGACCCGGAACGCCCGAACGGGAGTCGCGGGCTTGGTCGGGTAGAGCACCTCGGCGGAGCGCGCTTGGCCCCATGCGGCGCCTACGGCCACCATCCATAGCGGCAAGGCGAGAAATCTTCGGTTCATCCTGGTCTCTCGTCGGGGAGGCGGTATCCTTGCACCGGGCGGTTAGCTCAGTGGTAGAGCGCCTCGTTTACACCGAGGTGGCCGTGGGTTCGAATCCCTCACCGCCCATCCCGGAGTTCCCTACCGTACCTCTGTCGGAAAGGGTTCCGGTAGTAGAGGGGACGGAAAATTTGCGGGGAAAGACGCAAGGAAAAGCGTGGGCCTTGATTATTGGGACTCTAATGGTGATCTTGCCGCTTTTTCTCGCTCTCCTCGCCTCCCCCCGCCCCGTCGCGCTGACCTACCACGACGTCACCCCTCGCAAGACGGTCTGGTTCGACTGCACGCCTTCGGAGTTCCGGTCGCAGATCGACGCGATGGCCAAGGCGGGGGCACGGTTCGTGTCCTTGGCGCAGGTCGAGGCGGCGTACCGGGGGAGGCCGTTGCCGACGGGAGCGGTCGCGATCACCTTCGCGGACAACTACCGGGGCTTCCTGAACTACGCCTATCCTCTCCTGAAGGCGCGACGGATTCCCTGCGCGATGTTCGTCCACACCGGCTTCGTGGGTTCGAAGGCGGGCCGCCCGAAGATGACGTGGGCCGAGCTTCAGCGGCTCGACCGCGAAGGGCTCTGCACCGTCGCCTCGCAGACGGTGACCCACCGCTCGCTCGACGCCCTCTCGGACGACGAGATCGACCGCGAACTGCGTGACTCGAAGGCCGCCCTCGAAGCCCATCTCGGCCACCCCGTCCGCTACCTCGCCTACCCCAACGGCGCCTACGACGCTCAGTGCGAAGCCAGCGCACGCGGCACGGGCTACGCGCTGGCGTTCGCGGAGGTCCAGCGGCCTTTCGGCAAGGACCCGTACGCGGTGGAGCGGTACGTCCACACCAAGTGGCGGCAGGCGTTGCGGGACGCCCGACGGTAGCGACCACAGCGCTCGATCGTCTGTAAGATCGTGGCGTCGCTTCTCGTTGCCGTCCTTATGCAGGGTCGTCCCTGGACCCCGCCGCCGACCACGCTTCCGAAGTCCTTCGTCGAGACGACGAGGTTCCTTTTGGCCCACGGCATGGGCGACCCACGCGGGGGCGAGTTCCGGGAGGCGACGGTCGCGAACAGGCGCGACGAAGGTGGAAAGCCTGTCGTCGTTCGCGGATGGGTGTTCAAAGGAAAGAAGCCATCCATCGTCACGACGGCAGGGCTGGTCTACGACGTCGCGAAGATCGGGCCTCTCCTCGACGTCGCCAAGGACGTCCAGGCGCAGAAAGACGCGCGGCGGCTGCCGGACGGGCGTTGGTACTCGAACGGCGACTGGGACGTTCTCTACGCCACCGTGCTGCTCGTCGCGGGGCGGACGGACCTGGCGGAAGGCTTGGCCAGAGACGCCTCAGGGCGCAGAACGCTGACCGGCTTTCTCGGGGCATGGCTGACGCAGGCGGTCGAAGCGCACGAGCAGGGCGACGACGCGCTCGCGCTCCGAGCGGCGCGGGGGGTGGCGGACCAGCGAAGCGCGTTCGAGAGCGAGGCGGGCCGGAACGGACCGCCCTCGAACATGGATGGCTCGTTCGACTTCGCCCGCATCGCTCCCGATCTCGCCGCCGACGCGGCGCGGCGATCGGCGCACTCCCGTCCCCCAATCGATCTCGTGCGATTGCGGCAGAGACCGGTCTCTGAGCGGATCGCGCCGTTGATCGAGCGTCTCGACGATGTGACGACGCGCGGCAGGCTCGACGGTGTCGCCATCGTGGAGACCGACCCTCTCGTTCAAGAGCTCGTCCTGATCGGCGATCCTGCCGTTCCCTCGTTGCTCGAGACGATCGAACACGACGCGAGATTGGCCCGAGCGGCAAATCAGAGGACCGTGTCGTCGATCGCCTATCGCCCGGTGGCCGTCCGCGAAGTGGCTTACGCCGCGATCCAAGGGATCATGCAGGTGCGAAGCCTGCCGCCCATGAAGGACCTCCCAGGCCTGCGGGCCGTTTGGGAGGCGAACCGGACGCTCACGCCCGCCGAGCGCTGGTTTCGCATTCTGAGCGACGACGGCGCAGGAGTGATCCCTTGGTCGGAAGCCGAGAACTCGCTTTTTGGCGATGGTACGTCCTTTCCTCGGCCGAACCCCCTCCCTGCCGAAGCGTTGCGACCGACACGAAACGCCTCCGTGCGCGAGGTCCTCGCCCGCCGGGCGAAGGATCTCGCGGCGCAGATCAAAGGGGATCGAGGGATGTCTGGCTTCGATCTGGAACTTGCCCTGCGCCTCGCGACCGACCTCGCCCTCTGGGCACCGGAGGAGGCCCTGCCCACGCTCAGAGTGGTGACGGATCGTGCCATGTCGCCGGATATCCCCACCGGTCGTTTGCAGGGCTCTTTCGCCCTGGCCATGGTTGCAAGAGGCGATCTGGAAGGCACATCCGCTTGGAACGTCTACGCGAAGTGGGTGCGTCAAATCCGTGCGGATCCCGATCCCGGCTATACCGAGGCGCTCCGTCCCTTGCTCGAACGCCGAAACGTTCCCGAATTGCGAGAGGCGGCGCCGACCGTTCTGGCGTCTCCTGAATCCCCGTGGTCCATTCCTCAGGGGGCGCGAACCGTCCGAAGGTTTTCCTGGCTTCAGCAATACCTCCTCTCGCCTTTGCTCGACGACCCGATGTTTCTCAAGTCCGTCCCGTCGGCTCTGGACGATACGACGATCGTCGGCGATGTGACGGTCGAGGGCAATATGGTGAGCTTCGAAAGCGACCGAGGGCTTTATGGGCGGAGCGATGCGGGTGTGGCGAAAGACCCGTTGCGCCCACCGTCGCACCAGAAGGTTCCGGTGCGCGCCTGCGACCAGGTGGCGACGGCGCTCGCGCGGCTGAAAGAGGCGCCGACCTACCGCCCGTACTGGCCGGAGGCGAAGCGGGACGAAGCGATCGCCGCCCTCAAGGCGTTTCTGCAGAGCCATGCCGGAAAGCTGGCGAGCCTGCTTCCGGAGCCCGATTTCACCGGCAATCGATAAGCTTCGAGAGTTAGCCGAGACTTCCGGCCTTAGCTATCCGGTCCTGATCTTAGAGACGACGGCGAGCAAGACTCTCCCGTCCGCCTGTCGCTCCGAGTCGAGGCGCCCGCTTACGAAGACGAGCCTGACGAAGCCGGCGGACGAGGCGGGCGGGGTTCATCCTTGGCTGGCAGGACTCGGGCGGTCCCGGGCATTCCGTTCCCTGTATTCTTAGGGGCATGGCGGCGGTTGAGGCGAAGGCGGTTCTGTTGGAGGAACCGGGGCAGGACGCGGTGGTGCGGGACATCCTGGTGGACGATCCGGGGCCTAACGAGGTGCGGGTCAAGCTGGTGGCGAGCGGCGTGTGCCACACCGACCTGACGGTCAAGAACCTGAAGGGCAACGGGATGAAGTTCCCTATCGTGCTCGGCCACGAGGGGGCGGGCCACATCGAGGCGATCGGATCCGAGGTGAAGGGGCTGGCGGTGGGCGATCCGGTCGTGATCGCGTACCGCGCGCCGTGCGAGCAGTGTCCGGCGTGCCGCCGGGGCGACCCCCGGCGTTGCTACATGGCCCTGCGACCGGGGCCGCGGATCCATCGGAAGTCGGACGGGGCGGAGTGCTCGCAGGTCCTGCGGTGCGGCACGTTCGCGACCCACACGGTGGTCCACGCGAAAGCGGCGATCAAGATGCCGGAGGCGATGCCGCTGGACAAGGCGTGCCTGCTCGCCTGCGGGGTGGTCACGGGCGTCGGGGCGACGATGAACACGACGCCGGTCTGGGCGGGGTCGCGGGTCGCGGTGATCGGCTGCGGCGGCGTCGGCCTGTCGGTGATCCAGGGGGCGAAGATCCAGCGCGCGCGGCAGATCATCGCGGTGGACGTGAACCCGACGAAGCTGGAGTGGGCGAAGCGGTTCGGGGCGACGGACGTGGTGAACGCGCGGGACGGCGACCCGGTCGAGCAGGTGCGCAAGCTCACGGAGGACGGCTGGGACGGCGGCGTCGAGTTCGCCTACGAGGCGACGGGCATCCCGCTCTGCACCGAGCAGGCGATCAGGATGCTGTCGTACGCGGGAACGGCGACGACCATCGGCTTCCCTTCCGAGCACGACGCGGTGAACCTGAACCTGGGCGACTTCGCGACGGGCGTGTACTGGAACAAGGCGTCCCTACGCGTCTGCCACTGCGGCGACGCGCTGCCCTCGCACGACTTTCCGCTCCTGGCCCAGCTCTACCTGCAGGGTCAGCTCGACCTCGACGCGATGGTGACGCGGACGATCGGCCTCGGCGACGTGGAGGCGGCGTTCCACGAGATGGAAACGGGCGACGTGATCCGCAGCGTCATCCTGCTGTAGGAGGCTTGGGGGGAGGCGCAACGAACCCCTCCCCCGGCCCCGTCCTAAGGGCATGAAGCTCGTGAATCTTCTGGGCATCATCCTCCTCGTCTTTCTCCTAGCCGCCATTCTCTTCCCGGTCTCGCAAGGGTATCCGGCCTCTCCCAAGACTGCTTGCCTCTCGAACGTCAAGCAACAGGCTCTGGGACTCGCTATGTACGCGAACGATTCGAACGACCGCTTCCCGCTTCGGGACGGATGGATGGACGGAACTTCGCCCTACGTCAGGACGGAGAGAGTCTTCCACGATCCCGAAGGGCCGAAGGGCGGCTACGGCTACGCGTTCAGCGCCTATCTTTCCTCCGCCAAGGGAGCGAAGCTGGAGGACCCTGCCAGAACGACGATGCTCTACGACTCGGTCAACCCCATCCGAAACGCGTCCGATCTCGTCGCCAGCCTGCCCGCCCACGGGCGGCACCCGGCGAAGGAGCCGAGGACGAACACCATCGGCTACGCCGACGGTCATGCGAAGTCGAAGAGGATGGTCCCATGACGCCGTCGCGCGCCGGGCCTTACGGGCTCCTCTTCGCCTGCCTCGCGCTCTTCGGTGCGGTGTTCCTTTGGCCCCTGTTCACGCCGCGCCGCCCTCTGCACGCGATCCTGAAGTCGAGCTGCCTGTCGAACGTGAAGCAGAGCGCCATCGGGTTGCTCCTCTACGCGGGCGACTCCGACGACCGCCTTCCTGGGCGGGACGAGTGGATGGACCGGATCGTGCCCTACACGAAGAACGAGTGGATCTTCCTCTGCCCGGAGGCGCCGAGGGGCATGTACGGCTACGCCTTCAACGGCGCGCTCTCGCAGTTCGATACGAAGCGGCTGAAGGCTCCCGACAAGACAGCCCTGATCTACGAGTCGGTCAACCCGATCCGTAACGCCTCGGACCTCGTGGCGAGCGTGCCCCTCAAAGGGAGGCACCGCTCGTCGGGCAAGACGAGCAACAACGTGGCCTACGCGGACGGGCACGCGAAAAGCCTTCCGGGAGGCGTCCTGCCGTGAAGCTGGCCCACCTGTTGGCGGGGGTGGGCGTCGTGTTCTTGGCGGCCTTTCTCTTCCCCGCGCCCTACGGGAACAGCAAGGCAGCGGCTAGGGGTTCGGCCTGCCTGTCGAACCTCAAGTGGCAAGGGCTCGCGTTGAACGTCTACGCCAGCGACTACGACGAGCGGTATCCGTTGCGGGACGTGTGGATGGACGCGACGCGCCTCTACACCCCCGTTCCCACCCCGCGCTGTTTCGCTTTGCCCCTCGGCTCCTACGGCTACGCCTTCAACGCCCGTCTCTCGGGGGCGCAAAAGCCCGCCCATACCGAGACGGTCCCCTTGATCTACGACTCGGTCGATCCGATCCGAAACGCTTCCGATCGGGTGACGAGCCTTCCGGCGAAGGGTCGCCACGCGGGGAAGAACAGCATCGCCTACGCGGACGGCCATGCCCGCCGGGTGGCGCCGTAGAATGGGACCATGGAAGCCCTCGTGCCGCGCACATGGACCCGCGAGGAGATGTACCGCGCCGCCGAGGCGGGGGTGTTCCGGCCCGACGAGCGTCTAGAGCTGATCGACGGGCAGCTCGTGGTGAAGATAAGTCCCCAAGAAAGACCCCACTCGATCTGCGTGATCAAGATCTCAGCTTGGCTAAACGACATCACTGGCGATGCCGCCTATGTCATCACCCAAGGGCCGATCGTCCTTGGAGAGCGAGACGAGCCGGAACCGGACGTAGCCGTCGTCCGAGGATCTCCTGACGACGATCTCGACGAACACCCCTTCCCTGGGGAGGTCGCCCTCGTCGTGGAGGTTGGGGACCCGACGCTCACCCGCGATCGTCGGCTCAAGGTGCCGCGCTACGCGGCGGCGGGCATCGTGGAGGTATGGCTGGTGGACGTGGAGAACCGGCGGCTGGAGATCTACCGCGAGCCCGAGCGCATCGGGTACGGCGTCGTGACGATCCTCAGCGAGGAACACGAGGCGGCTCCGCTCTTCGCGCCCGAGGCGAAGACGGTGATCGCGGAGCTTCTGCCCGGACGCCGGTCGATTAGCCTGTTCCCTGCTTCGGCTTGATCCCGAGACACTCTCGCGCAAGCTTCGCATGCGACTACACGCTTCGCGTTCGCTTAAGCGGAGGGTGTTCGGAACGACCCGCCGCGACTCTAAAGGCGCGGCGGGTTTCCAAGGCAAGTCTCGCTTACCTCGACTTCTTTTCCGGCTTCGTCGGAACGCGGCCCTTTTCGCCGACGCCGGGGATGTCGCGTCGCGAGGGACGAGACGGGGTGGCCTTCAGCTTGTCGAGCAGGATCTGCACCGCCCGCTCGAGCTGCGGATCGCGGCCTTGGGCCACCAAGTCGGGGCGGTTGTCGATGTCCACGTCGGGATCGACGCCGGTGTTCTCCGCCACGATCTGGTTCGTGTCGGGGTCGTAGATGCTGAACTCCGGAGCATAGAGCGAACCGCCGTCCACGAGCGGGGCAGGGCTGGAGATACCGACGAGGCCACCCCAGGTGCGGGTACCGATCAGCGGCCCGAGGCCCGCCTTGCGGAACAGGTAGGGGAACATGTCGCCGCCCGAGCCCGCGTTCTGGTTGATGAGCATCACCTTGGGGCCGGGCACGGTGACGACGCCGCCGGGCGTGTCCGCGCCGTTGCGCTGCTGGATGCGGGTCGCCGCGACCTGGGCGAGGCGGTCGACGAAGAACGTCGGCAGGTTGCCGCCGCCGTTGTTGCGCTCGTCCACGATCAGCGCCTCCTTGTCGGTCTGGGCTCGGTAGCCGCGCGTGAACTCGTTCGCGCCCTCCTGGCTCGTGTTCGGAACGTGGATGTAGCCGATGCGGCCGCCGCTCAGTTCCGCGACCCGGCGTCGGTTGTCCTCGACCCACACGCCGTAGCGCAGGTCCGACTCGTCGGCCATCGGCATGATGCGGACCGTCTTCGCGTCGCCCTTGGCGCCGGAGCGGCTCACGGTGAGGGTCACGTACTTGCCCACCTTGTTCACGAGGAGCGAACTGGGGGTGTGCATCGCATCGACCGTCTTTCCGTCGATCGCGAGGAGCGTGTCGCCCTCCTTGATCGCGTCGCCCGCCTCGGCGAGGGGACCGCGCCGCGATTCGTCCGCCGCGTCGCCGCGGTAGATCTTCGAGAAGCGCACCTGTCCGTTGACGAGATCGTAGTCCGCGCCGAGGAGGCCGACCGGAATCGCCGGAACCGTCACGCCGTAGTCGCCGCCGCCCACGTAGGAGTGGCCGGTGCCCAGTTCGGCGATCATCCGCGCGAGAACCTCGTTGAGGTCGGTGCGATGATCGACGTAGGGCAGGTACTTCGCGTACTGCTCGCCGATGGCGCGCCAGTTCAGGCCGCGCAGGCTCGGATCGTAGTAGTTGTCGCGGTACCAGCGCCACGACTCCCAGAAGATCTCCTTCCACTCCTGCCGGGGATCGATCACGGCGGTCACGTCGCCCGTGTCGACGATGCCCGCCTGAGGCGGGAAGCCAGGCCGCACGTCGGCGACGCGCAGGTACAGGCCGTTCCAGATCGCCATCTTCGTGCGGCTTGCGTTAAACGTCAGCGCGCCCGGATAACCGTTGACGATCGGCTGGACGCTGCGCGAGTCGAGATCGAACTTCTGGACGCCCGCGAACCCGATGACCAGCACGCCGCCCTGCACGCCCACGATCCCGGTGTAGGTTCCGGCGTCGAAGGGGAGGGGAATGGCGCGCGAGGCGAGGCCGTCGAAATCGACCTTGGTCGCGTTCGAGTCGTCGTCCGGCTTCTTGCCCGGCGCGGCCCCGGTGGGCTCTTCCTCGCTCGGTTCGGTCAGGGGGTTACCCAGGTCGGCGGTCAGCGGAAGAACGTACGCCCGCGCCGCGTTGGAGACGGTCAGGTCGATGCCGCCCTCGGCGTTGCCCGACTGGTTGAAGGTCCGTTCCGAGAGGAAGTAGAGGTACTTGCCGCTAAGGTCCCAGGTGACGTTGTAGTCGTTGTAGTAACCCTCGGTGATCGGCGTGAGCTTGCCCGAGGCGATCTCGTACAGGTAGAGCGCGCTCAGCTGGTTGGGCCGGGTCAGGGAGAGGGCGAGCCACTTGGAGTCGGGGCTAAACTCGACCGACGTGCCTGAGTAGAGGGGCTTGACGACCTCCTTGATCGTCTTCGTCGCCACGTCCACGAGGGAGACGCTGCCCGCCCGGGTGGTCACGAGGATCGTCTTGCTGTCGGGCGACCAGTCGAGGCCGGTCACGTTCCGGGGCAGGGTCACCGGGAGCTTGACGGGGTCGCCGCCCGCCGCCGGTCGGACGACCAAGACGGGGTCGGTGTCGAACTCGCTCGTGTAGGCGATGGTCTTGCCGTCGGGCGACCAGGCGGGGTACCGCTCGCGCGGCCCCTGGCTGTCCGTGATGTTGCGCGTGTCGCCCTCGCGAGCCGCGACGGTGTAGATGTCGCCCCGCGCCTCGATCAGCACGCGCGCGCCGGTGGGGGAGAGAGCGACGCCCGAGAGGTACGGAAGGGTGCGCCGCAGGATCGGACGCGCCTGAAGGTTCTCGGATTCGATCGTGGGCTTGACCTCGGCGATCGCCTTGGTCGCGAGATCGAGCGTATAGAGCTGGCCGTCCCGCTCGAAGGCGACGCGCTTGCCGTCGGTCGTGGGGAATCGGACGTCGGCGTCGTTGAAGGACGTGAGTTGGGTCTCCTTGCCCGTCCCGAGGTCGACTTGGTAGAGGTTCAGCGTCGCCAGCTTCTTGTCGCTCGCGTAGACGACGGTGTTGCCTACGACCATGGGCCAGTAGTTCTGCTCACGACCGGCGGCAAGCTCCCGATAGCTGTTGGTCTTCAGGTCGTAGATCGAGATGCGGCCCTGGGTACCGCCCCGGTAGCGCCGCCAGTTGAAGTTGGACGAGCCGAACCGGTTGTAGACGATGGTGTCGTCGTTGAGGAACGAGCCCTCGCCGATCTCATCGATCGCGGTGCGTTTTGGCATCCCGCCTTGGGGAGAGATCAGCCACAGGCGGTTCGTTCGGGTGGACGAGGAGCCAAAGTTCGAGGCGTAGGCGACCCGTCCGTCCGGTGTCCAGCCCAGAGTGATGTCGGGCTGAGGCTCGTAGGTGAGCCGCTTCGGTTCGCCGCCCGTGATCGGGATCACGTAAACGTCGTTGTTGCCGTCGTACTGTCCGGTAAAGGCGACGGTCTTGCCGTCGGGAGAGATCTTCGGCCGGCTCTCCAGTCCCGGATGGCTGGTCAACCGCCGTGTGGCGCCGCCGTTGATCGAGGTGACCCAAAGATCGCCCGCGTGGACAAAGACGACGGTATCGCCGTGGATGGCGGGTTGCCTCAGGAGCCGGGGGGCGTCCGGCGGCGTCGCCTGCTGGGCGGCGACGAGGGAGAGGGCGAGCGAGAGGACGCTCATCGATGGCCTCGGGTCATGGGTAAACGGAAGTATGTCCCTTTTTGCCCTAGAGGTTCCCGCTAGGTCTTTCGCTCTAGGGAACGGCGAACCTTCCCGAAGGCTTCCGCAGCCTCACACCTCTTCCAAGTTAGAAAGCCAACACCGTTTTAACTATGCGTTAAATCTTTAGCTTCGATCCCTCTAGCGAGCGGTGAGCAGAAGATAGGCCGCGAGCACGAGACCGACAAGGGCCAATCCCAACGTGAGGAAGAGACCGGGCGCGACGGTCAAGGGAGCGGGCTGGCCACGACGTAGACGACGGAGCGTATCGGCGAAGCGCAACGAGGCAACGACCAAGGCGACGACGCCAAGGAGGATAAGGAGAACGCCGACGATGGGTGAGAAGCCGCGCGAGGGTGGGAATGGAGCCCCTTTGGTCGCGGCGGTTTCGCGCAGGAACAGTCCGAACCGTGCCACGACGAAGCCAAGGCCCATGATCGCGAGGGCGGTTCGGATCCAGGCGAGCAACGTTCGCTCGATCGATTGCTCGATGCGCGGGTCGACCTCGACGGACTCTTCCGCTTCAGGCATGGCTAGGATCATGCCCGAAGCGGGGCTCGCACCGCGACCGGCTCCGGTTACTCAGCGGTCTCAACGGGAGGACGTCAGTCCCAGTCGGGCGTGCCGCCGCTCTCGACCGATTTAGCCCACTGGGTTTGCCGGTCGTCCTGCCAGAACCTTCCGCAGGCCTTCAGATAGGCGAGGACGGTCTTCCGCTCGCCCTTGGCGAGCAGTTCCTGAGCGAGTTCCATCCGGGGGCCGAAGGAGCCCAGGACGGGCGAGCCGGTTACCTTGGCCGAATCAAGGAGGTGGGCCTTCGCGGCGGCAAGGTCGCCGCGACGCAACGCCACGCGCCCGAGCGTCGTGTGCGCGGTATGGACGGCGTCCGCGTCGTGATGGTCCCGAAGAGCCGCATTCGCTTCCCCCTCCACCTCGCCGAGGCGCCCCGCGTCGAACGCGTTCTCGATCAGATAGCTCGGGTTGAAGTCGGCTCCCAGGCTTCTCGCCTTCAGGTAGTCGTCGAAGGCGAGAGAGGCCTTGTTCCGGTCCCGGGCTCCGTTCAGTCTCCGGGACGCCAGCGCGTAGGCTTGGCCGCGGCGCTGGTAGCGGCGGGGATTCTTCGGATCCAGCCGGATCGCCTGGGTCAGAAGTGCGATCGCCCGGTCGTTTTCGGGCACCAGCAGGAGGTTGGCGTAGTTCGCCATGACGTTCGCGTCGTTCGGCCTTTTCGCGAGAGCCTCGTCGTACAGGTCGCGGACCAGAGCGTAGGTCCGAGCGTCCGAGATCCGATCGACGTCCACGATGCCGTGCGACAGGAAGGGCGAATCGGGAGCGTTCGCGACGAACCAGACGATCTGCTCCCGGTGGGTTCGCGCGATCTCGGCGTCCCCCCGGTCGTACCAGGTGGCTTGGGCGAGCAGCGCGCGCGTCCGCGCGTCTCCTGGCGACCGTTCGACGCGCTTGCGCATCGCGGCGACCTGCGAGGGCGCGAGTCTTCGACTCAGGCGATCAAGAGCGTCCAGGTCTTTCGGAAGGGCTCCGATCTGTGCGGAAGGCGTCCGGACGACCTCGGGCGCGGGCGGCGACATCGCCCAGGAGACCGCCGGTACGATCAGCCGCATCGTCAGGACGCCTCCGGCGGCGGAGCCGGCCAGAATGGTGGCGATGCGGTAGGCGTGCACGCGTCTATTGTAGAGCAAGAACGCGGCGCCTTTGGCCTTTTTACCTAAAGGATCGCCGCTCGCCAAGGGCGAGCGGCTAGACCGCGACGGGCTCAGACCGCTCGGGCTCCGCTCGCTCCGGTTCGGGGAGATTCTTCCCCGCCACCGCCGCCGCGATGAAGCCGGTGAAGAGGGGATGCGGGCGGTTCGGACGGCTCTTGAACTCCGGGTGGGCCTGGGTGGCCACGAAGAACGGATGGCCCGGAACCTCGACCGTCTCGACGAGGCGGTAGTCCGGCGAGACGCCGGAGATCACCATGCCCGCCTCCTGGAGCCGTTCGCGGTAGTCGTTGTTCACCTCGAACCGGTGGCGATGGCGCTCCTCGATGCGGGTGCCGCCGTAGAGGTTCGCGGCGATCGAGCCCGCGACCAGGTTGCACGGATAGGAGCCGAGGCGCATCGTGGCGCCCTTGTCCACGACGTCCTTCTGCTCGGGCAGCAGGTGGATGACGGGGTGCGCCGCGCTGGGATCCATCTCCTCGCTGTTCGCGCCCCGGAGGCCGAGCACGTTGCGGGCGTACTCGATGACCGCCATCTGGAGGCCGAGGCAGATGCCGAAGAACGGAAGGCCCGACTCGCGGGCGTGACGGATCGCCTCGATCTTGCCTTCGATGCCGCGGCCGCCGAAGCCCGGGGCGACGAGCAGGGCGTCGGCGCCTTCGAGCAGCGCCTTCGGGTCGGCGCTGCCTTCGAGCTGGTCGCTCTCGATCCAGCGGAGATCGACGCCCGCGCCGTTGGGAATACCCGCGTGGACGAGAGCCTCGGCGATGGACTTGTAGGCGTCGCCGTTGCTCGTGTACTTGCCGACGACGGCGATGGTGACCCGCCGCTGGGGATTCTTGAGGGTGTCGACCAAGCCTTCCCACTCCGCCATGGCGGGCGTGCGCGGTTCGAGGCCGAGCTTCCTGCAGACGTAGTCGCCGACGCCCGCCTCCTCGTAGGCGAGGGGCACCTCGTAGATCGTGTCGACGGTCTTGCTCTCGACGACGGCCTGGGGCGGGACGCCACAGAACAGGGAGATCTTCGTGCGCTGATCTTCCTCTAGAGGCACCTCGGAGCGACAGACGAGCACGTCGGGCGCGATGCCGATCTGGCGGAGCTGCTGGACGGAGTGCTGGGTCGGCTTGGTCTTGACCTCTTTCCAGGGGCCGACGGTGGGGATGAGGGTGACGTGGACGTAGAGGCAGTCGTCCCAGCCCACGTCGCCGCGCATCTGGCGGATCGCCTCCAGGAAGGGCAGGCTCTCGATGTCGCCGACCGTGCCGCCGATCTCCGCGATGACGATGTCGGCGTCGATCTCCATGAGGCGCCGCTTGATCTCGTTGGTGACGTGGGGGATCACCTGGACGGTACCGCCCAGGTAGTCGCCCCGCCGCTCGGCGTCGATGACCGCCCGGTAGACCTTGCCCGTGGTGATCGAGCTTCGGTCGGAGCACTCGACGTCGATGAAACGCTCGTAGTGGCCGAGGTCGAGGTCGGTTTCCGCGCCGTCCTCGGTGACGAACACCTCTCCGTGCTGGAACGGGTTCATCGTGCCCGCG
>CAZEWR010000030.1:0-69956 GCA_964516175.1 uncultured Fimbriimonas sp. | reverse complement strand
GTTCCGATTTCCGCCGTTTCCGTTGGCAGTACACTCGTCCTGGCCTATGCTCGCCCGCACTCTCGTCCTCAAGACCGCCGCCTTCGGTCCGGTTGAAGGCGCCGTCCGTCGCGCCCGTCTTTTTCGCCCCCTGGTGCGCCGCTTCATCGCGGGCGATACCCTTGAAGAGGCGATTCGGGGAAGCGAATCCCTTCTCGGCAAGCGGCTTATGGTCACCCTGGACTACCTGGGCGAGAACACCCACTCCGAGGCGGAGGCCTTGGAGGCGAAGGCGACCTATGGCCGGATGCTGGACCGGATCGCGCAGGTGCCCCAGGTCGCGGCCTACTCGAAGGGTCCCCGCCCCGGATCCCACGAGCCCCTCAACATCTCCATCAAGCTCACCCAGTGCGGCCTCGACCAGGGCGAGGCGTTCGCCGAGGCCAACTACCGCGACGTGGTCCGCAAGGCCGCCGAGGTCGGCACCTTCGTCCGGATCGACATGGAGGCGAGCGAGTACACCGCGCGGACGGTCGAGATCGTCGAGCGCGTCTTCCGCGAGTTCCCGAACACCGGCACCGTCCTCCAGAGCTACCTGCATCGGACCGACGACGACGTCGAGCGCATGATCGGCCTCGGCGCTCGCGTCCGCCTCGTGAAGGGCGCCTACCTGGAGCCGGAGTCGGTCGCCTACCCGAGCAAGGCGAAGGTGGACGAGCAGTTCGTCAAGCAGGGCAAGCGGCTGCTTCAGGCGGGGAACTATCCCGCCCTCGCGACCCACGACGAGGCCGCCATCCGCGAATTCAACGCCTACGCTGAGGCCCAAGGCATCGATAAAGGCCGGTTCGAGTACCAGATGCTCTACGGGATCCGCCGGGATCTGCAGGACTCCCTGCGGGACCGAGGTTATAATGTGCGGGTGTACGTGCCGTTCGGCGACGCGTGGTACCCCTACTTCACGCGCCGCCTCGCGGAACGGCCCGCGAACGCGCTCTTCATCGTAAAGTCGCTGTTCAAAGGCTAAGATCACGCCCCGAAGGTGAACGAACCGCGTTCCCTGTCCCGTCCTAAGAGTCGTAAAATGCTTGATGCCGCTCGCTTCAGTTCCGCCGCCGTCGATCCCGCCGCCTTAGAGAGGCAGTGGGTGGCGCGCGTCCGCAAGGGCGACGAGGCGGCGCTGGGACTTCTGATCGAGCGGCATCGCATGAGACTCGTCCGCACCGCGGCGAACCTGCTGCGCGATCGGCACGAGGCCGAGGACGTCTCCCAAGAGGCCTTCCTCAAGGCGTTCCGCGAGATCGCCAAGCTCCGCGACGACCGCGCCTTCTCCGGCTACCTCTACCGGATCTGCGTTCGCCTGTGCATGGACCGCCTGCGCCTCAAACGCGCCGAGCTCGTCGAGTTCGATCGGGCCGAGCCTTGCCAAGGTCCTGCCGTCGAGAACCGTGTCGTCATCGAGCGCCTCCTCGACCAACTCCCCGCTGATCTGCGAACCACGCTCGTCCTGCGCGAGATGGAACAGTTGAGCTACGACGAGGTCGCCGCCGTCATGCAGGTGCCTGTCGGTACCGTCCGATCCCGACTTCACACCGCCCGCGAGCGGTTCCGACACCTATGGCTAGAGGCCAACAAAGACTGATGAAGGGCCCGGGCTGCCGACGTTTCGGCCGACTCCTGAGCGAGATCGTCGACCGCGAGGCCACGCCCCGCGAAGAGGCGTTTCTCGGTCGACATCGCGCCGCCTGCGACGCGTGCGCCCGGGAGGAAGAGGCCGCTTCGATGTCCCTCAACCTCCTTCGGTGCGCCGCGTTCGGAACGGAAGCCGACGCCGAGCCGTCGTTCGACCGACGCGTGTTGCGCCGCGCTCAGGTCACCATGCTTCGGGACGGCGTTCGCTATTGGTCCCCCGCTCTCCTCGGCGGAGCCGTCGCCGCCGGCCTTCTCCTCGCCGCCGTTCAGGCGATGACAAAGCCGGTCGATCCCACAGGATCGCACCTCGGTGAGGCGAGACGCGTGGTCAAGCCCTCCCTCGCGTACAACGCCGACGATCTGCCCAAAACCCTGCGGTGACGCCTCGCGTCCGGGCTCTGCTCGGCGCGGCGGGAGGCGCGCTCCTCGTTCTGGTCGCCCATCCCTCCACACGTCCCGGACTGCTGGCCGCGTTCCGCAAGCGTCCGCCCGACGATCTCTCCGGCCTTCTCACCCCCCCACCGCTCCGCAAACCGACCGACCGCCCCTCCGGCGCCGCCTACCTGCACGAAGGAGCCGAACGGCTTGTCGAAGGCTCGCCTCTGACCCAAACCGAACGAAAGGCGCTCGTGGAGATCGCCGAGCGAGGCGCGGACACCGAGGTGGACAACGCCTTCTGGCCCTTGGCCCGCTCGGTGTTCGAAACCGGCGCCGCTGCCCGCGGCAGCTGGCGCACCGCCAGTCGGCGCCTCCGGTACGACGATTACCAGAACGAGGCCCTGACCGAGATGATGGTTCGCGCCGCCCGACAGGTTCAGGGCGCCCGGACGATCGGCGACGCGCCCGCCTGGATCTACGCCGCCGCCGCCCCGCGTCGCTCGCTCGCCATGGGAGCCGCCCTGAAGTCTGAAGCGTTCCGGACGCTGGAGACTCTGGACTCTCCCCGGGTACGCGACGAATACGCCCTCCAGACGATCCACAACGGCGCGACCCTGCGCAACTACTCGCGCCAATACCGCCTCGCCGCCTACGGCATGGCGATCGTCGAAGGCGCGACCTATCCTCCCGGAGCGGTCATCGACGATCCGGCGACCGGATTGAACGGTTCGCCGCGCCGCCTTGTTCTGGCGAAAGGCGAACTGACGCGCAAGCTTCGGGAGTCGGGAAGGGGAAGCGAGGCGAGGTTCTGCGACCGGCAGTTCCAGGTGAACGACAGCTGGCAGGCGTTCCAGGAGGTTCGCGATCCCGCCGGACGCTTCCAGGCGCTCGCGCTCGCCGCCGTCTTCGTCGCCGCCTTGCCGGGAGGCTTCCTCGTCACCGCCCTTGTGGGAGGCTTGGTTTGGATGTTTGGGCGAAGAACCACCGCCGTCGCGTACGTCCGGAGCCGTTTCCACGGTTCCGGCCTCGCCGCCACCTCGTTCGCGCTGCTGGGGGGAGGGGTCTTCCTCGGCTACCCTTGGGTCGGCCTGACCGCCGCTGCCTGCGCCCTCGTGCCCGCGCTCGGTCCCGAACGGCCCAAGCGCTTCGGCGACGCGACGCTCGGCCCGCTCCATGGCTTTCTCGTCGGGGTCGTCACCCTCGTCCTTCTGATCGGCGTGCCGCTCGCCGCCGTCGCCCGAAGCCTGCCCGGCGCCCTCCTTCCTGAACTGGGACCGGTCGGCGCTTGGCTGGGCGATGCCCAGAGACTCGGCGCCCTTATCGTCGCCCTGCTCGGAGCCTCCGCCCTGATCGCTCCCGCCTATGCGGTGGTGCGCCGCTTCTCCACCCCCACGATGGCCGCCCAGACCTACGCCCGCGTCGGACGGAACGTCACGCTGGTCGCCCTCGCCCTCGCCCTCGTCGCTTCCCCCCTCTGCTACGCCCTCGACCGCCTGCTGGGCAACGCTCTCCTCCAGATCACCCTGAACGAACCCCGCGCCTACGGACCGACCGACGTCGGAGCGGGCTAGACCGTCCACCTTGGCCTTCGAGGGGCCACAATCCATCATCCTTTCTTCGCACCCCTCCCTTCTCGATCTCGCCGCCCGGCGCCGGACCCTGCTCGAAGACCTCGACGCACGCCCGGAAGGATTCGGCTGGTGCGAGCGCCACACCCGAATCGCCGACCTCGTGGTGGAGTCGATCGTCGGCGACGCTCCCGTGGCCGTGATCGCGACCGGCGGCTACGGCCGTCAGGAACTGGCTCCCCACAGCGACGTAGACCTTACCGTCGTTCCCGTGGACGAATCGTCCTCCGGACTCGACGCCGTGGTCCGCCGTCTCTACCGAGACCTGCACGACGCTTTCGACCTCTTCGGCCTGCGCCTGGGATACGCCTTCCGTCTCATCTCCGATGCGCCGGGCCTCGACGCGAAAACCCGCACGGGACTTCTCGACATGAGGCTCGTCGCAGGCGACCCCCGTCCCTTCCGCCCCCTGGCGAACGCCCTGGACGAGAGCTTCGCGGCGGGCGAGTTCGCCCTCGCGAAGATCGGCGAGCGACGCGAGGCGCGCGCCCGGACGAACGACACGCCCCTCGTCGCGGAGCCCGATCTCAAGGAAGGCGCGGGCGGCTTGCGAGACTTCCACGCCGCCAACTGGCTGCGCATCGCGGTCGGCGAGCGTCCCCTTCCCCTGAACGCCGTGGTCGACGCCGTCCTGCTCGCACGAAACCTCCTCCATCGCGTGACCGGGCGCTCTCAGGACCGACTCGCCCGATCCCGCCTGGTAGAAGTCGCGGCGCGGGTGGGACGGGAGACCGGAGAGTACTGGGACGATCTCGCCCGCGCGCGTTGCGGTCTCGCGGCCGAGTACGAGCGCGCCTTGGCTCGCCTCTCGGAAGCCCGCTTCGAACTCTCGCCCGGGGTCTTCGCCGTGCGCGGCGAGATCCGCCTTTCCCACGAGTCCCGGGCGGGGCTCGCCGCCGTCGGCGTCGCGGTCGGCGTCCAACTCGGGCTGCCCGTAGGCGACTTCCCCGCCACCCCCGCCTCCGATGAGGCAGGCCCGGAGACGATGCGCGCCCTTGCGTCGGGCGAGCCTACGATCCGCGCCCTCGACGCCGCCGGGCTTCTGGACCGTCTCCTTCCCGAGCTGACCGCCCTGCGTACCCGGCTTCCTCAAGACGCCATCCACGCCTACACGGTGATGGAACACACCCTCCGGGCCGTCGCCGAACTCGATGCGCTTCCCGAGGACGGATTCCTCGGGGGGCTGCTCGCCTCGCTCCCCGATCGAAGCCGCCTCGTCCTCGCGACCCTCCTGCACGATGTGGGCAAAGACGAGGGCGACGAAGGACACGCCGAACGCGGAGCCAAGATGGCCGAGGCGATCGCCCGAAGATGGCGTCTGGGAGAGCTCGCGGTCGCCGACGTCGCGTGGCTCGTGCGCGAACACCTCACGATGGCCCGCTTCGTCCGCGTCCGCGACCTCGAGCGCCCCGACACGATCGACGAGTTCGCACGGTTCGTCGGGACGACCGAGCGGCTGGCGATGCTGACCCTCCTCACCTACGCCGATATCCGAGCCGTCGCCCCGGGCGTATGGACGCCTGTACTGGACACCTTCCTGCGGCAGCTCTACGAGCGCGCCGCCGCCCACATGGAGTCCGTCCGACCGGTATCGGGCGAGATCGAAGGCTACCGGCGACGCCTCGTCCGACGCCTGAACGAAGGACCCGCCGACCTGGAGGCGATCGAGCGCTTCGTCGCCGCCATGCCCGCCGACTACCTCGCCGGCGCCCCCGCCGAGCTCGTCGCCGTCCACCTGGACTACGCCGAACGCGCCGCGCGCGGCGAACCGACCGTCGAGGCCCACCCGCGCCCGGACCTCGGGGCCACCGAGTTGACGATCGCCTGCGTCGACTCGCCGGGCCTCCTCAGCCGACTCCTGGCCGTGCTGTACGCCCACGATCTGGGCATCGTGGCCCTGCGCGCCCGCACCGCCCGCAGCGACCCGCCCGTCGCGCTCGATACCTTCGTCGCCACCTTCGGCGGCGGACCGATCCCGGGCGCGACCCTACGGGCTGTGTCCGACGCCTTGCGCGCCGTCGTGCGCGGCGAACGCACCGCCGACGACGTCCTTCGCGCGCGCGGCCTCGATCCCGAGCGGCGCCAGGAGATCTTCCGGTGGAACTACGCCGAAGGGGTTCCGGGCATCCTGGAGGTCCGCGCCCCCCGGGGCCGGGGAATGCCCTACCGGATGGCCCGCCTTCTCGCGGGACGGGACTGGAACGTCGTCTCCGCCCGCGTCGGCCAGTGGGCAGGCAACGCCGCCGCCGCCTTCTACGTGGTCAAGCCCGACGGGACCGCGATCGCCCGGGACGAGGTGGCGGCGGCGCTCACGGACGAAGCCTAGCGACGATCGCCTCCACGTCGTAGACGCACCCGCCCCACAGCCCGCCGCTCGCCGTGGCCATCGCCGCCCAGAGCCGCGTGTCGTCGGGCAGGCGCGGGTCAGGCGCCAGATCGTCCCGCAGGGGACGAGCCGCGAAATCCGCGTCCAAGACGTTCAGGGACGAGGCTCCCGAAGGGTCGACCACGATCTCGATCGTGTCCCCGTCGCGCACCCTCCCGATCGGACCGCCCGCCAAGGCCTCCGGCCCGACGTGGCCCACGCACGCCCCGGTGCTCACCCCCGAGAACCGCGCGTCGGTCACCAAGGCCACCTCCCTTCCGAACGGCAGGTGCTTGAGCGCGCTTGTAAGCTGGTACGTCTCCTCCATGCCCGTCCCCAGCGGACCGCGGCCGATCAGCACGATCACGTCGCCCGCGGCGATCCGCCCCGCCTTGATCGACGCGATCGCCGCCTGCTCGCTCGTGAACACCCGCGCCGGGCCGCGCTTTCGGTAGACGCCGTCGACCCTCTGCGTCGGATCGATGGCCGTCGCCTTCACGACGCTTCCCTCCGGCGCGAGGTTGCCCACCGGAAACGCCAGGGTCGGCCCGAACCCCCGCCCCGAAGGGCGGATCACCTCGTCCGGCTCCACCCCGTCCTCCCGGAGCCGCTCTCGCACCCGTTGCCGCCGCTCCGAGCTCTCCCACTCCGCCAGGTTCTCACCCAAAGCCTTCCCGTTGATCGTCCGGCATTCGAGATTGAGCACGTCCCGCAGGTGGAGCATCACTTCCGGCACGCCCCCCGCCAGGTACAGCCGCACCGTCGGGTGGTCGGCGGGGCCGTTCGGCAACACGTCCACGATCCGCTCCACCGTCCGGTTCGCGCGCGTCCAGTCGTCCACACCCGGACGTCTCAGGCCCGCCGCGTGGGCGATCGCGGGAACGTGGAGCAGCAGGTTCGTCGAACCGCCGCAGGCGGCGTGGACGAGCATCGCGTTCTCCACCGCCGCGTCCGTCAGGATCTCCCCCGACTTCGGCGCGCTCAAGATCGCCTCGGCGGTGCGGGTGGCGATGTCGAGCCAGATCGCTTGCCCGCTGGGCGCCAGCGCCGCGTGGGGAACCGTCAGCCCCAGCGCTTCCGCGACCGCCTGGGCCGTCGCCGCCGTCCCGAAGAACTGGCACCCGCCGCCCGGCGTCGCGCAGGCGCGGCAACCCGCCTCCGCCGCCTCTTTGAGGGTCAGCATCCCGTGGGCGAACCGCGCCCCGATCGTCTGCACCTTTCCCGCGTCCTCGCCCCGTCGGGGCGGCAGGGACACGCCCCCCGGCACGAGGGCCACCGGCAGGTCGCGCGTCCCCGCGAGGGCCATCAGCATCGCGGGCAGCCCCTTGTCGCACGTCGCCACCCCGATCACCCCGCGGCGCGTCGGCAACGACCGGATCAGCCGCCGCAGCACCACCGCCGCGTCGTTCCGGTACGGCAGGGAGTCGAACATCCCCTCCGTCCCCTGCGTCCGCCCGTCGCACGGGTCGGAAACGTAGCCGGCGAACGGAATCGCGCCCCGTCGCCGAAGCTCCTCCGCGCATTCTCGAACCTGAAGCCCGACCTCCCAGTGCCCGGTGTGGTAGCCCAGGGCGATGGGCCGCCCGTCCTCGCCCCGCAAGCCGCCGAGCGTCGACAGGATCAAAAACTCCTCGCCCCCCATCTTTGAGGGCTCCCAACCCATCCCCGCGTTCTGCGACAGGCCGAACAGATCCCCCGAAGGACGCCCGAGAAGCATCGCCGCCGTCAGCGGCAACTCGCCCGCCGGCCCCTCGGCGACCGTCGCGATGTCGTAAAGGTCAGGCGACATCGTTCTCGAGCGTCAGTTCGCCCACCGTGACCCGCACCGCATCCCCACTCTGCAAGGTGAACTCCGGTCCCGGCACGATCCCCGTGCCCGTCATCAGGAAGGCTCCCGCGCGGAAGCGCATCTCCCGGAACAGGTACTCGGCCAGCTCCCGGTAGCCCCGCTTCATCTGGGCCGTGCTCGCGCTTCCGGCGAACGCCTCGCTTCCCTCCCGCCGGATCGCGAGATCGATCGGAACCTCACCGGGATCGTCCGTCAGCACGATCCCCGGCCCGAGGGCGCACGAGCCCTCGTAGCACTTCGCCTGCGGCAGGTAGAGCGGGTTCTCCCCCTCGATGCTGCGCGACGAGACGTCGTTCCCCGCCGTGTAGCCCACGATCCGCCCTCGCGCGTCCAGGACGAGCGTCAGCTCGGGCTCCGGCACGTTCCAGGCGCTGTCGCCCCGGACTCGGATCGCCTCCCGATGGCCCTTGACCCGAAACCCGAGGCTCTTGAAGAAAAGCTCCGGTCGATCCGCCTCGTAGACCCGTGCGTAGACGTCGGCGACCACCGACTCCGCCTCGCGCTCGACGAGGCTGCGGCGGTACGTGACGCCGCTCGCCCAGACCTCCTGGCCGTCTTCGATCGGAGGCAGGAGCGTCCCCCCTGCGCTTTCGCCCGCCCTCTCGAAAAGACGTTCCCGTTCGTCGGACGAAACGCTCAGCAGGGCGGCCAAGGTGGTCTCCTGGGGAAGAAGGCGGCCGTCGATGGCCCACCGAGCGGCGAGATCGTGGAGATGGCGGGTCAGGATCACGGATGCTCCGCCCGGGCGGCGGCGCCCGGACGAGACGTAGCCTACCGCGCGGTGCGATCGTGAGCGCGGCGGTCGTGCGCGCGTCAGAGGTCGATGTGCGATAATAAACCCATGAGGAAGTCCGCTCCGCAGGTCGCTTCGGTGTCCGCGTCGGCCTTCCGCGCTGCCTTCTGGTACGGCTTTTTCGGCTTTACGCCCCCCACCCTGCCGTAGGACGCGCCCCTAGAACTCCTCCAAGAGGGCCCCTCCGGCAGACCGCCGGAGGGGCCCTCTTCGCTTTTCGAGAAGAGAACCCATGAACCCCAAGACCCCGAACCTCTCGCGCGAACTCGCGCTCGTCCGCGTCGCCGCCGAACACCCCGAGGAGGCCCTGAGCGTCGTCGGCGCCTGGAGCGCCCGCCTCATCGAACTGCGCGAAGGCCACCTTACCGCCGAGCTCTCCACCACCCCCGCCCGGCTCTCGGAGTTCCTCGCCGCCCTCTCGGAGCACGGCCAGGTCACGGCGGTCCGCAGCGGGGTCCTTTCTCTCGGTTAGTCTTTTTTCCGCCCAACCCCCATCCGAAGGTCGATTCTTCAGTTCCGCGTTCGACCGAAGGATGCGATGAGCGTTGACACTCAGGAAACGACGGAGATGGGGACCAAGCCGGTGGCGGAACACGCCTGGCTACAGAAGCTGGTGGGCGAGTGGAGAGTCGCGTCGGAGTTCGTGATGGAACCAGGCGGCCCGATCCAGAAGTCGGAAGGCTCCGAGAGCGTCCGGAGCCTCGGTGGCCTCTGGGCCTGCGGGGAGGCCCAGGGCCGAATGCCGGACGGCACGCCCTTCACGCTGGTCAGAACGCTCGGCTACGACGTCTCGTCCAACGAGTACCGGGGCTGCTGGTTCGGCTCGATGACGTCCCACCTCTGGACGTCCGTCGGCACGCTCAGCGACGATGGCAAGACCATGACCCTCGACGGCGAAGGCCCCAGCATGGTCGAGGACGGAGAGACCGCCCGCTACCGCGACGTCATGGAGATCGTCGACGAGGACAGGCACGTCGTCACCTCCTACGGCCAGGACGACGAAGGCGAGTGGCAGGAGATGATAAAAGCCACCTACACCCGCGCCTGAACGACCGACCAAGACCCCGCCTGATCGCCCGGGAGCCGCTACCGAAAACCTTCGAAACACGGACAGCCAAGCTCCCAGGCCTTCTTCCTCGGGAAGACTCCGGGCTACTTCTTACCGCGCTTCCCCGACCTTTTCTGGCGGTTAAAACGAGGCCATCGATCGTCCTGCAACACGCCAAAGTTGCTTTCAATTGTTTTCCGTACTTCATGCTCCAAAGGGAGGCGACGCGCGGTGGGAAGTAGCGGCTGGATCAAGGCCAGTGCTTTGGCGCTCCGTCCCGTCAACCGGTAAAGCACCGCCAGGTTGTTCGCGATCCGCAGGGTGTCCGGGTGATCGTCGCCCAGCACGCGGCGGTACGCCTTCAGCGTGGGGGCGTAGAGAGACTCCGCCTCGGCAAAGCGGCCCGTCGATTTGTAGAGGAACGCCAGGTTGTTCGCGCTTGAGAGGGTGTCCGGGTGGTCGTCGCCCAGCACGCGGCGATGCGCCGCCAGCGTGTCGGCGTGGAGGGGCTCCGCCTCCGTGAAGCGGCCCGTCGATTGGTACAGAGACGCCAGGTTGTTCGCGCTTGAGAGGGTGTCTGGGTGGTCGTCGCCCAGCACGCGGCGCCGCGTCGCCAGCGTGGCGGCGTGGAGAGGCTCCGCCTCCGCGAAGCGGCCCGTGGATTCGCAGAGCACCGCCAGGTTGTTCGCGCTCCGGAGGGTGTCCGGGTGGTCGTCGCCCAGCACGCGGCGATGCGCCGCCAGCGTGTCGGCGTAGAGGGGCTCCGCCTCCGCGAAGCGGCCCGTCGACCGGTACAGGGCCGCCAGGTTGTTCGCGCTCCGGAGGGTGTCCGGGTGGTCGTCGCCCAGCACGCGGCGATGCGCCGCCAGCGTGTCGGCGTAGAGGGGCTCCGCCTCCGCGAAGCGGCCCGTCGACCGGTACAGGGCCGCCAGGTTGTTCGCGCTCCGCAGGGTGTCCGGGTGGTCGTCGCCTAAGACCCGGCGGCGCGTTGCAAAAGTGGCGGCGAAGAGAGGTTCCGCCTCCGCGAAGCGGCCCTTCGCTTCATAGAGCCTTGCCAGATTGTTCGCACTCGACAGAGTGTCCGGATGGTCGTCACCCAAAGAGCAGCCCGCTTCCTCATAAACCCTCTTCGCCTCCTGCTCCGCCTCTTCGTAACGGGCAAGCTCAAGCAAAAGCTCGACCCTTCGGTTGAGAAGATCGATTCGATCGATCGCCTGCGTTCCAACGCTTTCAGGATTCGTCGCCTGAAGCCGGTCGTTGATCTCCGCCAGTTCCTGGAGCCAGCGCGCCGCCCCTTCGAGATTTCGGGAATCGTCCCTCGCGTCCGCCGGTTCTGGCACCTCTTGGGGGAAGAGGTAGATGCCCGAAGCCACGGAGAAGAAGTCCGGCGCGCCGTGCTGGATCGCCCGCAGGACGTGGTCGGCGCCCCAGATCACCACCGGACACGGGACAGTTTGGGCGAACCGGTCGCGCGCGGCGTTCAGGTTCCGCACGAAGGCGGAACCCGCCCCCGCCTCTCCCGCCGGGACCCACGTTTCGATCCCCGTCACGCACACCGCACGGGGCGGTTCGCCGCTGGCAAGCTCCGACTCCAACGCCGATCGCAGATGATCCAAACCCGGCTCGGCGTCGAAGACCCTGACCGCCCCGCCTAAGGCGGCGAAAAGATCGTCCAGCAGCTCGCGCCGAGGTTCTCCCGGAAGCGAACGCGCGAAGTAGAGCCGAAAGCCCCGGGCGAGACGAAGGGCCCGCGCAAGACGCGCAAGTTCCTCGTTCCGAGTGGGAGTTTCAAGCTCTAGATCAAGACCCATTGTTCGGCTTCTTCACCGCTTCGAGCGCGATTTTGAAGCTCTGAAGCTCGCGCAGGATTGGATGGACGGCATACCAAGGAGCGCTCTCTTCGAAGTCGTTCGTCTCCTCGTCTCCGTTGAGATACTCCAAAATCATCGTTTCTTCGAGCATCCGTTGGACGTCCGCGTCCTCCTCGTGCACCTGCTGCTGAGGATCAAGCTCCAACGCGGCCAACTTGGGCCACCAATCGGCATGAACGGAAGGCGACATCGTTTGGATCGTCGGCCGGATTGCCTTGCGAGCGGCCGTCATCTCTACCGGTAAGTCGTCGCTTTCGGCAAGTGCCTCCATGACGTATCTAAGAAAAAGGCGTGGGTGCCCCCCGGAGTATCGGATTAGATGATTCAAAGCGTCTTCTTCGAAGACGACGTCGAGTTCGATGGGCGCGATACGCTGCCTTATCAATTGCTTGAACGCCTCGTACCCTTTCTTGTAGGATTCATGGTGGCGGTTCTCGACCTTAACGAGCGGAAGCACCAAAGGGGACAGGCCATATCGCAGATTAAGCTGAGAACCGTGCGAACGCACGAAGCTCAAGGGAACCGTCAGCACCTTATGGACTCTCAAATCGGCGAAGACGTAAGCGGAATCCAGAAACAGGTTCCGATGGGCAACCGACTTATCGTCTTGGGTCGGCGTCTTCTCGATCCGGTCCAGCGAGTCGATCAGCAAGACGATGTCGGTGAATCCCTTCTCTCTGACGACGTTCCGTGCCTCTTGCAGAAGGGAGTTTAGAGCCTCTTGAAACTGACCGGGCTCACGCTCCAAGGCCTTGCGGACTTCTCCTCGCCTCTTAGGATCGTTGCGGAGAAGCTTAACGTCCGACTTCACGCCACCAATCGTTACCTGAGCCCCGGCAACGGTCACATCGGAAAGCAGCACTCCCTTAAGTTCTTGCAGACGGCGTGAGAGCAGACCGTCCTTCAACTCGACCTGGAGTTCCAGGTCGGTGCGGAATACGTCTCCGATCTCGCTTACCATCGCGAGGAGAACCTCAGCGGTCGAGGCGGTGAACTCGTCGAAGTAATCGAGCACGTCCAGTTTGATCGGCAGGTAGCGCTTGCCTTTCGTCAAGGGATGGGGTTTCCGAAGACAGGTGGCAAGATGGTTCAGCTCGGACGATTTGCCTCCGCCGATATGTCCCGAGAACGGGAGGCTTAGGTAGGCCTCGCTCCGAATGAGGTGCCGCAGGAAATATCGAGCGAGCGCCTCGTTGCCTCGAACATCAGACGTCTCGACGTACTCCCTCTCCGTGGCAGGCTTGAGTGGATCGAACGCGTTATAGAGGGTTCCGATCAGATCGTCCATGCGCCTTGACATTATGTCAAAACGCGAGGGGCGAGAACCGATTGGTTCTCGCCCCTCTTATCGACGACCTAGAAGGCTCAGTCCTCGAAGTCGTCTTCCGCCGCCGCCATGTCGGCGAGCGACGGGAACGAGAGGGCGTCGAAGTCGTTGCCGACTCCCCGGTCCTCCGCCTCGACGAGCGCGGTGAGCGACTGCTGGGCCCAGGTCGGGCCGCGCTGAACGTCGATCGCCACGTCGCGGTACTGCTTCACGCCCGTACCGGCCGGGATGAGACGGCCGATGATGACGTTCTCCTTCAGACCGATCAGCTGGTCCTTCTTGCCGCGAACCGCCGCCTCCGTGAGGACGCGGGTGGTCTTCTGGAACGACGCCGCCGAGAGGAACGAATCCGTCGCGAGGGACGCCTCGGTGATACCGAGGAGGATCCAGGTGGCTGTCGCCTCCTTGTACTCGCGCTCGACGTTCTCACCCGTCACCGGGTCGACGTACTTCACCTTCGCGCCCGAGTTGATGCGCTCGCGCACCGCGTCGTTCGCGATCTGGTAGGTGAAGCGGTCGACGATCTGACCCGGCAGGAACGGGGTGTCGCCCGGCTCCTTGACCTGCCGCTTGCGCAGCATCTGCCGGATGATGACCTCGATGTGCTTGTCGTTGATGTCGACGCCCTGGCTCTTATAGACGCTCTGCAGGTTCTCTACGAAGTAGTCGTAGACCGCGTTCGCGCCCGCCAGCTCCAAGACCTCGTGCGGATCGCGCGGGCCCTCCGTGAGGGGGTCGCCCTTGACGATGCGTCCGCCCTTGTTCACCGGCAGCTTACCGAGCGGCGGGACGAGGATCGGATAGAAGATGTTGACCTTCTCGATCTCGCCCTTGCGCAGGTTCTGCAGGGTCGCGGTGATGAGCTTCTGACCCACCGACTTCTGGAGCAGAGGGTTGTCGTACTCGCCGAACTCGTTCTTCGACCAGTTCTGCACGTCGCCCACGTAGGCGTCCTTGATCGGCGCGGTGAGCGGCACCGTCGCCTCGACGATGACCCACCGGCCGTACGGGCTCTCCCGCACGTCGCGGACGATGCCGCTGACCGGGCAGATGATCGCCTTACCACGGGGCTGGCGCCGCGCCTCGAAGATCTCCTCGACGCGGACGATACCGGACGACTCGCCCGACCACGCGTAGAAGAACGTCTTGCGCGAGCGCTCCCACAGCTTGCGCGAGTCGGTGTCGGACTTGTCCGCCGCCTTCTGCGCCGCCTTGGTGGTCCGGGCGACCTTGCGCTGGACCTTCGGATCGAGCATCTCGGCCTCCGTCGGCTGGATCGTGAGAGGCGCGCTGTCCTTCGCCGCGAAGAACGACTTGACCGCGCTCTCCTGGCTCTCGAGCAGCTTCGTCGGGTCGAACACCTTCATGTCGGTGTCCGTCGCCGTGGCGAAGTCCTCCATGAACTGGCGGATAAAGCGGCCCGTCTTGTACTGGTTCGTACGGGCGATCGTCGCGGAGCCCGCGACGCCGCCGGTGTGGAACGTTCGCATCGTGAGCTGGGTGCCCGGCTCGCCGATCGACTGGGCGGCGATGATGCCGACCGCCACGCCGACCTCGACGAGCTTGGAGCTCGAAAGGTCCGTGCCGTAGCACTTCGCGCAGATGCCCTGCACCAGCTCGCACGTCAGGGGCGAGCGGATGGAGACGAGCAGGTAGCCGTGCTCGTCCGCCTCGAAGCCGAAGCCCCGGTACCGCTCCTGGATCGCGTCGCGCTCCTCGTCGGTCTCGGCGGCGGCGTACTCCTTGACGAACCCGTTCTCGACGACCTTGATCCGCTCCGCGTTGACGCGCGAGATCGGCTCCTGGTACTCCGTCAGGGCCTCGCCCGTCTCGGGGTCGATGATAACGCTCAAGGCCACGCGGCCCACGACGCGGTCGGAGATCGGCTCGATCGCCTCGCCCTGCTCCACGACGCGGCGGGCGAGGATGCCCTCCGTCGTGCCGCAGTCGAGCGACTTCACGATCACGTCCTGCGCGACGTCGCAGAGGCGGCGCGTCAGGTAGCCCGCGTCCGCCGTTCGGAGCGCGGTGTCGGCCAGACCCTTGCGGGCGCCGTGCGTGGTCACGAAGTACTCCAGCATCGAGAGGCCCTTGTGGAACGAGCTCTTGACCGGGAGCTCGTAGATAACCTCGTTGAACTGGTTGAACATGAGGCCGCGCATGCCCGCGAGCTGCGCGAGCTGCTTGACCGAACCGCGGGCGCCCGACACCGTGACGATGCTGAGCGGGTTCATCTGCTGGAGGCCCGCGACGATCTCCTTACCGATCTCGTCGTACGTGTCCGTCCAGAGCTTGATGAGGCCCTGCGTCATCTCGTTATAGGTGAGCATGCCGCGGCGGAACTGGTTCGTGATCTTCGTGGAGCGGTCGTCCGCGTCCTGGATCATCACCTCGCGCCGCTCCGGCGGGTCCATGTCGGTGATCGCGACGGAGAGGCCGTAGCGGGTCGCCCAGCGGAAGCCCATCTCCTTGATGTCGTCGAGCAGCTTGATCGTGGCGCCCACGCCCGAAGAGCGGTGGACGAGCAGGATCAGTTCCGAAAGGACCTTCTTGCTCAGCTCGGTCTTGAGCATCGCGTCGCTGTAGCGAAGCGGGTACGGCAGGATGCCGTTGAGCACGAGCTGGCCCGGCGTGCAGGTCGCGACGAACGTCTCGAACTCCTGCTCGAACGGCTGCAGCTCCTCGTGCTCCTCGCCCTCCTCGTCGGCGACCATCGCCTTGAAGTACTCCATGCCCGTCGCCGGATCGCGGAACGCGACCTCGGCGTCGGGGCGGAAGATCGGCCGCTTGATCCGAACCCGGATGGGGTCGTTCAGGGGGATCTTCATCTCGGGAACCGGGGTCTCCAGGTAGAAGATCGCGTCGTCCGGCGAGCCGTACACCTTCGGCGCCGGATTGTTCTCCGGATCGGCCTCGTGCTTGGCCATCGCCTCCTCGAGCAGGCGGCGACCCTCGTGGCGCACGAAGGTGAGCGCGTAGTTGCCGAGGATGATGTCCTGCACCGGGGCGCAGGTCGGACGGCCGTCCGCCGGCGAGAACAGGTTCTGCGTCGACAGCATGAGGACGCGCGCCTCCGCCTGGGCCTGCGTGCTCAGGGGGATGTGCACCGCCATCTGGTCGCCGTCGAAGTCCGCGTTGTACGCGTTGCACACGAGCGGGTGGACCTGGATCGCCTTGCCGTCCACGAGGATCGGTTCGAACGCCTGGATACCGAGCCGGTGGAGCGTGGGGGCGCGGTTCAGGAGGATCGGGTGCTCCTTGATGACCTCCTCAAGGCCGTCCCACACCGCCGGGTGCATCCGGTCGATCATGCGCTTCGCCGTCTTGATGTTCTGCGTGATCTTCTTCTCGACCAGCGACTTCATCACGAACGGCTTGAAAAGCTCGAGCGCCATCTCCTTCGGCAGACCCGCCTGGTGGAGCTTGAGGTGCGGGCCGACGACGATGACCGAACGGCCGGAGTAGTCGACGCGCTTACCGAGCAGGTTCTTGCGGAACCGGCCTTCCTTACCCTTGAGCATGTCGCTGAGCGACTTGAGCGGACGCGAGTTCGAACCGACGACCGGGCGCGCGCGGCGGCCGTTGTCGATGAGGGCGTCGACGGCCTCCTGCAGAAGCCGCTTCTCGTGGTTGATGATCGACTCCGGCGCGTGGATCTCGATGATCTTCTTCAACCGGTTGTTGCGGTTGATGATGCGGCGGTAAAGATCGTTGAGGTCCGACGTGGCGAACCGACCGCCGTCGAGCTGGACCATCGGGCGAAGCTCGGGCGAGATGACGGGCACGACGTCGAGGATCATCCACTCGGGGCGCGAGCGCGAGGAGATGAGGGCCTCGACGACCTCGAGCCGCTTGATCGCGCGGGCGCGCCGCTGCGACTGGGTCATGATGATCTCCTGGCGCAGCTCGCGGGCGAGCTTGTCCAGGTCGACGCGGTGCAGGAGCTCCTTGATCGCGTCGGCGCCGATGTTCGCGCGGACGAGGCCCACGAGGTCCTTGCCGATCCGGTCGCCCACGCTGTACAGCAGCTTGGAGACCGCGCGGTACTTATCCTCGTCGATGAGCTGGTTCTTCTCCAGCTTTCCGAGGATCTCAACCGCGAGGTCGAGGTCCTTCAGACGCTCGTCCATGTCGCGGTACTCCGCCTTGATGCGGTCGTTGACCGCCTTCGCCCGCTCGCGGGCGAACATCTCGTCGTACTCCTCGCGGTTGTTGTTGAGGTCGTTCGCGAAACGGTTGAGCGACTCCTCCTCGAGCTCGCGGATCTGCATCTGCATGCCCGCCTTCTCCGTCTCGACCGCGACTCGGATCTCGGGCAGGGCCTCCTGGATCTTCTCCGCCTCGATGTCGATCACGATGAAGGAGGCGAAGTAGATCACCTTCTCCAAGAGGCGCGGCGAGATGTCCAGCACGAGGGACAGGGGGGAGGGAACGCCCTTCAGGTACCAGATGTGGCACACGGGAGCCGCCAGCTCGACGTGGCCCATGCGCTCGCGGCGAACCTTCGACCGCGTGACCTCCACCTGGCACCGCTCGCAGACGATGCCCTTGTACTTGATCTTCTTATAGCGGCCGCAAGAACATTCCCAGTCCTTGACCGGTCCGAAGATGCGCTCGCAGAAAAGACCGTCGCGCTCGGGCTTGAACGTGCGGTAGTTGATCGTCTCGGGCTTCTTGACCTCACCGTGGGACCAACTCAGGATGTCCTCGCCGGAGGCGATGCCGATTCGGATCTTGTCGAAGAGACTGACGTCCGCCATAATGCTTGTGGGTCGCCCGGCTCAGACGGCCCCCGCGACGGGCGCGACGATACGCGCGGCGTCCGAGGACAGACAAGACGGGAAGCAACCAGACTACCCGGTATCTATTGCCGGGTGCAAGACGCCACCCCTAAATTTAACTGCCGCCTAAACCGACGATCTCTTCTTGGATAGATGGGACTCATCCCGCCCTGGGGTGCGAATGGATTCGCCCGGTGCAACGACCGTATCGAATCGCTCTGCTCACGTTTGACGTGGCTCGCGATAGGCGGCCATGTCAAGCCGACGATACAAGAAGGCCGAAAACCACAACCCTTTCGCACGGGACGATCGGAGGGCGCTCGCTTGTTGGAAGGGTATGCGGCGCATGCCCACCCTGACTCACCCTCGCGTCGGCCCGATACTGCGCCTTGCTCTATCCTCGGTTTTCACAAAAACGCGTTTATCTCGTCGTGTTTCTCGGTGCGCAGGGAAATCGAAAGCGCTCGGTACACTATCGAAACGCCCCAGACCCGCTCTTCTCAAAAGGAACGGAGGAAGAATCCGAAGGCCGCTTCCAAACTCCTCTGCCCCGTCGGGCGCGAGAACGGCGAAGCGGTTCCTAGTTCTTCCGTGCGGAAGGCCGACCCCGCTTCGCGCTCGGGATCTCGATCACCACGGGATGATCCGTCAGGCTCAGGCGCAATTCTTGGATCCCGGCGACGCGGACCGTCGGCTCGGCACCGACGGTCGGGTCGTAGATCGACACCTGCGCCTGCGGCGTGCCGAAACGCACCGTCACCACGTTCGTGCCGCTCACCCGCTCCGACCACACGACGAGCGCGAACGTGCCGTCCGACTTCTGCAGGAGAAGGTCGTGGACCGTCGCGGGCGGGTTCGGGATCGTGTAGGCCAACGCTCCGGGCTTGAAGGTGGAGCCCTTGTCCGCGAGGACGGCGGTCAGGTTGTGGAGGTAGACCGCCGCCTTGCGCGGCGTGTAGTCCGGGGCGTAGAAGCCGAATCTCTGGTTGCCCCCCTCGTCGACCCGGTCGCGCAGGAGGTAGACCGCCGTGTGGCTCCATCCCCGCTTGAACTGGTCCAGGTACAGGCTCATCAGGTTCCGCCCGTGGATCTCCTCCGTCACCTCCCCCTCGATCGTGCAGCCCGTCTCCGTCGTCACCCGGGGCAGCGTGAGCAGCTCCTTCTCGGGGTACCCCTTGTAGTGGCGCCCCCAGGTCAGGCCCACCTCCCCGTAGAGCCCGTCCACCCGGCACGCGGCGGTCGGGTCCGAGGCGTTCCACGTTTTGTTGTCCTCGACGCCGGGCGAGTTCGGGTGGTAGACGTAGTTGTGGATGTTCGCCGCGTCGGCGTACCGCGTCCCTGCCGGAACGTCCGTCCCTTCGGGAACGGTTAGAAACTGCAGACCGACGTTGTCCACCTCGGCCCCGCACTCGCTGACGCCCCACACCGAATATTTTCTAAGAATCGGATCGCCCTTGACCCCGCGGTACAGGTCGCGCTGGAGCGCCGCCACCGCCTTCCAAGACGCCGCGTCCCGCCCCCCGCCTTTCTGCCCTTGGTACTCGACGCCCCAGTTGTTCGGCTCGTTCGGCCCCTCGAAGGCGAGGAGCGCGCCCGCCTTCGCTAGCTCCCGCCCGCCCTTGAAGAGCCGGCCGAGGTCGCTCCCGCCGCTCCCGAGACCCCAGCTGAAACGCACGCCCGCCTTGCGGTGCAGCTCGATCTGGTCTGCGATCGGCACGTCCCCCTCGTACCCCGACCGGAACCACCGCAGACCCAGGTACTTGGCGCACTCGATCGTCTTGTCGAGGCTCTCTCCCCGGCGACTGATCGCCGAGTTCACCCCGAGGCTGTCCAGAAAGTCGCCCGCCCTTCTCGCGACGACGGGAGGCGGAACGAGAAGAAGCGCAAGCACGGCGATGGGCATGGTAGCCGCATTATAGCCACCGAAAAGAAAGGAAGGGCGCCCCGAAGGACGCCCTCCCCGAAAGATCCTCGAAAGGGATTCTTACTTGCTGCCGCGGCGGCGCACGATGAACTTGTTGCTCCGCTTGTTCGAGCGGGTACGCGTTCCGAGCGCCTTGTTGCCCCAGCGGTCGACCGGGCCCTTCTTGCGGCCGATCGGCGACTTCGCCTCACCACCACCGTGCGGGTGGTCGCGCGGCGACTTCACAACGCCGCGGACGTGCATTCGGCGGCCGAGGCCACGGTTCTTGCCCGCCTTTCCGATCGCCTCGTTCTCGTGCTCGGCGTTGCCCACCTCACCGACCGTCGCGCGGCAGGTGTTGTGGACCATGCGCATCTCGCCCGAGGGAAGACGGAGGGTGACGTAGTTGCCTTCTTTCGCCATCACCTGCGCCGAAGCGCCGGCCGAACGGACCATCTGACCGCCCTTGCCCGGCTGCAGCTCGATGTTGTGCACGAGCGTACCGAGGGGGATGTTCTTCAGGGGAAGTGCGTTGCCCGGAAGGATATCCGACTCGGGGCCGCTCTCGACCCGCGAGCCCACCACGAGGTTGCGCGGGGCGAGAATGTACGCCTTCGTGCCGTCCAGGTAATGCAGCAGCGCGATGCGGCACGTGCGGTTGGGGTCGTACTCGATGGCCGCGACCTTCGCCTGGATGCCGTCCTTGCTGCGCTTGAAGTCGACGATGCGGTACTTGTTCTTGTTACCGCCCCCGACGTTGACCGACGTGATGCGACCGTAGTGGTTGCGTCCGCCGCTCTTGGTCAGGCCCTTGGTGAGGGTCTTCTCGGGCTTACCCTTCGTAAGCTCGCTGTAGGTGGCCTTGATCGCGTGGCGCATGCCAGGCGAGGTCGGCTTCATCTTCTTGGTAGGCATTAGACTCCGTAATCCTCCAGCATCTGGCCCTTCGCGAGGGTCACGATCGCCTTCTTGCGGTTGGGCTCGTAGCCCGTGGACTGGCCGCGCCGTCGCTTCTTGCCCAGCACCTTGACGGTGCGGACCGAAGCGACCGAGATCTCGGTTCCGGCGGCCTTGTAGATGGCCTCCAGCGCCTGCTTGATCTCGATCTTGTTGGCGTCGGTGGCGACGATGAACGTGTACTTGCGCACGAGGTCGGCCTCGGTGTGCTTCGGCGGCGTAGCCTTCTTGTCGCCCTTCTTCGAGGGGTTCGCGGCCTCGGCCTTGCGGGTCTCGTTGAGAAGGCGTCGGTCGGCGGCGCGCTCGTCGCCGTAACTCAGCGCGACCGACTGCTCGGTGATGTGCGGACGGACGATGATCGAATACGGGTCTTTCACTTGGCCCAAACCTCCTCGATGCGCGCGAGCGCATCCTTGGCGACCACGATCTTCTGCGCGAGCAGGAGGTCGCGGGTCGAGAACGCGTTCGTCTTCGCGCCCTGCTCGACCGACGGTGCGGTGCGCACCTCGACGTTGGGCAGGTTGCGGAAGCTCTTGTAGGTGGCGTCGTCCACCTGCGGCAGGATCACCAGCACGCGGCGCTGGTCCTTCGCGATACCGGCCGCCGTGAGCAGCGCGATCGCGTCCTTGGTCTTCGGAGCGGCGAACGAGATGGTCTCGACGACCGTCACGTTGCCCGCCTCGATCTGGACGGAAAGGGCGCCGAGGATAGCGGCCCGCTTCTCCTTCTTATTGACCTTCTTGGTGTAGTCGCGAGGCGTGATCGCGAGCGCCATGCCACCGTGGGCGTACTGGGGCGCGCGGATCGAACCCTGGCGGGCGTTACCGGTCTTCTTCTGCTTGTACGGCTTCCGACCGCCGCCGCGCGTCTCGCTGCGGGTCTTGGTCTTCTGCGTGCCCTGCCGCTTGTTCGCCTCTTCGGCGACCACCGCGCGGTGGGTGGTGACGAGCTTGGCGGTCGCGTTCGCGAGCTTCTCGCTCACGGTGTGCGTGCCCGCGTCCTGCCCGTCGGGTCGAACGATCTTGATGTCGGCCATGGTTACTTCGCCACCTTGTTCACGATCACGAGCGAGCCGTTGCCGCCCGGAACCGAGCCGTCGACGAGAAGCAGGTGCCGCTCCGCGTCCACCTTGACGACCTTGAGGCCCTTCTGCGTCACCCGCGCGTCGCCCATGTGGCCGGGTCCGCGCTTGCCCTTGAAGACCCGCTGGGGTCCCGTCGCGCCGTTCGAGAGCGGGCGCCGGTGGGTCATGTAGCCGTGCGTCATGTGCTGACCCTTGAAGTGGTAGCGCTTCACGCCGCCCGCGAAGCCGCGGCCCTTGCTCGTGCCGGTGACCGTCACGACCTCGCCCTCGGCGAAGATCGACGCGTCGATCTCCTGGCCCGGAGCCACGTCGGCGTCGCCGCTCGTTCGGAACTCGCGCAGGGTGCGCAGGTTCTTCGTGAGGCCCGCCTTCTTCAGGTGGCCGTACTTGGGGAACGTGAGGTTCTTGTCCGACACGTCGCCGTAGCCCACCTGAACGGCGCTGTAGCCGTCGTTCTGCTCGGTCTTGACCTGCGTCACGTACACCGGGCCCGCCTGGATGACGGTCACCGGCACCATCTTGCCCTCTTCCGTGAAGAGGTGGGTCATGCCGACCTTCCTGCCTAAAATCCCTGGGATCAAATTGGTCTCCTTTGCTTCCTCCGGCCCGTCGCCCTGTTGACGTTGCCCACGTGGGGACATCCAGACGCCGTTCCTACGAAGCGACGCGCCAGGAAGGGGGACCCTCTCGACGCGAAGGAAAAGGTTACCTAAGCTAGCGCCCCGATTGCGACCTATCGCCCGAACTCTTCCGGCGGGCGATACTCTTCCGTGGAAACCACAGCCGCAAGCCGCCGACCGGTCGACGCGAGGGCGTCCGGGATCATGGTCGTCCTTTGCGTCGTATGGGGACTCCAGCAGAGCGCGGTCAAGGCGTCCGCTCCGGACGTCGCCCCCATCTTCCAGATGGCCCTGCGCTCGATCGCGGCGGCGCTTCTCGTCAGGCTCGCCGTCCAGACGAGACGGGAGTCGCTGGACTGGAGCGGCTGGCGACCCGGGCTTCTCGTCGGACTCCTCTTCGCGCTGGAGTTCCTCTTCTTCGGCGAGGGACTGGCCCGCACCACCGCGTCCCACGCCACGATGTTCCTCTACACCGCTCCGGCGTTCGCCGCCCTGGGCCTCCACTGGAAGCTGCCTTCGGAGCGGCTGGGAACGACGCAGTGGATGGGTATCGTCCTCGCCTTCGCCGGGATCGTCGTCACCTTCTCCGGACGGAGCGGCCCTACGACGAGCGCCGCGTCCTCGACTCTGCTCGGAGACGGCCTCGCCCTTCTCGGGGGCGTCGCCTGGGGCGCGACGACCGTCGTCGTTCGATGCTCCGCTCTCGCCCAAGCGCCCGCGACGCAGACCTTGCTCTACCAACTTGTCGGCGCCTCCGCCCTGCTCACCCCGATCGCCCTTGTCACTGGGCAGGCCGGCTTCCGACCCACCCCCCTGGCGTTGGCCAGCCTCGCCTTCCAAGCCTTGGTCGTCTCGTTCGCGAGCTACCTGACGTGGTTCTGGCTTCTGCGAACCTACCTCGCCTCGCGCTTGGGCGTTCTGTCGTTCCTCACCCCGCTGTTCGGGATCGGCTTCGCCGCGTGGTTGCTCAAAGAGCCGCTGGAAAAAGGCTTCCTTGCCGGCGCCGCGCTGGTGTTCGCGGGCATCTTGATGGTGGGCGGCGAGGAGTGGCGGCGGGCGTGGGGCCTTCGAACGAGCCGCCCCTGACCGCTCAAGCGCCCCTGGTCTGGCGTAGGAAAAGGAGTGAAGAGAACAGGACTCCTAGTGGCGCTCGCGACGGGCGTCTTGCTGAGCGCGGCGGCGAGCGCGCCCGCTCAACGGTTCGGCCTCGGCTATCGGCATGGCTACGGCTGGCGGCGGCCCTACTCCGGTTTTGGGCTTGGCTTGGGCTTCGGCGGATGGGGCTACGTCCCGCCTGTGGTGACCTACCGCAACGCCTTTACCGGCGACGTGACCTACGCCGAACGCGCGGTCAACGACTTTCGAGCCGCCTACGAGAAGCGGCGCAACGACCCGCTCAGGATCAAAGCGGACGTTCAGGAACTCGACAGGACGATGGAGCACCTCCGGCGCGAGGCGGAGCGGTACGGCGGGGTCACCGACCAAGGGGCGGACCTGATGCACGACGCCCTCGACGCCGAGGATCGGATCGACCGTCGCTTTCGCAGCTCCGACGATCCTATGAACCGCCGATGGGACGACGTGCGCCGGATGGTCGACCGCCTCGCCCGCACCTACCGCGTGGGCCGAGGCCACGTCGGGCGCCATTGCCGTGGCGCCCGAGCCTCTTTCCTAGCTGAGGAACTCGAGCAACGCCGCGTTGACCTCCTCGGCGTGGGTCCAGTTAACCGCGTGGGGACCGTTCTCGATCGTGACGAGCTTCGCGCCTGGAACCAGCTTGGCGGTGCGCGCGCCCGAGGCTGCGAAGGGCACGATGTTGTCCGCGTCGCCGTGGATCACGAGCGTGGGCACGTCGATCCGCTTCACGTCCTCCCGAAAGTCGGTGCCCCAGGTGTCGACGCAGGCCAAAGAGGCGATGGGCGAGGAGGCGACCGCCACGCCCCAGTTCATGTGGACCGCCTCGTCGGTGATCCGTCCCTCCGGCTTGAGCTTCTCGACGTTGAAGAAGTCCTTGAAGAAGCCCGCGAAGAACGAGGGACGGTCCTTCGCGATCGCCGCTTTGATCCCGTCGAACACCTCGCCGGGCACGCCCTCCGGATCGTCGTCCGTCTTCAGAAGGTGCGGGGCGACCGCGCCGACGAAGACCGCTTTACCCACCCGCGCCGTCCCGTACTTGCCGATGTACCGGGCCACCTCGCCGCCGCCCATCGAAAAGCCGACCAGGGCCACGTCCGTGAGATCGAGCTTCTCCAGCAACGCGTGTAGGTCGTCCGCGAAGGTGTCGTAGTCGTAGCCGGTAGCGGGCTGGCTCGACCGTCCGAAGCCGCGTCGGTCGTACATGACGACCCGATGCCCCGCTTCGAGCAACACCGGCAGTTGCTTCTCCCAGGACGCCGCGCTCAAAGGGTAGCCGTGGATAAGCACCACCGGCTTGCCCGTACCGTGATCCTCGTAGTACAGGTCGATCGACGTCGAGTTCTCTTGGCCCACGCTGAAGGTGCTCATGGTTCGGATGCGAGGCGGCTCGCCGCTTCACAACCTATAGTACGAAGCGCGTTCCGCCCTCGTCGTCAGAAGGGGCCGCCCGGAACGTTCGCGAGGAAGGGCGCCGCCCACTGCGCGGGGTTGAACCTCCCCGTGCGTCCTTCGCTCCGTCTCGCCGTCGCCGCGACCCTCCTCACCTTCTGGATCGACGGCCTTCTGCGGATCTCCGGAGACGCGGGACCGGTCGGCGGGAGTCTCGATCTTGCCGCGCCCCGGCTTTTCCTCCTTCCCGACGGGACGGCGGCTCTCGTCGCGTAGCGGAGGCGAGCCTAGCTTGCGGCGTCCTTGGCAGGGATGACGGCCCTCGCCGAAGCGTTCGGACCGATAGGACTCTGCCTCGACCACCCTTCAGACCGGTCGCACGACGTTAGCTTTTTGGGTTTTCCGGGACGCGCCCCGCCAAGATCGGTGGCCGAGCCATAACGCTCGAATCGACGCCGAAAGAGTTCGTCGAACCTTAGCGTCGTCCCAAGACGGCGGAGGCGCGTCTACGTCACAATAGTGGCTTCCCCATGATCCCCCTCGGCTTCCAGATGGCGGGCGTGCGCTGCGGTCTGAAGAACAAGCGCAACGACCTGGGCCTGATCCTTTCCGATCGGCCTGCCCGCGCGGCGGGCGTACTCACCACGAACGCCGTTCGTGCGGCGTGCGTCGACTACACGCGCGACTCGCTCCGCGGCGGAATTCTACGTGCGGTCGTGGTGAACAGCGGAAACGCGAATTGTTGCACCGGCCTCCAGGGGACGCGCGATACCGTACGGATGGCGGAACTGGCGGCGGAAGGTCTCGGTGTCGACGTCCAACAGGTAGCCGTCGCCAGCACCGGCGTCATCGGCCAACCCCTCGACATGGTCAAGGTCGAGAAAGGCGTCCGTCAAGCCTCGGGAAAGCTAGGCGACGACGCGCGGCCGTTCATGGACGCGATCCTCACCACCGACCTTGTGGAGAAGTGGGCATGGCGCGCGACCGAGGGCGAACTCGCCACCCCCGCCGCTGGCAACGTGGATCCTAACCAGCGCGGCACGATCCTCGGACTCGCCAAAGGCAGCGGCATGATCGCCCCCAACATGGCGACCATGCTCGGCTTCCTCGTCACCGACCTCGACGTGGAGGGGCTCGATCTCGATCGCATCCTGAAGGATGCCGCCGACGTCTCGTTCAACCGTATGACCGTCGATGGCGACACCAGCACCAACGATATGCTCGTGCTGATGGCGAACGGCGCGAGCGGGGTGAAACCCACCGAAGCCACGTTCCGCACGATGCTAGAGGACGTGTGCGTCTCTCTCGCCAAGCAGGTCGCCCGCGACGGCGAAGGCGCGACCAAACTCGTCGAGGTGCGCGTGACCGGCACCGACGATCCCGCACGTGTCGCGCGGACGATCGCCGAATCGCCCCTGGTGAAGACCGCGATGTTCGGTTGCGATCCCAACTGGGGCCGCGTCCTCATGGCGGCGGGCCGCAGCGGGGTTGCCCTCGATGCGAACGAGGCGGTGCTCGCCTTCGTAGCGGGCGGCGAGAGCCACGTTCTCTTCGACCGCGGCACCCCCACGCCGATCGATCCCCGTCGCGTCTCGGCGGCGATGAAAACGGACCATCTCATCGTCGAACTCGACCTTGGTGAAGGCCCGTCCGCTACGGTGTACACCTGCGACCTGAGTTACGGCTACGTCCGGATCAACGCCGAGTATCATACGTGAGGCTTTGGGGCGTCGGGTTTACCGCCGGATCGACGCTCCAAAGACCCTAAGCCCATGCGCCCCAACCGCCTGTTCGCTCCCCTTTCCGCCGTCCTTTTTCTCGCCGCGCTCATCGGGTGCGGCGGCGACGGCGGTAGCTCGATTATCGGCACGGACGCTACGACGAGCACAACGTCGGGCGACACCGGCGGTACGACGGACCTCCGCCCGCTAGCCGGCAACTACACGGCGACATTCTCGGGCGTCGCGGGTTCAACCACGGTGACCGGAACTGGGACGGCGACGGCGACCTCAGACGGTGCGCTGACGGCGACTATCCCCGCCGCCAACACCTCGGACGCTACGGCTCGCACGCTTGTCGCAACGGTCACCTCGACCGGCGCGGTATCGGGAACCCTTACCGTCGGTTCTAACGCGGCGTTCGTCCCCGCGCTGACCTTTTCGACGAGTTCCGGAACCTACACCATCAAGGCGACGTTCACGAACGCGGCGTCCGTATCCGAAACCGACACGTTCGTCTTCTCGATGCAGCAGGTGAACTACTCTGTAACGAGCACGGGCACCGACACCCAAAATGGCCGCTACACGGGGTCAGGCACGGCGTTCGTGACTTCCGGCAACGTCCTGAGCCTGAGCTATCGGACGGTCCGAAGCCCTGGCGGAACGTCTGCTCCGTCTCAGACACTTTCCACGACCTTGTTGTCGAACGGGACCATCAGTGGCGGAACGATGAGCCTTGGAACGAGCCCGACGACGGCCACCGGAACATGGTCCACAACCACTGCAGGACTGAAGGTCGTCTTGAAGTACGTCAATACGATGGTCACTTCGACCTCTGGCGTCAGCCCGACGGTAACCGAAACCCTGACCCTCGCCAAGCAGTAAGGCGGCCTCGAAGCTCCGGCGCGAACCGGGTTCGCGCCGGAGCCTATCACCCCCCGCGTTGTATAATCGCGCCGGTGGAAGACCGCAAGCGTATCGTCGTCGACGTGGACGGAACGCTCTGCGGGCCACCGACGGTCAAGGGCGACTACTCGACTGCCATGCCCTATCCGGACATGGTCGAACGCCTTCGGGAGTACCGCGCCCAGGGCTTCGTGATCATCGTCCAGTCGGCGCGTCAGATGCGGACTCACGCGAACAACGTCGGGCGGATCAACGCCACCACGCTGCCCACGCTGATCGACTGGCTCAAAACCCACGACGTGCCGTTCGACGAGGTCCACGTCGGCAAGCCCTGGTGCGGCTACGATGGATTCTACGTCGACGATCGCGCCATCCGGCCCGACGAGTTCCTCCGCCTGGACCACGCGGGAATCCTCGCCCTCATCGGCGGCACGTCGAACGAGGGGCAACTTCCGAGATGAACCTGCTCATCCCGAGCGCGAAGCTCGTCGAGCCCCAGCTTCAGATCGATTTCGGCGGCGTGGCCGCCGCGCTCCTTCCCCTCGGAGGCAAGACGGTAGGCGGTCACATCCTCGACGCTTTTCCGGAGCGGGACCGCGCGGTGATCGCGGCGCACGAGGGGATCGAAGGGTTTCGCACCCACCTCGACCTCGATCCCGTCAACGACGTCGCCCTTGTCGACGTCGGCGAGACGGCGAGCCTCGGCGAGACGATCCTCCGCGGCTTCGACCTCGCTCCCCATCTGCTGGACGCGTCCCTCGTGATCAACCTGGGCGATACCCTCGTCCGGAATCTCGATGCCTCGGGCGACTTCATCGTCTACGCCGCGACCGAGGAGAGTCAGCGCTGGACCCTCTTCCGAACGCGCAACGGGAAGATCGCGGACCTCTCGGACAAGCGCCTCCAGAGCGAGCCGGAAACCTGGAAGGCGTTCGTCGGTGTGTTCGGCTTCGCCCGCCCCAGGCGTTTCAGAGAGCTCTTGGAACAAGGCGACTTTTACGATGCGCTCGTCCGATACGTCGAAGAAGCGGTGGACTTTCGGTTCGTCGAGGCGGCAGACTGGCTCGACTGCGGCCACGCGGACAATTTCTACGCGACGCGGCGGCGGCTGATCAATACCCGGTACTTCAACAGCCTCCACGTCGACGACCACACCTCGACCATTCGTAAGTCGAGCGAGAACCGCTCGAAGCTCATCGACGAGATCGTCTGGGCGACGGAGCTTCCCCGCCCGCTGCGCCGCTTCGTCCCGACGGTGTACGACTTCTCGACCGAGCCCAGCGCGCCGTTCGTCGAGATGGAGTTCTACGCCTACCCCTCGCTCGATGACTGCTTCGTCTACGCGAGGTTCGATCACGACGCTTGGCAGAAGGCGTTCGGACGCATCTTCGGCTTGGTCGAGCAGTTCGGGCGGTTCGGCTACGAGGCTCCCGATCTGGCTTCCGACCTGCGCGAGATGTACCTGGACAAGACCCTCTCGCGCATCCGAAGCGTCCTGGACGAACCTCCGATCACGGTCGACCACCCTTTGCGCGTCAATGGGTTGGACGTTCCGGCCCTCACGACGGTGATGAACGAGCTACCGGAAGTTCTGGAGCGAGCGGGGCTTCTGCAGGCGGAGCGGTTCGCGGTCGTCCATGGCGATCTCTGCTTCGGCAATATCCTTTTCGACGCCAAACACAGCTTGCTCAAGGTGATCGATCCCCGGGGCCGCTTCGGGCGACATCTCCACTACGGCGACCCGCGTTACGACCTCGCCAAGCTCTCGCACAGTGCGCTCGGGTTCTACGATCTCATCGTGCTGGAGCATGCCCACGTGGACCAGGTGGGCGAGGGATCGTACCGGCTCGCCTTCCGGGCGACGGAATACCACGACGCGATCGGCGCTATCTTCCTGCGCCACCTCCGGCGCGCGGGCCACGACCTGCGCCCCATCCGCCTCCTCGAATCGCTTCTCTTCCTCTCGATGGCGCCGCTGCACAAGGATCGGCCGCACCGGCAACGGGCGATGCTCCTTCGCGGACTCGAGATCTACGCGACGCATCGGAAGGAGGCGGCATGAAGCTCGTCATGACGATGGCCGGACTCGGCTCCCGTTTCAAGAAAGCGGGATACACGGAGGAGAAGTACGCGATTCCCTTCCGGGGACACACTCTGCTGGAGTGGTCCTTCGTAAGCCTCCGGTCGTTCGCCGAACACGAGTTGATCGTGGTGACGCGCGACTTCCCGAACATCCACGCGGACATCGCCGCCTCTGCCGCGCAGTGCGGCTTTCGAGAGCCCCAGATCGTTGTGCTGGACGCGGTGACGGGCGGCCAAGCGGAGACGGTGATGCGCGCGGAAAGGCTGCTTGCCGAGGACGACGCCATCCTGGTCTGGAACTGCGACACCTATGTGCAGCCCGAGGCGTTACGGCCCGAGGACGTACGGGGCGACGGTTGGATCCCGACCTTCGAAGCTCCGGGCGACAGGTGGAGTTTCGTCGTGGCCGACGCGGACGGGCGGGCGTCGCAGGTCACCGAGAAGGTACGCGTCAGCGACGACTGCTCGATCGGGATGTACTACTTCCGTCGGTTCGGCGAATTTCGCAAGGCATACGCCGAACGCTCAAACGATGGCGAGAGCTACGTCGCGCCGCTCTACGAGAGATTCATCACGGATGGGCTCGCGGTTTACGGCCACCGCCTCCCCTCCGACGTGGTCACCGTCCTGGGAACGCCGGAAGACTTGGACGAGGCGGCGGCGATAGACCGCCCGGTATGGCCTGAAGCGCGATGAAGGCGGTCATCTCCCTCACCGTCCACGAGAAGGTTCCGGTGGTGCTCGATACGCTGGCGAACTTCCGCCGCTTCTTCCCCGAGGCGGAGGTGGTGATCCACGCGAACCCCGTTTGGGCAACCCGAAACAGGGGAATCTTTACCGAGTCGCTCGCTCCTCTCAAGCATATGTCGGGCGTCCACCTGAATCCAGACCGGCAAAGGGTGGGGTGGGGAAATATCCTCCACGCACACCTTTCGAACTTCCGGCACGCGGAGAAAACCCTCTGTGACTTTGACTTTTTCGTGCTCAACGCGAGCAACGACCTTTACGTTCGGTCCGGGGTCGCGGAATATATCGCAGGCTTCGAGGCGGGGGTCCGCACACCGACCGTCGAGCCCACCTGGGACATGGGGATCGCGGCGCGCAACGACCCTCCCTTCCAGGCGCTGCTTGGGGAACTCGACGATCCACCGGTCCGTTCGGGCCAGCACGAGGGAGCCTTTTTCCGGCGCGAACTGTTCGCACGGATCGCGGACGTCGTCGGGCGACATTACGATGTGGACGCCGCCTTCGGGCCGCCGCTTATCGCACGGGAGGAGATCTGGATATCGACCGTCACCGCCGCCCTTGCCACGGGGCCGCTCGGACTGCCGTTCGTGTACAGCGATGCCCATCAAGGCAATGCCAAGGTGAGCGAGGAGACGATCCGACATATCCGGGCGGGCGACTTGGACCTTGAGCGGACCACGACGCGCCAGGAACCCGAAGGCGAACGGGTCTACGCGATCCGTGATCCAGAACGCTACTACGCGGTAAAACGGATCGCCCGGACGGTAGACGATCCACTCCGGCGGTTCATCGCTGGCCTTCCGGCGTAGAAAGAAACCCGTGCGCAACGGCAGGGATGCCGGGCGACTTGGACGATGGGGAAGCGACCTTTTCGATTTTGGTGCCCGAACCGCCCTCGACTAGGCCGTGATTCGAGTCCGAGTCTTGGCGACGCGCCTTCCGAAAGCGACGGCGGGCTGCTCGACGAAACGGTAGGTGAGCGGCGCGAGAAGCGCGGTCAATCCGACGATGAGGACGCCGTGAAGCTCAAGGCCGCCAGGAAGGCGGAACGCGAACAGCATGCCGTGGACGAGATACACGGAGTAGGAGATCTCACCAAGATAGGTCAGCCAACGGGGGAACTCGCCTCGCCGAAGGGCGTACAGGGTGAAGAACAGGGCGTAGCCCGCCGCGTAGGACACGACGTCGCATAGAGCCGACTCACGCCCGTCGACCTGGATCGCGAGCCGACCCGCGTGGGACGCCACGGTCGCCAGAACGGCTGATGCGGCGATAGCGCCGACGATCATAGCCCGGCGGCGTGGAATCTCGCCGAAGGTGGAGCGACACACGAGCATCCCCGTCGCGAAGGCGAGAAAGATCAGTGTGAAGCCGAAAGAGCTTCCCCCCTGCGCGCCCTTGACGACGAACAGAGCCGTGCAGATCGGGACGAAAAAGTCTGCTCTCTTGACGATCCGAAGCAGGAACAGAACGGAGCAAGCCGCGTAAAAGAGCGTTTCGTACGAGAGGGTCCAGTAGGCGCCGATCGCCGAGGGCTGCCGCAGGAGATGCTGAAGCGTCGTCAGATTGACCAAGGTCGTTCTCGGCACCCCTTCCGCGTAGCCTGGCATGGGCGTGGCGAAGCGCAGATAGACTCCAGCGGTAACCACGAAGAGGGTTAGAAGGTAGAGAGGCCAGATTCGGAAGAACCGACCGATCCAGAATCTTAGCAGGTCGTTCGCGCGCTCCAGGCTGAACGGGATGATAAAGCCGGAGACGAGAAAGAAGGCGGCCACGCCCATCGCGCCAAGGTTGAATCGAGTGAGGAAAGGGCGCAGCGCCGGAAAGCCTTCGAGCACGTGCTGAAGCACCACAAGGAGGGCGGCAAGGCCCCGAACGGCGTCGAGGAATTCCAACCGACCGTGATCGACCGAGGCGTCCACCCTCGAAGACGGGTTTCCGGTCGCGTCGGAGGGTCCCACTGCCCAGGAGGGTAGCATAATCGAAGATCACCCGGAGGGCGGCGCGAGGGACCACTTTCCGTGTTACTTCTGGCCGACGATCGTGATCCCGGAAATCGAGATCCGGCCCGTCGAGCCCAGGAAGTTCGTGTCGACCGTCAACGGGACGAGACACCGGACTTTGCCGCGAACCACGCCGTCGTTCGCGCCGCCCCAATGGGAAGCGAGATTCCCCGCGATCGGAATGCTGACCCACTTCCAGCCCGTCCAGTCGATCGCGCCGTAGGCGCTCTGGAAGACCTGCCCCGCTCCATCGATAAACTGGGTGCGCAGAACGTTCAGACTGTTATCCCCGTACACCCACATCCCGATCGAGGCGGGCGTCTTGGCAAAAAGCTGGCTGGTGAGGTCGGCGGGACCGTTGACCATGAAGTACTTACCGGAGCCCACTCCAAAGCTGTAGTCGATGTCCATCTCGGCGGCGCCGGTCAGGAAGGCCCAGTTCGCCACGCTATAGGAAGCGGTCGCGGTGCCGGCGACCGTCGCGACGCCCTTCATCGCGACGGAATATCCGGCTCCAAGGACGGTGTTCGAAGCGCGGAAGACGATCTGCCCCGAGCCATCGACGACCGGCGACGCCGGATCGAGGGCGTTGCCGCCACTGTCGTAGAGATCGTAGTCGACGCCCGCCACAATCAAGGCGGATGTGAGGGTTGGGAAGTTGATCTGCTTGTACGTCTCGCCTTGAACGAAGCCGACCGGCACCGAAGCGGATACGGTGCCCGCAGACGCCTTGAGTGTTCCGTTGAAAGGAGCGCCCGTCGGGTTCTCGACGCGGAGCGTCAAAGCCCAGTTGCCAGGCGTGGTGGCGAGAACCGAGAGCGGCTGCTTGCGTACCACCGCCGCCTGTTGGACGACCGCGTTTCCTTCAGGCAGGACGAGCGACAGCTTGAGGGTCCTTCCCGCGTTCACCGCGTCCTGGAGTCCACCCAGCGAGTTGAGCACGGTCTGCACCGCCGCCGAGTTCAGGGTTAGCGCCGACAGATTGCCAAGGGACGCCGTGTAGGTCGGACGGGTGTAGCCAGGGACGGCGCTCGGCACGTCCTCGATCTTGAGCGTCGTCCCGGCGGGGGCGCTGGTCCAGGCCGGGCTGGCGATCAGCGAGCCCAACTGCGACACCGCATCCGATCTCGTCGAGAGGGTCAGGTTAGCCGGAAGCATGCCCCAGGCCGCCGCCAAGCCAAGCGTCGGATTCGCGGCGGTTCCGGAGAAGAGAGTCGCCTCGCGGTTGATGGGCATCGTGAGCACGCCACCCACAGCCGTAGCGCTGCCCGTCGCACCGTTGGAAAGGACGACGCTCGTAAAAGGGATCCCACTGGACGCGACGCTGACGGAGTGCGCGGCATCGGTGGTCCAGACGACCAGCTTACAGTCGTTTGCATCGGTCGACTTGCTGAAAAGCAGGCAGTAGTCGTTCGCGCTCGCCAAGGTCACCCGCTTGGTGAACCTGTAGCCCTTGAGGGCGGTCGTGGTTCGCTTGATCGCGTTGTATGCGGCGTAGGGAACGTTCGTGCCGGCGGCAACGATGCCGAGGTGGGCCTGCCAATCGTCGGCGGTCGGCAGATCGCTGTAGCTGAAGACGTTGGTGAAGGGCAGCCCCTGAGCGAGGTTGCTCAAGATCAGACGAACGATATAGGTGGCCTGCAGGCTCTCGCTGAAGCCGGCCCAGTCCCGGGAGTAGCCGGCCTCGCCCGCGATCAGCGCGACCGAACGTCCATCGGGCGCGCTCATGGCGATCATCGTGCGGGCGGTGTCCCATTCCTTCGCCATCGTCTCGGGGGCCGCCTTCGTGTAAGGGTGAAAGGCGAGCGCATCGAGATTGCCATGAGCGAGGACGCCGTTGTCGAACGTACTTTGAATGTACGGATTGTTCCATCCGGCGGGTGTCTGGGTGCTGACGCCAACGATCCACTCGTCCGGGGAGGCGCTGCGGATCGCGGCGGTCGCCGCGTTCGCCAACGCCGCGTAGTCCACGGGGTTCGGGTTGGGCCACCAGCCCGCGAGATTGGGCTCGTTGAAGATCTCCCAGATCACGCCCCGCCGCGCGTAGCGTGCGGCACACGCCTTGGCGAACGCCGCGAACCCCGCCCGCGCCCCGGGCGTGTTGGGCGCCCCGGTCGACGTGTACAGCGCGTTCGAGTACGCCAGAACCGCCATCGCTCGCAGGCCCCGTGCCTGCAGCCGGGCCATCAAGGGGTCCATCACCGCCCAGCCGTACACCCCCTTGGAGCGCTCGATGCCGTCCCAGGTGAAGTCCACGCGCACGTACTTAAAGCCCGCATCCACCACTTGCTGGAGCTGGGCGTCCGTGGGTTGCAGCGTGTTCAGGTTCAGCGACAAGCCATCCAGGCTCGTGGGATCCCCGAGCGGAAAGCTCTGGCGGTAGGTCTGGGCCGACGAAGCGGCCGAGAGAACAAGGCACGACGCGACGATAGAAGCAAGCTTGGCAACGATGTTCATGAGCAAAGGCCCGATTCGCAGGCTAAAGCGCCTGCGTACAGGGTCACACTACGGAACTCCCTTGTCAACGTAAAGAGAACCTCGTTCATGTTGCTGTCACGTTCGCAAAACCCATAGGGGTCTTGAGGTCCGTTGCGATACTCGACGCAATAATGGCGTTATCGAAGCTCCAACGTGGCGAAAGCCCCCTGACCATAGGTCAGGGGGCTTTCTTCTCTTGATGGTTTTCGTTACTTCTGCCCGATAATGGTGAATCCTGTGATCGAGATCTGGCCAGCCGATCCCGCTCCGCTGGAGTCCAAGGTAAGCGGAACAAGGCATCGCATGGCGCCGTGGACCACACCGTCGTTCGCGCCGCCCCAAAACCCCGTCCATGTTCCGTTAAGCGGGATGCTGACCCACTTCCAGCCCGTCCAGTCGATCTGGCCGTAGGTGGCCTGGAAAGTCTGCCCGGTGGAGTCGACGAACTGGGCTCGCAGAACGTTGCGGCTTCCGTCGCCCTTGAAGTACAGCCCCACCGAAAGGGGCGGCTTGGCGAAAGTCTGACTGTTGAAGGCGGCTGGCCCCGTCAGGTTCGCGTACTTCCAGCCCGGAGCAAAGGAGTAGGTGATGTTGCCGGTCAGAGTGCCCGTGAGGAACAGCCAATCCGCCACGCCGTCTTTCAGACTCGCAGTGCCCGCCACCTTCGCGTCGCCGTAGGTCTTGACCGTGAAATTGGCGACGTTGAGCGCCGGCGCTCGGTAGACCGTCTGTGCCGTGCTCTCGAGCACCGGGCTCCCTGGGTCCGACACATTGGCGCCATTGTCGTAGAGGCTATAGCGGATGTCGCCTCCTGTGGTCGGAATCGGAAGCGTCGTAAAGGGGATGATCCGGTAGGTTTCTCCCCGCCCTAGCTTGACCGCCTGCACCTCGGTAGCGGCGCCTGAGGTCACCTTCACGATGCCGTCGAAGGGCTGCCCGGAGGGATTCTCGATGCGGAGCGTCGCTTTCCAGTTCGAGGGCGTCACCGGAAGCAGGCTCATCGGTTGCTTGCGGACGACCGTTGCGGTCTGGGAGACCGCAGTGCCGTCGGGCAGGGCCACCGTGATCTTCAGGGTACGAACGACGTCCATCTCGTCCTGAAGCGAGGGCAGCGAGTTGAACAGGGCTTGTGTCTGGACGGAGTCGACCTTCAGCGACGAGAGATTGGTCAGCGTGGTCACATAGGAGACGCGGTTGTAGCCGTTCACGGCCTTCGGTTTGTCTTCGATACGCAGGGTGGCTCCGGCGGGCATCGCGGACCAGGCAGGGCTGGCGACGATCGCGCCGATCTGCTTGATCGCATCGGCTTTGGTCGAGAAGGTAAGCGACGATGGAAGCTTGTCCCAAGCCGCGGCTAGGCTCAAGAGAGGGTTCGGCCCCTGGCTGTCGAGAAGGAGCGCGTCATTGGTCGTGGGGACCGAAAGACCTGCTGATGTCGCCGTGATCGTGCTCGCCGCCATCGCCCTAGGGGCCGCGCCTTTAAGGCTCACGAAGGTCGCCGCCGAGGAAAGGTCCGTCGGGACGAAGCTGACGGCGCTCGATGGCACCTTCATGGTGTGGGGGGCCCCGGTCGTCCAGCACACGAGTTTGGTGTCGCTGGGATCGCTAGGGTTGTTGAACAGCAGGCAGTAGTCGTCCGCACGGCCCATGTCGAGGCGTTTGGAGAACTGGTAGCCCTGAAGCCCTTGGGTCATGCGCTGGAGAGCGTAGTAGGCCGGATAGGGGTTGTTGCCGACGTAGCTTGTAATGCCGGCCACCGAATCGTTGTAGCTGAAAAGGTTCGTGAAGCCGATCCCTTGAGTAAGGTTGAAAAGAGCGGCTCGAACGTTGTAGGTCGCCTGGACCTCCGGGGTGATGCCGGTCCAGTTGCGAAGGTAGCCCTGCTCGCCAGCGAGCAGGGCGACGGGATGGTCTGCCGGTCGCTTCGACTCGATAAGGGACCGCACCTCGGCCCAGCCAGCGGCCGTCGTCTCGGGAGCGGACGTGGTATAGGGATGGATGCCGACGCCGTCGAGCTTCGCCAGGACGCCGGGGGTGGAGAGGACCTGAGTGAGGTAAGCCCGGTTGTCCGAGCGGATCATCTCAGTGGTGAGTCCGATGATCCACTCGTCGGCAGAGACGCCGCGGATCGCGTCGGCGGTGGCGTTGACGAGGGCGGCGTAGTCGGCGGCGTTGGGGTTGGCCCACCAGCCCGGGAGGTTCGGCTCGTTGTAGATCTCCCAGATCACGCCCTGGTGAGCGTAGCGGGCGGCGGCGGCGGCGGCGTAGCGGGCGTAGGCCGCACGGCTCACAGGGGTGTTGGGAGCCCCCGTATCCGACGTGTAGAGCGGATTGCCGTAGGCGAGCAGCATCATCACGCGCAACCCCTTGGCCTTGGCGCGGGCCATCAAGCGGTCGGCGACGCGCCAGTCGTAGAGGCCCTTCTTCGGTTCGGTTCCCTCCCACCACAGATCCCAACGGACGAACTTGAAACCAGCGTCGACGATCTGCTGTAGCTGGGCGTCGGTCGCATCGTACACGTTAAGATTGATACTTAGGTTGCTCAAGGAGTTGGCATCGACGAGCGGGTTGGCGTCACGGTAAGGCGTCTGGGCGGCGGCGAAGCCAGCGAGGGTCATGCCAAGGACGAGAGCGGCGGTAGCTCGGAAGGAGCGGCGGGCGGGGGTGCGATTGTTCATGGCGGTTGGGTTCTTGGCTTCTCCTGCTTCGTCAACTGCGGACCAAAGTCCTGCATCCGTGCGATGCATAGCCCCTTTTTGCCCTGTTTGCCCTCGTTCGGAATCCAAAGGAAATACGGGGATCGGTTCTGATCGCAAAGCGTCGATCGCGCGTCCAACACGTTCGATCCCGTAGTCCCGAGAGCCCCCTCAAGTCCCCTGCTCGCCGCTTGGCGGCCCCGCGCGACGTCGCAACACTGCGCCCTGGTCGCTTATGGATCGAAACGCCTCCAGATCTCACGCGGCACGAGCATCGATTCACGCCGCACTTCGGGTCGCTCGAGGCGATCGGGACAGCCTTCGCGAACTCGAAGACGTCGAAAGCCAGTAAGTCGACGCGCGACTCTGAGCGGGTCAGGACCTTCGTCGCGTCGCGGCCACGTCCGCGAGAATCCCTTCCGTGCGGTCGAGAATATGATCGAGCGTGTACGACTCAGCGATACGCTCGACGCCGTTCTTCGCCAGCGAGCGGCGCAGCGTAGGGTCGTCCAAGGCACGCTCCAGTTCGCGTGAGAGCGCGTCGGGATCGTCCTTGGGATAGACCAGCGCCGATTTACCATGCTCGACCACCTCAAGGATCGAGCCCGAGTCGGCCCCGACCAGCGGCGTTCCCGCGCCGAGCGCCTCGATGATCGTGTTGGCGAACGGCTCGCCCCACACGGAGGCGCTGACGAACAGCGTCGCGCGTCGGAGCATCTCCACGACCTCCTCTCGAGGTCGCTTGCCGAGGAACTCCGCTCGACCGCCCAAAGGCCTCGCCATCCTCCGAAGCTCGGCGAGGTACGCCTCTTCCCCGCCGCCAACGATGCGAAGTCGCCAGCCGAGTTCAGGGCGGCGCTCGCTGAGGGCGAGCAGCGCCTGGATCGCGATGTGAAAGCCCTTCGCCTCTGCAATCCGCCCTGCCATAAGGATGGTCGGCGGATCATCGCGCGGGCGATCCACGTCAGTGCCGAGGGCGTACTCGATACCACGCGGAAGGATATAGGTCTCCTTCAAGGGAACGCCCCGTTCCTGGTAGTAATCAAGCAGGAACCGGCTTACGAAGGCGGCGTGGTTCAGCTCCAAGCCCACTTCGCCCTCATAGACCGGCTTCAGAAAGGTTTTCTTCGCGAACCGGTAGGTCGCGCTCTTGTCCCAGTAGCCCCTCCGATCACCCAGGTAGTGGTCGCCGAAGTGCCAGAGACTGGGAATACCGCGCTCCGTCAGTGCGGAGGTGACCGCGAGGCCGACGTTGTGCAGGCCGAACACGTAGGCCACGTCGTAATCCCGCCCCTTCAGGAATGTCCGCAGGGCGGCGACGTTGCCCTTGACCAAGCCCTCGTTGTAGACGAGCCGTCGCAGGATCTCGACCTTGTTCCGGAACCCGTCCGAAGGAATGAGGTTCCGAGGGAGGCGAAGCTCGAAAATCCGTTGCACCCACGGCTCGTCGGGCACCGGCACGAATCCTTCGCGAAAGTGGCTGGTGGCGACCTCCACGTCCATCCCCCGGCCCCGGAGTCCTCGCGCCAGCTTCCAGGCGTTCATCTCGTAGCCGCCGTCATAGTCCGGCGGGAAGAGGTTCGAAAGAAGGAGCGTCTTCATGGGCCCGCCGGGTACGAGGATACCGGCAAGGTATCCTCCGGAGGCTCGTGACCCCTTCGACCGATCGTTTGAAGGAGATGCTCGCCCAGCGCGATCCTGGATTCGACGAGGCCCTGCGGAGCGCCACGGGTGCCGTGATCGGGTTCTCCCAGACCCTCGCTCTGAACACCCTGCGCAAGAAGGCGCGCAAGGCGGGGCTCGCTCCCGAAGGGGAACGCAAGATCCGGCTCGGCATCGTCGGCGGCCCTTCCCTGCGGCCCCTGGCCGACCTGATCGAGCACTTCGTCGCCTCCATGTGCCGGGCCGAGGTCGAGCTGTGGATCGGCGACTTCGACAACTACCTCTCGGAGATCCTCGACGAGACGAGCGCCCTCTACGCCTTCGCGCCGGACGCCGTATTCGTCCTGCCCGCCGACGTCCGGTGCCGCCCGCGCGGCTCGTGGACGTCGCCGTACGAGGCCTTGGAAGCCGAAGCGAACGACCATGCGGACGAGCTCAAGGCGCTGGCCGACGCCGTTCACGCGCGGAGCGGCGCGGAGGTCGTACTCGCCAACTTTCGCCTGCCAGGCACGTTCGATCCCGGTCCCATTCGTGGCTCCAGCCTCGCCTCGGAGTATGGCTTCAAGAAGGCGGTCAACGCGCGGCTCGGGCGACTCGCAGGCGGGTCGCTCCACCTTTGCGACGTGGAGTTCGTCGCCAACCGCATGGGAACTCTCGCCGCCTCGGACGAACGGGCGTGGTTCGAGAGCAAACAGCCGGGCTCGCCCGAGCTGATGGTTCTCGTCGCCCGCGAGGTCGCCGCCGTCGTCGGCGCGCTCCACACCGCGCCCAAGAAGGTCGCCATCCTCGACCTCGACAACACGCTTTGGGGCGGCGTGATCGGGGACGACGGTCTGGAGGGCATCGAACTTGGCACGACCTCCCCGCGCGGTGAGGCGTTCCGCGCTTTTCAGAGCTACCTGAAGTCGCTGACCCAGCGCGGCGTCCTGCTCGCGGTGTGCAGCAAGAACGGCCATGACAAGGCGGTCGAACCGTTCGAAAAGCATCCCGAGATGGTGTTGCGCCTCGACGACATCGCCTGCTTCAAGGCGAACTGGGAGCCGAAGTCGGAGAACATCCGGCTCATCGCCCAAGAGCTGAATCTTGGGCTCGACTCGTTCGTGTTCCTCGACGACAATCCCGCCGAGATCGAGATCGTGCGCCAGTTCGTGCCCGAAGTCATCGGCATCGACCTCGGTGACGACCCCTCCAGCTTCGTGCGAACGGTTCAGGACGCGCGTCTCTTCGAAGTCGCCGCGATCACCCAAGAGGACGTCCGTCGCGCGTCACAGTACAAACAGGAGACGGCGCGGCGCGAGCTTCAGGGGACGGCGACAGACATGGGCGCCTATCTCGCGTCACTGGAGATGGCCGCGGACGTTCAACGGTTCGCCGCCGTGGACGTCCCCCGCATCTCTCAGCTGACCAACAAGAGCAATCAGTTCAACCTGACCACGGTCCGACGCACCGAGGCGGAGATTCACGAACTGATCGCCGATCCGACGAAGGTCGGCTTTACGGTGCGACTCTCCGACCGCTTTGGCGACCACGGCCTGATCGCCATCGTGGTCGGGTCGATCGAAGGCGAAACGTTTCGCATCGACACTTGGCTGATGAGCTGCCGGGTACTCAAGCGGCAGGTCGAGGACTTGGCGCTTAACGAGATCTTCCGTCTCGCCGCCGATGCGGGATGCAGCGCCGTTCTAGGGATCTATCGTCCTACGACCAAGAACGAGATGGTGCGCGAGCACTATCCCCGTTTCGGCTTCCGGCTGTTGGAGGAGTCCCCGGAGGAATCCAGGTATCTTTTCGACGCCGGGGACTATGAGGTTCGCGAGACGAGGATCGCGATCGCGGGACGACCATGACCGACGAGCAAATCTACGCCAAGCTTCAAGGAGTGTTCGACGATGTGTTCGTCTCGAACGTGACGGTGACGTCGGAGCTAACGGCCAAGGACGTCGAAGAGTGGGACTCGCTTTCCCACGTTTCCCTGGTTCTCGCGATTGAAGAGGCGTTCGGCGTCCGCTTCAAAGTCGGCGAGGTCGAAGCGACGAAGAGCGTCGGCGACCTAGCCGCGCTGATCAAGACGCGCCTTGGAGGCTGAGCGGTGGCCCCCGCCTTCCGCGACCGGCGCGACGCGGTCGGTTTCTTGGCCTTCCTCGTCGCTCTCCTGGCCCTCCCCTTGGTCCTGCCCCATGGTCCGCGCCAGCAGGTATGGACGGGCGTACCGACCGCAATGGGCCCGGTCGGCGATCTCGTTCAGACGCTGTTCGAAGAAAAGGAGGACGCCGACGTGCTGCTCCTCGGCACATCACCGATGCGTGCCGCCTTTCTTCAAGGCGAAGCCGAGCGCTATTTCTCCGCTAAGCTGGGCCGTCCTGCCCGCATCCGGACCCTCGCGATGTGGTGGCAGAGCCTTGACCTTCAGTACGTGATGCTGGACGAGTACCTCGAGAACCATCATCCGGGGCTGATCGTGTTCGAGCTTCCGGCGAAGGAGTCTTCGACGAGTAGGCCGCACCGGCAACTACTCCGTTGGCTTCGACACGGCGAGTACGCCGACGCTTTCAGGGGTCTTCCTCAGCGCGACCGCGCGGCGGTCTACGCGGAGCAGGTTCTCGGTGGACCGCGCCAGCTTCTAAGCCTGGTCCGTCCGAATCGGCTTGGCCCGGACGAACGGAGCGCCGTAGCGACCGAAAAGTCGTCGGAACGCTTCCGGCGAGCCGGGTACCAAGGCGCACCCTATGTCGAGAACGAAGCGCACCCCAGCCCTTCGATCGCCGCCGGCGCCCTTCGTTCCGTCGCCGCGATCGCTCCGAAGCCCGGTCCCGAGGGCAAAGGCGAGTACCTGCTCCACTTTTTCCGACGGACGGTCGATCTCGCCAAGGCGAAAGGAGCGCCGATCGTCTTTATCCACTTTCCAGAAGCGTCGGAAGCGGGAACGAACGCGGTGCCCCTCTACGTGCCTCCTGCTTCCCTTGGGTCGGACGCACAGATCGTCGGCGTTCCGCTCGACGATCTGCTCTGGGGTGTTCCACCCGAGCGGCTGCACGACTTCTTCTTCGATACTCACCACCTGAACCAGAACGGCGCCAAGGCGTACGACGCGGCGGTCCTGCCCGCGATCTATCGAGCATATGAAAAGGCCCAACGACGATAAGCCGCCGGTCGGCGACACGATGAGCCCGCTGACGATCGCGATCTTGGTGGTGGGACTCGTCTTCCTCGCCCTTATCCTGATCCTTCCGGCGGGAACGCTCCAGACCGAGGCTGTCTACCAAGGATTCTAGGCTTGGACAAGACCTTCGAACTGCTGCCCCTTGTGGTGCCGTTCGTGGCCTATCCTCCGGTCGCGGCGTCTGTGCTTCGCCTGTCTGGACGGCTTCGATGGTTTCTGTTCGCCCTTGTCAACATCGTCTTCACGAACGTCGCGATCATCGCCACGTTCTCCGTCGGCCAGCTTTTCCAGCCCGGCCTCGTACGGTCGTACGCGGCCATCGAGGCTCCCTTGTTCTTCCTGTACGCGTCGTTTGTGCTCGTTCAATACGCACTCATGCGGAGTCCGCGCACAGGCGCCATCGCCTACCTGTTCCCGATCGGCTTCCTGATTCTCGTCAAGTACGTTCCTGGAGTGGACTCGCCCTTGGAAGGTCGACTGATGGTCTTGGGGGGCATCCACCTCTGGGCGTTCATGCTGGGTGTCTCGTATGTGGCCTTTCGCCTGACCCATCTGGTGAGCGAGGTCCGCAACGAGGTGGTGGCGATGCCGTCCCTCTGGGAGTATCTCGCGTACGCGTTCTACGTACCGGTGCTTTTCGTCGGCCCGATCACGCCCTATAGCCTGTTCCGGAAGTCGCTCGACGTCCCTCAACGGCCCGTGTTGCGGTCCTTCACCAGGATCGTCGTGGGGCTTGTGAAGTACGTGTTCCTCTCCGCCACTCTGAGTCTGCTGACCTACGCCGGACTCCTTCAAGACGGCCATCCGCACTCTCCGATCGATCTCGTCGTGGCGATCCTCGTCTACCCGGCGTTCCTCTACTTCAACTTCTCCGGCCTCTGCGACCTCGCCATCGGCGTCTCGGGTCTTCTAGGAATCGAGGTCGTCGAGAACTTCGATCGGCCGTTCGCCGCCCGAAACTTCCAAGAGTTCTGGAGCCGTTGGCACATCTCGCTTTCGGCCTTTATGCGCGACATGATGTTCACTCCGATGGTGAAGGCGCTCACCCGCCGATTCGGAGCGAAGCGGATCGACCACATCATCGCGTTCGCGATCGTCTCGGTGTTCCTCGTGATCGGTGTATGGCACGGCGCAGGTTGGAACTTCGTCCTGTTCGGCCTCTCCCAAGGCTTGGGGGTGATGACGATCCACTACACGACGCTCACGATGCGTAGGCGGTTGGGCAAGGAAGGATTTGCTCGCTACCGAGCGAACCCCACTTACCGGGTGGCCGGCATGATAGGAACGTATCTGTACTTCGCCTTGACGATGATCCTGTTCGCGAACACGCTCGACAAAATGCACACGATCGTCACAGCCCTGCGCTAGGCTACTGCGCCTAAGTTAGTGGCGGAAGATCGAAGCTGGCGGTCGTTGCCAGCCTTACCGACGTAGACTCCGAACGTTCCGGAAAGCGTCGCTCCGACGTCTCACGCTAGGCGATGGCACGTTGGGAGCCAAGTCACCGGAATCGAGCGCAGCTGACGGTGGGAGCTTTCGCGATATTACGCTTACGCCGCAGCCTTTCGGGCGTCGAGACGGACGTTTGGAAAGCGGACGGTCGGCTCAGCGGACCCGAAGGCCGCCCCGAGAATCAGCGTAACGAAAATGCCGCTCTCATACTTCGCGATACGGACGCCGCCGACGCTCACCAGGAGGCCTGCCCACAGGATGAAGGTCGCGAGCCAGCCGACGAGGCTCGAAGCCGGATTCGGGCTGCGGCGCGCCGGGGCGACGCCCCGAAAGCCGGCCACGAAGAACAGCGCGACCAGAGCGGGCCCCCAAACGCCGTGGGCGAGATACATGTTGACCCATTCGTTGTCGACGCCGATCACCCAATAGCGATCGTAACCGCTCTGGTACATGAGGCGCTCCTGATTGGCTTGGCCGACGCCCGTACCGAGCGGCGCGATATCGACGGCGATGTTGGCCGCCATTTCGTACGCCTGCTGACGTATCCGAAGAGACTCGTCCTCCATAATGCTCCTCTTGAGCGTGCCCTCGACGTAGTTGAGCTTGCCGATCTGAAACGTCACGAATCCGCCGGCCGCGACGCCGAGGAAGAGCACGACGAAGGTCGCCATCGCCCCGTGCGACGCTCCGAGCCGCCGCAAAGCGAGACCGTAACCGAGGACGGCGAACGCGAACAGCACGACCCACGTCCTACTCTGAGCCTCCAGGATGCCGAAGCCGAACACGCCGAGAAGGCTCATGATGCCCAGGATATGCCACCACTTGGCGCGGCGCGCGTACACCACCCCAAAGGAGATCGCCGTCAATGCTCCGATAAAGTTCGCGTAACCTAAGAGGTTCGGCCCGCCGAAGATACCGGTCGGACGACCGTTCATCGCCCCCTCGAGCACGTTCGCCTCAGAGGCGGTGAACTTGGTGGCGAGCTCGGTGGCCTGGACGCGGAATGGCCCCACCGCCTGGGCGATACCCAGTCCGGCGGACAGGAGAAGCACGAAGACCAGGGCGAGACAAAGCGCGATCGGTCCGAAGCCAGGACTTATCTTGACGATAGCGAATCCGGCTCGAAAGGCCGCCCACATCGCCAGGATGAAAACGACGTACCCGTAGAGCGAGACGTCGGGAAGCTGGCGATCAAGGACGATCGTCGCGAAAATGTGGCTCGCAAAGGCGAGAAAGATCCAGCCGACGAAGATCGCGTCGAGAGGGGTTCGGCGCGCCACGTTCCAGCCGACGAACGCCATGCTGCCGATCACGATCACGAGGCTCGTCGTGAGAACGTTGGGGATCTTGACGAGAAGCGATGGACTCGCTACGTTTGGCAGAAGATAGAGCGCGAGCAGCAGGAGCGAGCCGAAAAGCGCCAAGCCGTCGGCGGCGAAGCGCCGAGCGACCTGATATCCCTCCGCGAAACGAGCGCGCGCGGTGGGATTAAGCGTCACGCCGGTGTTCCACCCGAAGGCTCCGGCGGGGTGGGAGGAGTGTAGACCGCAGGGTAGAGATCGGAAGGCAGGACCACCGGTTCTTGACGCGGCATGAGGATCAAGATCGCGAGGAAGCCACCGACCGCAAGTCCGGCCAGCACGAAGAGGCGGGGGTCGGGGAACGAGGGACTGTCAGGCGGATAGGCGGTGGAAACGATCTGGACGGTCGACTGCTGCGCCTCACGCCCTGCTTGCGCGATATCACGGCGCTGGACGAGTTGGCTGTAGCTGGACTCGAGAGCGATCTTCTCGCGTTGCAACGAATCGATCTCTCGCTGAAGACCAGGCAGTTCGTTCACCCGCGTCTCGGCGTAGGCGCCGGTGGAGCGGAGGCTCGCGAGCTGGTTGCGCAGATTGTTCACCCGGCCCTGGAGTTGAAGCACGTTGCTCGACTGCGACTGGTACTCCGGATTGGTCGTGGTGTTGGTACCGGCATCGATGCTCGACTGATACTTCTTGATTCCCGATTCGGCCTGACGAATCTGCTCCTTCACGCCCTTGACCTGGGGGAATTCGTCGTTGTATTGGCTCTGAAGGTCCGCGAGCTGCGTCCGCATCCGAGAGAGATCGGTCTGGAGACCAAGCAACACCGGATTGGCTTGGGTCTGACGAGAGCCGACGATCGTCTTGGGGATATTCGAGAGAAGCCGTCGCGCCACGTCGAGCTCGGCCACCGCGCCCTCGTACTGGCTTTCCACCAGATCGCGCTGGGTCCGATTCTGCGCCACGAGGCTCTGCTCGACCTGATTTGCGGCGGTCGTATCCGCCACGTTCGCCTTGAGCTTAAGGACGGCGACGCGGGTATCGATCCGGTCGAGCTTCCCCTTCATCTCGTTGACGTTATGGTTCAGGGTGGTAAGCAGGTTATCCGTGCTCTGTCGTACCCTCCGGTCGGTGTAGTCCTTATAGGCGTACGCCACGTCGTTCGCCAGCTCGGCGGCGACCTCGGGATCGTTCTGGGTGATACGAAGACCGACGACGTCGGACATCGGATCGCTGTCCACTTGGAGCCGTCGTGACAGATTCTCGTAGGCGGAGCCTACGCTCTCGTCGCTATGGAGCTTGTTGGGGAGGTTCTCGCGGGCTTTCTGAATGGCGGCGCCGAGAACCTCGGTTCCCGTCATGATCTGGACCTGGGTGCCGATACTGCGGGGCTTGGCCGCTCGCTGAAGGTCGGCGATCGGCCCCATGGGGTCGGGATATTCCGTCCGCGCCCCTATCGGATCGACCTGGACGCGCGACTGAGCCGTATACCGCTTCTCCACCGTCGTGGACAGGAAGTACATGACGGCGGGCATACCCACGAGCAAGGATAGAGCGAGGATGACTTTGCCTTTTTTCATGGGAAGCTAGAAGTAGCCTTTGGTAGGGCCGTTGGAAGCGTCGAGATAGTCGCGCACGAAAGCCGCGAGCTCTTCTTTCGTCGTATCCGACTGTGAGGGGATAAAGCGGTAGAAGACGCCTTCGGCGTTCTCGCCGTGGAACATCTGGCGCTTGAACATCTGCCACTTCAAGCCTAGGGTGGTCGGGCTAAAGCCTTCGGGTCCACGGTAGAAGAACGCGCCCCACTTTACGCCGTCCTTGCCTTTGAGTTGGGTGACGGTCGCGGTGACGATGCCGCGGGTCTGGGTTTCGATCTTCACGGGCTGCTCCTGACTCAGCTCCCACCCCTGGGCGGCGAAGCAGACCCGAGGATCGTGGAAACTGTTCTTGTTGGCGCTGGCGATAAGGGTGACGTCGAACCCCTTTCTGCCGTCGTCCATGATGCGTGCGACGATTCCGAACGGCTGGAGCGCATCATAGGTCGTCTTGTCCATCTTGTACGTGACGTCGCCGGGCAGGTTGCTCTCCGTCTTGTACTTGCCGAAGCGGGTGATAGCCGTCTTCTGCATCCACGGTTCGGTTCGTTCCGGACCCTTCGCAGCCCCGGAAACCTGGTAGAAGCCGCCCGCTAGCGCGAAGATCGCTCCGAGCGCGTACGCTCGCTTTTTCAGTCCTTCCATCCCAACAGCCTTGCGATCTTGAAGAGCGCGTAGAAACAGACCAAAAGCATGATATATCCGCTGTAATCGTGAAATTGATGCCCGGCGGCGTCGCCGAACGCGTTGCCGACGACGCCGATCATGGCGATCCGAAGCCCATTCATGAACAGGGCGAGGGGCAGCACGAGGCACGCCATCGCGAAGTTCGAAAGAGGACGCAACCGTGCGATCAGGATGAACATCGTCGTGAACGCGGCCAAGGCGACGACCAGCTTGAAGCCGCTGCACGGCACTCCGACGTCCAAGGTGTAGCTATTCAGGTAGATCGTCGTCGTGCCGTCGGAGATCGGCGTAAGCCCCATCGCTTTGAGCATCTGGAACGCCACCTTCGTGGACAAAAGCTGGAGCGGGTTCGTGTAACTGTCGATCGCCATGTTCCAGATCGGCAAGCCGAACAGCAGGTAGAGCGCGGGAGCCAGAATCCCCATCGCCCAGCGCCATCCCGCGACGAACCACGCCCCGATCAGGATGCTCGCCACGAGCATCATCGACATACCGGACTGCAACCCCGTGGCCGCCACCGGACGGAGCAGGAACAGCAACGCCGCGAGCGGAACGAGCGCGAACCACGAGGGCCGTACCGGAAGGCTGTTTAGATGGGGCCATCGCCGGTAGACGATATATCCCGAGATGAAGGGCACGAGAATCCCGTGTGAGTAGTAGCCGTCGTTGCCCATCCACAGGTCAGGCAACGTCTTAAGGAGATTCCAATAGGCGAAGCCAAGTCCCAGAAAGAGCGCAAGGCCAGGATGGAACGCGGGCGAGCGCATCGCCGCATCCAGGTAGTCCCGGGGCGAGAGCCTTGGTTCCGCCGGGGCCTCGACGGCCTGGCCTAGGGTGACGCTACCATCCATGGGGTCTCTCCGCTACAGTCTACGCCATCGTTTGGCGTACCATGCGGAGGCGGTAACCGAAACAAGGTCGATCCGCCTTTTGGTTCCTGAGGCGGATCCCTCGGCGAGTTTCCGGCCTAAACGGGCAAATCTCGGATGTGCCGCCGCAGAGGATCGTCCATTTTGCGCGGAACTGGGCGCATTCCGAACAGATGGGCGCCTTTGTGGATCGTCGCCATCCGCATCGTGCCGCCCGCAAAGGATTCGTTGTAGAAGTCCCCGACCTCTTCGCGGCGAAGACGGTCCACCAGACTTGCGTCCAAAGGTGGGAGCTTTACGTCGTGCTTCTTGAGGATGATGGGGCTCCCTCCGTTGCGCCCCCCGAGCGTGCTGGCGACGGTCGGAAGGTAAACCTCTTCGTGAACGCGGATGTGACCGGGCGTAAAGCTCCAATGTCGCTCGATCGTGTCCGCGATATGTCGAAAGGCGTCACGGCGGTAGTAGGTTCCTTCGGATTGCCCCACGCAGAGTTCGGACGCTCCGCAGTCGGCTTGGATCGCCTGGAAGACCGGATCGCACTCGTTCGCGGCCCGCCACTCGTATTCCGGCTTGGGCGTGGTCTCGATAACCCCATAGTCGTACTCGGCCATGAGTTCCGCCGCCCCGGATCGCACCAGCAAACAGGAGCTGGAGAGCAGGACGAAGTAGTCGAAGTCGAGATGCCGGTCTGCGTAACGGAAGTTCGATAAGTGGGTATGGAGAATGTTGCCCCACTCTGTGCGCATCCGTGCGTCGTTCACGAAGACGCCCGGCATCGCCCGCAGACCTGGGATCGTGGAAAGGCGCATCCAAGGCGCGCTCCGAACTGGAACGCCGCGCTTCTGAAGGTAGTAGAAGCCTTCGCTCAGGTGGAGCACCACCTGGGAACCGGGTACGAAGCGCCGAAGATTCGCGATCTGGTCCTGGATCACGGCCACCCCTTCGTGGGCCGGAACGGAGAAAACGATCTTAGGACCGGCCATCGTTGTGGATGCTACCCCTGCTCATAGACGCTCCCAGACCGTCCGAACGCCCCTCCGGGACAGAACGCCGGGGAAGCCGGCTCCGTAGAGGGCGCCGAGAAGAAGCGCGTGAGTCCCGACGCCCGCCGGGATCGCCAGCAGGAACCGCGCCCAGTGGACCAACGGAAGGTGGAACACGACCAACAGGACCGACGACGTGGCCGCCGTCGCCAGAGCCGCTCGCCCGACTCGCAGGTACAACCCCCGCTCGCCCCGAACGAACCACACCCCAAGGGCGATGATCGACACGTACGCCACGACCGCGCCCGCCACGTACACCCAGACCAGGCCCATCAGCGTCGGCGCGTGCGATTTCCACCAGACTCCCACCCCCGTTACGGTCAGCGCCCCGTACCAAGGGTAAAGCGTCCACTTATGGTGGCCGGCAGGCACCAGGGCACTTCCCGAGATGTTTCCCAAGGTCCGCAGACCGAGATAGAAGCACAGTGCGCTCAGCGCCGGAACGGCCCCCAGGTACGCCTCCCCGTACAGCACGGAAACGATTGTGTAGCTTCCGAGCCCGAGGAACACGTAGATCGGGATCACGAACAGCACGATCACCGAGAGCGAGCGGTACAGCGCGCTCGCCAACTTCGAGGTGTCGCCCGCCGCCTGACTGAAGGCGATCTGAAGGGTGCGGCTCAAGGGAAAGGAGATCAGGACCGCCGGCTTGTAGCCGATGTTCTGCGCGACGTTGTAGAGGCCCACCGATGTGTCGTTCAGCAGCCGCTTGATCACGAATACGTCGCTCTGGAGAAAAAGGTTGTTCAACAGGTTTGCCCCGTACAGCGTACGGGTGCGTTGAAAGAGCTCCCGTACTTCCGGCAGGCTCGCCCTAAATCCAGAGAGCGGCTCCTGTCGCAAGAGCAGTGCGAGCGCGAGGCACTGCCCGAAGACCAGTTGGATCACCAGCGCCGCGAAGCCCATCTTGAGCCCGACGACCAGCACGATGGTCAGGATCAGGCCCGCTCCGCCCGCGATCACCCCAATACGGCCCTGCTCTTTGAGCAGCCCCTTCCGCAACATCCGCGCGTTCGGCATCATTCCCAGCGCGTTCAGGATCAGACATCCGCACACCACCGGAAACGCCCACAGGTACTCAGGATGGCCGAAGAACCGCGCCATAGGAGCGGTGAGCAGAAGCAGGATCACGACCGGGATCAGGGTGCTGACGAGACTTAGCCCCGCGTAGGTAGCCTCCGTCCGCGCGTCCGGATCCTTCTCGATGTAGTAGTTCTGTGCGATTCCGGCGTCCCGGATCGCGTCCGCCACGTCGATCGTGGTCTGAATGATCGCGTAGGTGCCAAGTACCGCCGGTCCCAGCTTGCGTGCCACCACGAGGTTGGCGAGCGGGAACACGACCTTGCTGACGAGGCTGTAGAGCGACGTCCAGGCGAAGCCGCGCACCACCGCTTGGCGATCCATCCGCTCCGGCGGGATCGCCGTCGGCGTATCGGGGGTTGGGGGCGTGTCGGTCGGGGGCAGCGGGGAATCGCTCAAACGCACCTCGCGAGAACGTCGTACGTCGCGCGCGCCGTCTTTTCCCACCCGAACTCCTTCGCCCTCTCGCGGCCCTTCGCCACCCAGGCCGCCCGCTCCCCGGGCCGGTCCAGGGCGTCCGCGATCGCCCGCGCCATCGCCGACTCGTCCGTCGGCGCGAAGTAGCGCGCCGCCTCGCCCCCCACCTCCCTCAGGGCCCCCGCGTCGCTCGACAGGACCGGCGCCCCGTACGCCATCGCCTCCAGCGCCGGGATGCCGAAGCCCTCGTCCAAAGAAGGCATCACGAAAAGCTCGGCGGCCGCGAAAAGAGAGGGCAAGGACTCGTCCGGAACGTACCCCGCGAAGTGCACCCGGCCCTCGATGCCCAGCTCGCGCAGGGTCCGCCGATGGTCCTCGTCGCCCCAGCCCTTCCCTCCGGCCACCACCAGGCCCACGTCCGGGTGACGGCCCGAACGAACCACCTCGCCCCACGCCCGGAACAAGGCGGGCAGGTTCTTCCGGGGCTCGAGCGTGCCCACGGCAAGGATGTATCGCCGGAAAGGAACTCCCTCCGACTCCGGAACTCCGACCTGGGAACCGATGACGTTGCCAAGCGCGAGAGGAACCACCGTACATCGAGCCGCCGAGCCGGGAAAGATGCGCTCCGTCTCCTCCATCGTCGCTTGGCTGTTGGCGATCAGGGCTTTCGACTTCGCGATCTGGCGCGCGATGTTCGCCTTGGCGTGCTCGTTGATCTCCGTCTCGAACCACTCCGGGTGGGTGAAGGGAAACATATCGTGGACCAGCGTGACCTGAGGGATAAACGAGAATCGGAGCCCATCGTATCCCGGCGTGTACCAGACTTGGCAACCGACCGCGCGGGCGAGCAAACCGCCGATCGCCTCGAACGTGCGAAACTTCCGTATCTGCCGGAACTCCACGTTCTTCCGGGCGAGAAGCTCCGGCGTAGGCTCGAACGTTCCGGCGATGTAAGCGACGAACCGCGTGTCGGGAAATTCGTCCGCGAGGGCCTCGAAGATTCTTAGCGAGGTCCGTGCGACGCCGGCCATGCGATAGTTCGATCCCGAATGGAGTCCCATCAGCCCCACCGCCACGGCCTTGAGTCGCCTCACGGGCTCCATTGTGGCACGTCGTTTCCGACGCTTCTCAGAAACCGGCGGCCTGTCGAAGGGTCTCGAAAACGAGCGTTGCCGTCTTTTCCCACCCGAACTCCTTCGCCCTCTCGCGGCCCTTCGCCACCCAGGCCGCCCGCTCCCCGGGCCGGTCCAGGGCGTCCGCGATCGCCCGCGCCATCGCCGACTCGTCCGTCGGCGCGAAGTAGCGCGCCGCCTCGCCCCCCACCTCCCTCAGGGCCCCCGCGTCGCTCGACAGGACCGGCGCCCCGTACGCCATCGCCTCCAGCGCCGGGATGCCGAAGCCCTCGTCCAAAGAAGGCATCACGAAAAGCTCGGCGGCCGCGAAAAGAGAGGGCAAGGACTCGTCCGGAACGTACCCCGCGAAGTGCACCCGGCCCTCGATGCCCAGCTCGCGCAGGGTCCGCCGATGGTCCTCGTCGCCCCAGCCCTTCCCTCCGGCCACCACCAGGCCCACGTCCGGGTGACGGCCCGAACGAACCACCTCGCCCCACGCCCGGAACAAGGCGGGCAGGTTCTTCCGGGGCTCGAGCGTGCCCACGGCAAGGATGTATCGCCCTTTGATCGCCATCGTCTCGCCCGACGGCGAATCGAGGGAGCCCAGACCGAGCGGCGCGACCACGCAACGTGCCGATGCGCCGGGAAACGCCTCGTCCAAGGCTCGCCGAGTCGCCTCGCTGTTGGCGACAAGACGGCGCGAGAGACGAATCTGCCGCGCGATCGTGCGCCGGAGGGCTTCGAGATCGGCTCCTTTGAACCACTCCGGATGGGTGAAGGGAAACACGTCGTGGATCAGGGACACCTGCGGGACGAGGTGGCTTTCGAAGGCGTCGAACGCGGGCGCGAACCAGACCTGGATTCCCCCGAACCGCGCGGCGAAGGCGCCGAACCGCTCGAACAGCCGGCGACGACGCACCGTTCGGAGCGCCACGTTAGGAAGTCGCAGCTCGGGACCTGCCTGAAACTCCGGATTGACGTGGAGCAGGAACCGAACCTCGGGATGGGCCTTCGCCATCGCCTCGACGAGCCGCACCACCGTTCGCCCGACGCCCGCCGTCCGAAAGCTCGCGTCCGAGTGGACCGCCATCATTGCGACCCCGACCCGCCGCAGGCTCAAGCCGCCACCGCCCGATCGTACAGCCCTTGGAGGCGATCCAGATACGTCTCCGGGTCGCTTGGCGCCGCCCAGTAGCGGGCGAACGCCTCGCGCGACATCGCCGCCGCGCGAGCGGGGTCGCCGTCGAGCGTACGCAGCGCCGCCGCGAGCGCGTCTCGATCGCCCGCAGGAAAGAGAAGCCCGGTCGCCCCGTGCTCGATCGCCCCGCTCGCCGCGGTGACGTCCGCCACGACGGCGGGAGTTCCCGCCGCGAGCGCCTCGGACACGACGAGACCCTGGGTTTCGTACCAGCGCGAGGAGAACACGAGCGCCCTGGCCCGCCGGAGAGCCGCCCACACGGCTTCGCGCGGGACTCGCCCCGGAACATGGGCGTCGGGGTTCGCCGTCCGAACCTCGTCCATCAGTTCGCCCGCCCCGAGCAACGTCGCTTCCACGCCGGCTGAGCGCGCCGCCTGGGCGAAGCCGACCGGGTCTTTTTCCGGCTCGAGTCGTCCCACGAAAAGGAAACCCTTCCGCCCCTCGGCGCCCGCGTCCGCCTCGCGCGGAGCGGCGATGGGGTTTGGCAGGACATCCATCGCCGCTCCGTGCGGCAAGTACGACTCGATCGCCTCGCGCAGGAAGTCGGACACGGGGAAAAAGGCCGACACCGCCCCCAAGTAGCCCTTGAACGAGCGCTGGTACACATGCTTCATAAAGTAGCGTGCCTTCTGGCCCCGGCTGCCGGGATTGCAAGGATGCGTCAGACAGGCGAGAGTGCCGCCGCGCTCGCCGCAAGGGGTGGCGGTGCGGTAATCGTAGAAACCGCCGTAAGGGCACCCGACGTTGTAGTCGTGGAGCGTCATCACCACCGTCGCCCCGGCGCGGCGCGCTGCCGTAACGATCGAGGGCGTGAGCAGGTGCTTGTAGCTATGGACGTGAACGATCGTGCGCGACGGATCGCCTGCCCGCACCATCGTCTCCATCGCGGCCTCCGCCCGAGGGTTCCATGTCGCGGCTTGGAGCTTCGCCAAGCCCGAAAGGTCGCCGAACGTGTAGCGGTCGTGGAAAAGAACGCGCGCCTCGACGCCCGCCGCCTCCAGAGACGGGTCGAGAGGGCCGCTCGCCGCGAGGAAGGCGACCCGTATACCCCGTCGTGCGAGGCCGCAGGCGGTCTCGATCGCCACTCCCTCCGCTCCCCCGAAGGGATATCCGTGCTCCGAAACGACGATCGTTCGCCAGCCGCCTCCGCTAGGCGGCACGGGTCCCCTCGATGGCCGCGACCGTCTCGCGGGCGACCCGCTCCCAACTGAAACCTCGCCCCCGCGCGATCGCCCTTTCGCGCAAGGCCGGATCGGAAGGTTGCCGCAGCGTCTCCGCCATGACCTCGGCCATCGCATCGATATCGGTCGGCGGGAAGTAGGTCGCCACGTCGCCGCCTACCTCGCGGAACGCGCCCACCCCGCTGCACAGAACGCGCGCTCCGGTCTGAAGCGCCTCGAGCACGGGCATGCCAAAGCCCTCATCGAGCGAGGGACACACGTAGGCGGCACAACGAGCGAAGAGGGGCGAAAGATGCTCGTCAGGCACGTAGCCGAGCATCTGAACCCGTCGCTCGATGCCGAGAGCCGCAAGCCGTTCGAGGATCCCCTCCACCTTCCATCCCTGCCCTCCCCCCACAACGAGTCCCACGTCGGCGAACTCGGGCCGATCTGCGATCCGCCCGAACGCCTCGAAAAGCGCCGGGAGGTTCTTTCTCGGTTCTAGAGTCCCGAGCGCGAAAAGATAGCGTCGGAAAGGGACGCCCAAGCGTTCCAGGTCATCGTCCGAGACCGACGCCGGATCGAGCGGCTCGACGACGTTGCCCGGCCCCAGAGGCGTGACCACGATCCGTTCCGGCGGCACGCCGAGACGAGCGACCGTCTCGCGCTTCGTCGCCTCGCTGTTCGCCGTTAGAATCCGTGCCCGCGCCACGCTGCGAGGAAGCATCGAGCGATAGAAGCTCAGCTCATCTTCTCGAAACCATTCCGGATTTGAAAGCGGGAAAAGGTCGTGGACCATCATCCCACACGGTGCCGGGCCGTATCCCGGCACCGTGTGGGCCGTCGAGAACAGGAAGTCCAGGCGATCCCGCACCGTCGCCGCCCCGCCCGTCAGGAGCATCCACCGGTTGTAGCGCGGCCACATCGTTCGCATCGTGAAATGGGGCGCGTCTCGCCAGAGCGCGGGGACCTCCAGTTTCTGGTTCGCGTAGATCACGAACTCGTGACCGGGATCGGGAAGAGCCGCGAGGGCGTTCACGAGGCCCGTCGTGTACCGGGCCACCCCCGCCGTCCTGAAATCGTTGGCCGTCTCTAGGGTCATCGCGGCGACGCCGATCCGCATAGGGCGAGTATACGCCTAGGCCGCCGGGACCTTGAACTGCTCCACGTGCTTGAGGCAGCAGGCCCGAACCCGCCCGCGGATGCGGTTGATGTACGCCGCCCGCTGGGTCACGCCGACCGCGCCCCGCGCGTCGAGCAGGTTGAAGACGTGGGAGCACTTCAACGCGAGGTCGAGCGCTGGGTAGACGAGGGCGCGCGGACCTGAGCCGACGGGGAACTCGTCCGTGCCCTGCGCCGAGTCGGCGGTCAGAATGCCGTTCTCCGCGTCCCAGAACACCGGCGTCTCGATCACCCGCCGCGATTCCGCCTCGTACATGTCGAACAGCTCGAACAGCATCGCGGTCGAGGCGACCTCGAAGTTGAAGACGTTGTTCTGCATCTCCAGCTGGTAGTCCACGTCCCGGTAGCTGACGTCCGCGCTCCACATCAGGTCATCCCAGAACCCCTTGCCCTTGTTGAGCATCAGGCACAGCCGCTCCGGGCCGTAGGTGATCTCCGCGCACACCGGGTTGCACTCGATGCCGCCCATCTGCTGGAAGAACGTGAACTGCGACACCTCCGCGCCGTTCACCCAGACCTCCCAGCCTACGCCGCTCGCGCCCGCCGCCTGGCTTTCCCAGTCGTCCTCCACGAACCGCACGTCGTTCCGGTCGGTGTCGAACCCCAGCGCGTCGAGCGAGCCGAGGTACAGGTCCACGATGTTGTCGGGACTCGGCTTCATGATCACCTGGTACTGGTAGTACCGCTGCGAGCGCTGGGGGTTGCGGGTGTACCGGCCGTCGGCCGGACGGCGGGAGGGCTGGACGTAGGCGACGTTCCACGCCTCGGGACCGAGCACGCGCAGGGTCGTCGCCGGATGCATCGTGCCCGCGCCGACCTCCACGTCGTACGGCTGGAGGATGGCGCACCCCTGCGCCGCCCAGTACCCGTTGAGGCGGTCGATCATCTCCTGGAACGTCATGACTGTCCTCAGAGGATACCGGCGAAAGACATGGCGCCGGAAACAAGCGCCGAAGTCTGATCCGGCAAACGTTGGAGGATTTAACTGGAGGCCCATCGTCTCTTAACCTTCCACTCGTAAGATGGGCCCGAAGGGGACCATCTTAAGACCTTTCCCCGACTCGTCCCATGCATCTTCCCCTCGTTCTCGGAGCTCTCCTCCTCGGTTCCCCGGAATCGCCCCGTGTAATCCCTGCCGAGACGGCGCTCGCGCAACTGACGCAAGCCGGCGCGCCGCCCGTCGAGTTGAGCGCGAAGCTCAAAGGACACCGGGTTCTCGTGGACCGAGGCGGCTCGACCGCCTCGGAGACGCTGGAGGCCGTGGCCCGGTGCCTGTCCGCGACGCTGCTGCGGACCGAGTCGGGCTACCGGATCGAGCGCACCGCCAAGGACGAGCGGGAGATCGCGGCGCGCCTCGCCTCCGATCGCCTCCGCTGGCTCAAGGCCTCGATCGAGGCCAACGATCGATTTTGCGAGGAACGAGTCCGGAACGGCGACATCCAAGCCGCGCTCGAGCGGGAGATCGGGCGGGTCAAGGACCGCCTTGAGGAAGGCCCCGGTTCCGCGAGCCTCGCCAACGTCGCGCCGCTGCTTCCGGCGAACCGGCTTCTTCAGGAGATCGTCCAACGGATCGGGCTCGAAGCCCTCGCCGCTCTCCCCTCCGGAAGCGTCACCGTGTACGAGCAGCCGGCGGTCGCCGCGAGATCCCTGCCGCGCGTGGACGATCTCCTGGACGCCTACCGGAAGCGGCAGGACTCCCTCGACGGCGCCCGGTTGTACGACGAGTGGGACCGCCAGATCCTAGGGAAAAGCCCGACCAATCCTTTTGCGAACTGGTCGGTGGCCGAGGGATACTCGGGAAAGCTGCGGATCGAGGTCCGCGTCGTTCCGAGTGGCTTGAGCTTCCAACTCGAAGGCTACGATCGCAGGGGGAAGCGGACGCTCTTCGCCTACTTCAGCTCCCGAGAAGACGTCTGGTTCGTTCAGCCGGCGGAAGTGACGGCGCAGGAGAGGGCAAAAGTCGGAGCGCCGATGGTCACCCTCGCCCCCGGGGCGATCGAGGCCTTCGATTTCCTGGGCGACTCCCAAGCCTCGACGCCGCCCGAGTGGTTCAAGCGTCCTGACCGCCAGGAGCCGCTCGACCGGATGGTGCGCGATGTGCTCCTGGCCTTGGCCGGTCCCCGCGATCGTCGATGCCTCGCGATGGACGTGCCGGACGGCCTTCTCGGCGCCGTACGCACGGCGACCACGCAGGACAAGGTCAATCTGAGCGTTCTCAAGCGTCGACTGCGAACGAGCCTCCCCTACGAGCGCGTCGATGGCGCGAAGGCGGTCGTCTGGCGGCCCCGGGATCCCCTGGCCACCGAACGCTCACGGGCCGACCGGACCGCCCTCCGCCGGTTCGTCGATCGGACGCTCTCGCAGTCCGCGATCGAGATTCGCGATCGCGCGAAACTCTTCTACGAGACGAGTCCGGCTCGCTCGGCGATCGCCTTGGATTGGTCGTTCCGCACCGCTTCCCTGGTTGCCCGGTCGCCGTCGAACGATTCGCTTTGGGACGGACTCTACCGCTTCCTCGGGGCCATTCCCGACGTTCAATGGTCGCGCCTGATGCGCGGAGAAGGGTTCACCGCGAAGGCTCTCGGTCTGACGCCGCGCCTGCAGACCCTCCTCAACGAGGAACAGAACCTGCCCCTGCTCGGACCGAGCGATATGCCCGACCTCTACCAACATCCGCTTGAGACCTTCGACCGAACGTCGGTGGGCGACGCGACGATCCGCTTCGAGGTCGCCGACGTTCCCGTGGAGATCGCGTGGACGAGCGACCAGACGGAACCGACGGCGGGGGCCGGCCCGCGCGACGGGCTCGTCAACTCGACCATGTCGATCCCGTACTTCTATCGCCTCGGCGAGTACCGGACGACCGCCACCCGGGAGGCTTACGAGGCCATGATGGACAAGTTTCGGATCCGCTATGGCGTTCGTTCCGACTGCCGGGTGATCGTCGGGCTTCCCCACGGTTGCGCCGTCGTGGCGGAGTTTCAGGGCGTCCCCCGGATGGAGGCCAAGGTCGTTCGGTACTCCGAGCTCCCGGCGGCGCTCCGGGACGCCGGCTGGGCGAAGGCGAACGCCTCGGGAATCGACTCCGCCAAACGGATAAGGCAGAGCATGTCGCCGGATCCTTAGACGGTCTGCGCCATCCGGAGGCCGACGGAACCCCGCTCGCCCGTCAGCGCCCACCCTTCGGGCGTTCGGGCTGCCGTTCCGACGGTTCCGACCGCGTAGTCGAACCCCTGCCACCGGTAACTGACACGGTGGGGCTGGACATCGACCAGGGCGGCGCGCGTCGGGTCCCACTCGAACGAGAGGGTCAGCGGCGCCAAGCCCTTGGGGGCGATCTGCACGGAGAAGCCACGCTCCTCGAACCGCACCCGCAGGGTTCGTGCACCGTCGACCGGAAGCTCGACGACGAGGCTCTTCCCTTCCTCGCGGATCTTGGGCTTCCCGGCGAGCCGAAGTCGGCGACCCTCTACAACGAAGTAGCCGCCCGCACCCGGCTCGGTCGACCCCGGCGTCCGGCTCCAATGGTAGCCGTCGAGGACGGCGGGCATCCGCTGTTCGACGTCGTGCGACCGGGTCGCCTCTTTGAGGAACGGCTGGGGGTTGCGGTCGCTGTAGACGGTCAGGTCGCGCAGGTAGATCAGGTCGCCCTTCAGGTGGAGGTCGGCGCGGTAGAAGCGGCTCTGGTACCAGATGGAGTTCTCGACCCGCTCCACGTTCCCAAACGGATCGTCCAGCATGGCCTGGACCTGCGGGGGGGTCTCCTTGAACGCACGTTTGAACCGCCGTCCCGACTCCCCCATCGTCTCGACGTGGACCTTGCCGCCTTCGCGAAGTTCGGCGAGGGCCTTCATCTGGCGCGGGTACGCGTCGGCCATCTCGGGCCAGCCGAAGTTGTTCTCCTGGCCAAGCTGGGCGTAGGCGAACCCGAGGGTCGGGGCCTCCGCGATCATACGGAGGAAGTTTCGGATGAACTCGGGCGAGCGGCCCGAGGGCCAGACCGGTTCCATCGTGTCCGGACCGCCGCCCCGCCGCCCTCCTGGCATCGGAAAGCCGTTCTCGTAGTAGTAGACCGGGTCTTGGCCGAGCATCCGGAAGACCGGCGTGTCGATCTGCGATTTCCGGTCGAGCGCGGGACTCCAGCAGTTCGTCGTGCTGGGGTAGTAGCCCGCGATCGGCGCGCCCCAGATCGTGAAGCCGTCGGTCGCGATCTGGTCGCGGCACACCGCGTAGGCGTCGACCCCGTAGTGCGCGGTAAGGTGGGCCATCGTGATCGAGTCGAGGTTCCAGCTTGCGACCGACTTCGGATAGACGCCCCAGACCCGCCGGAACTCCCGCATGAACGCGTCGGCCAGCTTGATGCGCTCGTCCGTGGTGTAGCCGATCGTGAAGGCCACCGACGGATAGTGGTCCCATTCGTAGCCCGGTCGGCCCCGCCACTCGACGCCCGCCGTCCGGCAATGCATCTCGTTCATCTCGAACCAGACGCCCACCTCGTGGTCTTTCGCCTTGTGCGCCTTGAGATACTCGACGAAGGGACCGGAGACGAGGGCGTCGAACTGGAGCAGCCACGTCGTCGGCAACCCGTGGGCCAGGCTGATCTCCATCTGCTTCTGGAGGGGGAGGAACAGGTCCATCGGTCCGCGCGGCTCGACGCCGCGCAGAAAGTTGACCACGTTGACGCACCGCACCGCCCCCTTGACGCCTCCAGGTTCTAGCAGGGCGCCGGACCGCGCAACGATCTGGGAAGCCAGCACGGCCTGGCCGGAGTACTTGAGAAGCTCGCGCCGGGAGATCACGGCCCGGATTCTATCCGAGCGAAATCTAAACTTCAGAAGCGCGAACGCCCTCGGTGTCCGGATAGATGCGAACGCCATCCACCCAGGTCTCCCGCATGTCGACGCGGTAGACCGTCCGGGCCTCCGCCGTGTCCGGAGTCGCGAGGAGTGCACGGTACTCCGAGGGCGTCATCCCCGACTCCCGACGGAAGGCGGTGGCGAACGACTGTCCCGAGGCGTAGCCGAGTTTCATAGCGATCGCGACCGTCGAGAGTCGTCCCCCTTCCAGCATCCGTTTCGCGTCCGAGAGCCGCTTCGCCCGTGCCCAGTCGCCCGGCGACGCGCCGGTCTCGCGCACGAAAAGCCGGTGGAGCCACACGCTGGAGACGCCCAGGCGCGCGGCGACTTCGTCGACGGTCGGGCGAACGGCGCTCCCGCCCATCATCGCCCGTTGGGCCTGCCGGATCAGACGGCTGTTCTTCCGTTCGTCGCCCTCCTCCAACTCGACGATCGACGCGACCAGCAGGGCGCCGAGGGCCGCGACGATCTCCGGCAGAAAGCGTCCGCCGTCCCGGTGCGCCGCGAAGACCCGATGCACGAGCGCGCTGATCTCGGTTTGGCGGGTTCGCCGCGCGGTGAGGGTGCACGCCGCCTCCACGAGGTTTAGGGGAAGCCGCTCCGGCGCGAGGTGGACGGTCACCAGTTCGCAAGGCTGGAGGTTCGAGTCGACTGCCCCGTGGACGACCTCCGCCGGAACGACCAACGCTTCTCCCGGTCGGATCGCGAAGCTCTCCTCCTCGACGAACCAGTCGAGCTGGCCGCGAACGACCACGCAGATCTCGATCGTGTCGGGGTGGTAGTGCGGTCGGTTGCGGTCGACCTGCCCCTCGGCGCTCGTCACCTTCTGGACCCTCACGAACGGGGCCGCGACGTGCGGGAGGCTGAACTGGATCCTGTCGTCGGAAACCTGCATCACGTTCTCTTGTGTGGATCGAACCTTACGAATCCGGGATTCAGAGCCCGAACCGTACCCTCGAACCCAGGTTGCCCCCAACGGAACGCCGTGACCTCACCCTCCTCGAACGCCTTATCCTGACTGATAGCTTCCTATGGGATCGCCGAGGGCCATACCGACTGTTCAATCGTCCGTCCTCATGTCCAACTCGACGTTCGCCTTCACGCCGATTCCGGGCTACCTCGTGCCCCGGCTTCGGCTTTTACCAAAAACGCGTGCATCCCGTCCTTTATCTCGTTGGAGCCGGAATGGGTGACGCTCGCCTCCTTTTCCTCCTCGTCGGGGAAGAGGTCGAAGCGAGAGCGTCTTGGGGATCATTCGTTGCGAGCCGCGTTCCCAAGAAGCGTGTGAAACGCAAGGGGTGCCGGACGGGTACAACGCGGGGCATCCCACATTCCACCGACGCTCGATGATAAACGACGCCTCTTTCCTGCGGAGCCTCTCTGCGCTATCTTTCCTGGTCGTCGCCGGTACGGCCTCCGGCGCTCTCACGATCCAAAGACTACGCTGCGAGTCTTTGGTGGATCCTCTCGGGATCGACGCGGTTCAGCCCCGTCTGAGTTGGGCGCTCGCCTCGTCCGGGCGGAACCAGCGGCAGACCGCTTACCGGATCCTCGTCGCTTCGAGCGCACGGGCGCTTGCCCGGAACGAAGGCGACCTGTGGGACAGCGGCAAGGTCGCCTCGGACGAGACGTTGAACCTTCCCTACGCGGGCAGACCGCTACGCTCCGGCCAAGGCGCGTTCTGGAAGCTCCGCGCATGGGACGGCGGGGGCGAACCGTCGGCTTGGAGCCGCCCCGCCACCTTCGAGATGGGCCTGCTCTCCCCTTCCGACTGGGGCGCGAAGTGGATCGGTCTTTCGACGGACGTGAGCGCCAAGCCCGCGCCCATGCTCCGACGCGCGTTCTCCATCGGAAGCCCGATCCGTCGCGCCCGCGCCTACGTCTGTGGACTGGGCTACTACGAGCTTCGGCTAAACGGCAAGAAGGTCGGCGATCGCGTGCTCGACCCCGGCTATACGCAGTTCGACCAACGGACGCTGTACGCGACCTACGACGTGACGAACGCGCTTCGGAAAGGGGGAAACGCGATCGGGGTCACCCTTGGGAACGGCTGGTACAACGTCCAGCCCTTGGCGACGTGGCATTTCGATAGCGCGCCTTGGCGGGCCGCTCCGAAACTCCTGCTCCGCCTGGAGATCGAGACCGACGACGGCCGCACACAGACGATCGTCTCGGACGGGGGATGGAAGGCCGCCACCGGCCCGATCGTCGAGAACAGCCTCTACGTCGGCGAGACCTACGACGCCCGTCTGGAAAGGGCGGGTTGGGACCGGCCGGGCTACGACGACCGCGCGTGGGCCCCTGCGATCGTGATGGCCGCGCCGAAGGCGACGATGGCCGCCCAGGCGATGCCACCCATCCGCGTGACGAAGACCCTCAAACCCATTCGGGTGACGGAGCCGAAACCGGGCGTGTTCGTGGTCGACTTCGGGCAGAACTTCGCGGGCATCCCGCGCCTACGGATCTCAGGTCCGGCAGGAACGACGGTCTCGATGCGGTGCGGCGAACGGCTCGCGAAAGACGGCACGGTCGATCAGGCGGACATCGACAAGTACATGACGAAGACGACGCCTCGCCAAGCGTTCCAGACCGACCGGTACACGCTGAAGGGCGGCGGGAAGGAGACGTACGAACCGCGGTTCACCTATCAAGGCTTCCAGTACGTTGAGGTAACCGGGGCTAAGGACGAGCTCACCGTCGAGAACGTCGAGGGCCTCGTGGTCCACACCGACGTGGCGCGCACGGGCGAGTTCGCCTGCTCGAACCCACTGCTGGAAAAGATCCTCGACAGCGCCCGGTGGGCCTACCTCTCGAACCTGGAAAGCATCTTCACCGACTGTCCCCACCGGGAGAAGAACGGCTGGACGGGCGACGCCCAGCTTGCGAGCGAAGGTGGGCTTCTCGGTTACGACAGCGTGACGGTCTACCGGAAGTGGCTCGACGACGTCGCCGACGCCCAGAAGCCCGGCCCCAATCTCGCGCTTATCGTTCCGACTCCCGGCTGGGGAAAGGGCGAAGGCTCGTTCGCCCCCGCCTGGGACGTCGCGTACATCGAGATCCCTTGGAACGTGTATCTGTATACCGGCGACAAAAGTCTCCTCGAAAAGCGCTACGCAGGCTTCACGACCTACCTCGACTGGCTGGCCACCCAAGGCAAGGACCTGATCATCGAGGGAATTCTCGGCGACTGGTGTCCCTGGAAGACCGAGACTCCGGTGGAGCTGACCTCGACCGCCTACCTGTTCCACGACGCCGTCCTCGTCTCGAAGGCGGCGACGGTCCTTGGTAAACCGGCGGAGGCGCGCAAGTACGCCGACCTCGCGGAGCGCGTGAGAAAGGCGTTTAACGCCAAGTTCTTCGACCCGAAGACCGGCCTCTACGCAAACGGCAGCCAGACCGCGCAGAGCGCCGCGCTGTACTTCGACCTCGCCGAACCGAAAGATCGCCCCGCCGTGCTGAAGGCGCTTCTCGACAACGTCGCGCGGTGCGACGACCACATCGATGCGGGCATCCTGGGCTCGAAGTACCTGCTCAACGTGCTTACCGCCGAAGGGCACACCGACGTCGCCTACCGGGTCGCCAGTCAGAAGACGCTCCCGAGCTGGGGCTGGTGGATCGAGCAGGGAGCGACCACGATGTGGGAGCAGTGGAACGGCACGGACTCGCGCAACCACATCATGTTCGGTGAGATCGCCGCGTGGTTCTACAAGGCTTTGGCGGGAATCAACCCCGATCCGGCGGCGCCCGGCTTCAAGCACGTCCTGATCGCCCCCCACCCAACGGGCGACCTGACGCGTGCAAGGGCGAGCCACGAGTCGGCCTACGGCCTCGTCGAGAGCGGCTGGTCGCGTGAGGAGGGCGTCTTCCGATTGTCGGTCACGATCCCGGCGAACACGACCGCGACCGTTACCCTGCCCGCCTCGCGAACGGCGGCGATAGCCGAAGGTGGAAGGGCGGTCGCCCCGAAGGATCGGACAGACGACCACGCCACCGTAGAGATCGGCTCCGGCCGCTACACGTTCGTCGTCCGCGACGCAAGAGGAAAATGAACCGTCTTCCTCGCGACTCGTCGGCTGGGCGATGGAAGATCCAACGTCTGGCCGACGGGTCTTCAAGCGGTTCGCCGTTCTGCTCTCCACAGGGTGGTCCCTCCCGATCCTCCTTCAGACCCCCGATCTCAACCTCGTCGATGCGAGGCGGATTCCCATCTCGAGGCGGACCAACGCGTCGGCCCCCGAGTGTCCGCTTCTGGACGGAGGCAATGACGCCTTTCCGAACCCTGCGGCAAGGTCGTGCTCGTCGATCTCTGGGCCACTTGGTGTCCCCCATGACGGAAAGAGACGCGCGCTCTTGTCCGCATCGCGAAAAGCCTGAAAGCCGAGGGGCTCAACGAAGTGCTTTCCGAACGCTCCTTTGGAAACTGCTCTCGGAGACCGCCCCTTAACCCGTCCAGACCTAAGCGGAGCAGGATCCCTTCGAGACTTCGACAAAAGAGCCCCTGAACCATGATAGGAGCATTCACCTTATTGGTCGATAGCCTTTACCAGTTGCGGAATCTTGAGGATCAGAAGACGGGTGGCGTGCACACAAGCCCGCCATACAAGGAGGGGACGGCCTGATACAGGTTCACGTAAAAACCGCATCCTCGTAACATCGTTTGGCGCCCTAGAAGGTTCTGCGCTACGATGCCTCCGTTCGCGACTATTCGTCACGACGAGAATACTTCGAAGACACTAAGTTTTCGGGGGTCACGAGTCAAAGCAATGTCGATCTTTGCCACCCGAACCGGCGCCGTCGCCACCTTCGTCGTCGCTACCGCCCTTGCCTCCGCCCAGAAGCTCCCCGATCGCCAGCCGGTCGCCGATAGCGTCCTTCCCACCCTCTTCTCCAGCCGCGCTTTGGCCCGCATCCCCTCGTCCGAGCGCGTCCAAGTCACGCTCAGCCTCCAGCCACGCGATCCCTCTGGGCTTGAAGCCTACGCCGATGCCGTCAGCACACCGGGGTCGCCACAGTACCACCGGTTCCTCACCCCGGCCCAGGTCGGTGAGCGCTTTGGGGCGAGCGCCGCCGACCGGCGGGCCGTGAGCGCCTATCTTGCCCGTAAGGGTCTGATCGTCACCCTCGTCGCCCCCAACGGCATGGCCGTCCTCGCCGAAGGTCCCGCTGCCCAGGCCGAGGCCGCCTTCGGCACGCGACTATCCTATTTCCAAGGGGCCGATCCGATCACCGGTCAGGCCAAGACCTTCCGCGCCAACGTCTCGGCGGTCACCCTCCCCGCGTCGTTCGCGAAGGTCGTCACGAACGTCTCCGGCCTGGAGACGCTGAGTCGCCCGATGCCGCGCGTCACCACCCTGACGCCTGCCCAGGTGAACGGTCTCTACAATCTCACCCCCGCCCACAACTCCGGCTACAACGGTCAGGGCCGTAACGTGGCGATCAGCAACTTCGATGGGTTCAAACTCTCGAACGTCCCCCTGTTCGTCTCGCGGTACGGACTCCCTACGCCGAGCGGCGGAGCCGGATCGAACATCCAGGTCGTGACGGTCGGGACCGGCGCCCAGAACGGGACGGCGCAGGGCGAGGGCGATCTCGACATTGAAATGGTGATCGCCTCCGCGCCGCTCGCGAACGTTCGCATCTACGACTCGACGGATCTGATCGGGGTCTTGACCCGCGAGGCCTCGGACAACTGGGCCGACGTGATTACCGAAAGCTACGGCTGGAGTCTCAGCGCGAGCCAAGCGCAGGCCGCCCATAATCAGCACCTCGCGATGACCGCACAGGGCATCACGTACTCCGCGGCCTCCGGTGACAGTGGGACGGACATGACGCCCTACTCGTATCCGAACTACGATCCCGAGGTCTTGCAGGTGGGCGGCACGATCGCCGACGTGAACGCTACCACGGGAGCCCGCAACACCGAGACCGGATGGAGCGGCAGCGGCGGCGGCTGGGTCTACAACACCCTGAGCTGGAACGTTCTTCCCTCCTGGCAACGGGGCACGGGCGTGCCGACTAACATCAACCGCCGCCTCGTCCCGGACATCGGCCTCCATGCGGCGGGCTCGAACAACAACGCCGGGGCCTATTACATCTACTACAACGGAAGCCTCTACTCGTTCCTGGGCACGAGTTGCGCCTCACCCCTGTTCGCCGGATCGCTCGGCGTCGTCGAGCAAAGGCTCGTCGCGGCGGGCAAGTCGGCCCGTCAGGGTCGGCTGCAGAACTTTATCTACGGTCAGAACGGGACGAGCGCGGTGTACTACGACGTCACATCCGGCACGAACGGGCGTCTCCCGAAGACGGCGAACTCGAACACCCTGAACGGCGCGACCTCGAGCGCGACCGTCGGATGGGACTTTGTGACCGGCTGGGGTTCGATCGACTTCAACGCCTTTTACAGCGCGCTCCTTGGCCGCGCCTCACCGTAGGCGTCGCCTTCCAGGGCCGACGAAATCCTCGTCGGCCCTACTATCGAGAGTCAAAGGAACTCCGCGCAAGAGGCGGAAGTCGGCACCGCCATGCCGAGTCCGGACTGGGACAAGATCTTCTCGTTCAGCGTATCGCCGCTGGAACTGTTGGTTCGAGGCACGGTGATGTATCTGTGCCTCTTCATCGGCCTACGGCTCGCCCTGAAGCGCACCTCCGCCCAATTCGGTCTGTCCGACCTCCTACTGATCGTTCTTATCGCCGACGCCTCCCAGAACGCCCTCGCGGGCGAATACCGCTCCGTGCCCGACGGCCTCGTGCTGGTCGCCGCTCTGATCTTCTGGAACGTCGCCATCGACTTCTTGGGTTTTCGCTTTAAAGCGTTCGAGCGGCTCGTCCATCCTCCCGCGTTGCGGCTCGTTGAGAACGGCGTTCCCTTACGCCGGAACATGCGCAAGGAGCTGATCACGATGGATGAACTGATGAGCCAGCTCCGCGAGCACGGGATAGAGCGGCTGGAGGACGTGGCCGTCGCCCACATGGAAGGTGATGGGGAGATCAGCGTCGTCAAGCGATCCCTCTGAGGGAACGTCGGCGCTTGAAGACTGTCAAAGAGCCATGGCAAACGAGAAAGGGCCGGAAACGGATTTCGGTGACGGCGGCGTCGGCTCACAGAAGGAAGGGTTCGTCGGAACCGACCGTGGCATCGTCTCTAACGAGCAACGGATTCCGGACGAAAACCCTACCCTGATGCAGGACGGCGGGTCGAACCGGGCCCAGGGTTCAGGAGAGGCCGAGGAAGGGCAGCCCAATGCCGGAGCGGGCACGGACACCCGCCTTCTGGATTCGGAGCGCCACTCCGGACTAAGCGGCGGCGAGGCTTCGATCGGAGACTAAGAACGGCTCGACGGACCGCCTGAGTCCGCCGAACAATTTGCGGTGCGGCCGGGTCGGAGAACGTACAGCGATGAGCAACCAGTACGAGAAGAAGAATCCCCTCACCCAGTATCCCAAGCCCCCCTTTCCCGAGCAGCCCCAGTCGGCGCCGGGAACGGTGCACAAGATGGTCCCGCCCCCTGACCACGGGGAAGATTCGTACGAGGGGAAGAACCGTCTTCCAGGCCGGAAGGCTCTGATCACCGGCGGCGATTCGGGCATCGGGCGCGCCGCCGCCATCGCCTTCGCCCGAGAAGGCGCGGATGTGGCGATCGTCTACCGCCCCGAAGAGGAGGTCGACGCCCAAGAGGTCGTGGAGCTGATCGAGAAGGCGGGACGTAAGGCCCTCGCCCTTCCCGGCGATATCCGTGACGAGGCGTTCTGCAAAGAGCTGGTCGAGAAGGCCGTCGCCGAACTCGGCAGCATCGACATCTTCGTGAGCAACGCGGGCAAGCAGACCTCCCAGCCCAGCATCGAGGATATTACGACCGAGCAGTACGACGCGACGTTCAAGACCAACGTCTACGCGCCTTTCTGGATCACGAAGGCGCTCCTGCCCCACTTAGAGCCGGGTGCTTCCATCATCAGCACCTCCTCGATCCAAGCCTCCGACCCCTCGGAGTCGTTGCTCGACTACGCTCAGACGAAGGCGTGCAACGTCGCTTTCGTCCAGTCGCTTTCGGGGCAGCTGATCGCGAAGGGCATCCGGGTGAACGCGGTCGCGCCCGGCCCTTTCTGGACCCCGCTCCAGCCGAGCGGTGGTCAGACCCAGGACAAGGTTAAGCAGTTCGGCTCCGAAACGCCGTACGGTCGTCCCGGACAGCCCGCCGAGATCGCTCCAGTCTACGTGTTTCTCGCCTCCCAAGAGTCGAGCTACGTGACGGGTGAGGTCTACGGCGTGACCGGCGGCGCAGGATTCAAGTAGGTCGCACGATGATTGCGGTCGTCACGGGCGGAGCGCAAGGGATCGGGGCAGCCGTTGTCGATCGGGTAAGAAACGAGGGTGGGACGGTCGTCGTGGTGGACGAGCGTCCCTGCGACGTTCAGGTCGATCTCGCCGACCCGACTCAGGTCGAGCTCGCCTGCATCGAGATCGTAGCGCGCTATCCAAAGATCGATCTGCTTGTGAACAACGCGGGGATCGGGGGCGCTTGGATTCCCCTTGATGAGCAGAGTCTCGGCGATTGGGATCGTGTTCTCGCGATCAACCTGCGTGCCCCTTACCTGATGACGAAGGGGCTCATCGCAGCCTTGGAAGATGGGGGTTCCGTGGTCAATATCGCCTCGACGCGCGCGCTGATGAGCGAGCCGAACACAGAGGCGTACGCCGCGAGCAAAGGCGGAATCGTGTCCCTCACACACTCGCTAGCGGTCTCGCTTGGATCACGCGGCGTCCGGGTCAACGCGATCTCGCCGGGCTGGATCGAGACGGGCGATTACGCGGCGCTTTCGCCCGCAGCCCACGCCCAGCACCCCGCCGGAAAGGTTGGGCGACCGTCCGACGTGGCCGAGGCCGTGCTCTATTTGGCCGGAGCAGGCTTTGTCACCGGAACCAACCTCGTCATCGATGGCGGGATGGTCCGTAGAATGTCGTATGTGGAGTAGCTGGACTTACACGAATCCTTAGGCCTCGCACTAAAACGTGCGCTTAAACCGTCCACCTTACGCCGAAAGGTAGACGAATGGGCGGGCTTGATCTATAATGGTCACGCAACGTTACAGGGGTTTCCCTGTGTCGGCGTCCAGGGTCGGTCTCTTTTAGGGGATCGCGCCCCCTTCGCACGGTAAAAAAAGGTGTCATCGTAGTGCTCTTAACCCAAACCGGTATCCGAAGCGCGGGCGCGCTCGGGATGCTCCTGGTCGCCGCAGGCGCGGCGCACGCGGGCGCGCTGGCTCCGCAGAAGAAGGCTCCGGCCGACTCGCGGGTGTCCACCGCCCAAGCGCAACGTCTGCTCGCGGTCCGCTCCGCCCATTTCGTCGAGAACAAAGGCCAGTGGGCCCCCCATGCCCGCTTCCTCGCCAAGGGACATGGCGTCAACGTCTGGTTCACGGACCAAGGCATTCGCTACGATCAACGCTTCCTTAAGGGCGGCAAGTTCACGGGACAAGCCGTGGACGTGACTTTTGGCGGCGAGCAAAGCTTCCGGCCGGTGGGTCGGGGCGACGTTGGAAGCCGCTCGGACGTTCTGCAAGGCAAGGTTCGGGCTTCGAACATCCGTTCATACCGCGAGCTTTACGCTTCGCGCGTGGCGAATGGGGTCGACCTTCGCGGCTACTACGACGCGGGCCATCCCCGTTACGACCTGATCGTCGCTCCCGGCACGAAGCCTGAGTCGGTTCGCCTCGCCTTCAAAGGCGCGAACGGGCTCTCCATCGTGAAAGGCGC
>CAZEWR010000029.1:0-72940 GCA_964516175.1 uncultured Fimbriimonas sp. | reverse complement strand
CTCATCATCGCCTGCCCGTGCGCCCTTGGCCTCGCGACCCCGATGTCCATCATGGTGGGCACGGGGCGCGGAGCCCAAGGAGGCGTCCTCATCAAGGACGCGGCCGCGCTCGAGGCCTTCGAGAAGGTCGACACCGTGGTCGTGGACAAGACCGGGACGCTCACCGAAGGGAAGCCGAGGCTCGTGGCCGTCGTCCCCACCCCCGACTCGAACGAGACGGAGCTGCTTTCTCTCGCGGCCGGAATCGAGCTCGGCAGCGAGCATCCGCTCGCCGCCGCGATCCTCTCGGGAGCTAAGGAACGGGGCGTCGAGCCGGCGGCGGTCGAGTCGTTCGACTCGGTCACCGGAAAGGGCGTCAGGGCGAGCCACAAGGGGCAAAGCGTCGCCCTCGGAAACGGCGCGCTCATGGAGGCGGAGGGCGTCGACGTCTCGGGGCTCCTGTCTCGGTCGGAGGAGATGCGGAAGGACGCGCAGACGGTGGTGTTCGTCTCCCTTGGCGGCAAGCCCTTGGGCCTTCTTGGCGTGAAGGATCCCATCAAGGGCACGACGCCCGAGGCGCTTCGGCTTCTTCGGGAGGAGGGCCTTCGGGTCGTGATGCTCACCGGAGACAGCCGAACGACGGCCGAGGCGGTCGCGAGGTCGCTCGGGATCGAGGACGTCGAGGCGGACGTGCTCCCCGAGGGCAAGAGCGAGGTCGTCAAGCGGCTTCAGTCCGAGGGGCGAAAGGTCGCGATGGCCGGAGACGGCATCAACGACGCGCCCGCGCTCGCGCAGGCCGACGTCGGCGTCGCCATGGGCTCGGGCACCGACGTGGCGATGGAGAGCGCGGGCATCACCCTCGTCAAGGGAGACCTCACGGGGCTAGTCCGCGCCCGGAGGCTCAGCCGCGCGACCATGGGCAACATCCGCCAGAACCTCTTCTTCGCGTTCGTCTACAACCTTCTGGGGGTCCCGGTCGCCGCGGGCGTTCTCTATCCCTTCACCGGGGTCCTTCTGAGTCCGGCGCTCGCGGCGGCGGCGATGAGCGTGAGCTCGGTGTCCGTCATCGGGAACGCGCTTCGCCTGCGCTCGGTGCGGCTCTAGGCGACACCTCTTCCGAAGAGAGCCTGCTCTGTGGGAGAGGACTTGCTCGGTTGCTCTTTGGCGCTCGAGTCTACTCCCGCCTAAACCGAGGGCATGAGTGGGAGGCTGCCCCAGGCGGTCGCCGCCTCCGTCCGGCGGTAGACGTCCAAGCAACGGGATGTAGACGGGACGGTTGGGGCAGCGCTCACACTCCCGGGCTTCGCGGCACCCAACGTCGTGCGGGCGGGTAGGTCGAAGGGCCGGTCGGGCGTCGCCGCTGGCAAGATCGGGAACCTTTCCCGCCGTGGACGCATTCCTCAGAGGACAAGGCAAGCCACGACCTTGAGACCGACCGACCACCTCAAGAAGACCCTTCTTCTCCTCGCCATCCTCGCGGCCCTCGTGCCGACGAGCGTGGCGAAGGCGGTCTGCGCGTTCGACGGGTGGCGCGTGGAGCCGATGGCCGCTTGCGGGATGGCCTGTTGCGGCGGGACGGCCACGAGCTCGGACGCGCGCCGGTCCGTGGCTCCGGCGACGCGATCTTGCCGTTGCGAGACGCGCGTCCGGGCGGCTTCCGCCCCCGACTTTCCGAACCAGGGACCCGCGACGTTCGATCTCGCGAGTCCGGCGCTCGTTCCATCGCGGGTCCTATTGTCGGCGCCGCCCGCGCCGACCGTCCTGCGAGGCTCGTGCCCGGACGCGGAGCCGCCTCGGCCGCGCGTCGGGGTGTCGAGGTCGCGGCGCAGCCGGGCTCCGCCTCTTGTCTAGCGTTCTTGGCGTCCCGCCCGATGGCCCCTCGCCATCGCGGCCCCTTCTGAAACGGATAGAGAAATAGACTATGGTTCACCAAGCATTCCTCACCCTCGCGCTGGCCCTCGCCGCGCCCGCCGCCCCGATTGCGACCCCATCCTGCTGCGAAACCGTCAGCCGGGTCGTCTACGAGCACCCGAAGCCCGCCTACCCCAAGGACGCACGGCAGTACACGTACGTCAAGCGGACGGTAGCGCAGGTCGTCTGCAAGTCCGACGCGCAAGCGGCCTGCTGCGCCCCCGCAAAGGCTTCGTAATCGAACCCCGCGCCCGGACCGGCTCCGGGCGCTGCGGCATCGTGGACCGGTCGAGCGGCGCGCTCCCGGTCCTTAGGCGGCGACCGTCATCTCTCGGCAGGACTGCTCGCACTTGCGGCACGCATGGGCGCAGCGGACGCAGTGGTCGTGGTCGGGGTGCTTCTCGCACTCCGCCGCGCATCGGGCGCAGGCGTCGGCACAGGCCGCGCAGTCGGCGTCGGAGTTGCCCTTCATGCTCTGCACGCACCGCTCGCAGGCCTGGTGGCAGGTGTGACAGGCGTCGGCGCAGTCGTTCATCCCCTCGCTACGGCACTGGCGCTCGCAGTCGCGGCAGCCTTCGGCACAGGCCGTGCAGTCGTCGATACAGCGTTGCATCGTTTCGTTCATGGTGTTTTCCTTTCGTCTTCGGGGCGAAGGCACGCGAGGGGCGGCCGAGGGGGACGCTCGCGGGGGACGCCGGTCCCTGCGACGTAAGAGGCGAAGCGTTTGTTCCGACCTTTCGCGCCCATGAATGTATCGTGGGTCGAAGAACTTTCGTAACGAACGGTCAGACCGCAAGGTCGCAGCTTGCCGTGACCTTCTGGCCGTCCGAGCCCTTCGGAACCTGGCTCCTCACCCATGCGTAGGAGCCGAGCACGAGGATGGCCGCGACGACCTGGGAGACGAGGCCCTCGGCGTTCGGGAACGCCGCGAACCAGGTGCCGACCCAGCCCGGAATCGGAAGGGAGAGCGCGTGGGTCGGAATCCACCCGGCGAGCTGCATCTCCTGCACGTTCTCGCCCACCATGACGACGAGGACGGCAGCGAGCATGACGCCCGTGTAGACGAGCATCTTCTTGTAAGGGAGCCTCTTCTGGGCGCTGAACGCGAGCGCTGCCACGACGCAGGTCAGCGCCAGCCCGATGCCGGCGCCGCCGAGGACGATGCCGGTTCCCGCCTTGAGCCGAAGGTCTTGGAGGAAGAGCACGATCTCGAAGCCCTCCCGGTAGATGGCCGTGAACCCCAGAAGGGCGAGGCCGTAGTTGACGCGGAACGGAGAGGCGTCGGGCTCGGCGAAGATCTCCTTTCGGCGCTTGCAGTGATGGCAGATCCACCCGGACCAGTAGAGCTTGTGGAAAAACCAGTTCATCACGATGAGCAGCACGACGATGGCGAGAAGCCCCGTGCCCGCCTGAATATCAAGCTCACGCGCGTTGACCGACGAGATGAGGGCGACCGCGATGAACCATGTGACGACAGTCGCGGCGAGCGCCGCGCCGATGCCGGCCAGAACCGGAGGCCAATAGTTCTTCTTGAAGCGGGAGAGCCCTGCGGTGATGGCTACGAGCACCAAGATTGCTTCTAGGCCCTCTCGGAACACGAGTACAGCGCTACTCATCGCCATGGCTGACGTGCTCAAGCCCGGAGCGGTCGGGTCCGGAGTTCCATGCGCCGTAAGACCCTGCCAGATGATGACCGCAAGAACGGCGAGCGTCCCGAGAATCCCGAGAACCACTTTGGTTCCGGCCGTGGGATGGATGCCGCCCGTTGCTGTCGTGGTTGCTGCCTTCATGCTCACACTCCTTGATTGAGTTCTTTGGTTTCCGTCGTCATGGCCGTCCGGCCCTGTTCGTGAAGCCTCTCGATGGCGGCGCACCCGTCGTCCATGGTGCAGAACCAGCAGCCGACGACGACCCAGCGGGCGATCTTGCCGATGCGGCTCGTTGCCTCGCTGCAGGGTTTGAAGGGACTGAGAAACTTCACGACTCGTACCTCGTGCATTCGTAGAGCCTCTTGGCCGTGCGGGCCACGATTTCACCCGCCGCTCGCATCACCGACTCCATCTCTCCGTCGGCGAAGGAGTAGAACACCTGCCTTCCTTCCTGCCGACTCGCTACCAGGCCGCAGTCCCGAAGGCACGAAAGATGCCCCGAGACGTTCGGCTGGGAGAGCTCCGTCAGTTCTACGATGCTCGACACGGAGCGCTCTCCGGAGCGGAGCGTCTTCAGGATCGCGAGCCTCGACGGGTCGGAAAGGCCCCTGAAGAGCTTCGCTTCGAGCTGCGTACGCTCGTCCTGCGGAAGGTAGGGACGCTCGATGGGAGGGGCGAGTTGGGACGACATATAACTACCTGATGATGTTACCCATCATGAAGCCGAATCATGTCAATGAAGTCGAGATTCGGCCGCCACTCCACGTACCGTGATCGCGTTCGGATAGAAAATCCAGATGGGCTTCCTAAGGAAGGGCCGTCCCGGCCCCTCCAGCAGTAATCGGCCGCTCCGCTTAGGTCCAGGGCATGAGGGGATCCTGCCTACGCTCTACTCACTTCGTGGGGCTCGAACTTACTGCCGCTGCGGCCACGACATCCTTGCGTTCGGCGACGATCCGGTCGCCGGAGATCTCGCCGCGAATCTTTACCACTTCGCCAGCCTGGCGCTTCCCACCACGAAGGAAGCGCTCGCGCTCGGGCTTGAACGCGAGGACGAAACGCCGGTCTCCTTGGACCAGGGTAAGCGTCTCTCGAAGGCGCGGTCCTAGCTTCCCGCAGAACTCCCGCTTAAGTTCGACACTGTCGACCGTGAACGTTCCGAGGTCGATCGGCGTCGCGGCCGACGAAGCGTGCGCGATCGAGGCGAGAGCAAAGGCCGCGGCAAGACGAGAGAGGTTGTTCTTTTTCATGATATGTTTCTCTGAAGGAAGGCTTCTTAGGTCGATTCTAGATTCGCCTAGAAGCTGTAGCTGACGGCGAGGCCGGGCCAGACCTGGGTCCGCTTGTTCGCGGCGGCGAGGCGACCGTCGAGGAGCGAGCTGAAAGAGAGGGACGGGCTGAGCGCCACGCCACGTCCGAGGGCGATCGGGAGGCTCGCCGAGAGCGTGAGGTCGGCGGGGCACGTTCGGCGCACGCCGTAGAGCCACCCGTTGTGGCCCGCGTCTCCGTACCCGATGGACCCAGCGACGTCGAGGGAGGCGGCACGCCGAAGGCCCGTAGCGACGTGGCGGGTGCCTCCCAGACTCACGTAGTAGCCATGGTACTCGTCGAGGCCGGTGTAGGCGGTGAGTCTCGGCGCGAAGGGTCCGGCGAGACCGATCGCGAAGTAGGCCTCTTCCGAGCGCTTGAAGCCGGTGTTCGGCTGGCTGTAGTAGTTGTAGCCCGCAGAGTACGAAAGCCCTCCCCTGCTCGCCGAGTAGTCGAGCAGAAGATCGGACTCGGTCCACCTTCCAGCGGCCCTCTTGGGAGTCGAGTAGTTGTTGTTCTCTGTATCCGTGTAGTTGCCGAAGAGGGTCGCCGAGAAGCCCTTGGCGGAAAGGGTCAGGCACGGTTGGAACACCGGCCCGTCCACGAACGTCGCTCCTCGCCAGACGTACTTTCCGTAGACCGGCAACGTGAGTGTCGTGCCGAGGACCAGGGGCTTGGCGACGGGCTGCTTGCGTCCCTGCTGATTGCCGGAGGGCTCGGAGTCCGGGTCGCCGGCGACGGCCAGAGCCGCGAACGCGAGCGCGGCGGCGGCGGCGGACGCCCGAAGGACGGTGTGCGAGGAGGTGATCATAGTGCTTGGTTACTCCCTGCGGTCTTTCCTCACACGTACCGAGACCTTTCAGGCATTCGTACCGGGATTGGCACGGGGTGCTACGTTTTGAAGCGAGACGAAGGTCAAGAACGCCGTCTCGGGCCTCCCGAACGAGCTCGTCCTTGGCTCCGCTCCAAAGAGACGCGGCCGGTGGAGGATCAGACGCGCTGGGCGAAGAAGGTCACCATCAGCCCCCTGCCCACCGTAGGCACTGCCCGCCCGCGTCTTCGGAAGGAGCCTTGTTCCTTGCGAGCAAAGAGATAGTCCAGCGAAAATAAAACCTGCGGGAGGAGAGCGAGAAGAGAGGCCTGGAGGTGCGAAACCTGGGCGCTGACTTCAGGACTTTGCCTTTGAGCGGCGCGCCTTAGCCGACCGGAAGGGCTCCGAACCCGCCTTAAGGCATCCCGTTAAGGAGATCGACACCGAAGTGAAATGGACGATCGATGCGATGATGTTCACTGTCAACGCTTCTGCCATTTTCAGGACACCTGGGACGGAGGCTACCTCACGAAGCGATTGAGCGCCGCACGGAATTCGGCTCGCCGTTCGTCCTCGTCCATGGCGTTCAGAACCTTCTCAGGCAAGCAGCCATCGCCTCGGGTGCAGTCGTTCATGTGGTGCGTCAAGAACTCGATCCGCACCTGTTCCAAGGCCGCCAGGATGGCCGACGTCTGGGTCATGACGTCCACGCAGTTGCGGTTCTCCTTCCGCATTTTTCGGATGCCCACGACCTGACCCTGGATCCGGGCCAATCGTTGGTCGATGGGATCGTCGCTCGCGGGCTCGACGGTGCTCCCGTTTCTGGGTTTTTTGACTTTGATCTTCTCAATCATTGGGATCCGTACCTAGCTCGAAGCGGAGCAACCGAAGGCCGTTGGCGACCACGAGAAGGCTGCCGCCCATGTCCGCGAAGACCGCCATCCAAAGCGTGGCCACTCCGCTCAACGCGAGCGCGAAAAAGACGACCTTGATCGTAAGCGCCAGAGCGATGTTCTGGCCGAGGATGCTCGCCGCCGTCTTTGACAGCCGCACGAACTCGGGAAGCTTTCGGAGGTCGTCGCGCATGAGCGCCACGTCCGCGGTCTCCAACGCGGTGTCGGTTCCGGCCGCGCCCATGGCGAAGCCCACGTTCGCCTTGGCGAGAGCGGGGGCGTCGTTGATGCCGTCTCCCACCATTCCGACCACGCCGTAGGACGAGATCAGCGTCTCGACGGCCGCAAGCTTGTCGCCGGGTAGAAGCTCCGCCCGAACGTCGTCGATGCCGACCTTGCGAGCGATCGCTTCGGCGGTGGCTCGGTTGTCGCCTGTGAGGATCGCGGTCTTGATGCCCAGCTCGTGAAGCTGGCGAACCGCGTCGACGCTCGACTCCCGGAGGGTGTCGGCCACGCCGACGACGGCGAGCGCTCGCTCGGTCGTACAGAGGACCACGGTGGTCTTCCCATCGGCTTCGAGCCGACTGAGTTCTCCCTCGACGTGCGGTCCACAAACCCCGAGCTCCTCCACGAGCCGATGGTTGCCGATGTAGTACAAGGTTTGGCCGATGCGTCCTTTAACGCCCCGGCCGGTGACCGACTCGAAGCCTTCCACGGGAAGAAGTCGCCTGCGAGGGCCTGCCACGAGCAGTTGCGCTCGGGTCGTGGTTTCACCCTGCGCCAAGTCGGCCCCCGTCCAGGCGGCCACGATCGCGGCCGCCACGGGATGCTCGCTCGGGGCGTCGAGGCTTGCCGCAAGCTGGAGAAGGCGGTCCTTGGGAGCGTCGTCCAGCGGTATGAAGTCGGTGACCCTGGGCTCGCCCATCGTGAGCGTTCCGGTCTTGTCGAGCGCGACCATTCGGATCTTTCGTCCCTCCTCCAGGTAGCTTCCTCCCTTGATGAGGATGCCGCGGCGCGCGGCGGCCGCCAGGCCCGAGACGACCGTGACGGGCGTCGAGATGACCAGCGCGCAGGGGCAGGCGATGACCAGCATCACCAGCGCCTTGTAGACCCAGGGCAACAGCGGCTGCCCTAACAGGAGCGACGGGACGAACGCGACCAAGAGCGCGACGCCCACGACCGTGGGAGTGTAGACGGCGGCGAAGCGGTCGATGAACCGCTGGACCGGGGCCTTCTCGTTTTGCGCCCTCTGCACGACTCGGATGATCTTCGCCAGGGCCGTGTTGGCGGTGTTGGCGCTCACACGGAACTCAAAGCCCCCTTTCCCGTTCATCGTTCCCGCGAACACGGTGTCGCCCGGTCCCTTCTCCACCGGGATGCTCTCGCCCGTGATCGAGGCTTGGTCCACCGTCGATCCCCCAGACACGATTTCGCCGTCGAGCGGCAGGCGCTCGCCGGGACGGACGCGCACAAGTTCGCCAATCCGAACCTCAGACGCCTTGACCTCGTGCCAGTCCCCCGCCTCGTTCCGAACGAGCGCCGTCTCGGGGGCCATCTCCAAGAGCGAGCGCACGGCGTTCCTCGCCCGGTCGAGCGAGAGCGCCTCGATCATCTCGGCCAATCCGAAAAGGAAGGTCACCATCGCCGCCTCGGGCCACTGCCCGATGGCGATCGCTCCGACGACCGCAAGCGACATGAGAAAATTGATGTTGAGCGTGAAGGTCTTTAAGGCGACGTAGCCCTTTCGAAGCGTGTCGCGTCCTCCAAGAACGATCGAGAGCGCCGCGACACCGATCACGAGGACGGATCCCTCCTGTCCCGTGCCCCACGCGACCGCCTCCGCCGCGACCGCCGCCATGCCGGAGAGCGCGATAAGGATCCTCTCATGAGGCGGCGCAAGACTCGATGCGACCGAAACGGGCTCGTCGTCCATCAGCCGGATCGGATCCATGCCGACGGACTCGATGGCCGACTGAATCGTGGCCTCGTCGTCTACGACGTGCGCGACTGTGAGCTTCCGCTCCAGAATGTTGAAGCGAAGCTCCTCGATGCCCTCAAAGCCCTTGAGCCGATTGCGGATGAGCTGCTCCTCCATCGGGCAGCACATCGCGGGGATCCGGTAGACGGTTTCTCTCAAGCCTTCTTCGGCTCCTCCTTTCCGCCGTAGGTGAGAAGTCGAAGCGAGTTTGCGATCACCACCAGGGTGCTGCCCTCGTGGAAGAACACCGCCGGGCCGATGCGGAGAAAGCCGGTGACGGTGGCCACCACGAGAACCGCGACCACCGTGAGCGAGACGTAGAGGTTCTGCTTGATGACGGCGCTCGCCTGGCGGGCGAGCCCGACGGCGAAGGGCATCTTGGCAAGGTCGTCGCCCATGAGCGCGACGTCGGCCGTTTCCAGGGCCACCGCCGTCCCGGCGCCGCCCATCGCGATGCCCACCGTGGCGTTCGCTAGAGCGGGCGCGTCGTTTACGCCGTCTCCCGTCATGGCGACCTTGCCGTATCGCTGGACCAGCTCGCGCACGGTGGTCACCTTGTCCTCGGGCATCAGCTCGGCTTTGACCTCGTCGACCCCAACGACCTTCCCGATGGCCTCGCCGACTCCCTTGTTGTCGCCAGTGAGCATCACGATGCGCTCGATGCCGAGCTTTCGCAGGGCGTCGAGCGACTCCTTCACCCCCTCGCGCGGCTGGTCCGCCACCGCGATGGTGCCTAGCCAACGGTCGGCTTGGCGTACCACAAGGATGCTCTTGCCCTCGGAGGCAAGTCGCTCGGCCGTGCTCGTGATCTCTTCGGGAACCGCGACCTTGTCCTCACGCCAGAGGCGCAGATTGCCGATCTCCACGGTCTTGCCATCGACGGAGCTTCGGACTCCGCGCCCTGTGAGGCTCTGGAGTTCGCCTACCTGGCCGCCGTGCGCGACCTTGTCGGAGTCCGCTTTGCGCACGACGGCCTCGGCGAGCGGATGCTGGGAACGGGCTTCGATGGCCGCCGCCACGGCGAGCAGCTCGGTGGCCTCCACGCCCGAGGCGGGAACGACGTCGGTGACCTCAGGCTTTCCGACGGTCAGGGTTCCCGTCTTGTCGAACGCCATGGCCTTAACGGCCCCGAGGTTCTCCAGGTGAGCGCCGCCCTTGATCAGCACGCCGCGGCGCGCGGCTTGGGCAATGCCCGCCAACACCGCCGATGGGGTGCCGAGAGCGAGGGCGCACGGAGAGGCCGCCACCAAAAGCGCCATTCCCCGATAGAAGGAGCCCGACCAGGGGAGCAGGCCCACGAGCGGTGGCACGACGATGAGCAGAACGTCCGCAACCAGGACGCACGGCACGAACACCGAGGAGAACCGGTCCACGAACTGCTCGGTGGGCGCTTTCTGAGTCTGCGCCTCCTCGACGAGCTTCACGACCCGGTCGAGGGTACGGTCGCCGACGGCGTTCTCGTTTTCGATCTCCAGGGCCCCGTCGCCGTTTACGCTCCCGGCGTAGACCGGCTCTCCCGGAGCCTTCTCGACAGGAACCGACTCGCCGGTGATCGGGGCCTGGTTCACGGCGGAGCGGCCCGACTTGACCTTGCCGTCCACCGGGATCCGCTGTCCGGGATGGACCACCACCACGTCGCCCACCTTGACCTCGGCGATGGGCACCTCGGCCTCCTTGCCGTCGCGCTGGACGAGCGCGGTGTCGGGAGTCAGATCGGCGAGGGCCTTGATGGCGTTTCGAGCTCGTCCCATCGCGTAGTGCTCCATCGCGTGGGCCAGAGAGAAGAGGAACAGGAGAAAGGCTCCTTCCGTCCACTCGCCAAGGATCGCCGCGCCGACGGCCGCAAGAAGCATAAGAAGGTCGATGTCGAAGGTCGGCTTGCCCTTGACCACCGAGCGGATCCAGTGGGAGGCGAGGTCCCATCCACCGAACGCGTAGGACGCGACGTAGAGCGCGATGGCGACGGGCCGGGGAAGGCCTGCGTACCGCTCGCCGAGCCACGCGACCAAGAGGAGCGCGCCGCCGCCTAGGCTCCAGACCAGCTCCTTGTTGCGCCCGAACCAGCTGTCGTCTTCTTCGCCGTGGTCGTGGCCGTCGTCCTCGCGGTGATCGTGGTCATCGTCGGTGTGCACGTGTTCGGCCTTAGCCTTCGTGGGCCCCTTGGAGACGCCGTAGCCCAGTCGGTCGATCTCGGCCTGGATCTTCTCCTGCGTGGTGGCCGTTCGGTCCCACTCGTATCCAAGGCGTTGCGCCGGGAGGCTGACCGACGCGGCCATGACTCCTGGAACCGCCCGAAGCGTCGCCTCGATGCGACGCCCCGCGTCCTCGCCCGCCACCGCGCGGATGGGGACGTTCGCGTGGCCGTACCGCTGGGTAACTTCGCCACCCGCCGCCCTTGCACGCCGCTCGACCTCCGCCGGGGTGACCAGGGCCGGATCGTAGTGCAAACAAAGGGAAGCTTGAGCTCCTTCCTCTACGATATGCACCTTTTCGATGCCGCGCGAACCTTCGAGCATTGCGGTAAGTCGGCCGACGCAAGCGTCCTTGGCATCGGGGAGTTCCGGAAGCACGAGCTTGAGGTCGAGACGAGTCTTGGTTTCCATAGTTCTAAAGGCTTGCGACGGCGGTTGTCGAAGTGCGGCGGCGGTTACGACGAGTACTCGGAATAATGCCTATCCGGGAGAAATCGACCCATCCTTAGGATCGTGGCGATGAGGCGGCAAGAGATTCTTGACCTTCGATCGCTCAGCGATAATCCGCTCCCCCTTGATCGTGCCGTCGACCGTGACCTGCTCCCCAGGACAGTAGTTCTGCAGTTGGCGGGAGAAGCGGGTGTGCCAGCGGGGAAAAGCGATCGTGTAGCGAGAGCCGTTCTGCTCGACGACGAGGGTTTCCTCGACGCGATTCCCGAGCTTTCCGGCGAAAAACTCCTTCCTGACGTAGGAGGCGACGGTAAAGCGACCGAGGTCCTTGAGAAGGGGCGCCGCGAGGATGGAGTACGCAATTGGGAATAGCATCATTGGACTTTCTTTGTCTGGGTTCCTTTAGAGCCAAGCTCTCGGATAAGAGCTTGGCGGCACGTGAAGTGATGAGAGCGCTGGCTTAGAGGTCCGTCGCTTCCTCTCCGGTGCGGATCGAGACGCTCCGCTCGACGGGGATCACGAAGATCCGCCCGTCTCCCGTGTGCCCAGTGTGGGCGGCGCGCTGGATGGCTTCAACGACCGCGTCGGCCTCGTCGTCGTCGACCATGATCTCGAGCTTGTTCTTACGGACCTCCAGGGTTGTGCCGTCGGGGTTGAGGATTGCCGCCCGAGACTCTGAGACCGTCATCCCCGGCAAGCCGGGGATGGACCGAAGGGCTCGAAGAACGTCGTCGAGCTTGTAGGGTTGGATGATCGCCTTGATCTCTTTCATGTTCGTTAGACCTCGACCTCGCGCGGGGCGTCTTTTTCGAACCACGCGTACAGCGTGGGGAGAACGAGCAGCGTGAGGATCGTCGCCGACGCGATGCCGCCGATGACGACCGTGGCGAGAGGCTTCTGGACTTCGGCGCCGATGCCGGTGTTGAGGGCCATCGGGATGAACCCGAGCGCGGCGACGAGCGCCGTCATGAGGACCGGCCGGAGCCGCTCAAGCGCCCCTTGCCGCGCCGCCTCCTTCACCCCCATCCCGTGCTCTTCCCGGAGGCGGTTGATGGCGGAGACCATCACGACGCCGTTCAAGACCGCAACGCCGGAGAGCGCGATAAAGCCGACGCCGGCGGCGATGCTGAAGGGCAGGCCGCGAGCCCACAGCGCCAGGATGCCGCCCGTCACCGCGAGCGGAACTCCCGTGAAGATCAGGAGCGCCTGCTTCAGCGACCCGAAGGTCGAGAACAGCAGCACGAAAATGAGGCCCAGCGCGACGGGCACCACGATGGTGAGCCGGGCGCTCGCGCGCTGGAGGTTCTCGAACTGCCCGCCCCACTGGGCGTAATACCCCTCCGGCATCTTCACATCGCGGGCGACCGCCGTCTGGGCCGCCTTGATGAACGTCCCGAGGTCCGATCCCCGAACGTTGAGCTGCACGACGACGCGGCGCTTGCCCGCCTCGCGGGAGATCTGAGCGGGCGCAGGCTTGTTGCCGATCTTCGCGACGCTCCCGAGCGGGACGCTTCCTCCGCCCGGCGTCGGCACCGGGAGGGCTGCGATCTGCTCGACGGAGTTCGACACCTCGCCCGCGAACTTGACGACGAGGTTGAACCGCTTGTCGCCCTCGATGATCTGTCCCACGGGCGTCTGGCCGAGCGCCGTCGAGACGAGCGTCTGCACGTCGTCCACGTTGACGCCGAGCCGGGCGATGGCCTCGCGGTCGATGTCGATCTGGAGCACGGGGATGTCGTCCACCTGCTCCACCTGCACGTCCGCCGCGCCGGGGATCTTTCGGAGCGAGGCGGCCACCCCGTCGGCGAGCCGCTTGAGCTCGTCGAGGTCCTCGCCGAACACCTTCACCGCGATGTCGGCCTTGACGCCCGAGATCAGCTCCGAAAAGCGCATCTGGATCGGCTGCGAGAATCCGTAGCCCTGGCCCGGCACCTCGTTCGCCTTCGCCTCCATCTCCTCGACAAGCTTCTCTTTCGTCAGCCCCGCCCGCCACTCGCTGCGGGGCTTGAGCATGATGTAGCTGTCGGTCAGGGAGAGCGGCATGGGGTCGGTCGCGACCTCGGGGGTGCCGCTTCTTGAGAAGACGGTCGTCACCTCGGGCACCTCCTTGATCTTCCGCTCCATCGCGGTCACGAGCCGCAGCGTCTCCTCGTCGCCGACGGTTCGGACCCGCACCGGCTGGATGAGGGACGATCCCTCGTCGAGCTGCGGGATGAACTCCGAGCCGAGCTTCGTGAACACGAAGCCGCTCAGGGCCAGAAGGCCCAGCGCGCCGCCCACCAAGATCGCCCGGCTCCGCATCGCCCAGCCCAAGAGGGGCCGGTAGACACGGTCGAAGAGCGACATGATCGGGTTGTGCCCCTCCTTGGTGTCGCCCGACAGGAAGAGGCTCGCCAGGGCCGGGATGAGCGTCAGCGTCAGGATGAGCGCGCCGATGAGCGCGAACACGACCGTGAACGCCATCGGCTTGAACATCTTCCCTTCCGTCCCTTCGAGGGCCAAGATCGGGAGGTAGACCACGGTGATGATCGTCACCGCGAACGCCGTGGGCTTGGCGACCTCGCGACACGAGGCCGAGACGGTGGTCCGAACCTCCTCTCGGGTGAGGGTCCTCCCCATGTGCTCCCGCTGCTCCGCCAAGCGGCGGACGGCGTTCTCGATCATCACGACCGCGCCGTCGACGATGAGGCCGAAGTCGATCGCGCCTAGACTCAGCAGGTTGCCGCTGATGCCGAAACGGTTCATCAGCGTGATCGCGAACAGCATCGAGAGCGGTATCGCGAGCGCCACGATGAGCGCCCCCCGGACGTTGCCGAGAAGGGCGAGCAGGATCACGATGACGAGGACCCCGCCTTCCAGCAGGCTCTTTTGGACGGTGTGCACCGCCTCGCCCACCAGCTCCGCGCGGTCATAGACCGGCGTGACCTTGACGTCCTTCGGAAGCTGCCCCGAGATCTCCTTGAGTCTCGCCGCCGAGTCCTGGGCGACGTTCCGCCCGTTCGCGCCCTTGAGCATCAAAACGGTCCCGACGATGACGTGCTTGCCGTCCTTGGTGCTGAGGCCGGTGAGGACCTGCGTTCCGAAGCCGACCGTCGCCACGTCCCGGACGAGCACGGGAATGCCGCCCTCACTGGAGACGACGATCCGCTCAATGTCCTCGGGCTTAGTCGCCAGGCCGACGCTGCGGATCAGCGTCCGCTCGCCCTGGCGCTCGAGAACGCCGCCACCGGTGTTCCGGTTGTTCTTCTCCAGGGCGGTGACGACGTTCTCAACCGTGAGGCTGCGGGCGCGTAGGCGCTGCGGATCGACCGTCACCTGGTACTGCTTCTCGCTGCCGTCGGCGGCGTTCACCTCCGCGACGCCCGGCACCGTGCGGAGCTGAGGCGCGATGGTCCAGTCCTGAAGGGTCCGCAGGTCCATGATAGACCGCGTGTCACTCTCCACCGCGTACATGTACACCTCGCCAAGCCCGGTGCTGACCGGCCCAAGCTGGGGCGCCTCGACGCCCGCCGGGAGTTGCTCGCGGACGTTGTTGAGCCGCTCGTTCACGAGCTGCCGCGCGAAATAGGTGTCGACCGCGTCGTCGAACACGACCGTGACCTGCGAAAGGCCGTACTGGCTGAGAGACCGCACCGACTGGCGGCCGGGAACGCCGCCCATCGCGGTCTCGATGGGGAACGTCACGAGCTTCTCCACCTCCAGCGGACTCAGCCCACCGGTGTTCGTGTTGATCTGGACCTGGTTCGTCGTGATGTCCGGGACGGCGTCGAGCGTGAGCTGCTGCCACGACAGGGCCCCGATCACAACGAGCATGACCGCCCCGATGATCACGAGGAAGCGCTGGGCGAGGCTGAAGCCCAGTAGGCGCTCGACCAAGCTACTCCTCCTCCTTCAGCTCGCCCTTTCGGAGTTCGCTCTGGAGCGTGAACACGCCGGAGATGGCGATCTTGTCGCCCGCCTTCAGGCCTTCCAATATCTCCACGAGCTTGCCGTCCGTCCGGCCCGTCCGCACCTTGCGACGCTCGAACTTGCCGCCCTCGTCCAGGAACACCGCCACGTCGTCGCCCTCGCCCACCACCGCCGAGGGCGGCACGGCGAGCGCGCGCACGCTCCCGCCGGTCGCGATCCGGACGCGCGCGAACAGGTCGGCTCTCAGGAGCCGCGCCGGGTTCGCCACGCGGCACTGCACCGGGAGGGTGCGCGTCTTCGGATCGAGCCGGGTGCCGATGAGCTGCACGGTTCCGCTGAACGTGCGGCCTGGATAGGCGTTCGTCGTGACCGTCACGCCGACGCCCGGCTGGATGCGCGAGACCTCCGCCTCGGGCACGTTGGCGGTGACCCACACCGTGCTGGCGTCCTCGATGTCGAAAAGGTCGGTGGCCCGCTCGACCGCCTGGCCGAGCGTCGCCTGCCGCTCCGTCACGATGCCGGAGATGGGCGCGGTCAGCGTCGCCGTGCTTCCGCCGCCGCCCGCGCCGCCGCGAAGGGCCGCCGCGTTGGAGCGGGCATTCTGGACGGCGCGTTGCGCGCCCGACTGCGCCGCCTGGGCGCCCTGGAGCTGCACTCGCGACTGGTCGAGCTCCAGCTTCGCCGCGCGGGCCTCGGCCTCGGCGGACTGGATCTCGCGAGCGTTCAGGAGTCCCTGGCTTCCGATGCGCGTCTCCCGCGTGAGCGTCCCTTGGGCGAGCGTCAGACGTTGCGCCGACCGGTCCACCCGGATCTGCGCCTGCTGGACGTCGAGGTTCGCCTGGTCGAGGTCCGCCTTAGAGACGAGGCCCTCCCGACTCAGGCGCTCCGCGCGGGCGAGACGGCTCTGCGCTCCCGCGAGGTCGCTTCGCGCCGCCGCGCCCTCCGTTTGCGCTTCGCTCAGTTCGTTGCGCGCCGCGACGAGCGTCGGCTGGCTGAAGGCGCCCGCCGAGGCGAAGCGCCGCTGTCGCGCCAGGCTTTCCTGCGCGGTGCGAAGCCGTCCGCGGGCGAGCTCCACCGCCGAGGTCTGCTGGCGGACGGTCGCCGCCGCCTGGGTCGCCTGGGTCTCCGCCGCCGCGATGGCCGACGTGGCCTCGGCGAGGTCGCCGCTTTGGATCTCCGCCAGAGCCTGCCCCCGCCGGACGGCGTCGCCGACGTTCGCGTAGAGCCGAACGATCTTGCCCCCCACCGGGGGGGTCACCACCGCGCGGGCGTTGCCGGGGATCGACACCGAGCCGGTCACCTCGAGACGCGCTTGGATCGACTGCTCGGAGACCGAGGCGGTGCGGATGTCGGCCGTCTTTAGCGCCGCCGGCTTGAGCGAGACGTCGTTCTTGTGCTCCTCGCTCGCGGCGGGCTCCTCCTTGGCGGCCTCCGCCGGGGCTCCCTTGCCGCACCCGGCGGCCATCGTCAAGGCCGCGAGCGCGGCGATCGTCCAGTGCGTGTGTTTCCTCAACGTAGCGGTCCTCCCAAGAGCGTTCCGGTGGTCCGGAGATAGGCGGCCTGCGCCTGGGCGACGCGCAGGCGCGACTCCACCAGGCTTTCCTCGACCTCGCGCAGCGCGCGGGTGGCCTCGAGGACCTCGAGCAGCGTCGTCGCGCCCTCGTTGTAGCCAAAGGACGTCACGCGCACCAGCTCGCGCGTGTCGGCGAGGAGGCGCTCGAAGCCCTCCCTCTGCGCGTTGGCGGCGGCGATCTCCAGGTTCACCGCGTCCAGGTCGGCCTGAGCGCGGGCGGTGGCGTCGGCGAGCGCCCTCCGCTCCGCCTCGGCGGCGGCCTGCCCCGCCTTCACGTCGTTCTTCCGCCGCCCGAAGTCGTACACCGGGATGCTGAGCGTCGCCCGCAGCCCGGCGGGCTGGCCCGGCCCGTAGCTGTAGGGCGAGGTCCGCGCGGAGATCTCGAAGTCCGGCCGGAACTGGAGCTGGCTCACCCCGATGTTCGCCTGGGCGATCGCGAACTGGGCCGAGATGGCGAGGAGGTCCGCCCGCTGCCGGGCCACCGTCGCGATGTCGATGGGCACGACCGGCACGGCGGCGAACTCCGCGACGACGATCTGCTCCGTCGGGACGCCGACCGCTCCCGCGAGTCGCCGCCGCGCCGCCGCCTCGGTCGCCTGTCGGAGCGACAAGGTTTGCCGCGCCCGCTCGACTTCGAGGGCCACGCGCTTGATCTGCACGGGAGGAACGATCCCGCCCTCCGCGCGCTTGGTCGTGGCATCGAGGAGTCGCTGCGCCAGTTCGAGTTGCGCCTGGGCCGTCGCGGCGAGCTGTCTCGCCGCGACGGTGTCCGCGTAGCGGTCCACCACGTCGCCCTGCACCTCGCCGAGCGTCTGCCGGAGCGTCGCCTCGGCGAGCTGGATCTGGGCGTCGCCTAAGGATCGGTTGGCCTTGCGGCGCCCGAAGAGGTCGATGGGCTGGGACAGCGCGACGTCGTCGTCGTTCCCGTAGAGATTGCGGTTGGTCGTTGCCTGAAGGTCCAGGCGGGTCGGCAAGGGAGCGATGAGGGACCGGCGCTGGAGCCGGGCCTGCTCGACGCGCAACTCGGCGGAGCGCACGGCGGGCCGGTTCTGGCGCGCGAGGGCGAGGGCCTGGTCCAGGCTCAGCGCCTGCGGCGCTTGGCCTGTCCCGAGCGCGCTCAGGAGAGCGAGGGAGAGTGGGTTCAAGGGTTTTCCGTTCGTGGGGGCGGTCGGCGCGGCCCTCGCAAAGCGAAGGGCCGCAGACGGCTAGACGAACGGAATCGGAGGCGCGCGGGAGGGCCGGTCGGTCGGGGGACCGTGCGGCAGGTACAGCTCTACCGCCGGAGACGCCTCGGGCCGAACGGCGGCGACCACGACGGGAACGAAGACGAACGTCGGCGACAGGATCGCCGGGAACGTCGGCGGGGGCGGGAAGTCGGCCTTGAGGCTTTGAGGACTCTTGTCGCAGGCCCTGATCGTGCAGCAGTCGTGGCAGTCGCCGTGGCGGGCATGGAGCGCGCTCGGTGCCGACGATGCCTGCAGCTTGGGCGGGTCGACGAGGGTCAGGCAAACGCGGCAAGGCTGTCCCGAGGGCAGAAGGTACTCGCTGGCGCAGAGATGGCTCTGGCCCAGCAGGAACGTCACTATGAGAAACAGGGTTCTCAGCGCCCTCAACATCTTTCCTTATGTCGGCGATCCGACTCGCGTCCTTACCCTTAGGTGGACGTTATCGCATCATGACAGAGACCGGATAGCCCGCGCAATTCCCCTGCGGGGTATCCGGTCACCACAAGGCGGTGACCGGATACCGACCCTACGCCTAGCGGCCTTGGCCTGCCGGTTGCCGGGTCGGGATCCCTACTCCTCTTCGGGCTTGACGACCTGAAGCGGGAGCTTCAGCAGGCGGTAAAGCTCCACGAACTGATCGCGGCAGGCGTTCGCGTCCGAGCGTTTCGCCAGCTTGATCACCAGCTTCTTCATCGACTCCTTCATCGGCCCCGATGGCCCGACCGTCCGGCTGAGGTCGTAGACCATGAACGAGGTCTTCACCGGCTCGACAAGCGTCAGCGTGACGGTGTAGAAGTTCTGCGACCCGAACTTGTCCACCATCAGCGTCTTTACGTTCGCCCATTCCACCGACGAAGTGAGCTTGGTCTTCATGCTTCGTAGGACGGGGCTGGTTTCGGACACCTCCCAGGTGATGCCCTTCTCGTCGATCTTCGGAACGCGGCTGTTCACGTTCGACGAGTCGCCGGGGCCAAAGTCGAAGGAGCCCTTGTCCTCGATGGTCTCCTGGAGCTTTTCGACCAGCTTCGTGATCTCTTCGCCGGAAGTGGGTGCGGCGGTCTGGGCCGACGAGACGGCGGCAAGGGCAAGGACCAAAGGAACGAGACAGGAACGCATTTGCGAACGAGTATAGCCGCAGAGTAGACCACCTGCCGGAGACCAAGCAGAACCTAAGGCTCAACGCACGCTCCTCTGATGTACCCGTGCCTAGAGGAGCGGCCATGATTCGCCACACAGTCAACGCGCCGAACCCGGATGGTGGGCGGGTTGCTCCGCCGACGGGAGGCTCGGCCTTGTAGCGGGGCCTCCCCGAACGTGGTTCTCCCCTTGGCGAGGCACCTGGAACACCTGGAAGGTGTGCGTTCCGAAAGACATCGATCCACAAAGCTTGCGCGGATTACAAACCGAGCAGGTGCTTGGCGTAGCCCCAGTTCATCGCGAAGCCGATGCCGACCGCCGCCAACTCGGCTTCGACCGTCGGGGTGCCGAAGTCGGTTTTGTTGGATGTCAACATGACGACCGGGAAGGGGGTGGGCTTCGTGAGAGACCTTCCCAGTTCGAGATACTCCTCAAGGATCAGGCAGTCGCTCGTCGAGTCCTTGCCTTGCTTGGCGGGCGCGGTCTTGGTCGCTACGCGCTTCATCGCCCTTGCAAGACTGGTCGACGACCGGTTCAGAATCGTGCAGGCCCCCTTCGCCTTGTGGGACAGGCTGCGAAGGTGCGGCGCGAGACTCGCGGATGGGCGGACGTAACCGGCGAACGCGGGATCGAGCCACCGCTCGACGACCTCCAGCGCTTCGAGAGAGTCGGACACGAGGCCGATCCTGCTTCGCAGGTCCTTTTCGCCCGACGCGATGTTGTTCACGTATTCTGCACGCACGGACGAAGCGTGGACAAACGCGCATCGTGGCGCTGGAGAGATCGCCGCGGCGATCAGGTCCCGAGCGTCCTGCATCTCACGCGCGTCGAACCGCGACGGCCCCCGCGCGACGTCGATCATAGAGCAGGTGTCCAACAGGAGAGTCGGAAGTCCGGCCTGAGCCAGGCCCGCTGCAACCTGGGCGCACGTGGGCAAGCCCCTTAGTTCCTCGCCGCGTTCTGACGGAGAAGGGAGAGGCCCTGCTCGAACTCCGAGCGCAGCTCGCGGATGTGGCGCTCGTCCCAACCCTGCTCGGTCAGCCAGTTGCCCACGAAGTCCGGACCCACCCGGTCGTCGTTCTTGAAGCACTTGATGATGAAGTCGAACCAGCGCTTCTGGTCCATCGGATGCGAACTGCCCGTCGATTTGTTCGCGGCGGCGGAGAACGTCTTGAGGGCCTTCGCCGTCTCCTCGCTCATCACGTCGTCAACGTCGATGTCGACCTTACTCAGATGCACGAGCCGCCCCTCGATGGCCTCCGCGACGACGTCCTCGAAGAACCGGTCGCGAACGGCGTTGTACTCCGTGACCGTCAGTTCGCTCTTGCCGATCGGGATGATGTTGGGGACGTAGACCGCCGTTCCCTCGTCGTTCGCCGCCAGCCAGACGTGGGCGGCGGGGACCGCGATCGTGTCGACGGTCGGCGTAAAGTCGAAGCAGTACATGTCGGAGCCCGCGCCCCGAATGTCCTTCTCCATGTCGTGGTTGCGCCGCCACTGGGGAGCCTCGACCGCTTCGAGCAGATCGATGCACTCGCTGACGCTCAATCCCTGGAGTTCGATGTTCAGATCGCCGTAGACTTTCACGCGGTCACCTTCTCCCCTATTGTACTGGATCGCTACGTTCTGGCTTGTTCGATGAGCAGAAAGGCGATCCGCATGGTCGGAAGTGGCGGGGACCGAACGCCCGCCGTTCGTTCTCCCTTTGCTCACCGTTTGTTCTCTCGAAGGGCGAGCGTTCTGTGGCCTAAAGAATCGCCTTCGCCCTCCCGATGCTCACCTCATGGCGAAGATGACGGCGGGGCCTTTGGGCGGGGAGCTCAGCGGGCGCGTGGGGAACGCGGTGTTCGTGCGGACGGCGAACGGGACGGTGGTCCGGGACCTCGTGATCCCCCACGACCCGCAGACCCCGGCGCAGCGGGCGTTCCGACAGCGGCAAAGTTTGGCGGCGCGGGCGTGGTCAAACCTCGACCCCTCGGCGGCCGCGCTCTGGGCGGCCTACGCGAAGGGCGTCGGGATGAGGCCGATGAACGCCTTCACGACGCTCTACGGCCGGCTCCTGCGCCTGAGCCCGGCGGCCCCCGTCCCCCTCGCCCCGTCCGCGCTCCCGTTCTTCGGGGACGTGGTGTCGGCCTCGACGGCGGGGACCACGACCGGCGTGACGTTCGCCTCGACCGGCCCCAACGCGCCGGGCGTGGTCACCGAGCTGCTGCTCCAGCCCCTGGCCTCGCGCAACCGGCGGGCGTACCGGGACAAGTACCGGACGCAGGCGTTCGTGGCGTTCCCCTCCGCCTCCTCGCGCGCCGTGCCGTTCCCGCCGGGCTGGGTCGCCTGCGCCTACCGCTTCGTCAGCGCGAGCACCGGGCAGGCCACCGAGATCGCGGAGCTTGGCGTAGTGAAGGTGGGATGACGACGGGGGCGGGGCGCCCAGCGCGCCCCGCCGAGGGACGATCAGTGGCGGCGGCGTCCGTGGTCGTCGTAGCCCCGGCCGCGCGTGTAGCCGTGGTCGTCGCGGCGATCATAGCCGCCATAGCCGTAGTCGTTGTAGCGGCGCTGCTGGCGCTCGTAGTTGCGGCGATCCTGCTGGAGGTGTCCGCCGCCTCGGAAGAGGTCGAGGAACTGGTGGTCGAGTGCCTTGGGCGGGTTCGCGCGGCGCCCGCCGTTCGAGTAGCCGCCGCCGTAGTAACCGTCGTCGTGGCCCCGGTCGCGGCGGTAACCCTGGGCGGCGCCGAGAGAGGCGAGGAAGAGGCCCGCGCCGACGATGGCGAGGGTGCGTCCGAACAAGTTGTTCATGGTTCTTAACTCGGAGTCGAAGGGCCTTCGCGACCCCTACAATCCATACCAACGCCGAATCGCCTTGGAAGTTCGCCAGATTTCTCCGTTTTTTCGGCTCGCGCGACCGGACGGACGCGCCAAAATAGAGAGGGATGCGCCGACAGCGGGCGAAAGGGTGGTTGGCGTGGCTGGGAATCGCGTTCCTCGTGGCCGGGGCTTGCGTCTCGTGCTCCGCCGGATACGAGATGGCGAGCCACGGTCTGGCCCACGCGCGGGGCGAGAGCCCGCACCCGCCCCCCGACCACGGCCACGCGCACCCGGCTCCCTAGGCGTGTTACATCGCGCCGCAGGACGCCTCGCACTTGCGGCAGGCTTGGGCGCAGCGGACGCAGTGGTCGTGGTCCGGGTGCTTCTCGCACTCCTCCGCGCACTTGCGGCAGGCCTCGGCGCAGGCCACGCAGTCGGCGTGGGAGCCGCCCTTCATCGTCTCGACGCACTTCTCGCAGGCCTTGTGACAGGCGTGGCAAGCGTCGGCGCACTCGGTCATGCCTTCGTTGCGGCAAATGTGCTCGCACTCGTGGGCGGCGGCGGCGGCGGCTTCGCAGTCGGCGATCTCGGATTTCATGTCTTCGTTCATGGGTTTCCTTTCGGTACGCGGAGCGCGAAGGCCGTTGGAGACGTCCTAGGACTCCGGTCCCTGGGACGAACGCGGCGTTCCGACGGTTCCGCCGGAAGACTACGCCGTCCCGCGCAGGATCGCCTCGGTGCGGCGGCAGACCTCGGCGCAACGAACGCAGGCGGGATGGTCGGGGTAGCGCTCGCACTGCGCGGCGGCGCGCGCGCACATGTCGGCGCAGTGGGGGGCGTCGGAAAGCGAGCCCTCGCGCAGGGCCTCTAGGAACTGGTGGCACTCCTTGTGGGCCTCGTGGCACGCGTGGGAGCAGTCGCTCATGCCGGGCTCGCCGGAGAGCGCCTCGCAGGCGACGCGGCACTCGGCGGCGCAATCGGCGCTGGCCTGGATGTAGCGCTGGAGCGCGGGGTCGCGGGTTTCGGAGCCGTGGTCGTTCGAGTGGAAGAGGGACATCGTGGTTTCGCTAGCGAAGGTTCGCCGGGGCATTCGGGGCAGGGACAGCGTACGAGGGAGGGGCTCCTCTCTCCGCCTTCGCGTTGGCCCGGTGAACGCAGGCAGACGCGAATGGTGGGCGGCGCGTGTCGCTCGACCCTCAAGGGTAGCGGTAACGGGAGTCATGGATCCGCCCATGCAGATCGAGGCGCCCCGAAAAGCCGAGCGAATACGGTGCGAGGCCGAAGCCGTCGAGGTCGTCCCCGTCGAAGCGAAGACTGTACTGGTGCCGATGGGGAACGAACTCGCCGCCGAGGCGCAGGGATGTGAAGAAGGCGGCGTGAAAGTCGCGGTCGATGCTCGGCGCGGCGTAGCGCAGTTCGCTCCCCATATAGCCCGCGCGGCTTTTCTCCACGATCTCGCGAACACGGCTCTTCGCCTTGCCCCGCGAAAAGAGGGGCGCAAGATTGACCGTCGAGCGCCTCGTCTGGTCTGAACCGAAGCGCGGGGGATAGCTGTGCGCCGCGCCCGGGCCGGTGTTCTGCGCGGACGCGACCGAGGCGAGGGCGCCGCCCACCAGGGCGAGGAAGCGGACGGCGGTGGCGCTCATTGTTTTCTCCGACGCTTCTCTATCTTAGCGCCCTTTCGGACGTTTGGCTAACCCGTCCGGTAGCTCCGCGCGAGTCGGTCGACGAGCCGCAGCGCGTCGTCCCAGCGGCCCCGCAGGGAGTCGTCCGAGTCGCGGAAGCGCCGGTCGATGGCGTCGGCGTCGGACTGCACCCCGCGCATCAGGTCCTCGCCCCGGTTGGTGGGCGCGCCGAACGCCTCGGCCTCGCGCCGCAACCGCTCCATCGTCTGGTCCAGCCGTTGCACGTCGGCCTTGATCCCCAGCCGGTCCCCGCCGCGCTTCTCGTACACCGCCCGGAACTCGTTCACCGCCCGCTCGGCGTAGGCCACGTCGCCGGTAAAGGCGTTCTGGTAGGTCGTCCGGCGAGGCGCGAAGCCCCGGCTCCCGAAGCCAAGGCCCAGCCCAAAGCCAGAGTGTCCGCGGCGAAACCCGTGCCCGCCGAAATGGCCGCCGCCGTGGAACTGCGCCGGAGCGCTGGCCGCCGCTGCGAAGAGAACGCCCGTCGCCAGCGCCGCGAAAAGGTTGAGTCGTCTCACACCTGTAACTACGCCTGGAAGGGCCATAACGATACGGTCACCGCGCGTCGGGCGAGCCGACCATCGGAAGGGATTGCCCTGTCAGGGCTACAATGGTCGCATCGCCATGACGGACGCCGACGCAGAGCACCACGGAACAGAGCGCGGGCTGTTCAGCCTCGTCGGCCCCGGCCTCGTGACGGGTGCCTCGGACGACGACCCGAGCGGCATCGCCACCTACTCCCAGGTCGGCGCGCAGTTCGGCTACGCCATGCTGTGGCCGCTGCTGTTCACCTATCCGCTGATGTTCGGCATCCAGCAGACCAGCGCCGTCATCGGCCGGGTGACGGGGCGGGGCATCGCGGGCAACCTCGTGCGCCACTACTCGCGGCCGGTCGCCCTGGTGTTCGTCCTGATGCTCGTGGTGGCGAACGTCATCAACCTCGGGGCCGACATCGGCGCGATGGGCGCGGCGGTCGCGCTGGTCTTCGGAGGCCCGATCCTGGTGTACGCCGCCGTTCTCGCCGTCGTGTCGTTGGCCCTCCAGGTCCTCGTGCCCTACCACCGGTACGTCGGCTTCCTGAAGTGGCTGACGCTCGCGCTGCTGGCCTACGTCGCCACCGTCTTCATGGCGGGCGTCGACTGGCCGAAGGCGCTCCGTTCCACCGTGTTGCCGTCGATACGACTCGACCGCAGCTACATCACGGGCCTCGTCGCCCTTCTCGGTACCACGATCAGTCCGTATCTTTTCTTCTGGCAGGCGTCCGAGGAGGTCGAGGAGGTTCATGCGCACAAGGCCGACCGGCCCCTCCGGAAGGCGCCCGACCAAGCTCCCTACCAACTGCGGCTCATCCGCGTGGACACCGCCCTCGGCATGGGCGTGTCGAGCCTCGTGGCCTACTGCATCATCGTCGCCGTGGCCGCGACCCTCAACGCGCGGGGGGTCACGGACATCGAGACCTCCGCGCAGGCGGCGCAGGCCTTGAGGCCGGTCGCCGGGCAGCTCGCGTTCGTCGTGTTCTCCCTCGGCATCGTGGGCACCGGGCTGCTCGCGGTTCCGATTCTGGCGGGCTCTGCCGCCTACGCCATCGGAGAGGCGTTCGGCTGGCGGGTGGGACTGGAGCGCCGGTTCGTCCAGGCGCGGAACTTCTACATCGTGCTGGGGGCCGCCATCCTGATCGGCCTCGGGCTGAACCTCGCGAACGTCAACCCCATCAAGGCCCTGTACTGGGCCGCCGTCATCAACGGCGTCATGGCGGGGCCGATCATGGTGATGACCATGCTGATGAGTTGCCGCGACGACGTCATGGGCGGCTTTTGCCTGGGACCGCGCCAGAGGGTCCTGGGGTGGGCAGCCGCCCTCACGATGGTTGCCGCAGGACTCGCGCAGATCGCCTCGATGACGTTCTGGGGGAAATAGGGTGGTCTTTGCGATCATCGCCGGGATTCTCAGCCTCGGTGGGACGCTCTATGGCCTCTGCTCCATATTTGCCGCGCTCCACAGGAACGGCCGGACGCCCCTGCTGTGGTTCATCCCCCTCACCGTCGGTTCCGCCCTTCTGACCCTGGGCAACGCCGCCCTCGGCTGGCACGCCGCGCACGGCCCCCGTTGGCTGCCCCTTCCGGCGTCCCTGCTCTCCTCCTTCGCCGCGCTCTTCCTCTTCGGCGGGCTGGTACGACTGGCCCGTCATCGCGATCCCTCGTCTCGCCGCCCTCGTGGATAAGCTAGGCGCCCTACGCCACCATCCCGAGAAGCAGGAACGCGAGGAAGCCGCCGAAGAACGCCGTCGTCTGCCAAAGCCCCTCCTTCTCCTCGTGCGCCTCGACCAGCAACTCCTCAGTCACCAGGAAGAGCAGCGCCGCGAGGCCGAACGACAGCACGATCTCCAGGGCGTCCGCTGAGAGGAACGAGGTGAACGCGACGCTCGCCGCCGCGCCCACGAAGAACGTCAGCGCCGTTCCCACAAGAAGCCCCGCCGACGCGCGCGGCGTCAGCCGCCGCTCGGAGAACTGCGACCCCATCGCTAGCCCCAAGGACACCAGCTCGAACGCCAGCGCGAGCGCGAGCAGCAGCCCCGCCTTCGGCCCGGCGGCGAACACGATGCCCAGCAGCAGCCCGTCCACCAGAACGTCCACCCCGATCCCCACGACCAGCCCCCAGGGAACCGTCCCCGCCGCCTCCGACTCGCCCTTCTCCGTCCCTTCCGCGAGCGCCCGAAGGCCTAGCATCGCCGCGACGCCGAGGCTGAACCCCAGCCCGATCTCCCACGGAACGTGCCGCTTCACGATGTCCGGCAAGAGCTCCACCGCCACCACGGAGAACACCACGCCCGCCGCGAAGTGGAGGATGGTGCTCCGGAGCACAGCCCCCGGCGGGTACCGATAGGCGATCAGGCCCGACGCGACGAGGCACACGACCGGCACGACGGCCCAGAGGCAGGTGGAGACGAAGGCGCCGGACACGCGACCTTGGACGACATCGGTCCCATTAGGGTCCCCAAAGAGGATCGCCATAGAGAAGGCCTTGCGAAGGCGGCCGGCGTCGACTGGCTCCCGCTCATCGTCGTACGTCCAGCAGCCTCGGAATCCCGGACCGGCAGCGTTGGGAATGGGGCTCCCAACCCATCGCCTGCGCGCGGCGGAGCAGGTCCGTGCGGCGCGCGAGGTGGTCTCGCCGTTGCGAGAGCGCGTGGGGCGACGGGAGAGGCGTTTTTACGACCGACGTCTCCTCGTCCGAGGAGTGGGGCGTTAGGTAGCAGCCCAGTCCCGCCTTAAGCTGCATGGCGACGGCGAGAAGGATGTCGTCCTCGGCGTCGGTCGCGCCTTGGAGGCCGAAGTCCCACCGTGTGGTCGCGATGAGGGGGAGGTTCCGCGTCTGGACGAAGTAGGCGCGCACCACGAGGTCGACCTCCTCGTACTTGCGGGTGCGCCTGACCTTTGCGGTGCGGTACACGCCGTCGGGCTTCAGCCGTCGGCCGTTCTGCCCCAGCACGCCGAACCGGCCCCAGCGAGCGTGGTCGAGAAAGTGCTCCAGGCAGCGCGAGCCGGGAAGCATATCGTCGTCCGGCAGGTAGGTGTACTCGTGATCGTAGCCCGCGCACGGTACGTAGCGGCTGTAGGCTCCCAGGTTGTGCGTCCAGCGGTAAACGCGGTCGATCTTGGAGAGGGTCACGGGCGCGAGGGCGAACTCGCGCGAGGGATGGCAGTCGCACACCGTGATGGTACAGGGCACGGTCTGCAATATCAGGGCGTCGACGATGGCGGAAACGTTGTCGGGCCTCTTCCAATTGATGAGGACGACTTCGACGGGGGGCTTCATAAAGGGTTGGTCTCCGGAGGCGTGGCCGCACAATAGGCGGCGGGCTGGACGCGCCTCCGGAGAACGGCCCTCGAGGCGCGCGAAACGCGGGCCTCCGACACGCGGAGGGCCGTCGCGGCTACTTCCGAAGATCGGGCGGCGCTCGCAGGGCGGCGCCCTCGAAGTACGGCGGGGGGCCGAAGGCGGCTGACGGCCCCGGCAACGCCGGCTTGCCCTCCAGCGGACGCTCGGCGAGCGCCAGGAGCACGGCCAGAATGGGCGGAGGCGCGGCCACGGCGAGGGTCGGCGCGGGCGCGTTTTCGAACGTGGCATCTCTACCGTGCGGGAGCCCTGCCACCGCGGTGAGGATGCAGCCGCACTTAGGGGCACACCGCACTCCACCCGCGGTGGGCGCTCCAGCCGTGGTGGCGAGGCAGCAACAGACGTTGAGCGTCTGGCCGCAAGATCCACCTTCGCACAGAAAAAGGGGCGCGGATTGGCCCAGGCACTGGAAGGCCAGTCCGAGCAAAAGGATCAGCGACAGCAACAGGCGACGCGGCACGTTCTTCGGGAGAGCCTACCCGCGCAGGAACCCTCTCGCGTCTAAGAACGCGATGAGCGCCTACCGTGTCGCGTGCGTACAGTTTGCGCCCCGCAAGGCCCGGGTGGAGGAGAACCTCGACAGGATCGCGGTTCTTACCCTCGCGGCGAGCGCCGACGGGGCGGAACTGGTGGTGTTCTCGGAGACGGCGGCGACCGGGTACTTCCTGGAGGGCGGAGTGCTCGACGCCGCCCGGACGACGAAGGAGCTGTGCGAGGAACTCGACCGACGGCTGCGGGGCAGTTTGCGCCGGTCCGTCGACGTCGTGGTCGGGTTCTACGAGAAGCACGAAGGGAACCTGCACAACAGCGCGGCCTATATGGAAGTCTCGCCCCGAGGCACCACGCTGCGCGCCTGTTACCGCAAGTTCTTCCTGCCCACCTACGGCGTGTTCGACGAGGAGCGGTTCGTGGGTCGCGGCAACGACCTCACGGTGTTCGACACGCGCCTGGGACGGTTCGCGATCCTCATCTGCGAGGACGTCTGGCACGGCGTCCTCCCGACGCTCTGCGCGTTGCGTGGCGCCCAGGCGATCGTCGCGCCCACGGCCTCGCCCGCCCGTGACTTCGGCCACGCCGAGCCCGCCAACCACGCCCGCTATCGGCGACTGTTCCGGGACGTAAGCGAGGCGCACGGCGTGTACTGCCTGAACGCGCAGCTCTGCGGCTTCGAAGGCGGCAAGGGGTTCGTCGGCGGCTCGATGGTGGTCGATCCTTTCGGAACGGTGGTGGCGGAGGCTCCGCTCGCGCAGGACCACGCTCTGTTCGCCGAGATCGACCTCGAGTTGGTCGCGGCGGCGCAGGCGCAGGGGTCGCGCATGGCCCAGTTGCGCGCGGCGTGGCCCGAGCTGCGGCGGCTGGCGACGGAACCTGCCCGGTAAGATCCCTAAGGACGGGCGCCCGTCCTTGCGCCCTTTCGGCTGGCTACGGACGTTTCCCCGCGATCTGTCGTCGAACGGCTATCCTACTCAGGGACGCCCACCGGTCTATACCATGCCATCCGCCCTCACGATCCGTCTCGGCGCGCTTCTGCTGGCCGCAGGGCTCAGCGCCGTCGCGCCCGCCGTGCTGGACACCTTCGACGCGGACAACCAGGGCTGGCGGACCTGCAACTTCAGCTTCGCCGCGGGCTTGGCGAACGACTTCGCCCCGGCGGGGTGGAGCCCGGAAGGGGGCGCGCCGGGCGGGGCTCTGCTGACCCCGGACGTCTCGGACTGGAACTTCTTCAGCGCTCCCGAGGCCTACCTCGGCGACCGGTCCGGGGCGTTCGGCACGGACCTTCGCTTCGACACCTTCGCCTCCCTGGAGGACGGCGTGTACCCCGGCGCGATCCTGACCTCCGGGTCGATCGCGGTCTACGCCGTGGGCGTCCCGCCGGGCACGAGCTGGACCGGCGTCTCGATTCCGCTGGCGGGGGCCTCGTGGAGCCTCTCACCCGAGCCCGGCGGGACGCCGATCTCCGACGCCATGCTCCGGGCCGTGTTGTCCGGCCTCGACGGGCTCTACATCGAGGCCGACTGGTACGTCGGAGAGGACCTCACCGGCCTGGACAACGTGCGGCTCGACTCGGCGCCGGTCCCCGAGCCCCCCGTCGGGCTGGCGCTCGGTCCCGCCGCCGCAGCCCTCATCTGGCGCAGACGAAGGCGAGCCGGCGCGGTCCGCCGCCGCTGACCTTCGGTCGGGACCTGGAAAATGCGCTATAACGAGGCGTGAGTGGGTCGGCTAGCCTGTTGTTGGTTTGTGCGTCGCTGCAGGGCGCGGGACAAGGCTCCAAGGACCCGACCGACCTCATCAACCCCGACCGTCCCGGGATCGCGGACGGAAGCACGGTCGTCGGAAAGCGCCGGTTCCAGCTTGAGACGGGCCTCACCTACGAGAGGCGGCCCGGCTCCTGGGACCTTCAGCTTCCGACCCTCCTGCGGTTCGGGGTCGACGAGCGCTGGGAGATCCGCGTGGAGGGCAACGGGCCGACGTTCCTCGCGACCGAGCGTTTCGGAAGGACGGACCACACGGTCGGCTACGCTCCCACCTCGGTCGGAGCGAAGTTCCACTTCCAGGACTCCGCCGGCGTTCGAAGGCCCTCGCTCGGCCTCATCGCCCGCGTGTTCCCCCAGTCCGGCTCGTCAGACTTCCGCACGGAAGAGACGACCGCCGACGTGCGGCTATCGGCGGACTGGGACGTGGCGTCGCCTCGGTGGTCCCTGAACCCGAACGTCGGCGTGGGCGCGTACGAGGACGGGAATGGCCGCCGCTACGCCACCTTCCTAGGGGCGCTGACCGTGAACTACTGGCCGACGAAGACGCTGAACTACTTCGTGGACGGCGGCCTGAGCGCGCCGGAGTCGCGCGGCGGCAGGAACGCGCTGACGGTCGACGGCGGGGTGGCGATCGTCACGGACCGCAACACGCAGCTCGACCTCAGCGTAGGGACCGGCGTCTCGGGCCTCACCCCCGCGCGCCCGTTCGTGGCGGTGGGCTACAGTCGGCGGTTCTGAGCCTGGATCTCGCGCTTGACGCCGAGCACGACCCGGTCGACGGACTTTCGGACGTACGCCATGAGCACGTCGTCGAGCGGCGCGTTGTGCTTGGCGCGCGCGCCGGTCAGCCACTGTCCGTCGCCCCACACGAGTTGGAAGGCCCGATGGGCGACGGCCGCGCCCGAGGCGTCGCGCAGGTCCACCTCGCCGCTCATGAAGCGGCCCCGGCGGTTCCAGGCGTCGAACCCGATGAGGTGGGGCGGAAGGGCAACCGGAAGATGCAGCCGTCCCTGTAGCGTATACGACGTGTCCCCGCTGGCCTCGGTCGAAACGACCGCTTCCCGCGCAACGCCGTTGACCTTCAACGCCCGTACGGCCCAGTCGTTTGCCTGCGTCCGAAGCCTCGCGAGGAGCGGGGCCTCGTCTTCGCGAGCCGGAGCCTCTGGGAAGGACTCCGCCACGACCTCGAAAGGAAGGACGCGAACGCGTTCCAGCGGAAGTGCGGACCGGAGGCACGGAAGTGTGAAAGCCGCCATCAGGGCGAGAGTCAAGGAAGAACCTCCATCCTTTCGGTTGCCATGGGGCAGAGTCTACTCTGCGTCGGTCGGTGGATCGGATGGGAAAGGCTCTCCCCGACCGCCTCCGTCCCGGTTCGGCGGCAGATCTCCGCGCGCGCGGTGTTCACTCGTCGAGAGTGGTCTCTTCGGCGGCTCGACCTTATTAGGGGCCTGACGACCAATGTCCGCGAAGGCGACCGTACACGCGCCCGTATCTACCGGGTCTGGAAGCCTCCTTCACCAGGGTCGACGGTGCCATCGTTGACAAACCTCATCGACCCTGCACTGACCCTCATTTCGCTTGCTTAAGGATTTGCAATCCAGCAATATGCCTCCGAACCTGAAAGGAGGCCGCGATGAATCTTCCAAACCCCCCCGCTCTGCGGACGTCCATTCTGCCCGCTTCGGGGCTAAAGATTCTTGTCGCTCAGGGAACGCTGCGGGTCATGCAGGATCCGGCGACCGCGCCGCTCGCCCAGCGCGCCATCGACCGCGCGGTCCGTTTCGCCTCGGGTCCCGGATTCAGCACGCCGCGCACCGTCATGATCGAGGGCTGCCCGCTAACCGTCCACGTCGATCCATCTCGCGGGGCCGTGTTCATCCTTTCAAAGTTCCCCGGCTGGCCCGCCGTGACCGAGCAGTACATCGTTGAGATCCTCCCCTACTGCTCTGCCCTCAACTTCGCTTAGGCCTCAACTCTAACCCTGGAAATTACATCACCCTAACGCGTTAGCCGCCCATAACGCCCTTAAGCAATTTTTCAGAGGAGCATCTATGAGCGATCTTACGATTCCCGGGCACGAAAACGGCCCTTCCTTTGAGGCGGCGCTTTCGGACGCCTTGGGCCATCTACTCTTCGAAGAGATGAAGAAGCCCGGCGCGCTCTCGATGACCGTTTCGGTCATTCGCCTGTTCGGCCTGCACCGTGGCATGGAGATCCTTGGCTTGGCCGAGCGGCAGGCCCTGGCGGCGGCCCCTGGGGCAACGATTCAAGAGATAAAGGCCGTGTGCGAACGCCATGGATTCACCATGCAAAGCGCCCCGACAGGTCGCCCATCGGGCTCGCTGTGTGGCCAGAATCGTCCTAAAGGCGGCTTCCTTCCCGGGTCCAATCCGGCGAAAGGCATCATCCGGAACTCTTAAGCAGGCCTAGCGGCCATCCCTCTGGATCTCGTTCTCGTTCGCATCCTGGGTCGGTTGCTCGGGCTGGAAGACCTCGCTCCTTGGAGTGAAGCTCTCTTTGCTGAGATCGATGTCGGGTTCGTAGACCCCTTGCCCCTCGTCGCCTTGGCGCGAGCGAGCATCGTTGAGGGTGTCGTTGGTCCGTCCATGGAAGGCCGCGTCGAGCTCCTCTAGCTTTTCGACCGAAGGCTCCACCGTCTCGGCGGTAAAGACGTTCACGGTCTGGTCGGGGAAGAAGCGTGCTCTCGCCTCATCGAGGTCGTCGCGGTTCAGGTCGCCGCTTTGCCTAAGCTCGGTGAACGTCGGGTGCTCTCTTCGCTCTTGCTCGTAGGTGAGATCGACCGCCTGCACCTGGCCGTTGTCGTCCCGGTAGAACCAGTCGATGTCGTTGGCCTGGTAACTCATCTCGCCGGAAATCCGGGTGATGACGTCGGCCTTCAACGCATCGTCGTCGAGGCTCCTGCCCATGTTCTCCGCGTGCTCCTCGAGGATGAGCTTGGGCCGCTCCCCGCTTTCCACGGGCACGGCGGCCTGCACCCAAAACCGGCTGGGCTCTCTCTCCCCGTTGATCGCGACGCTGTAGTCGGCGACCTCGTTGTGCCAAAGGTGCAGATTCGGGTACGTACCTTCCTGCTCGCGGGCGTCCTGGTCTTGCCTCATTTGTTCCGAGTGATCCCTTTAGCCGCGTTCGATCCGGGCAGAACGCTGCCGTGGAATTTTTGTTGGGCCGCCTTGGGACTGGGGGTGCCGGAAGCCGGGGTCTTCGACGGCGGTTGGGGAGAGGCCGAAGTCGCGTTGTGCGGAGTCGACTTGGCTTTTGGCCGGCGAGGCGGTCGTGGCGGCGCTTGCGTTGCGGAAGGTGCGGGCGGCGTCGGTGCGTTCGAAGGGGTTGGAGCCGGAGGGTTCGAGCCTTGGCCCGCAGTCGACGGGTTCGCGCCGGCGCCCGGCGGGGGATTGGCGGCTGCCGGGGCCCCGGACGCCGGAGGCGCGGGAGGGATGGAAGACCCTGGTACGAAGTCCTCGCGCTCGGAGTCCGACCACGGCTGGAGGATCTGCGCATCGGGGCCGCGGTAGTCGACGCGCTTGACGGCAGGGTCCTTCTTGTTCAGAAAGGTTCGGAAGTTCACGTCGTTGAACCTTGCGGCTCCGCTGTGGTGGGCGATAAAGCCGTGGAGCCCCCCGGAGAAGCTCGTCATCGGCAGGTTCATGAACTCGGAAGCGAGGATCGCTTGTCGTTTCGCGATCTCGGCCGACTTGCTGAGGGACTTGTTCTCTCCGACGGTGCTCGACGTGGCCGTGCTTTCGTTCGTCGAGAAGGTCTCCGAGGTGCTGCTGTTCGAGCCGTGGGTGGCGTTCAGGCCCAAGCCGCTGCGCGACGTTCCTTCGGTGCTCGTGCTCGACCGGCCGGTGCCCTTGGTGTCGGTCTTTCCGTCGGTCGTCGACTCGCCGAGGGTCGCGCTCTGCTTCATCTCGATGGCCTCGTACTCGCCGAAGACGGATTCGGCCCACTTCGCCGTCTCGGTCGAGTCTAGGCGGAGGAAGACCTTGGTCGCGCACTGGCCGAGGATCGACTTGGCCTTGTTCTCGCCGAAGGTGTCGTAGAACCCCTCGACGTCCTGGAGACCCAGAACGACCGCGGCGCCGACGAACCGGCCCTTGGTCATGAGCCGCCCCAGGGCGTCTAGGTTCCCGGCCTCCTTGACCTCGTCGAGGAAGAACCAGGTTCTTCCGCTCGACGTCGCGTCCTTGGCCAAGAGCAGCTCGACGATGCGCTTGAAGATGACCTGGTTGATAACGTCCAGAGAAGAACGGTAGGCCTCGTCGTTGGCGAGTACGAGAATGGACTCCGATTCGAGCCAATCCTTCAGGCTGATCTTCTGCTTCGTCTGGTGCCAAAGCGCCGCAACGACGTCGTACGGCCCAAGCTTCGTCGCGAGGGTCGCAAGAACGCTCTTGGACTCCCGCTCGTTGCCGAGATAGGTCTCGACGAGGTGCTCGGTCACGGGCGACGAGCCTAGCACCCCGATCAGGGTCGAACGGCTCTTGGTGGCGTTGAGCACGTCGCGGAAGGTCCACTTTCCGGCGCGGGTGAGGATGAACGCGACGAAGACCCCCTCCAGAAGTTGGCGGGAGGCGTCGCTGAAGTAGGGCTGGGAGGCGTTCTTCTCTTCGGGAATGAAGATGGCCGCGATTTGCTTGGCCGTTGCGACCTCCGTGATGTCGGCGGCCATGTCCCATGCCGTCGAACGCGTGTCGAAGGGGTTCAGCACGTGTATCGTAGCCCTCATCCGCCTCATGCCCTTGAGCTGCGGAAGGATCTCCAGCTTGGCGTCGTACACCAGGGCGCGATGCATGTCCCACTCCCAAAGGCCTGCGTACGCCGGTTCCGGCTCCTTCGACGGATCGTTCGTCGGCGGACTCGTAGCGACGAGGGTTCCTATCTGGGCCGCGCGATAGCCGCGGTACCGCGAGTAGCTGACCGCCGCAAGAACGATCGTCGCAAGCCAAAGCGGGGGGATCGCGAAGGACAGCAGCGTGCTGACGCCGAGCGCGACGTTGACCGCTCGCCAGCGTTTCCTGGCCGCCTCGATCTTCCTCGGGCTGCGACTCACGTAGCTGCTTGGCGGTTGAGCGGCCGCAGCGCTCGCGGCATTGCTCTGGGCAATGCTCGCAAGCGCCTTGTCTCGGGTCATCCAACTCTTCCACGGTTCACCGACGTGGGGCAGAACCGCCTGCATCATGGCGAGCATCAGGACCGTCTTTCCCGAGCCTGGGGCTCCGACGATGGCGATGTGCTTGGTGGCATCGTCCGAAGGAAGCTCAAAGGGTCCCAACAGGATGCCGTTGTCTCCATACGGCTGCTGGACCTGGAGATTCTTCGCCATCTGCTCCATCGTGAGGAGCCGTCGCCCCCTTAGCATCTCGTGCTGGGAAACCGGGGTGGACGACATCGCCGGTCCTTCACCCTCGGTGTTTGCGATCTGGGTTTTCTTGTTGGCCATGTGCTGAGTCCATTTCGAGGCAGGTCGGTTCGCCTACCGGGTGCGCTCGATGTAAAGCTCCTCGTTGGGTCTCGCTCCCTCGGAGGTCGACTCGTCTGAAGGCGATCGGGCTGTATCGTCGATTATCGGTTCTACCTCTCTGCTTGGCTCTTTCGAAGCCGGATGGGGCAACGTTGTGCTTTTTGCGTGGGAACGCGGCTTGACACCGGTGCCGTTCTCCGGAACCGGTGCGCTCGGGACGCCGAAGGCGCTGCCGGTCGGACCTTGCCGTTCGCCTTTGCCCGCGACGGCGTAACCGAGGGCCAAGCTCTTTATAGCGCCTTTGTGGAAACTGATCCGCTCTCGACGGTCGAGCTCGACGCGCACGACCCCGTCGCCGGGATCGAATCCGACCAGCGTTCCCCGCTCGCCTTTCGCCACGCCCAAAACCCGATGTCGATCCGTGAAGTGGACGCGGTCCCCCACGAAGAATCGGGCTCGGGGCGTCTCGATCGCTTCGGTTCCCAGCGCTCCCAGTTCGCGGCGCTTGGTCTGGACGGCCTTGTTCAGCGCCTCGACCTCGGCGGGGCTCCCGTCGATCGTGACCGGCTCCTTGAGCGAGCGGCCGCCGGTCGCCACGCGCGCCGCCCATCCTTCGATCTCCGCCGCTCGCGACGGCGAAACCTTCCGCGGGTTCGAGGATTCAATGGCTTGGGCCGCGCCTCCTTTCCGACGCGGAGTTTCGCTCCCGTCTCCCGAATCGTGCTCCACCCCGAGCGCCCCCATCGGGGTTCCCGGTCCTTCGATCCGGAGACGCCTCTCGCCCTCCACCAAGACCAGCTTCGCCCCCGCGTCGAGGCAGGCTTTGCTCAGGCGCTCCATCTGCGAGGTGGCGACCATGCCCGCCTCGTCCAGCACCAGGACGAGATCGGGGGACAGTCCGAGGCTTCCCGCTGCGAGCGCCTTGAAGAGCCGGCTCAAGGTCGTCGATCCAGCGCCCGTCCCGTTCTCGAACTCCTTGGCAGCTCGGGCGGAGAGAGCCGTGCCGAGAACGGTCCTCCCTTCCGCCTCCCAGGCCTGGACGGCCGCGTTGAGCGTCTTCGTCTTGCCCTCGCCCGAAAGCCCGGAGACGACGGCGAAGCCTCGGGTCTCCATCGTCATGCCCCACACCGCGCGGGTCTCGGCGAGGGTCAGCTCGCCGGCCTTCGCGATCGCGCCGACCACCGCCTCGGGCCGCAGGGACCTGTCGGAACCGCTCTTGAGACGCTCGACGTGCCCCAGCATGTCGCGCTCCTGCGCGAGCGCCGACTTGGTCGTGAACCGAGCCTCTCCGAAGTGGACCCCGAGGCGAACGATCTCGGGGCTTTGAGCGAGGTAGCGCCGCGCGTGACGGACCACTTCCGGAGCGAGCGCTCCCTCCCCCTGGCAACGCTCGGCCACGCCTCGGATAAGGTCCTTCTCGCCGAAGTGGGCCTGGGATCCGGAGAGTCTTGCGGAGGCCTCCTTCGCGAATCGGTCGAACGAGCGGTCGTCGGCGGAGCGCCCTGGGAACGCGCCGACGAGCCGGCTCGCCTGGTGGGGTCCCCATCCGAAGTCGTGGCCGGTCTTTGCCCAGCTTTCGAAGAGCGCCGATCGGGAAACGACGCTCTTCTTCTCGCGCGTCTCCAGCGTCACGCGCGCCGCCGTTTTCGCGTCGCTCGCCCCGATTCGCGCGAGCTCCTCTCGGATGGACTCGCTGCGTTTGCTCAGCTCCTTGGTGAGTCCAGGGTCGACGCCCGGCACCTCGAACCAGCTCGCCACCCTTTGGCACGGAGTCCCGAGTTCCTGGGTCAAGAGGGCCGACAGGTGCGAGCGAAAGAGCGCCCCGGCGGCCATCTTGTGCTCGAACAGACCCATCGAGCTCAAGGTCCCAGTGCTGGAGTCGCTTCGCACGCCCACGTTCATGACGAGGCAGTGGATGTGCAGCTGCGGGTCCAAGGCGCGCGAGGTGGAGTGCTCGAAGAGCGCCGCGATCAGGCCCCCTCGTTCGGACTTGCCGGAGCCTCGGCGGGTGAAGGCGGCGACCTCCTGAAGATAGTCGAGGGCGGCGCAAGCCGACTCGCGGCAAGCCGCCTGGATCTCTTCGCGAACCGCGTCCGAGGACTGGGACCAGAGGACGGACAGCGTCTTGGGAACCGAGAAGGTCAGGTCCCAACCCGGACGGTGAAGCGCCCGCCCTTCGTGCCTCTGGAACTGCACCAGGGGCGAGGCGCCGTGCGGGGAGAGCCCGGCGAACAGGTTGAGCAGCTCGTCGGGTCGAACGTGGCCCGCGAGCCCGAGGAGACCGGCGCCCTCCCCGTGCCAAACGCCGAGCGGCTCGCCGCCGACCGAGTCGTGGTCCTCGCGGGCGAGTCCTAGGTAGTAGCCCGCCTGATTGCTCGACATCGCGTTCATGCTCAGCATCAGACCACCTCCCCGATCTGTCGAACCATGTCCTCGGCCTCGGCCTCGGGCACCTCCATCTTGCTGACGAGCAGGATGTAGAACATCTCTTGCAGGCCGCGTCGGAGCTTGGCCACCTCGTCGCCGGACTCAAGGCTTCGAACGACCATCGTCCGCGCCATGTCGCCGGCGCTCACCCCCTCCTCCATGGACCGATCCTCGAGGCGTTTCATGTAGTGCGGATCGAGCCGGAAAGCGACCGTCTCCTTCGGCTTGCCGGGGCTTGCGAGAGCCGGCGCGCCGGAGGTCTGTGTCGAACCGAGGTTGGCCTTCAGGCGTTCGAGCGCGGCCCGATCGAACACGACCACCGGCCTTGTCTTGCCCTTCTTGCGCCCCGGAGAAAGAAGGCCTTTGACGACCATCCGCTCCAGCGTCCGGGTGCTCACCCCGAGGAACTTGGCCGCCTCCGTCTTTTCCACGCTTGGTGATACGTTCCAGGTTGTTCGACAGTTGCGCCATGTCGCTTATCAAAAGGTGAGTCAGGTGTGTTGCGAGATGAGTCTAGAAACGCCGCCTTGTCTGCGACAGCTTCGAAGCCTTGGTTCCAGGCTCGTTCGTCGCCTTTGCGCTCACCGCGAACGCTTGACGGAGCGCGTCGCGGGGTCGTATAAAAGGGGCCTCGTTCTCGCGAGACCCCCAAAGGGTTAGTACTCATCCGGGAGAAGCACGGTGGTCGATGTTCGGTCGGCCTCCGTGATTATCCAGAACTTAGCGCCCGTCCGGTCGTGGTAGACCGAGAAGAGGCGCGAGCCCTCTTCGAGCGCCTCCTCGTTGGCCTTCCGGTCCTCCTCGCCGCAGTCGCCCCAGTCCCCGCCGAAGTGCCGCGTCAAGGCGTCGTCGACGTGGGCCGGGTCGATGGTGTCGAGGATTCCCGGGGTCGCGTAAACGGAGCCACCGGTGAAGCGTGGTTTGAGTAGCGTCATGGTGCGACCCTCCCTTCCACAGCCTTCGCCTGGTTCTCGAGCACCCAAACCCGAATGGTCTCCAAGTCCCAGAAGATGTGCTTCAGGCATGGCTTTGCCTCGTAGTCGTCGTGCTCCGCTGGGTAAAAGTGAACAAGCACCCGGAGGATGGAGTTTTCGACCTTCGCGCTTAGCGGTGTTTCGGCTTCCATTACGCCACCTCCTTTTGGGATTGCATGGTCTCGCCACCGAACCGATGTCCCTTTGAGACGTCGAACAGCCGCCTGCCCAATCTCGTTTCGAGCAGCGGCCCGTTGGAGACGTCGTCCAGGTACTCGCTAAGGAGCCGAACGCTCCCGACAAGCCCCGCCTTGGAGTGGTCGTCGTTCAGAGCCTCGGCGTCGTCCGCGTCGAGCGTCTCTTGAAAGGCCTCGACGATTTCGTTCATGGCTCGCCAGACGTCCGCGCTCGGTGCCTCGCACCACACGATTTGGTCAACGTCCCCCTTGAACAGGAACCACCAGTTTTGGAGTTTCCGAAGCCACTCGCCCCGGGTTGCCCGTTTGTCTTTCATGTCGCACTCCTTTTTCGGACTTAGTGGTGTTTCGACTTCCATCACACCACCTCCTCTTCATCCGACAAATCGTCTTTTACCGGCTCGGGGTGTAACATTTCGGCATAGTCTCCGATCATGTTGGCGAAATAATTCCAACCTCCGTACTCGAAAAAACTTTCGAGGAAGTATTCAAGAACGGCTCCGCACTGCTCGTCGGTCAAGTCCGGTCGAATCCGGTTCATCTCCTGGATGCCGAACGTAACGCTGAACCCCGAGAACATGTCCGCACTCTTTGATGGTTCGTTCATAGTCGATTCTCCTTATGGTGGTTGACCACCGAATGGCCGCTTAATTGCAGCTATTTAATAGCTACTAAATATCAAAAAGGAGATGGATTGTCAACATTTTATAGCTATATAATGTTGAAATAATTTTCTGACCGTGTTACTAGTTGGTCATGGATGACGAAAAAGCGCGAGCCCGCGGAAGGCCAAAAGGTCAATCGACCCAAACCTATCAAGTCAAACTCCCCCAGAACGATGCCGAGTGGGGGAAGAACACTCCCGAAGGGCTCTCAGGGCTGCTACGTCGGCTCCTGGCTGAGGAAAAACGGCACGTGGCTCCTACTCCATCCCTCGCCAGCTTGGGCGCTCAAAAAACGGATGGATGAGCGTCCCCGCCGAAGGGCGGCCGACGCTCTTCGACCTCCCCGCTCTTGAGTCTTTTTCGATATCGAAATACACTCGAAGCGCCCTGCCTTTGGGGCCTCCCCCAGGAGACTTCCCGTGCCGCACCAAGGTCGACCGACCCAATTCCCGCTCCCGTTCTCCTACGGCGTCGACGCCGACTCGCCCCTCGTCCAGGCGAGCTTTCCGGTCTTCGGGGTGCGCCTCGTCCGGGAGAACCTGGACGGGTCGTCCGAGCGCCGCGAGATGGACGGCCCCGATGAGGTCGCGAAGGTCTTCGCCGAGCACCTCCGACACGCCGACCGCGAGCACTTCGTGGTGATGCTGCTCTGTACCCAGAACCGCCTCATCGGCGTCAATACGGTGAGCGTCGGGACGCTGAACGCCGCTCTGGTCTCGCCGAGGGAGGTGTTCAAGGCGGCCATCCTGGCCAACGCGGCGTCGGTCGTCGTGGGCCACAACCACCCGTCCGGCGACCCGCAACCCTCGCCGGAGGACGTCCAGGTCACGGAGGTCCTCCGGCGCGCGGGGGAGCTCCTCGACATCCCGGTGCTCGACCACGTGGTCATCGGCGACTGCGGACGCTACGCATCCCTAAAGCGCATGGGACTGTTCGGACCGACTCGTTGATGAAAGGGGGGTGATTCGGGCCTTCAGCCCAGTAGGGCTTGGATCTTCTCGATGACCGCTGGGTCCTCTTTCAGAGTCCATTCCAGAAAGTTCGAAAGCCTCGAAACGTCGCCGCTCGCGACCGCTTGGGCGAAATGCCTCGACTCCTTGTCCAGAACCTCCGGGGTGTGGCAATGAATGCCCTCGTTTTGAAAGTGGCCCTTGACGGCCGTAAGGAGGTCCTTGCCTAAGATCGGCTTCCAGACGGTCTCGTCTACGAAACGGTGGTGAGGCAACACGCGCCGGTCGTAGTCCGCTCGGTCTACGGAGGGAGCGATGCCGTACAGGACCTTGCTGATCTCTGCGGCTTTCGGCCTTAGGGCCTCTCCTTGGTGAATTCGGCCCTCGTCGGTCATGGCGAGGTACGGAGCGGCGCGAGACACGACGTCTCGGGATATTTCCAACCTTGCGTCCGAACGGTGGTCTCCCGGAACGGCTTGCTCGCCCGTCTTGTTGGGGTCGAACCCTCCTATCTTCGCCATGGTCGCCTCTTTTGAAAGTGTTTAGTTTCAGGAGGTATGGGAGTCGGGCGGCGCGGCGTGACATAACTCCGCCGCCTCGAAGCGGCGGCCCCTCTACCGCCGGGGTCGGGGCCGCCGCTTCCCGCGTCCCCCTTCCACCACGCCGAAGGTTGGCATCGCCGGCGGTTCGCGCCTTCCTTTCGGATCGAGCTCGGACGCGAGGGCCCCTCCGAGCTGGCCTTGCCGCGCTTCTTTCCCAGGCTGGTCGTAGAACGCCTTCCCCAGCCGCATCGGCCTCTGGTTGCCGACGAGCACGATCGCCTCGTCCGCGCCGATTCGGCGCACCTCGTCGGCGGTCAGAAGCCGTCGGGAGTTCTCGGCGGTGGAGTGGCTGTAGGAGGCGTTCAGAAGCCCGTGGCGCGAGGTCTTGTCCACCTGCGCGGTCCCGTCGCCGAGCGAGCGGCTGAAGTACTCCGCCGAATCGACGTCGAGCCCGGACAGGGCAATCTTCGTTCCGCAGTTGGCCAGGATCGTCTGCGCGTCGGCCTTGCCGTATCGTGATTCGAGCTGAGAAAGGCTCTGGAGTCCCAACCAGAGCGACACTCCCCTTCCCCTCGCGAGCGCGATGGTGGTCTCGAAGCCGGGGATCACCCCAACGTTGGCGAACTCGTCCAGGAGCATCAGGACCGGAACGCCTTTGCCGTCCACGTCCCCACCGGCCAGACGCTCCAGGAGGAGCGAGAAGAACAGCGAGGTCAAGGGCCGGAGGCGCACGACGTCGTGCTCCCTGAGGCACCAGTAGAGGGCCGACGGGGTCTTCCGGAGCAGACTAAAATCAGGCGGCAGAAGGGACGCCGAGGTGAAGCGGGCCACGGCGTCGTCCCGCATGAATTGGAGACGGGCCGCCACCACCGGCACGATGCTTCCCCGCATCCGCTCCTGGGTCTGCGAAAAGACCATCCCCTGCTCACGGGCCGCGTCCGACGGCGACGCGAGAAGCTGCTCGATAAGAAGATCGACGGGCTGGCGCGTGAACAGCCGGTAGGCCGAAAGCGGCGTCGGGTGGGTTAAGGTCGAGGCGTGGGCGAACACCCCGGCGAGAAACGCCGCCTCGGTGTCGAGCCACGCCTGCTCGGTCCCCTGGGTGTTCCCGGACTCCACCAAGGCGCGGGCGCAAAGCTCGGCCGTCGCCGCATCCGCACAGAGCGGGATCCAGTTGAAGCACGCGCTCGCCGCCGGGTCGGTGGGCGCGAAGCGCACGGCGCCCTTTCGAAGGCCGGAGGTCAGCCGCCAAAGCTCGCTCTTCGGGTCGGTACAGACCAGGGACGCGCCGAAGTTTCGGGCGGCGTTCGGAAGGAAGTAGCCGCGCGATTTCCCCGTTCCGGAGCCTCCCACGACTACGCCGTGGCGAGCCGCCTCAAGGGGCGGAAGCGCGACGTCGCGGCCTCCTTGGAGACCGACGTAAAACGAGCCGGGCGACAGTTCACTTCCCTGCCCCGTCGTCCAACTGCCGGGAGCAGCCTGCCAGCCCGCGCTTCCGTGCTGGACCGGGGACGGCACCAAGCCGAGCATCCGGAGGAGCCCTCTAATCGTCATCGCTTTCGCTCTCGGTCGTGGGGTTCGGCGGCTCGTTGCCGAGGGCCCAGTTCTTCAAGCGCTCGACGTAGCTCCTCAGCTCCTCGAACCGCCGCGCCTCGGCTCTGAGCGCACTCGCGAGCCGCCGGCTCCTCCGGCGCGAGAGGGCCTGCCTGCGCTGGCTCGTGCGAAGCGCCGCCTGGAGCTCGGCCACCTGCTCCCTCATCTCTTCCTTGTTCATCCTTGCCTCCTTCCCTCTCTAAAATCCTCGTCTCGAGCCGCTCCCTCCGAGCGAGCTCCCTCTGGTACAGCCGGTCCCACTTGGCCCCGATGCTCCGCCACTCCTTCGGCGAGAAATCGAGCTTCTTGCCGTCGATGCCGCGTGCGTCCAGCCACACGTGCACGTGGACGTGCTCGGTGTTCCGGTGCACGAAGCACATGGCAATCCCTTGGGGCACCGCCGCCTCCAGCCACGGCTCCACGAGCCTTCGGATGGCCGCCGTCGTCCACGCGCCCTCGAACGACAGGACGCACCGGTAGTGAGACCTGGCGACCCCGCCGCCGCCCCTCGCCCGGTGCCGCGCCTGCTCGCTCTCCTCCCTCGCCCAAGCGTAGGCCTCGAGATCGTCTCGAAGCTCGCCGTAGCGCCTCACTCCCCAGGCTTCGTCGGGCGCGTTCCGGAAGAACACCCCCTCTCCGCGTTCCCTTACCGCGTCTCGCCGCGACGCGTAGCGAACGTTGGCCGCCGAGGTCCCTTCGGCCCCGACCGTGAACCGGCAGAAGCTGGTCACGGCTAGAGCCGTTTCTTGATGAGCCGCAGCAGGCCTTCCACCATCGCGGCGGCCAGCTCGACCCTATGGCGGGGCGGCGGCGTCCGCCCCAGGAGCCGGGCCGCGTTCGTGCGGTGGGCGAGCTGGTTGAGGTTGGTACCGACCTTTCGAAGCTCGTAGAGGAGGAACTCTAGATCCTTTCGCTCCTCCTCTGTCGGCGGCGTCCGGTCGCTCATCGCAGGAAGCCGCTGGGCAAGGCCGCACCGGGCGAGATATCGGGAGTCGCTAAGGCGAGCCCGTCCCGCCCGCTCCCGAATCTGGGTGTGCTCGTCCAGGGTGACCCTCACGGTCACCGCCTTCGGATAGCGCTCCGAGTTCCACTTGCGGGTCCTTCCTTCGGACACGTTATGCTCCCCAATCGAACGGCGTTCGAGAGCCCCAAAACGAAAGGCTCCCGGCAGGGCAGGAAAGCCCAAAGCCGCGCTAGCGGCGGGGGCTTGGGTGCGCTAGCGCACCCGTATCCTGCTCTCGCCGGGAGATGGTAGAGAGTTCTGGAGGATCTGGGAAGAGAAACTATCGAAAAAGACTAGAAGTATCGAAAAAAACTAGAAGCGGTGCTGCGCTACCGAGACGCCGAGCCTAAACGCCGGTCGTGACGACCGGCGTCGAATGGAGGCGGCGACCATCGTTCCTGTCCCTGTGCTTCTTGGAGGAACAGCCCCTCGCGTCGGATTTCCCGACACCCCTCTCGGTCATTGGCTCGCGCCGAACGCGGCGTCGTTACGGGAGTTGTCCCAGTCCCAGAAAGTCGGCACCTTGATGGCCCCCTTCTGTTGGGCGAACTCCACAAGAAGACGGCCACGCTCTCGCTCGTCGCGAAGCTGGTCTTCGAGCATCTCGGCCGCTCGGGCCGACATTCGGCGAAAGCCCGCGAGCTTTCGGGCCATCTCCGCGTCGAAGGCGTCGAGGATCGAGTCGTCCATCTCGACCCGCTCGGCGAGCGAGGCGACGAAGGCCTCGTAGTCGGCGGCGAAGCGCTCCTGGTGTACCCGTCGGGACTCCTCGGAGGAGCGAAGCGCCTGGGCCTTGTCCCGAGCTCCGTGCTGGGCCAGGAACTCGTCGGCGTAGAGGGTGACGGCGAGCGACATCATTCGCACAGGGCTGGACTTGCCGCGCTCCTTGGCGCGGACGAACTGGCCGAAGGCTCGGCCGGCGTGGGCCGCGGCCTCCATGTCGCTCGCGCCGAGACGGTCGACGAGCCCCTGAGCCCGGCGGATATCGGAGGCGGTGGGCTCGGCGAGGGTCGACCCTTTGACATCGCTCAGGCCCTCGTAAAAACCTCTCGCGAGGCCTTGCGTGGGAGACCCGCCTTGGCCCTGAGGGGTCTCGGCCGCAGGCTCCGGAAGGTTCATCTCGATACAGGCGATGAGGAGGGCCGCGGCGGTCTTCTTGACCACCCGCCGGGGAAGCCAGTCGAGCTGCAGCCGGATCACGTCGGCGGGCTCCTCGCTTACCAGGCTTTTAGCCTTCTTCGGGCTGATGCCCACGGCGACCAGCTCCCTCTCCAAGAGCGCAAGCGCGTCGCCGCCGGCAACAGCAGGCGCGTTTGTCTGTTGTTTAGAGGATCTCTTTAGGGTTGTTTCTATAGTGGTTCGATTCGGGATCGCTTGTCGGTTCGATTCCGGGCCGCTCCCTGGTGCGATTTCGGGGCCGACGGCTGGTTCGATTCCGGGGGAGTCCACCTGGTTCGATTCCGGGGCCGACCTCCGAACGCTGGTTCGATTCCGGGCCTGATCTCCTGGTTCGATTCCGGGGCCGTTACCCTGGTTCGATTTCGGGGCAGTCCTCTTGACCGCTGTTCGATTATCGGGCCGTTTGCCTGGTTCGATTCCGGGCCCGATCCCGAATTTAGGCTCGACGATGGGCAGCCGAGGGGCGTCGGTCCACTTCACGCCCCAGGTAGTGGCGACTCCCGAGTAGGGGTCGAACCGTCCCTCTTCGACCCGCTCGATGTGGTTACGCTCGATGGCTTCCTTGACGGCCTGGCTGACCGTGGAGCGCGACGCGATGCCGGATCGCCGCATGAGCTCGGTGAACGACATCTGGACCTGCTGCCGCCTAAAGCCCACCTTCTTCTGCCACCCGATCGTGTGACGGATGACGACTCCCACGACCTTGACCACCGAGAGGTTCTCATTCGGGATGGTGTGGTCGAAAAAGTCGTTGGGGATCCGCGTGTAGTTTCCCTCGCCCTCGAAGAATCCGTCGAACGCCTCAGGGTCCTTGACGTACTCGGGGCGCTCGTCCCATCGGAGCGTGTAGAGGGCGCTACGGCCCTCCTCGCCCGCCTTGTGGCGCTGTCCCGTCTGCAGGCAGTCGATGCAGCGGCGGGCGATCGCCTCGTCGATGGCCTCCTTGACCCGTCCCCGCCCGATGCCGGCCTTCTCGCTCAACTCCTGATAGCTGGCGTGGTACTCGGGGTACATGGGGTTGCCGTCCTTGTCTGAGATTCGAAGGGTCTTCTGAATGAGATAGGCGACGAGCCGGAGGCACCCCCGGGAAGCGTGAGGGAGCACCACGTCGAAGAACTGGTTCGGCGTGTAGGTGGTCGAGCTCGTCGGCGGCTGGTAGCCGTCGAAGGCGGGAAGCGCCGGGGCGGCTGAATCTTGGGACCGCGCGTCCTTGGCTGCGCTCATGGGACCGACCCCCTCGGCGATTTCGGGGTGTAGATGCGCTCGAGCCGATGCGAGTCCCTGCGCCCGTCCGTCGCCGCACCTCGCCCCTCACCCTCTGCGGAGGATGCCTGAAGGCTCGAAGGGGCGGCGTAGGGCGTCGGGTTTCGCATGGCGTCGTCTAGTCCTGCTCTTCTTCCTGGTAGGTTGACTTGGCCATGATCAGGAGCTGGATGGCCTGGGCGATAAGGTCCTGCTTCTTGAGGCCCGTGTGGCGGTGTTCGAACGCCTGCTCCTCCAGCCAGTCGTCCAGGCCTTCGGGAACGCGGTAGCTGCAAAGGCGCTTCGGGGTGGCGGCGCGGACCTTGGCCTCCTCCTCGGCGTCGACGGGCGCTCCCCTTTTCGAGGAGCGCACCGCCGGTGCCTTCTGCTGTCTTGCTGGCTTGTCAGCAGGCTGGCTTGTTGGCTCGCTTCGCCTTCGCGGCTCGGGCGCTTGAGGCGCGGCTTCCCTACTCTGCTCCCTTTGGGGCTCATCTTGATGAACTTCCGAGATCGGGGTGCCTTCCTCGGCTTGGGTCGGAGACTCAGGCGGAGTGTTGGTCGCCTGGTCTTCCTGCCGGACGACGGGAGCCGGCTGGCCGGTGCTCTCGGCGTAGCTCGACATGACGTTGGCGAAGATGTCGGGGGACTCGCCCAGGACGGACCCGGGGGCGATGAGGGGCTTCCGTTCCTTAGCTGGCTTACGCTCGCTCATTGGCGACCTCCTCGGCGAGCGCTAGGTACTCGTGGGTGCTGGTGTCGTCGGGCCTCATCACGACGATCGGCTTGTTCTCGGCCTGGGCGTCGCGGATCTTCTGGTTTTTGCGGATGACGGTGCGGAGCAGGTTGGACTTGAAGCTTCGTTCCAACTCGGCTTTGATGTCCTTTCCGAGATTGGACTGGTCCGTCTCGTTCAGCAGCGCCCACACGTTCAGAAGGTGCGGATTGACCAGCCGCACCTGCTTGATCGTGTTAAGGAGCGCGGCCACGCCGTCCAAGGCGTAGACGTCGACCGTGACCGGCACGATGACGGCGTTCGCCGCCACGAGCGCGTTGATGGTGAAGAGGCCAAGGTTCGGCGGCGAGTCGATGAGCACGAAGTCGTACTCGTGGAGAACCGGCTGGATGGCATGCTGGATTCGGAGCTCGCGGGCGACGAGGCCGGCGAGCTGCATCTCGGCCGCGGCGAGGCTAAGGTTGGTTCCGACGAGCTTGAGGGACGGAAGGGTCGGAATGGGGGCCACGATGGCCGAGGAGATCTCAAGCTGGTTGACCAGGACCTCGTAGGTCGTTCGGTCTTTGAGCGAGTGGGGATTGATGCCGAGCGCCTTGGTGAGGTTTCCCTGGGGATCGGAGTCGAACGCGAGGACGCGGTAGCCGAGGGTCGCCAGCGAGGCCGCGAGGTTGGCGCAGGTGGTGGTCTTCCCTACCCCGCCCTTTTGATTGCTGAAGGCGATGACGCGACACTTTCCGGTCGAGGTCCCCGTCTGTACCTCTGGGAATTTGTCCGGGTAGAGCTTTCGGAGCTCGCCTACGGGGATGACGACCTTGTTGCCGCTTTTGTTGCCCGTGAGGCTTCCGTCCTTAAGGCGCCGCTGAATGGTGGCGATGCTGACTTGGGCCTTGGCGGCGGCTTGCGGAATGGTGAAGTAGTTCATGTGGCGTTCGGCCCCTTTGATGTCCTTTGTCGTTCATATCATGGTTCACTTGCGCAAACCATGTCAAGCATGATCTTACGAGACGAAGCAAACTTCCCAAAGGATTCGTAGGCTTGCGAGAGTTTCGGCCGACGGTCTACTTTCCGGTCGCCCCCGAAAGCCCTTCGCCGCCAACGAGTCTGTCAAGCAAGCTAAATGGTCGGTCAGCTTGTCAACAAGCTGTCTTGTCATATGTCTTGTCAGCTTGTCAGCAAGTAGGCCGTTCGGCATTGCTGAGCGGAGCGTGTGTCCTGCTGGATGTGACGCACCCGACCTGGCCGCCGCGTCGGCACCGCTCTTGCCTCAGCGCCTCGACTTCATGCGACTGACCACTAGACTGTATGGCTGATCTACCGACCATGATGTTAGGCAGCTTAGTGTCAGTCTGCTCAGTTGATCAGACGGCTTGATGTCTGGTCACGCAGCAGTCTGTCGATATGTCTGTAAGGACGACAAGCGGTTCAGCAATGTGAGCATCTGAATGGATGGCTGAGTGTCTGACTAGCTTGTCATCTTGTCAACAAGCTGTAAGGCTGGTCATCTTGTCAGCTTGTCAACATCTTGATTGAGCGTAGGACAAAGTGAAAGGTCGCGTGGCTCTCGACTCCTGCTTAGGATTGCTCCTCACGCCTTCAAGATGCCTTGCTGTACGTCGATCGTACCCTCGGGAGGGGGAAACCCTAGGGCTTTGTCTGCGACCTGCTAGTGGCCCGATTTGAGCGTCGGCCGATTTGGGTCGGCTTCGCATAAAATGGAGCCTCTAGTCGAATGCCCCAGCGTCCAGTGCGGCCAAGATTGATGCGGCGGCGTCTCGGATCTTGAACAGGGAAGCGGCGAGCGCGTCCTTGTCTCCGCCGTAGAGCTGGATGTAATCGGAGGATGCGGGCTCCGCAAGCAACCCGACGCCCTGGGAAACCACGCAGGCGACGGCCTCGGCCTCAAGCTCTCGGCTTCTCTTCGTCGTGCCGACGCGGCCCTCTCCCTTGTGAAGCTTTTCGTGGGCAAGCTCGTGGACGAGCGTCGAGAACTCCTCGGCGGGAGAAAGCCCTTGTCGAATGGCGATAAGCCCTCCGCTGGACAGCCCGTCGGCTCCTCCGAGGTCGTCTCGGTACTCGAGAGCGATCTCCATGTCGGAGACGAGGTTTCGAAGCTGGGGGAGGAACTGGCCTGGGTCGCCCTCGGGGCGGGCAAGGGAAGGAAGCTCGTCTCCTTCCGTCTGGGAGACGTCGAACACGTAGCCGACCTTGAAGCGGACCGGGCGTTCGTCTTCCTCGCCGTCTTTGGCTTTGGCTTTGGCGTCGGGCTTTTCCTTCTCGTCCTCGGCTTGCGCCTTTGGGCGGATCGGCACGAGGATGGCGATGCCCTTTTCACCTTTCCTGACCGCACGGCCGAGCTTGAGCCAGGTGGCGAAGCCCGCGACGTGGGTCGCCTCGGGGCTCTGGACCATGATGAGCAGCGTGTTTCCGAGGCTGTACCGGTGGAAGCGCGCCATCGTGGCGAGAAACGCCTGGAGCCGGTCGCTTTGGCCGGCGGCGAGCGCCTCGCTGAGCGCCTCAAGCTGGGAGTCGATGAGTTGCCGAGCCTGATCCGGCTGCATCCCGGCCACGTTCAGTACTCCTCGGGCAAGAGGAGGGTCGTGACGGAGCGATCGGCCTCGGTGATGACCCAGACTTTGGACTCGTCGGGAAGGGTGAAGCACGACACGATGCGGCCGCCGTTTTCGACCGCGGCCTCGTTGGCCGTCCGGTCCTCGGGGTCGAGGTCACCCCAGAAGCCGAAGGCGTGGCGGGTCACGAGCTCGGTGGCGTCCACCTCGTGCTCGATGAGTTTGACCACGGCGCCGGGCGTGCCGACGACGCGGCCTAGATCGAAAAGCTCGGGGACGGGGGTGAGCCGAAGCGGCTCACGGGGATTCTGAAACATGGTGCTCTCTCTCCTGGAAAAAGGTGTTTGAGCGACGGATGGTAGCGGTTTCTAAGGTTCGAGTAAAGTTCGAGGCTCGAAAAAGACTAGAAATGCTCGAGAGAGCGTTTCTAACTTCCGATCGGTGGACGCGGGTGGGTTTTCCATAGGCGTCGGGCCCGAGCGGAGCTAACTCGGCGAGCTCAAGGGAGGGCGGTTCCTGTGGAAAACCCGCCCATCCGATTCTCGAAACGCCTAACGATCTTCATAAAGTTAGGCGTTTCGGGAACCGCTCAGCGGTGCGCCTCGATCCGTGCGTTTCGTGATCCCTTTGAGGAGCGACAATCAGGCCGCAAAATTCATTCCTCGGTAACTTGATGAATTCGCGAGGATTTGCCGTCATATAAAGGAAGGCCCATAATGGGCCTTGACTGGGCCTACTTTATGTGGCACATTGAGATTAGGAAAAGGAGCCGCCTTTAGATGCCAACTTTGAAGATCACCGGAGTCGATGAGGGAATCGTGCGTTTCGTAAGCGAACGCTCGCAGTCCCTTCATTTTAAGGGCCAAGCCGAGTACCTCCGCAACCTTATCCGGGAGGACATGGCCAAGGCCTCGGCCGAGCGAAGAGGCCGCCTCGAGGGGATCCTGGCTCCGCTCCACGCCCACGCCGAAGCCCAAGGCTACACGGACGAGCAGCTCGCCGACGTCTTCGAGAAGGCGAGGAGTGAGGTCGCATCGGCCAAGTCCAACAAGCCTGTGTCCCGCGCTTCCGTTAAGTAGTATCTTCTCGCCGTGGCGACGGACGATTCGGGCAGAGGTGACGAGGGAAGGGAAGAGATCCCGCTCGTCGTTTTCGACTGCAATCTTTTCCTGCAGGCGGTCGGCAAGGGCGGGAACCACGCCTGGAAATGCCTCCAGCTCGCGATCGACGGAAAGCTCCTCGTCTGCATGAGCGAGGCGGTGCTGGAAGAGATCGACGAGGTGCTGCGGCGCCCGAGCGTTCGCGAGTTCTTCCCGATGCTGGACGACGCAAGGGTCGACGCCCTGGCCAATTGGCTACGTGAGTTCGCCGTGTTTCTCGACCCCGTTCCCCACGTCTTCGACTATCCCATCGACCCTAAGGACGAACCGTACATCGATCTGGCGATCGCCGGCGGCGCTGTCTACCTCGTAAGCTGGGACAAGCACATCAAGCGGCTCGGAAGCCCCAAGAACCCCGAAGGGAAGCGCTTCATGGCCGACTACCCCGACGTGTCGGTGCTAGACCCGAAGGGCTTTCTCGAAGCCTACTTCTCCACGCCCGAAGAGCGCGAGAGGAGGATGCGAGAGCGCTATGGGTCGGCGCTGGATCCGGTCGAGTTCCGGGACGCATGCATGGAGATGATGGAGGAGGCGCACGCGCGAAGTCTTGAGGATGCGTCGTTCGTTCCTTCGGAGTTCGCTCCGTTCTACTTTATCAAGCGTTATGAGGCCGACGAGCGGCAGGCCATCCCGGCGGCGATGCGGTTCTGGGCTTTCTTGGAGGTGCTTAACGCTGATGGACTCGAAGAGTTCATGCGCCCGGTCGACGAGCAGGTCAAGGAGATCCACGTAGCGGTCTTCGAGGCGGTCGCCACGGTGCCGCTCCACGGCGAGGAAGGCTTCCGGGTTGAGGAACTCCTTGCCGATGTCCGGCAGAGGGTGGGGGACATCGAAGCAATCGTGGGGCTGTTTGGGAGCTCAGAGTAAAGCCTAGCCCGACTTAGTCATAGCAGAAAGGCCGGCGCGTATCCTAGTTCGTGTGAGTCCTGGTATTCCATGACTTGAACCCTTGTCCCCATGGCGTTGAGGACATGACCAAGGAAGCAGGCACCGCTTAGCGGGCCTAGGTAGAAGAGCAGCACTCTCTTTGCCTTCGTTTGTGCGCTGAATTCTCTAATCGCCTCCTTCGCCTTTCTCGCGAGCGCGACAACGTCGGCCGCAGAGCCGAGACATTCGTGGCCAAGCGGACGGTTGGGTTGGAGGAGCATAAGCTCCGAGGCCTCGTTGGTGCGCTGCAAATAGTCGCGAACCGCGTCCCCAATAGGGCTGGTCACGCTGATGCCCACCGCAACCACGTCGATCGGTCCGCCGAATCCGCTCTCGTGGCTCGTTTGGAGATCGAAGCTTTCACTCGGAGGAGCGTCGCTCCTCCAGAGGAGTCCCCTCTGGTCCACCTCGACGACGTATCGGGCGTTCTCAGAGAACGTCCGCCCAATGCCGAACCACGCTGAGAGCCTCGATAGGCCGCGGATCCGCACGAGCCGGCAACCTGTTTCTTCTGCTACCTGAGCCTCCACAGCCGCGAGCTCCGGAAGAAGATCTCGGTTCCAGTCGACGCCGGGCAGCGTCGCGTGCCCCCGCTCGTTCGCTAACCCCTCGAAACGATCCCGCCAGTCAATGATGTGGTCAGGTTTAAGGTCGATTCGCTGCGCCTTCACTGTCGTGAGCAGGACGGTGACGAAGCGCTCGGCGTCCGCCGGAGCCTGGAGGTCGTTCTCCTCGATGGCCCGGTCTAAAGCCGCCGCGTCGATCGTCTGAGTACCACCCCGGACCCATCCTCGAACGAGGCCGACCGCGATGAGAAGACCGGCGTCGTCGGAGCGAAGACCGTTGGTCTCCATTAGATCCCGAACTCGCTCCAGGCGCTCGTGAAAACAGGTCGAGCCAAGGTCGAAGTGGAGGGTTCGGACGAAAGCCTCGAACTCTCCCTCGGCAGCTTCCAGGTGAGCACTCCACGACTCTCGCTCCTTGCCGAGCTTACTCAGAGGCCCCGACGTGAAGAAGTCGTCCTTGACGGCATTGTTAAGCCCTGAGAACGACCCGCCGAGTTCCGAGGCTGAGTCCCAGGACCAGTTGCTCACAAAGCGGATCACGAACGGCCTCGGCGACTCCGCGCTTAGCTTTTGCCAAGTGGCGTAGAGCTTCTGAAGCAGGCTCGTGCCGCCGTCGAGCGACTTCGTGAGCACGGCGGTCGAGTAGGAGCTTCGCTGGTCGACGTGGTACTTGATCTGGTAGAAGCTGTCCGGAAAGGCCGAGTCTGCCTCGTGCCGCACCGTGACATCATCGGCCGAGCCGGCCGCAGAGTCCTCGACGGCGACCGAAAGGACCTTTCTCCGGGCGCGCTTCAGCTCCAAGACATGAAGCCAGGCAGTCAGGTGTTGATAATCGTCTCCGGCGAGGCGGGCTGCGACTTGGTTGGCCATTGGGTCTCCTTAGGGGTGCGGGAATAGAGGGCCGAAAAGCGCCCGCCACGCGAGATGCGCCTCGTAGTTCTTGCCCTGACGAGCAAGGTGGATGGCGTTCGTTGCGGCGGATTCCGCGGCTTCGAGAGCCGATTTCGCTGTCGCCTTGCGAGCGTTATCCATCATATCGCTGACGGGAGGGCCGAGTCCGGCTGGATCGGCCCAGACCTCGTCGATTCGATTCGCGAGGGTCGCAAACAGGCTCTGGAACTCGTAGTCCCAACGGCCTCCGAAGCCGCCGCTTAGACAGTCCAGGCACATTACCTCCAGGAGGAAGCTCGGCTTGACCGGCTTTCCGTGATGGTTGTTCCAGTACTTGAGCATCCTCACCATCGCCTTCCACTGGTCGTTGTACGCGCGCTGGGCTGCGACCGCCTTGTCGGCGTGGGTCTTGGGGTTGGTCTCAATCCACTTGCCTTCGTTGGCGTCCGGGATCTCGTAGTCGTCGTCTTTCTTGAAAGCCGGCACGACGTCGACCGACATGACCTTGTAGTCGGTTTTGTCCTCGCTATCGGGCGTCACGCCGAAGTCGACGGTGCAGGACCTCCTCTGACGGCTCACGTTGGCCGCTCCGTATTTCTCAGCGAGGGCGGTCTCGAAGGCCTTTAGCACGTTGTCTGGGTGCTCGTCCCGATAATGCGCATGGGCCGTCCCGAGCGGGCAGAAGATATCAACGTCCTTCAGAGGCTTGGTCTTCGTCCACCGAGCGTAGGAGCCGGTCAGGAAGTCGTTCTCGATGGTGAACTTCGTCTTCAGGTGCGCTCGGATCTCCTTGTGACGTTCGCTCGCATTGTCCTGCTCCTTGGGCTTGAGCTCAAGACGGGACTTGAATTTCAGAAAGGCCTCTTCAAGCGTTCTCATCAGGACGCCTTCCTTAGCACCGACGTCGAACCACCGAGCCCAGAGTGGGAGACGGTCGAGCCGAGGCTCTTCTGAACGAAGCCCTCACGCGATCGGGAAGGCTGAAGGCTCCACCCGAGCACGTCGGGCCGCCCGGTCTTGTTCTTGAAGCGGATGTCGTACTTCACATCGCTCGGCAGAACGCCAGCCTTCTTGATCTCGTAGCGGAGCTGGTCGGTGTCGGTCCAAAAGCCACCGTCGTCCGAGCTCCATCCGTACTTAATTTCGACGTCCCACGAGGTGATGAGCGAATCGTCCTTGGGGTTGTAGATCTCAAGGGAAATCCGCTCCAGGTGCTTCGAGTTGAGCCATGCCGTCAAGGCCCGCATGATCGACTCGCGGTCCCCGACCAGGTTCTCAGGACTAAGGCCGGAAAGACGCAGGATGTCCTTAAGGCTCTTGAAGATGTTGTCCGCGACGTACGTCACGGCGTGCGTGTAGGTGTTGACGGTAACGGATGTGCTCATTGGTTGACGAAGGCCCCCCAGTCCACGGTGACGGCGGCCGCCTTCTCGGAGCCGCTCGCGCCGTCCTCGCCGCTGTCGCTCTGCGAGAGCTTGATGCCCAGTGACAGGTCTCTGGCCGTGACGCGCGAGCTCTTCGAAGCGAGAGACGAGGTCACCCATCCGAGATCGTCCGAAGGGCAGGGCAAAGAAAGCGCCCAGTCTCCGCCCGTCGCGTCGAAGGAGAGCGCGTCCTCCTTTGCCTTGCTTCCGTCGACCGCGTCCTCGTCGTAGGCGCAGTACACCCGGACACGCGGGCCGGATCCGGTCACAATGATCGGGGCCGTCAGCATAGATTTCTCAGCGATGAGGGTCGCCGCCTCGTTTGCGACTTTGTTGAGTTCGCCCCTCGCCTCCGAGTTCGAGTCCGGAGCCAGAATCGCCACGATGGCATCCCAGGTCGCGGCCGCAGGGCGCTCGGGAACAGAAGAGAACGTGCGCGAAAGAACGGAGCTCACCGCTTTGCTCCCTCCTTGGCGCGGTTCGCGGCCTTGACGAGGTCGGAGAGCGTCAGGAGCCCCGGATTCTGGGCCGTCTTTCGGTCGAAGGTGCAAGCGCTTGCGACGAGCTTTCGGATCTGTCGCCCGTCGAGCCCGACGAACGCCCCCACTGCGGCCCGAAAGCCTGGGTCTTGAACAAGCTTTTCCGGACCGGGAAACGATTCGCTAAGCCCGTTCAGGGTGTCGGCAAGGATGACGGCGCACCCTTCTGCGTCCGGCGGCGGGATGGTGACGACGGCGTCGCATCGCGAGATGAAGGCCGCATCGATCGCCTTCGGAAAGTTGCTGGTCGCGATGATGAGCAGTCCAGGGTACTTGGCCGCGAGATGGTCGAGCTCGACGAGCGCGGCATCGGTCGCCCGGTGGACGTCGATCGGGTTGGCATCCATGCTGAGCCTAGCGCGATCGACGAGAATCGTCTCGACCTCGTCGAGCAGGACGACCGTCGGGCCGCGCATCGCGTGCTCCGCGATCGTGGTTCCGAAGAGGTCCATGACCGCCTTCTGGGTCTTGCCGAGAGATGAGCTTGCAAGCGAGTGAGGCTCGACCTCAAGGTATGTGAGACCGCCGGGCACAAAGCTCGCGGCCACGGATGCGAGACCCTTAGCGAGCGAGGTTTTGCCGGTTCCCGGTTCGCCAACGAGGAGAATGATGCCGTGGAGCGGCACGACCGAGCGGTCCACCTTGCTGCGGATCGAGAAATTGAGAAGGGCCTGGGCAAGGAGCGAGTCCTTGATCTCTTTGGAGACGAAGATGGAGTCCCAGAGACGTCCAAAGCTCTCGTTAGGGAGCTTTAAAGCCTCATGGATGCCGGGACCGGCGTGGATGGGAGTTGAAGCAGGGGGTGTATGTAGGCGATTCATAGCTAGACTCGGATCGGAACGTTTGCGCGCGGCGCGAGCACCTGGAGGCTTGTGCTGTACCGGGATCGCACCTGGTTGTAGAGGTCAGGCATAGCCTTGCACCGGAGGGTCAAGACCAAAGCGTAAGGGATGTCGGGCTGATCAGCGGCGGTGGAAGGTCTTCCTTCCACACGGCGGTTGTAGTGAAGCTCGATGACGGGATCCTTCAAGCTGGTGTGGCGCATCGACTTGCGCGTCTTGAGAACCGTGTCCCATAGGTGGGCATCCCGGCGCTCATGGGACTCGCCGTAGACGCTCTTTTGATTGAAGAGGGAAACCGATTTCGCGCCTGCGCTGTCATGCTCCACACCGTCTTCGTCTTTCCACTTGCCTCGTTTCTCGGAATGGGGGCGGAACGTGGCTTCGATCCCGGCCTGTACGTACGAGGATGGAAAGTTGGGGTCGACCGGAGTAGCGAAGCAAAGAGTGGCCTCAAGCTCGACCATGCCCTGCAATAAGGCCGGCGTCGGAATCTGATGCCGAACGTACTTTCCAGCGACGAGGCGACCCTGAAAGAGAATCTTTACTTCATCCCCATCGGAGGTAAGGAGATGGGCGAGCCCGCTGGGCAGCAGCCCGTGTCCTACTTCGCGCGGCTCTCTTTCCTCCAACCGTGCAGCGTGCACAAGGAGCGCCTTTACACCGACGGCCGAGACCTGCTCGCCCATGGCGGCTATAACGGTGCCTGCGATCCGCATCGCCGATGGGGAAGCGAAGCTCGTTCCTTGTGTGTTGTAGCGGTCGGGATTCGTTCCTGGCCCGACGCACCCGAATGGTTCGTCGAGCGAACCACCGAAGTGGACGAGATCGGGCTTGATGCGGCATCCGAGCCTTCCCGGTCCGACGCAGCTGTAGTCGGCTCGCTTCCATGCGCTCTGTCGCGAATGGGTAGCCCCCATGCTGATCGCGTTCACAGCGTCGGAAGGTGGCTGGACGCGGTTTAGACCCAATGCGGAATCTAGCTCTCCATCGTTTCCAACCGCGATGAAGCAGAGTCGCTTTCCATCCGCCAGCAGCTCGTCGACCACGGCGGTGAACGCATCGACATCGTCATCCTCGATTGCGCCATCGGGACCAAAGCTCAGGTTTATGAGACGGTAGTCGTTTTTCGCCACCGTCTCTTGAATGGTCCTTAAGGCCTGGTGATAACCGGACTCGTCTGGATCCTCGCCAAGCACGCCGTGGTGATGGACGGAGAAGGGTGGAACCTCGCCCACAACTCCGTCGAGAGGGCCAAGCGTTGCGGCAGACGTTACACACAGACCATGGAGCCTCTCTTCCGCGTCGAGGTACTCAGGCACGCCGTAATCAAAGCGCTGGACCCAACGATTAAGCGCATGTTGGGCCGGAAGCGACGTGTCGAACACCGCAGCCACTAGAGAAGGATCGATAGAGTCGACGTCGGGGATCTTTACGTTCACCCCGGTGGTCGCCTTGGTTATGCGCGTGGGCAATAAGGGACGCATCCTGGGCATCGGCCGGATCCTGCGGAGGAAAGAGAACCAAGCGAGCTCTTCGGCCGACTCGATATCGCCGGTCACCGAAAGAAAGCACAGTCCGGAGGCGAAGAGCTGACGGTCACGGTCAACCCTCAAACCCAGCCCGGCCGCATATGCCTCGAAGGCATCCACGATTCCGCGATCGCCGACGCTCCGGTTGGCATGCAAAATGCACTCGAGCGTACGGGCTCCGCGCACGGTGTCGCTCGACAGCATCCGGTCTTCCGGCATCATCGCACCCATCGTTTCGACCGACGTAAGGTCGTCGCGAACCGCCACTTTGAGCGACTCGACGGGACCTTGCATCTTGGTCGCGAATCGCTCGAATGCGGCGACCGTGCCGGCGACGAACACGGTCGCGGTCGGCTCTTCCCTGACGTCGCTCTTGCGCGCGACCTTCTCTGGAGTGATGCGGGTTTCCTTGCTCCCAATCGCTCGGAGCCCTGCATCTGCGATCAGGTCTCCCGGAAAGGCCGATTTACTGAGGAACTGTGGATGGAGCGTAATCTTCGCAACGGCCTCACCCTGAGGTAACGCAGAATCGGGTGCTCGGCGCAGATCGATAATCGTCTGCTGAACCCGGGGAGAGATCCTCTGGCGAGCTTCTTCCGGCGTGTACGGAGCCCGAACGGTGGGCACCTTTGTCGGGGGAAGAATGGTTTCGACGAGCTGCTCGCCTGCACCGAGGATAAAGTTTTTAGTGACGTCGCTCATTAGCTAGCCTCCTTCTGAGAGTTCTTTCGAATCGTGTTCCTGGACGTTCCAGTGATCTCGGCTGCCTTTCGCTGAGAAAGTCCCGCCTCGATAAGGCTCTTCGATATGTCTTGCCTCTTTGCGTTCGGAAGGCCCTGTACAACCTCAGAAAACTCCGCGAGAACCGCTTCAAGCTCATCGCGATGGGCGAGAACGGCGGTCTTTCGACCTCTACGAACGTGGCTGTCGATCTCCGCGTAGTTCATGCCGTCCGATAGCGCCGCTAGAGCATCGATGCCCTCTGTCGACCAACTTGGACAGGTTCTCGTAACAAGCCGGGCTCGTTCGTTGTGGCCAGGAAGCGGAAGTTCGATTACGACGTCGAAGCGCCTCCAGACCGCCGCATCGAGTAGCTCGGGATGGTTCGTAGCGGCAATCAACAACCCTCCCTCGGGCCATTCGTCAAGTTCTTGGAGCAACACGTTCACGAGCCGCTTCAACTCTCCGAGATCGGTTTCGTCGGACCTTTTCTTCGCAATCGCGTCGACCTCGTCTAGCATCAGGACGCACTCGAACTCTCTTCCGAAGTCAAACAGCTGGCGAAGATTCTGACCTGACTTACCCAAGAAGCTGCTGATCGAGGCCGCTAGATCGAGAAGGACGAGAGGGCGGTTTAGCTGGGCGGCTACCCAATGCGCCGCCATGGTCTTGCCGACGCCAGGCGCACCGATGAGGAGAACCGTCCTAACGGGAGCGAGACCGGCAAGCTTTAGGCGATCCGAGTCTCGATGCTCGGCGATGACCTGATCGAGCTTGGATGCGATGGATTTCGGCAAGATGGGCTCTTGAGCGAGGCTGGGCTCAAACATCCTCGCTAGCGCCATTCGGGAGTCCGCGTCTACCGGCATCGGTCGACGCGCCAGGCGCGTAACGCCGCCGCCCGTCGAGAGAGTCGCAAGCCCTGCGGAAAGGCTCGGGTGCGACTCGCGATAACGATGGGCCATCCTCCGGGCGAGCGCCTTGACGTCCTTGCTCCTGCCCTCCGAACCAAATCGGGCTAGGTGGATCACATCTTCAATTATCTTATCGCTTTGATCCACGCTAAACTTCCTCCTGCACAGGCTATTATAGCCCAGCCTAGGAGATTAGTGGAGCAGTGTCAATAAAAATTCTAAATTTGATCCACCTTGAGGGCCTTCACTCAGTAGAGGATTTCCCGTAGCGGATCCGCTCGATGTCGGCGAGCGTCGCTTTGAGGGCCCGCCGATCGTAGAGCTTCGTCGTTCTCGAATCGGCGTGACCCATCAGCATCTGGCAGACTTCAAGCTCGCCGCCATTCGTAAGGAAGTTCGTGCCGCATGTCGCGCGAAAAGAGTGGCATCCATACCCTTGGCCACCGCCGATCTCCGCGTCCTCGAGCCTGCGCTGCACCATCTTCCAGGCGTCGGTCCGGCTCATTGCCTCGGCCGTAAGCGTCTTGGTCTTGCCCTTGACGCTCCGGAAGAGAAGCCCGTTCTTGTCCTCGGCGATCCCGGCCGCCGCGATGTATGCGTCCAGATACTCAGCGAGCTGGTGGTGGACGGGAATGTCGACTTCCACGCCGCCCTTTCCGTGCGTGCGGATGAAGGCGCGCCGGCCTTGCTGGATGTAGTCCTTGACCTTAAGATCCACGATCGCGCTGATGCGCGAGAACCCGAACGCCATCACGGCCACCAAAGCTCGGTCGCGAAGCCCCACGATGTTCGAAGCGTCGAAGCTGGCCAGGAGTTTGGCAACGTCCTCGACGTCGTAGGCCGGGGTCTTGCCGACGCCCCGGCGCACCTTCTCGGTCTTGACCTCGCGCGCGGGGTTGTAGGTGAGCACGCCCTTTTCGGTGAAGTAGGAGAACATCATCCGGATGGCGGAGGCGTGCTGCTTGATCGAGGTCTTCGAGAGCCCCCACTTGGGATCCTCGCTCTTGGCCCGCGACTCGACGTAGGCGGCGACGTGGATGGGCTCGATGGTCTCTAAGGTAAGCCCTCGCTCCTCCGCCCACTCGAAGAAGACGCGACAGGCGCGGAAGTAGCCGTTCCGGGTGTGCTCGTTCCGGATCGTGACGGTGAAGAACTCGAAGTACTTCTTCGACGCCTGGGGCCCGGCCGCGGCCACGAGCGCCGGCAGGGGGCTCTTCGCGCTCTCGGCGCTGAGCGATCGCTCGCCCTCGGGTCGAACCGCTAGGGCCGCGCCGCTCTTGCTCTCGTCCTTGAAATCTTCCATGGGCCTCGTCCGGTCGCTCCTATGTTTAAAGGTTCGCACGCGCGCGCGAGCAGGAGCAACGATCCTGCGGCAAGCGCTCGGGCGGCCGGGGGACTCTTTTCGCTTCCGAACGGGTCCTTTCGCCGGTGGGACTACCCTACCCTAAAGTTTCCCGTAGGGAAACATAAAAGGGGTTATGTTTCCCTAAAAGTCGGGAAGGGAAGGGTGAGTGTTCGAGCCGCACAATCCCAAAACATTTCGCAAGAAATCGAAACGTGTGCTAAAATCGTTTCGATGGCAGACGAAACGACGCAGAGAGCGTTCAAGGCGCTGGGGGACCCGACCCGATTTCGGATCGTGGGCTTCCTCTCGAAGATGTGCTGCGGCACTGCCGCCGTCGACGAGGAGGGCGGCGTCTACGACGGCCCGACCGCGAGCGAGGTCTGCTGCCATCTGACCGGCGCGGAGAAGATCACCTCGACCGTCTCGTTCCACCTTCACGAGCTCGAAGCCGCCGGCCTGGTGCGAATCGAGCGGCGTGGCAAGAAGATGATCTGCACCCTCCGGAGCGACGCGCTCGAAGCGCTCGCCGACGAACTGAAAAGCCTGGCCAAAGGAGAAGACCGAAATGACTGCTGCTAACAATCTTCCCGTCGTGGTGATCGGCGCCGGACCCGTGGGCCTCGCGGCCGCGGCGAACCTCATCGAGAAGGGCGAGCGCCCGCTCGTGCTCGAAGCCGGCTCTTCGGCCGCGTCGAGCGTTCTCTCCTGGGGCCACGTAAGCCTCTTCTCGCCGTGGCGCTACTGCATTGATGATGCGGCCCGGAGACTGCTTGAGAAGAATGGATGGACGGCTCCCGACCCTGAGACCTATCCGATCGGTAAGGATCTCGCGGGAGGCTACCTCCTTCCGCTCGCCGAGACGCCCGAGCTTAAGGACGCCGTCCGCACGGGCTCGAAGGTCGTCGCCGTGGCTCGCTACGGGCTCGACAAGATGAAGAACGAGGGCCGAGACCTTGCTCCGTTCGTCCTCACGATCGAGCATGAGGACGGCTCCGAGGAGACGCTCCTCGCCCGCGCCGTTGTCGACGCCTCGGGCACCTACTCGAAGCCCAATCCGCTCGGAACGAGCGGGATCCCCGCGCCAGGCGAGAAGTCGGCCGCCTCAAAGATCCTCTACCGCATCCCGGACGTCCACGGCTCCGACCGCGCGCGCTACGCGGGCAAGAAGGTCGCCGTCGTGGGAAGCGGGCACTCGGCTTTCAACGCTCTTATCGAATTGGCCGACCTTGCGGCCGAAGCGCCCGGGACCGAAATCGTCTGGGTGGTCCGAAAGACCGACCTCACCGGCGTTTACGGCGGCGAGGCCGGAGACGCGCTTCCGGCTCGCGGCGCGCTCGGCGGAAACGTCCGGGCCTTGGTCGCCTCCGGGAAGGTCCGCCTTGAATCGGGTTTCCGAATCGCCTCGATCGAAAGCGGGTGCTGCGGCGGCTCCGACTGCTGCGCGATAGGGCTCCTCTCAGAGGACGGCAGGCGCGTGGCGGTCGATGAGGTGGTTGCGACGACGGGCTTTAGACCCGACCTTCAGATGCTCTCCGAGCTAAGGCTCGACCTCCATCCGGCCGTCGAGAGCTCCACGCGGCTGGCCGACATGATCGACCCGAACTTCCACAGCTGCGGCACGGTGGACCCGCACGGCGCGGTCGAGCTGGCCCATCCGGAAAAGGGCTTCTACATCGTGGGCATGAAGAGCTACGGCCGCGCGCCGACGTTCCTCATGCTGACCGGATTCGAGCAGGTGCGCTCCATCGCCTGCGAGCTCACCGGCGACTTCGAGGGCGCTCGAAAGGTCGAGCTCGTCCTTCCGGAAACGGGCGTCTGCTCGGGCGACGGCTGCTGCGTTCCGCCCCCGACGCGAAAGACCATCTCCGTAGGAAAGCGCCCGCTCCAGATGCTCCAGCCCGTTGCGGCAAGCGCGGCGTGCTGCGACTCCGAGTCGGGGTGCTGCTGATGGAAACGACCCGCGTCCTTTACGTGTGCGTCCACAACGCCGGCCGGTCCCAGATGGCCGAGGCGATGACCAACCACCTGGCCAAGGAGAAGGGCCTGCCCGTGGTCGCAGAGTCGGCCGGAACCGTTGGCGGCAAGCAGCTCAACCCCATGGCGGTCGAGGCCATGCGGGAAATCGGAATCTCGATGGAGGGACAGACGCCGAAGCTCATGACCCAAGAGCTGGTCGACGGCGCGAAGGTGATTTCCATGGGCTGCGGGGTGGACGCCGAAGCGTGTCCCGCGAGGTTCATTCTCACCGAGGACTGGGGCCTGGACGACCCGGCCGGACTCCCCATCGAGAGGGTCCGGGAGATAAGGGACCAGATCAAGGTCCACGTGGAGGAGCTCCTCTCGAGGCTCGCCCGGTCGTGATTGAGAAGCGCTACGCGGCCGAGGCGGTGGGAACCTTCGGCATCGTCTTCGCGCCGGTGGCGCTCTCGGCGACGTCGGGCTTTCAAGGCGGAGCTTCGGGGCTCCTCGCCGCGGCGCTCGTCTCCGGCCTCTCGGTGCTCGCGATGATTTACGCCCTGGGGCCGGTGTCGGCCGCTCACTTCAACCCGGCGGTAACGCTCGGCTTCGCATCGGCGAAGCGCTTTCCCTGGCGCTTCGTACCGGGGTACATCGCCAGTCAACTCGCGGGTGCGCTCCTGGCCGCCGGGCTCGCGGCGATGATGTTCGGCACCGGCCGCGGCGTCCACATCCCAACGGGAACCCTCGTTCAAAACGTGGGGACGGAGTTCGTGCTCTCGTTCTTCCTGATGCTCGTCATCATCGCCGTCGCGACCGACCGGCGCGTGAGCTCGACGGCTCCCGCGATCGCGATCGGTCTCACGGTGGTCTTCTGCGTCCTCGTCGGCGGGCCGGTCACCGGCGGCTCCATGAATCCTGCTCGCTCGCTTGGGCCAGCCCTCGTCACCGGGGGCGATGTTTTCTCGAGGGTATGGCTCTACCTTCTGGTGCCGCCTTCGCGGCGCGGCTCTACGAGGCTCTGCGCATCGACCGCGAGCACTCCGTGGGCGCCCCGAACGAGCTGCTCGCGGCGCTGGAGGAGACGATGCGAGTCCCCTAGGAACCAAAAGCGCCACGCTGCGACGGAACCACGGGCGGGCTTTCCATAGGCGTCGGGCTCGAGCGGAGCCATCCATTGAGCTCAAGCGAGGGCGGTCCCTGTGGAAAGGCCGCCCTCCTCGTGCCCCCTACTTCGCGACGACGCTGCCGTTCATCATCTTCATCGGGCACGCGTAGGCGATGGTGCCCGCCTTCTTGGGCGTGAACGTGACGACGGTCTTCTTGCCGTCCGTCAGCGGCTTGCTCAATTTGAGCCCCGCGAACACGACCGACGTCGCGCAGTCGCGATGCTTGGTGTCGAACGTGAGCTGCACGGGCCGACCCGCCTTCACGCTGATGGTGGCGGGCTTGAAGCCGTGGTCGACGACGATGGTGGCCTTCTGGACGCCCGATTTCTTGGGCGCGGGCTTGGTTTGGCCGAGGGCGAGCGCCGACAGGGCGGCGAGGACTACGAGAGTGAGGTTCTTCATGGTTTCTCTAGGGATGGTCTGGGCCGGGATTGGCCGGCGTGGTCGAGGGGTCTACAGAGTCGGTAACGGGCCAGCGGTACTCGCGGTTCCTGAAGGTCCGGTTCAGCCATCGAACGAGGTCGTCCACGACGGTGTGCATGATGGGGATGTCGAAGAGGCTCAGGATCGTGCCGACGAGCAGGCCGCCCACGACTGCCACAGCAAGAGGCTGGTAGGCGTCGAGGCCGGTCTTGGGCGCGACCGCCACCGGAAGCATCACAACCATCGTGATGCCGGCTGTCATGAGGATCGGTCGAAGGCGGTCGGGGCAGGCGCGCATGATTGCCTCGTCTCGCGGCACGCCCTGGTCGCGGTACTTCGACACAAGGTCGATCATGAGGACCGCGGTGGTGATGTCCATGCCCGTGAGCACGATGATGCCGAGAATCGAGACCGTGGAGAACGCGGCGTGGGCGACGAACAGAGCGATGAACACGCCCGCAAGCTCCAGCGGGAGCGAGGCGAGCATCTGCAAAGGCTGGAGGAATCCGCGGAACTGCACCACCAGAACGAGGTACATCAGCACCAGCGAAAGCCCTAGGCTCTGGACGAGCCGCCGCATGCTCTCCATCATCTGGGTCATGTCGCCCCGCATCTCCACGCCGTAGCCGGGCGGGAAGTTCACCGCCTCGACGCCGAGCTTCTGGTTCCCCCCGTAGGCGTTGCTCACAAGGTCCATGACCGCGTCCATCGAGGGCGGGTGGCCCTTTCGGTAGAAGCCGTTGACCCCGACGACCCTCTTAAGGCCGTCGTGCTCGATTGCGGTGGGCGCGACGTTACGCTCGACCCTTGCGACCGAGCCGAGAGGGATTTGCCTGCCCTCGGGGGTGGCGAGATACAGCCCCTCAAGGTCCCCTTGGGTCTTCCGGTCGGCTTCGTCGTAGCGAACGAGGATGGTGTTCTGCCGCTGGTTCGGGAGACGGTAGAACTCGCTCGTGAGCCCTCCCCGAAGCGCGTAGTAGGCCTGCTCCGCGATGCTCTGGGGAGAGAGCCCAACCTCCGCCGCTCGCTGCAGGTCCACCCTCACTCGGTAGTCGGGTTGCCCCAGCGTCCAGGTTTGGGCGGGCTGGAACATTTCCCCCTTCATGGCGTTCGCGACGTGGAGCACCTCGCGCCCGAGCCGGTCGAGCACCGCGAGATCCGGCCCGTGGACGTTCACCTGAATCGGGGCCTGCGCGGTGGCCATGACGTCCGAGCCCATCTCCTTGATCTGCAGGCGACGGATGCCCGGAATGGTCGCCATCGCCTCCCTCTGGACGGCGTCCATGACCTGCCAGATCGTGCGAGACCGCTTGTCCTTGTCGGAGAACGTGAGCATCATGGAGGCGCCGTTTACCTGCGGCATCTGGTAGCCCGTAAAGGACGGGTTCCAGCTCTCGAGCATCGACTCCGACCCGAGCTCGACGCTCGCCTTCTGGAGCTCGGGGTGCTTCAGCATGATCGCCTCCAGGCGCTTGACCGCCTTCTGGGTCCCCTCGAAGGAGGTCCCGGGCTGCATCTCCAAAAACCCGTTCGCCTGACCGGTGTCCGCGAGCGGCATCATCTCGCTTCCGATGAAAAAGTAGAAGGCAAAGCCTGCGACGAGCGTCGCGGCGACGCGAACAAGGTTCGCGAAACGGTGCTTCAGCGACCAGCCGATGGCGCGCCCGTAGGCACGTTCCAGGCGGTCGAGTCCCCTCTGGAACGGGTCGAGCACGCGGTACAAAAGCCCAAGCCCCGGCTTCTTCCGGTCCTCGTCCCTCGCCGATTCCGGGCGAAGGAGAGAGGCGCAAAGCAGGGCCGTCAGCGTGAAGGACACGATCATCGAGGCGATCAGGCCGAAGATGAGCGGCCAGACCAGCTCGACGAACATCAGGCCCACAAGGCCTCCCGAGAAGAGAAGCGGCACGAGCGCCAGGAGGATCATCGCCGTCGAGGCGATGACCGCGAGCCTAACCTCGGCGATGCCGTCGATGGTCGCCTGCTTCGGCGTCTTCCCCATCCGAAGGTGCCTCTCGACGGCGTGGATGTCGATGACGCTGTCGTCCACGAGACGGCCGATCGAGAGCAGAAGCCCGATGAGGGTTCCGCTGTTGAACGTCATCCCGAAGGGAAGCATCATGAGGACCGCGAGCGCGAGCGAGGTCGGAAGCGTCACGAGCGCGATGACGGTGCCCCGCCACTCGCCGAGGAACAGCAGCACCGCGACCGCGGTGAGGATCACCGCGACGGCGAGCTCGTGCCAGACGTTGTCGAAGAGGATGCCTACAAAGTGCGCGTTGTCGTAGGCGGTCTCAAAACGAAGGCCCGGGTTTTCCCGCTCCATCTTCTGAACGACCTCCATCACCGCCGGCACGACCCTCGCCGAGCTGGCACCAGGGTTCTGGACCACCGACACCTCGATCCCCGATCCCACCTTCCCTGCCTTTCCAGACTCGTGGCTGAGGTAGTCGTAGCCGCTCCGCCGCTCCCAGTAGCCGTCGACGACCTTTGCGACGTCCCGAACGTAGACGACCTTTTGCGGGTCGCTCGAAACCGGGGAGGCCGCCGCCTGGGTCGGTGCCGATGAGGCGGCGCCCATGCCCCCTCCCATGCCGCCGGCTGTTCCCTGCGCGGGCGCGGCAGGAGCCGCGAGCGTCGAGCCTCGCGCGACGATGGGGTAGCCCATGACGTCTTTGGCCGAGCGTGCGCGCGTGTCGACGCGAACGATGCCTTCCGTAGATCCGCTCGTTAGCGTGCCGCCGGAGGCGCTCACGTTCGCGCGGTCGATGGCGTTTCGGACGTCGAGAATCGAGAGCCCGTACCCGGAGAGCTTCGATCGATCCGCAAGAACCTGGAGCTGCCTCCTGAAGCCCCCGAAGGGCACGACCGAGTAAACGTCCTGCACCGCCTTGAGCCGGTTGACGACCACGTTGTCGGCGAACTCCCGGACCCTTGCGGGACTCCATCCCTTCGCCGGGTCGCCGGTAAGCGAGAGCGAGAGGACCGGAAGGTTCAGCGGGTCGATGGGGATGACGAACGAGGGCTTTAGGTTCGCGCCCGTGGCCGGAAGCTGGGCCTGAACGACGCTCATGAGCGCCTGGACGTCGGTGACGGCGCGCTGCATGTTCGTGCCGTACGGGAACTCGAGCGTCACGATGGAGAGCCCGTCCTGGGAGGACGAGCGGACGTAGCGCAGGCCCTTTACGTTTACGAGCCCCTCCTCGATGGGCTTTGAAACCTGAAGCTCCATCTCCTGGGAAGATAGGCCGGGCATCATCGTGACGACGCCGATGAGGGGGCTCTCGACGTAGGGCGCGAAGCGCCGGGGGATCACGTCGGTGATCGCGAGCCACGCCGCGAGCAGGATTGCCACGAAGAAGGCGACGACGGCATAGGGGTGCTCGATGGACCACCGGTGGATGAGGTGGAGCGGATTCTCGCGCTTCGCGCCTCCGCTCACTGGACGATCACCTTCCCCTTAAGCATGTCCATGCCGCAGGCGTAGCCGAGCGTTCCCGACGCGGAAGGCGGCAGCTCGATTGCCACCGGTCGATTGAGCGGTAGATCCCTCGTGATTTTCAGAGACGGGAAGACGACCTGCTTAGCGCAGGTGTTTTCGGTCTTTCGGGTGAAGACGACTCGGCGCGCGCCGCCGGCGGGAAGCGTAAGGGTCGCCGGCTCAAAGCCGTTCTCCGTGATGGAGACGCTCGTCGACGCCATCTTTGCGGCCTTCTCGGGCGGGGCGCTCACCACCATTCCTTCCGTGAGCCCAGCCCCTCCCGAAACGACCACCCGGTCGCCGGTCTTAAGGCCGGAGCGCACGGAGACGAATTCGTCACCCTGGTCCCCGAGCTCCACCGCGCGGCGAGAGAGCGTGAAGCGGTCGGCTTGACCGGCGACCGGCGAGGCCACCCACACGAACGACTCCGTCGATTCCGCCTGGACGCTCTCCCCCGAGGCGACCGATGTCTGAATCGCGGCCGAGGGCACGACCGACTGATAGCCCTGAGGTCCGACCGAAAGGCTAAGCGTTAGGAACTGCCCGGGAAGGAACGCGCGGTCGCGGTTCGGGAGAATTACCTCGACGACTCCGGTCCGGGAGACGGGATCGACCGCGGGCGAGACCGAGGTCACGTTTGCGGAAACGGGCTTACCGGCGCCGTCGCGGTGAGTCACCGTCACCCGCGTCCCGACGAGTATGCGGCCAAGGTCGGAGACGGGCACGTTCGCCTGCAGGCGAATCGGCTGGATCTGTGCGACCCGAAGGATGGTCTGTCCCGGCGAGACGAGCGTGCCGGGGCTGATTGCCCGCTGGGTCACGACGCCGTCCACCTCGGCACGAATCTCGGCGTAGCCCGCCTGCGCGGCGACGCCCCGAAGGCCCGCCTGCGCCTGCCTCACGCCGGCTGCCGATTGCGCGATCTTTTGACGCGCCGAGGTTGCCGCGGCCTCGGTCGTCCGAACGTGCGCGTGGTGGGCCATGAGAGCCGCGCGCGCCTGGTCTACCTTTCGCTGGGAAGCGAGGACGTTCGAGCTCGCTCGACGCACTCCGGCCTGGGCCATGCGGACCTTGGCCTGGGCGCTCCGAGTCTGCTCGCCCGCCTGGCGAGCGGCCGCCTGGCTCTTGGCGGCCTCGGCCTTCTCGCGCTCGTACTCGTCCCGAGACACCGCCCCTGCGGCGAAGAGAGCCGCCTCGCGCCTTAGTTCGTCGGCCCAGTAGCGCTGATCGGCTTCTTCTGAGGCCTCGCGAGCCTGGGCCTCCTTGACGTCGGCCACAGCCGAGGCGACTCCTGCCACAGACGAATCGCGCTCGTCCCCTGCGGCGGCAAGGTTCGAGCGGGCCTCCTCGACCGCGCCTTCGAACTGGCCACGCTCGGCTCTCGCCTGGTCGATCATCGCCTGGGACTGTCGGTAGTCGGCTTCCGCGACGCCCACCCCTTGGCGAGCGCTTTCGACCATCGCTTCGTTCTGGGCCACCTGGGGCGCGAGCTGCGAGGTGTCGAGGCGGGCGATGACCTCCCCTTTCCGGACGGTCGTTCCGACGTAGGCGGGCATCCACACGATGACCCCGCTCGTTCGGGCGTTGACGTCCTGCTCGACGAAGCCCGCGGCCTGGCCCGAGTAGCGGACCGTGGCGCCCAAGGGCCGGTTCTCGACGGTCGCGAGCGTCACCGCGAGCGTCCCTTCCGGAGGCGGCATGTCCATCTGCATGGTCTGCGCCTCGATGGGGGTCATCGCTCCCTGCCGGCGAAGGTTCTTGACCGCGTAGGTCGCGACGGCGGCGACCACGCCAAGGACCAGCAGGGCCCCGATGGTTTGCCGGTTGAGCGCCGCGCGAACGTCGATCCGCTGGCCCGACTGCCGCATGCGAAGGACGACGAACGCGAGGACAGCCGCGCCGAGGAGCCACGGCCAAATGCTCACTAATATCGATCCGCTTTGGGCAGACGGGGCGGTCGACTGTCCCGTCTGCAGGGGAATCCTCGCGGTGCCCGAGCCGAGTGAACCCGTCACCGCGACGCGAGCCTCGTAGCCGCCCGCCATGGAGAACGATTGAGTAAAACGATAGTGACCGGGAGTGCCGGTGGGCGTCGCCGCCTGTTCCCGCTCGCCCATCGCCATGTTGGGCATCTGCGCGATGGCGCGCACGGCCGCGCCCTCGGCCGGCTTACCGGAGGCGTCGGTAACCGCGACGTCGATGGTCGCCTTGCCGACGGGGAGCACCGCCGGGTCCGACACGAGGTCGACCCGGTAGGGACCGGCCTGGCCCGATATTGGGTGGGCAAGCGCACACAGCACAAAGACGATGCCTATGAGGATGCGCCTCATCTCTTCTCCCCCAGCAGGTCCAACCCAGCGGCGCGCCGCTGTCTCGCGAGAGCGATCGCGCTGTCGTAAAGCGCCCTCGCCAGATCCGCTCGGGCGCTCGTCAGGGCCTGCAGCGCGTCGAGCTGCTCGACGAGGATCCCCTTGCCGGCCGAGACCCTCAGGGCGGTCACGTCGTACGCCGCCTGGGCCGCCTCGACCGAGTCGCGCGCGGACCTAAGGTTGCTCGCGGCGGTGGCGCGGTCGACGGCCGCCTCGCGGATCTCCCGCCCCACGGTGAGCTCGGCTTGACGAAGGCTCGCCGCGGCCCGCTCGCGAAGGGCTCGGGCTCTCGCGACCTCGGCGCGCAGTGCGCCTCCGTTGAAGACGGGAACGCTGAGGACGAGCCCGAGGCTCGCTCCGCTCATCGTCGACGGCTTCCCGGCGTCGGCCATCGCCACGCCGTAGAGCTGCGGGCGGGTCGCTCCTTCGGCGACCCGCACCTCCGCCGCGGCCGCGCTTAGCCGCGCCTTGGCGGCGAGCAACAGTCCCCGCTGGGAACCGGCCGCGACGGGCGCTTCCCCTTCTCCCTCCGACAGCTCGTCGGCGAGGGAGACATCCGAGTCGAGGTCGATTCCGAGCGTCGCCTTCAGCTCCAGCACCGCCTTCTCCCGCTCGCCCTGGGCCGTGGAGACGGCTCGCCTGGCGGCGGACAGCTCCGCGGCCGCACGCTGGACGGAGGCGGCGATGCCCTTGCCGGCCTCGAACTGCGCGCGGGTCGTTCGCACCAGCTCGGAAGCCGCCGCCGCGCGGGACTCAGCGACTCGAGCGTTCGCCGTGGCAAGCTGGGCGCGAAGGTAGGCGTCCACCGTCCCGAGCGCCGCGTCGGCCCGAGTCTCGCTCAGCTCGAACGTCGCGGCCGCCTGCTGGCTTCTGGCCGACTCCACCATCGCGCCCAGCGATCCGCCGGTGCTCAGGGGCGCCATGAGCATGAGGTTGGCGTCGAGGACCGCTCCGGAAGGAACGAGGAGGCTGTACGCGGGCTCCACTCTCGGCGCGGACCCGTAAATGGAGCCGTAACTTCCGAGCGTCGCGAACCCGTTGGCGGAGATCGTCGGCAGCCGACGCGCCTTGGCGGCGCGAGTCGCCTCGGCGGCGGCCTTTGCGTCCGCTGCCGACACTGAAACGGCCGGGTTGTTCTGGCGGGCGAGTTCGATGGCCCTGGCGAGCGAAAGAGGGCCGTCTAAGCGCGGAAGCGTCTGAGAAATACCCTGAGAAAGTAGTGTGAGCAGGCTAAGGGCCGTCAGAGCGGCGCGGCGATAGGTTAGGTGATTGGTTGAGATGGGATCCTCGTGAGTCGGCGGACGTTGCCCCCGCCGCCACGCGGCGAAGGGCATCGACGAGACTCAGCGAGCGGGCGGCGCTCTTCCGGACGGACCCGATCGAAGGACTTCCGGTGGAGGCCCCGAGTCGGAACCGAGCACTCCCGGCTGTGGCATCAAGCACCAAGCGGCCGACAAAACAGCCGCGGGCTCGGTCAGGATCGCGGCGGTGAGTGCGAGCGCGGTCGCCTTTTCGACCGTCGGGGCCACAACCGAGCCGAGGGTCGCCTTGGGGCGGAGCTCGCACCGGCAGCCGGACTCAAAACGAGGGCTCCGCTTTGCCGGCGCGACGCTCGGTTCTCCTTCCACCGGGCAGCACTTCGGATTCTCCAGGGTCTTGACCGCAGGGCACGAAACGGAAGAGCCACTGGACTTCGCGCAGCACGGCATGCCGCACGTCGCCATCGGCACAACGACTCGGCTGGAAAGGACGCAAACGGCCTCGCTCGCCGAGACCGGCCAGGAAGAGCCGATGAGGACGAGCGCACAGAGCAACCTTGTCAAGAGGTCTGCGAGCCGCATAGCGTTACCTTACTCCGAAACGAGGGGACCGATGACTTGGTTCCCACGAACGGACCCAACCGGGAGAAACGATCAAGGAGCGAGTCACGTAGCCATGAGGGCGGCGCACCCTCATCGTCGGCCACGAATCGCCGACGATGAGCCTTCGCCCAGCTTCTTCGCAAAGGAGCGACCGAGACTGCCGTAGGAGTCCGGGGCCTACTCGTCCCCGGGCTTATCCGGTGGTAGGGAGATGGGTGACGATGGGCGCACAGAACGAGACTCCGCACAAAGACACGGCTCGCGACCCGGTGTGCGGCATGGAGGTCGAGACCTCCGCCGCCGCGGGCTCTCACGCCATCGGAGGCGTGACCTACTACTTTTGCAGCGAGGGATGCCTCAGGAGCTTCCAGGCCGAGGCCGAGCGGTTCTTGAGCCAAAAGCAGCCCATCGCCGCCCCGGCCGGCTCCGTCTACACCTGCCCCATGCACCCCGAGGTGCGGCAGGAGGGACCTGGCTCGTGCCCGAAGTGCGGGATGGCGCTCGAGCCGGAGACGGTCGTCGCTCCGCAGGCGACGACGAAGTACACCTGCCCGATGCACCCGCAGATCGTGCGGGACGAGCCCGGAAACTGCCCCATCTGCGGGATGGCGCTCGAACCCATGTCCGTCGTCGCGAGCGAGGACAATCCCGAGCTTCGCGACATGACGCGTCGCTTCTGGGTGAGCCTCGCGCTCACCCTCCCGACGCTCGTCATCGCGATGGCTCCCCACCTGGGGGCGGAGGCGTTCTTCGCGGGCCTCGCCTCCCCGCGCGCGTGGCAGTGGGCGGAGCTCGCGCTCGCCTCGCCCGTGGTGCTCTGGTGCGGCTTGCCCTTCTTCCAGCGCGGCTGGGCATCGCTCGTCAACCGAAGCCTCAACATGTTCACCCTCATCGCGCTCGGGACGGGGGTCGCCTGGCTCTACAGCCTGGTCGCGGTCCATTCTCCCGCGTCGTTCCCCGCCTCGTTTCGAGACTCCATGGGCCGCGTGGGCGTGTACTTCGAGGTCTCGGCGGTCATCGTCGCGCTCGTCCTCCTCGGGCAGGTGCTCGAGCTCAAGGCGCGCACTCAGACGAGCGGCGCGCTGAGGGCGCTTCTCGGCCTGCAGGCGCGGAGCGCCCGCCTCGTCCGAGAGGGCGTCGAGACCGACGTCCCCATCGAGCAGGTCTCAATCGGGGACCGCCTGCGGGTCCGGCCGGGGGAGAGGATTCCGGTCGACGGAACGATCGTCGAGGGCCGAAGCTCGGTCGACGAGTCGATGGTGACCGGCGAGCCCATTCCGGTCGAGAAGGCCGAAGGCGACCGGGTGACCGGTGCGACCGTCAACGGCTCGGGCGGCTTTCTCATGCGCGCCGAGCGCGTCGGGAGCGACACGCTCCTCTCCCAGATCGTTCGCATGGTGGCGGAGGCCCAGCGGTCCCGCGCTCCCATCCAGCGCCTGGCCGACGTCGTCGCGGGCTACTTCGTCCCGGTCGTCATCCTCGTCTCGGTCCTGACCTTCGCCGCTTGGGCGCTCCTCGGTCCGGCGCCTGCGATGGCCTGCGCGGTCGTCAACGCCGTCTCGGTCCTCATCATCGCCTGCCCGTGCGCCCTTGGCCTCGCGACCCCGATGTCCATCATGG
>CAZEWR010000028.1:0-75100 GCA_964516175.1 uncultured Fimbriimonas sp. | reverse complement strand
CTCTCCATCGTGAAAGGCGCCTTGAAGATCGGCACCAAGGGCGGCGGAATCTTCAACGGTCAGCCGATCGCTTATCAGACGGTTGACGGCAGGCGCCGCAACGTCGCCGCGCGCTGGGTGGTTCGGGACTCCCGAACCGCGACCTTCAAGTTGGGAGCCTACGACGCGAGTCGACCGCTGGTCATCGACCCGCTCGTCTTCGGCACCTACTACGGCGGCGAAGACGGCACGGACGAGATCCGGGCCGCCATCGGCGACGAAGGCAAGGTCGTGATCGTCGGCAGCACCGACTCGCCCGACTTTCCCGCGATCTATGGTCCCTACGGCGACAGCTTCAACCCGGACTCCCGAGACACGTTCGTCGCCCGACTCTCGAGCGACGGTTCCAGCCAGGACTACTCGGCGCTGATCGGCGGCAATGGCGACGACGTCGCGCAGTTCGTTAAGTTCGATGGCGAGGGCAACCTCTGGGTCGCAGGCACGACCTCAAGCACGAACTTTCCCCAGAGCTTCGCGACCGCAGGCAACCAGGGCGCGAACAGCGTGTTCGTCACGCGCTTCGCCCGCTTCGCCCAGACCGTCTTCAACCCGATCACCCCGACGCTGAGTTCGGCGGTGTTCGCGATGAACAATCCCGGCGGCGCGCTGTCGGGCTTCGACGTGCGCCCCGGCGCGACCGGCACGATCCGCTTCGCCTTCACGGGCGTCACGAGCGTCGCGTTGCCCACGGGAATCGTTGCGAACAACGGCAGTGCGACGGTCGCAGGCCGTGCGGCGGGCCACTTCTTCGAAGGGCACCGCACGGGCTACATCGTGCGCTTCAGCTACGATTCGGAGACGAACGCGTTCACGACGGACACGACCGCGAGCCAGTACGTCCAAGGAATCCGGCGCAACGAGGTGCGGGGCGTCGTTCTGGACACGGACGACAACGCGTACATCGTGGGCACGGTCTACCGAGCCGACCCCCTGTCGAACGACACGAGCCCCCTGAACATCGATACGTCGGTGAACTCGGGTGGCCAGCCTAACAGCCGCTTCTTCGAGACGACGGCGCGGTTCCTCCGCCCGAACAACAACTCGACCGACCCCTACGTGACGGGTCGCGTTCTAAAGGCGACCGACGTTTTTATCCGCAAGTACACGCCGGCGGGCAGCTTCCGGAACAACGGAACGCCTTCGGCCTCCCAAGGCTTCTCCGGTGTGATCGGTGGCAACGGCGACGACGAGGCGGGCGGCATGGCCACCTCGGTCGACATCAAGGCGACGAGCACCAGCGGACCTTCGTCGACCCCGTCGACGATCTACACCGGATCGGCGATCGCGCTCGGACCGAGCAACTCGATCTACATCACGGGCACGATGCTCAGCTCGAACAACTTCCCGACCACGTCGGGAGCGTTCCAGCCGAGGCTCACCGATGCGGCGAACGTGTTCGTCACGCGCATCAATGCGCTCGCGACGAACATCGACGCTTCGACCGGGCTTGCGGTCACTTCCGAGCCGATCGGCACGGATCCGTCCTACAACCCCAACTTCAGCCCTCCGTACGTCCTCGAGCGGACCTCGGCGTTCGCGCCTTGGGAACCGACGACCGTCGTTCCGGCGGGCATCGCCGTCGACGTTCGCGGTTACGCTTTCATTACCGGCAACCTGCGCGCTCGGCGTGTGATCTTCCCAAGCCCGACCCCCGGTGATCCCAATCAGCCGACGGGTTCGGTGCTGTCGAGCATCTACTTCCCCGCGACGAAAGAGGCGATCGACGCCCTTAATCCGGCGGATCGAACGTACGAGAGCCCCACGGGAGCGGAGTACCCGACGACGGAAGGATTCCTGTCCGTTCTCCCCCCGACCCTCTCTTCGCTACTGCTTCAGAGCTATCTCGGCGGCATCAACGACGAACTTGTGTTCGCCCCCGCGATCGACCCGCCCTCCGGCGACGTCTATGCGAACGGCTGGACCGACGGTCTTCGTTATTACATTCGTGTGAGCAGCACCGGGACCGTGACTGAGCAGATTCCGGGAGGTCGCGACGGATTTCTCCCCAACGGTTTCCCCAACCCTCCTGGCGACAGCCTTCTGACCTCGCCGCGAATCAAGACGAACGAGAACTTCCGGGGCTCTGGAATCTATAACCGCTACGGTTACGGCTTCTGGGGTACCCAGGGCGTCGCGAGCCCAACCTACATCCAGGTGCTCCGTGGCAGCGACGGCTTCATCACCCGGATCAAGGCGGGCCAGCCGGGCCCGAGCCGCCTCGCGTCTCTGGTCTTGGACCCGGCGACGGTCGAGTCCGGTGGAACCTCGGTCGGAACGATCACCCTCACCAACACGGCTCCCGAGGGCGGGCTCCGGGTGTTCATCAGCGCGGACGACGCGGCGAAGGTCACCTTCTCCGGCTCCGCGGTCGGAACCGATCCCGAGCTCGGGACCTACGTGACCGTCCCGGCCGGCGCGACCACCGCGACCTTCACCATCAAAGCGGTGACGGTTCAGGCGGATGCGACCGTCGTCTTGACGGCCCGGACGGCCCAGGTGGCCGACCAGATCCAAGCCACGCTCGTCATCAAGGCCCTCAGCTTCACGCTGACCCTCAACCCGAGTTCGGTCGTAGGCGACCAGACGGTCGTCACGGGAACCATCACCCTGATCAATCCGGCGACGGAGGATCTTGTGTTCACTCAGACCTCAAGCGACACCACCCTGGTGCCGATCGACTCGACGAACGCCACCGTGACGATCCCGACGGGAAGCACGACAGGAACGTTCACGCTTCGCCCGAAGACCGCGCTCACGTCGAAGGTGGTCACGATCACCTCGACGTCCAACGGACTGTCGAAGACGGCCAGCCTACAGCTCAGAGCTCCGGCCCTGATCAATCTGGTTCCTTCTCAGACGACGATCCGTAGCAGTACGGGGTACCTGGACCTGTCCCTGTACTTCGACTTCCCGACGGCGTCGGGCGGCACGGTGACCCTCACCATCAGCCCGAACTCCGTGTTCGCGGGAGCCCGGACGTTCACCGTACCGGCGGGCACGTCGATCTACCAGATCCATCTGGTCCCCAATCGACTGAGCCGCAGCCAGAACGTGACCATCAGGGCCACGTACAACGGCTCAACGCAGGCGACGACGGTGACCGTCACTCGGTAGCGTCGCCCCTTCTTCCCTAGGGAAGCGAAAGGCGGGCCGGAGAGGGAGACCTCTCCGGCCCGCCTCGTTTATGAGGGCATGTTCTATCCCAGGTACAACGAACCGTGCCGGCAAACAAGCACGTCGTGGTCGTCGGCGCGGGACAGGGCGGACTGAGCGCCGCGATTCACCTTCGCCTTCGGGGACACCGCGTCCTCGTCGTCCACGATGGTCCCGTCGGAGGCAAGGCGGCGGCGGTGGAGACCGGCGGCTATCGCCTCGATCCCGGCCCTTCTATCGTTATCCTTCCTCGAATCTACAGAGCCGTCTTCGAGGCGGCGGGACGTCGGATGGAGGACTACCTTCGATTCAGGCGCCTCGATCCGATCTCGCGGGTCCTTTTCGAAGGCCAAGCCCCGATCGACCTGCCCGCCGACCGGGACGCCTGCCTGCGTCTGCTCGGTGACATCGACCCCGCCGACCGGGATGCGCTCGCCAAGCTGATGGGCGATCTGGACAAGGTCTCGCCCCACATCGACGCGAGCGTCTTCAAGCGCCCGTACCACAGCCCACTCCAGATCGCGGATCCGCATCTGATCGCCACCGCCGCGCGCTTCGACGTGCGCAAGACCTACAAGGAGTTGGTCGACGGGATGTTCCGCTCGCCGCTTCTGCGCGCCTTCTTCTACGGGTTTCCATCCTATGGCGGCCAGACCTACGATAGCAAGGCTCCCGGTGCGCTGATGATCCCTTACCTCATGATCCAGGAAGGCGTGTGGTATCCCGAGGGTGGCGTCGCCGCGATCCCTGAGGCTTTCGCCCGTCTCGCCCGCGAACTCGGCGTTGAGTTTCAAAAAGGCAGGGCGACCGGCATTCGACGGCGTGGCTCGCATGCGAACGCGATCGTGTTGGACGGTGGCGAGACGGTCGAGTCCGACGCTTTCGTGATGAACGCCGATCGAATGCAGGTGGCGGGTTGGCTAGGCCGACCGACCGACGTGCCCCCGAGCCTCAGCTACTTCACGGTCCATTGGGGAGTTCAGGCGGAACTCAAGGGTCTGGAGCACCACACCCTCCTCGTTCCGAAAGAGTTCGAGAAGGGATTCGAAGCCCTCTACCGTCGGCGCGAGTTTCCCGAACCGCCGATCGTCTACCTCAACGTCACGCCCGCTCCCGCCGGTAAGACCGCCCTCTTCGCCGTCGTCACCACGCCCGCCCAGGAAGGTCACCTCGACTGGAGCCGCGACGAACGACGATATCGCGATCTCGTCGCTCGGGAGATGGCGCGCTTCGGCTGGGACTTGGACGCCTATGGCCTCGATTTCGAGCGGATTCAATCGCCCGACCTATTCGCGCGCCGGGATGGCTCCTATCGAGGATCGCTCTACGGACCCGACGAGTCCCACCGGCTTTTCGGCGGTCTCTTCCCTCTGCGGTGTAAAGACGAGGAGATCAAGAACCTTTTCTACTGCGGTGGCTCCGTCCAGCCGGGCGCGGGTTTGCCGATGGTGACTCTCAGCGGTAAGTTCGCCGCCGACCTCGTCTAGCCCTTTCAGACCAAAGTCTCCTGGGACTATCGTCCTGATCGCGCCTCCGTACCCGAACGTTTCGCCTCCAGCATACTTAGATTTTTATAAGTATTTTGGGAACGCTCACCGCCGCGCTCGTCCTTCTCTCCACGCCCCAGACGGGCCGATACGCCGTATCGACCACGATCTAGCCTTGGTCCACCGCCACGTTCGACCTGTCGGTCAACGGCAAGGACGTTCTCCGCCTTCGACGCAAGGAGCGGGTCGACCTCGTTCCGCATCTCCGTCCGGGCGAGAACACCGTCGAAGTACGGTATCGCACGGATGACGGGAAGCCCAGCTTCCACCAACCGGCGATCCTGGTCCTCGAATCTTGGGATGGCGCTCGGCGGAAGACGGAGCTTCGTATCGTCGCCTCGCTCGATAGTCCCCGTGGCGAAGTGAGCGTCCGCATCCAGGGGCTGTAAACACCTATGGCCAGAAGGATCCCGACCCGGTACACTTCCCCTTTAGAATGAAGGTCCTCGTTATCGGCTCCGGGCCCATCGTCATCGGGCAGGCGGCCGAATTCGACTACGCGGGGACGCAGGCTTGCAAGTCGCTCCGCGAGGAGGGCCACTCGGTCGTCCTTGTCAACTCCAATCCGGCGACGATCATGACCGACCCCGGCGTGGCCGACGCGCTGTACATCGAGCCTCTCAACGTCGACTTTCTCGAACGGGTGATCGCCCGCGAGAAGCCCGACGCCGTTCTCCCTACCTTGGGCGGCCAGACCGGCCTCAACCTCGCGACCCAGCTCGCCGACGCCGGCATTCTGGAGAAGTACGACCTAAAGGTACTGGGCACCCCCCTCAGCGCGATCAAAAAGGCGGAAGACCGCGAGAGTTTCCGCTCGCTGATGCGCGAGATCAAGGAACCCGTTCCAGAGAGCTGGATCGTGGAGACGGAAGCGGAACTCGAGGCTATTCTCGGTGTCGTGCCCTATCCCTGCATCATCCGTCCCGCTTACACCCTCGGTGGCACGGGAGGCGGCATCGCGGACACGCCGGAAGAGCTTTGGGAAACGGGGCGCAAGGGCCTCAAACTCTCTCTGCGAAGCCAGATCATGGTCGAGCGCTCGCTGCTAGGTTGGAAGGAGATCGAGTACGAGGTGATGCGGGACGCGATGGGCAACACCATCACCGTCTGCAACATGGAGAACCTCGATCCGATGGGCGTCCACACGGGCGATTCGATCGTCGTCGCCCCCTCCCAGACGCTGAGCGATCTGGAGTACCACATGATGCGCACGGCGTCGCTGAAGATCATCGACGCCCTGGGCATCGAGGGCGGCTGCAACGTCCAGATGGCCCTTAATCCGGACGGCTTCGACTACTACATCATCGAGGTCAATCCCCGGGTCTCTCGCTCCTCCGCCCTCGCGTCGAAGGCGACGGGCTACCCGATCGCCCGGGTCGCCGCAAAGATCGCCGTGGGCAAGACGCTCGACGAGATCGAGAACCAAGTGACAGGCACCACCAAGGCGTGCTTCGAGCCGGCCCTCGACTATTGCGTCGTCAAGATCCCGCGCTGGCCCTTCGACAAGTTCGCGACCGGCGACCGTTCCCTCTTTACCCAGATGAAGGCGACGGGCGAGGTGATGGCGATCGACCGCTCCTTCGAGGCCGCGTTCATGAAGGCGATCCGGGGCCTTGAGATCAAGCAGAAGGACCTTCGCCATGCGAAGATGCAGGCCTTGGACGACGAGGCTCTGCGCTTCGCGATCCGTAAGCCGACCGATGAACGGCTCTGGGCTCTCGCCGACGGCCTCCGGCGCGGCTGGGGCGTCGACGAGGTGAACCGCATCTCACACGTCGACCGTTGGTTCCTGCGCAAGATTCAGACCCTGGTGGACATGGAGAGCCGCCTGATACGAGCCCGCGAGTCGCGCGGCGCGAGCGAACCGATGGCCGAGCTCATCGCCGACGCGTTCCTTCTCGGCTTCCCTTCCCCCGCGATCGCCTCTCTGCTCGGTGTCTCGCCGGACCTCCTGCGCCTCATGGCGGAGCAGAGCCGGTTCAACAAGGAGGTCGCCGTCTATCTGAAAGAGCAGAACGTGCGCGGCCCTCAGGAGGCCGCCCAGGCGGTGGCCCGGTACGTCGAGGCGCATCCCGAATGGCAGCGCTTCAGCGCCAATATCGAAGCTCTTGTCCCCGCCTCGTCCGATCCCGAGATTCTTGCCGAGGCCGATTACGCTCTGCGTACGGCGGTGGAGATCGAGCGGCAGAAGGTGATGCCCGTCTTCAAGATGGTCGACACCTGCGCGGGCGAGTTCGAGAGCCGGACGCCCTATTACTACGGCACTTTCGAGCAGGAAGACGACGCGGCGTAGAAGTAGGGTCACAGCGAAGCCGCCCCTCGATGATCGAAGGGCCATCAAGGCGCGCCTTGCCTTTTCAGCCCCCCCCCCCGGACAAGCACGAGCTAATCCGGGGACGGATCTGCGCGAGGGCGGAGGAAGCTCGAACCACTCCAGCCTGATCGTCTCGCTCACGGGAACGTGCCGCAACGCTCTAAAGGACCGCGGACCCTGTCGGTTCGTGGGGCGAGAACCAGAAAGTCCTGCCCGCCCAACGACCTCGACCGCCGGAAGAAAACCTATGACAGCCCGACCTTCGTGTTCGAGGTTCTTTTACCCAGCGCCGAGCGCTTCGACCGAACGGAGAAGTTCGACCACTACAAAAACCTCCTTCGCTTCAGGACTATGTGCTGATGAGAGCGAGAAGGTCCGGGTCGAGGGATTCTCCCGCCTCCCGGACGGCGGCTGGGCTCAGCGTGTCTGTCTGCCAGAACCGCAACCCACATCCCTTCCTTGGGCATAGACCTCCCCTTGGACGAGTTGTACGAGAACGCGCTCTTCGAGGACGCATCGCCGCTTATCGAAGATCCCGAGTCGTAAAACCCTAGGTGCCCGTTCTTACCCGCCTGCTCGGCTACCTTCGTCCTTACCGAAGGCGGATTGGCTTGGGCTTCTTCTGCCTCGTCCTCGATGTGGTTCTCGAGCTGTCGCCCGGCTTGGTCTGGCTCCGCATCGTGGATGGCGTGATCGCACACCGCGACCTCCGCTCTCTTCCTGTGCTCGTAGCCATCCTGATCGCCATCAACCTAGGCGAGGCGGCCGTTTCCCGCGCCCGCCGACTCCTCATCGAACCCGCCGCCCAAGGTCTGGTGCGTGATCTGCGGCTCGCTCTGCTGGAGAAGCTCTCCCGGCTCCCTGTCGCCTACTTCGGGGAGGCACAGACGGGCGATCTCCTGAGCCGCGTTGGAGCCGACGTGGACGCGATCCAAGAGATCGTCCTTAACGGCACCGATTCGTTGATCGCGAACGCCCTGCGACTCCTAGGAGTCGTGGTCATCTTCGTCTCGCTGAGCCCTGTGCTCGGCCTCGCGACGGTCGCCCCTATCGCCATCGTCGGACTGATGATCCTTGCGTTCAACAAGCAGGTCCGACCGCTCTACAAGGACGCGCGCCGCCAGCTCGGCGCCCTCAACGCCCGGCTCTCCGACACGCTCGCGGGTATCCGGGTCGTGAAGGGCTTCGCCCGTGAACAAGAGGAGCGCGCCGCCTTTTCCCGCCTCAACGACCTTTTCGTGGAAACCCAACTCCGTGCGGTACGCACCCGGGCCGATCTCTTTCCCTGGGTCGGCTTCGTCGCCTCGTTCGGCAACGTCGTAATGGTCGGCTTCGGAGCTTGGCTTATCGTCCAGGGGCGTTTCACCCTTGGCGGGCTTGTCGCCTACCGCAACTATGGCCGCTACTTCTATGGCCCGATCGACAACCTCGCTCAGATCAACGACATGCTCCAGCGTGCCGTCGCGGCGGGCACACGCGTGTTCGAGGTGCTCGACGCTCCGGAAACGGTGACCGACGCTCCGGACGCGAAAGCTCTGCCCAACGTCGCAGGACGTTTGGAGTTTCGGGGCGTCGGCTTCGATTATGGTCGGTCGGTGGCGGTCCGTGAAGTTGAGTTCATCGTCGAGCCGGGCCAGAAGGTGGCTTTGGTGGGCGAGAGCGGCGCGGGCAAGAGCACCCTCTTCGCCCTGGCAAGCCGCTTTTACGATCCGACCGAGGGTGCCGTGCTCCTTGACGGCTACGACCTACGCGAGGTGACCCAGGCCTCCCTGCGTCGCCAGATCGTCTCCGTTCAGCAGGAGGTCTTTCTCTTCGCCGCCTCCGTCGCGGAGAACGTCCGCTATGGGCGGCCCGACGCGACGGAGACCGAAGTCGAATCCGCCCTACGTGCGGCCAACGCGTGGGATTTCGTCGAGCGTCTCCCGGACGGGCTCGAAACCCTCGTCGGTGAACGCGGCGTCAAGCTGAGCGGTGGCCAGCGGCAGCGGCTCGCCATCGCCCGCGCCTTTCTGGCGGGAGGTCGCCTCATCCTGCTGGACGAGGCGACCTCAGCGGTCGAACCGGAGTCGGAACGGCTCATCTACGAGTCGCTCGCCCGGCTCCTCGAGGGTCGAACCGCTCTCATCGCTACCCACCGTCTCTCCACGATCCGGGGGGCGGACCTGATCCTCGTTCTGCACCGCGGCCAGATCGTCGAGCGTGGGACCCACACCGAGCTGGTGCGCCTGGATGGCCGCTACGCGAGCATGGTGCGAGATCAGGACGCGGGCGACGCCCTGGTCAGGTAGGCGCTATCCCTTCGCGCCGTAGAACGCATCGATGTCCCGTTTGAACTTCTCGCGGGAGCCCTTCTCGGTGTAGAGCATATGGCCCGCCGGATAGAACTGGAATGACAGCCGAGACGATTGGTCGGGGCGCAAGTCCATGTGGTTCACGGTGAACTTCTGCGCGAAGAACGGACACGCCATGTCGTAATAGCCGCAGGCGAACAGAACCTTCATATGGGGGTTCTTCTGAAGCGCCTGACGAAGCTGGGCGCTGGTGTCCGGGTAGCCGTTGCCGCCCGCACCATAATCCCAACCGGTGCCGTAGTTGGTGATTCGGTATCGCTCGTCGACCCTGACCCCAAGCTCGTTCGCAAGATAGTCGTTCACAAGCATGTTGTAGGGTGGGGTAATCGCGGCGTCGCTGGGGTCGAATTCCGGCCCGGCGCCGTTGTCGGTCGCGTCCTCGCCGAGAATCCGGCTGTCGAGGCGGCCCGTGACCTTGCCGTCGTCACGCAACAGCTCCTTGAAGAAGGCGTTCGGCGTCACCCGCAGATTGGCCCGCATCACGTACGTCTCGCTCAGGCCGATCAGATCGCTCATTCGCTTGGCAACCTTCCTCTTCTCCAAGTCGGTGAGCGAAGTACCCGCCATAAGGGCCAGCGTGTAGTCGCTCGCCGCGAACTTCTCCGCGTCGGCGACCGCGGCCTCAACGGTTCGGTACCGGTTACCGAGCTTCTTGTGGTACCAGGCGGTCGCCGCAAAGGTCGGAAAGTATCCGACGAATGGGACGTCGTTGCCCTGACCGTTTCGAAGGGTGATAAAGTTCTCGACGCCCGAGATGATGACGGCCCCGCTCAGGCCGATGCCCCGATCCGTAAGGTAGCCGCTCAGGCCCGCCGTGCGGATGCCGCCATAGCTCTCCCCTGCGATATAGACTGGAGAGCGGTTGCGGTCGTAACGGTTGAGATAGGCGCGGACGAACTCGCCGTAAGCCTGGATGTCGCCTTGAAGGCCGTAGTATTGCCGCGCGAGTTCGGGAGTCGCTGGGCGACTGTAACCTGTGCCCATCGCGTCCACCATCACGACGTCGGTGCTCTCCAGCCACGTCTCCTGGTTGTCCACGAGCCGGTAGGGCGGGACGGGCATCGATCCGTTATCGTTCAGGGCCACTCGGCGCGGGCCGAAGACGCCCATGTGGAGCCACGCGGATGAAGAACCAGGGCCGCCATTGTAGGCGAACGTGACCGGGCGGCTTCCTAGTTCGGTGCCATCCTTCGTGTAAGCGACGAAAAAGAGATAACCCTGAATCTCGCCGTCGTCGTTACGGATCGGCATCGATCCTGCGGTCGCGGTGTAGGCGAGAGACCGACCGGCCACGTTGATCGTGTGCTTGGTCGAAACCGGCTCGATGTTGATCGGTCGATAGAGGCTGGGCGAGGAAGCGGAAGCCTGGGAGACGGGAGCGGCTTGACTACGAGAGCCGCCCGGCTGGCCACCGGGATTGCTGCCGCGCTGACCACCGAACTGGGTGAATGTGGCAGCGCTAAGCATGAGAAGTGAGAATAGGCCCATGGACGGGCCTATTCTACACACCCATTAGGAAGAGCTATCCTCAGCCCTTCGTCTCAGACTTGAGGCGATCGATCTGCTTGCTCGCATCGGCCTTCGTCAGTTCCTTGGGAACCTCTTCGTTCGCCGCCTCGGCGAGCGTATGAAGGTAACTGAGTTGCGCTCCGGTCGCGGGCTCGTCGCCTGTCGTCCAGTCGTCTGGGTTCTTCTGCGTGTTGTCGAGACCTTCGATCTTGTCGCTCACGGATAGGTTGACGAGCGTCTACGCAACGAGGTTCCCAAGCCTTTCGACCCATTCTCCAGGAAACGATGCCCTACAATAAGGGCGTGAGGCGCCTGCTTCTCGTTCCCGCCACGCTCGCCCTTACGGGCGTTACGATCGCTCAGACCTTTCCTCCCGTGCCGAAGTCAGGGACGGTGTTCGACGGCGCGAATCTGCTCTCCGCCGATCAGGAACGGACGATCTCCAATCTCGCGCGCGACTTCAGGCGGGACACCGGAGCCCCGGTCGCGGTTGCTACATTATCGTCGCTCGAACGCTATGAGGCGAAAAGTCTCGGAATCCAAAAGTACGGCGCGGCTCTCTTCAACCAGTGGCGTGTCGGCTCGAAAAAGGCGAATGGCGGCATCCTACTCGTCGTCGCGAAGGCGGACCGCAAGGTCTGGGTCGCCCTGGGCTCCGATTGGGGTCACAAGTACGACGCCAAAACTCAGAAGATCGTACGTGGAACGATCACGCCTTCCTTCAAGCAGGGCAAGTTCGGTGAAGGCATCGTCAAGGGTTGCCAAGCCCTCGTCCATCTAGCGGATTCTCTTGGAAATGCCGCTGGAAACCAGGAATCGACCGGGGAGTCCGTCATGGACCCGGATCCGTTTGGAGCGCCACCGCCCGAGGCGATGCCGTTCCAAGGGAGCAGTGAGTCGGGCTTCTTGGGAGGCGGTGTCCTGTGTTTCGTCCTCCCCTTCCTTTTGTTCGTCTTCATCGCCATCGCCGCACGGCGCCGAAACGCCTATCGGCCCTACGGACGAAGCTTCGGTCCGGGATCTGGCGGTGGTCCTGGTCCCAACGCACATAGCCGATACGACGACCCTCGTGACGACTCGGGCGACTTCCTGACCGGCATGATCGTCGGACAGGCGATGTCGCAGCCCTCTCCCGTCTACGATCCCAATCCGTTCGACAATGGCCCTGGCTACGGCTCCAGCCCGAGTTTCGACTCCGGCAGCTCGGACTCCAGTGGCTCGAGTTCCGGCGGTTTCGATTCGGGAAGCTCCGATTCGAGTAGCTCGGACTCTGGAGGCAGCTTCGATTCAGGAAGCAGCGACGGCGGCGGGGGCGGTGGGGACTGGTAGAGAGCCGGGAGAAGAGATAGCCCGGCCCACTTTCCTGACCCCTCTCTTTCCTAGCTCCCTTCCGTCGACTTCTTCTTGCTCATCTGGACCAGGACGTCGTAGGCGACGGGATCGAGCATGACCTTGCGGATAAAGAACTTCACCTTCGTGTCGGAGTCCATCTCGTCGACTTTGAGTCCCGGCTCCAGAGCCTCCGGCTTGAGCGACTTCTCCATCGCCTTGATCTGGCCTTCGTTCAGGGTCGCCTTACAAGCGGCGAAGACGGTATCCACCGCATCGTTCGCGTAGAGCGCGCGCCGAAGTCCCATCGCGCGGTAGGTGTTCGCGACGAGGGTCTGCGTCTCGCGCGCTGGGTACTTCTCCTTGCCCACTGCGTCGTCCACCGCTTTGCTGATCGCGGCATCGATGTTGGCGAGGTCTTTATCCTCTTGGGCGCGCAGCTCCTTCTCCTTCTGGCGCATCTTCTCGATCGACGAGAGGATGGGGCCGAACTGGTCCTTCGAAAGGGCGAGCGGCACGATCTGGATCAGAACGTCGAGCTTCTTGATCTTCAGGATGATCTCGTCGCTACGCGTCCCGCCGGACGTGACGTTCTGAGCGGGCTGAGCCTGCGCGGTGGCGGCGAGCACAGGGAGGAGCAGGAGGGCGAGTAGGGGCTTCTTCATGGGCGGGAGGCGTCCTCTCTATCGGACGACTCGGAACGTTCGCGCGTTACCGCATTGAGGACGAGGGGCACCAGCGCGAAGGTCTGGAGGGTCACGAACCCCGCGCCCACCAAGGTGATCAAGGGCCAACCCCACCATGTGAAGCCTTGCGGGGTCAGACCGCCCAAGCCCAACGCGCCCATACCAAGGGCAAGGAGGGCGATGGACGAGAGTATCCCCGCGAGCGCCGCAGCGGTACGCCGTCCCCGAGGAACCTCGGTCATGCGCGCTAGAAGGGCCTCTCGGTGGCGCACCAGTGCGTAGACGGTGGCCGCCCAGACGGCCATCGACACGGCGAGCTGGGCGAGGAACACGCTGGCAGGGTACCTTGGCCCCCGATGACCGTGGTCTTTGGCACCGTCTGCCTCGATCGGGTGCGCCGGCTTCCCCACTTGCCATCCCCTGGCGGCTACGTCGAGGTGCTCCACGAGACGGTCTCCCTGGGTGGCGAAGCCGCCAATACCGCTACCGCCTTGGTCGCCTGGGGTGGAGCCCCGATCCTCGCGAGCCATCCTTTGGGCGACGGCGCCGAAGGCGCCGACTTACGCGCGCGCGTGCTCGCCCGAAAACTCGATCTTCGTGAACTCTGTTGCGACGAGCCCGCCGAAGCCCCCATCTGCGACGTGCTGGTGACTCCGGACGGCCAACGCACGATGATCGGACGGGGTTTCACCGCTCTCGACCTCGCCATCGACCTGAAGAGCCTGCCTTTGTTCGCGAGCGGCCTTTTCGCCGCCGACCCGAACGTTCCCAAGGCAAGCCGCCAAGCCCTCCGCCTCGCGGCGAAAGCTGGCATGACGACCTATCTGATGGACTTCCATGACGGCGACGACCCGCTCGTTCCGGGAGCCTACTGGCAAAGCTCGACGGACTGGATCGGTCGCTGGGGCGACGAGAGGAGAAATCTTGCCGTCGTCCAGAATCTCGTGGACCAGGGGCTCTACGCCGTCCTGACCGATGGACCCAACGGTCTCGTCGCAGGGGGCCCGGGGCGTCCGCCACGGCTGTACCCCGCCTTTCCGGCCCCCGAGCGTATCGACACCACGGGCGCAGGCGATATCTTCCGAGCTGGAATGCTCCATGGCCTTAGGCACGGTTGGGGCTTTTCGATCTGCCTCCAGTTCGCGTCGGCGGCGGGCGCGCTCTCCGTTCGCCATTCCGGCGCCTCGGCTCGAATCCCGACCCTCGCCGAGATCGCCTCGCACATAGCCACCAATCCGAACACGGTCGCAGCTTACGTCTGAGAGCGTCGTGGGCTGGTGAGTCGTTAAGCCCAAGAACTCTTCTTCCGATCCTTGCGACATCCGATGCGCCTCGTTGCGTAGAGCCTTACGTGCCCGTCGATCCGAAGCTCGCCGTCCGCTACGCCAGCCTGAGAAAGGAGGACCGGGAAGCCCTTTTCGACCTCGTCCACCGACACGAAGGCGTCCTCTCCCTTGATGAGGCGAAACTCGACGAGGCTCTCGCCCAGGCTGCCGGAGATCGCCTCGACTTCGCGGAGCGCCGAGCCGTACTCGCGCGGGCGGTTTTCGACGGTCTGCCCGGCGACGAGGACATGGCGCGCAGGGACGCCCTGATCGGCGCCTACGACGCGATCCATCACGCCCTGCGTGCGCTTCACATCGGCTTCGCCGGGTGGGATCCCATCGGCCATGCCGAGACCCTCGAAGAGACAGGACGTCTGTTCGGAGAAAACGGCGATCTGGCGAAGCGGTTCGAGTGGCTTAAGCTGGGCCGTCCTCTCCAGGACGTGGTGGCTGACCTGCGCACAGAGCGACAGGCCGCCGAATGGGACGTCCACAACGAGGACGAGAAGGGAGCCCCACGCGTCGACTACAAGGCCCAGGCGTCGGTCGCGGTCGGGCTCGCCGAGGGCGTCGTCCGCACCGTGCGCGCCGCTCTCTACGATCGGCGCGCGGGAGGGCTCTAGTGGCCCTTTGTCTTGAGAACTTCCAAGGCCTTCGCGAGCTGGTTGTCCGTCTTCGGATCGCCTAGGGTGACCTGGACCTCGTTCGTCATCTCGACCTTGACGTCGGGTTCCAGGCCACCGGAGATCATGACGCCATCCTCGTCCACCTTCCGACCGATGTAGCCTGAGTTCGGAAGATAATACTTCGCGATCGTGACCTTCGCGCTAGAGTTGTCCACGAGCGGAAACACATTCTGAACCGACGCCTTTCCGTAGGATCGAGTCCCCACGAGCGTCGCCTTGCCGTAGTCCCGCATGCATCCGGAGAAGATCTCCGCCGCGCTGGCCGAGTCGCCGTCGATCAGAATCGCAACGGGATAGTTGAAGCTATGAAGCTGTCCGCTAGCGCTGTGCTCGACCTGCTCCGAGCCGTCTCGGAACTTCAACCGGGCGACGGGCTTGTCCTCGACGAACCGACCGACCATGTCGTCCGCCGTCGTGAGCAGACCGCCGGGATTACCGCGCAGATCGATCACCAGCCCCCGAATGTTCTGGGCTTCCAGGCGAGCGAGAACCTTGTCGAACTGCGGCGCGGTCGGTTCGCTGAACTGGGTGATCGTCAGGTAGCCGAACTTCGTTCCCGGCACGAGATCGCCGCTCACCGTCGGCGTGGTGATCCGGCCACGCTTGATCGTGATCGTCGCGGGCTTCGCCGCCCCACCCGTCGGACCGCCCTGAATTACGCCGAGCCGCACGATGGTGTTCTCCGGCCCTTTCACCCGCTTCACGATCTCGTCGATACCCACGCCGACGACCGACTTTCCGTCGACCGAGGTGATGATCGCGCCCTTGCGGAGACCCGCTTTGTAGGCGGGACCTTCCTCGAACACCTCGGATGCCTTGGCTCCCAGAGGATCGGGACCGAGGCGAGCGCCTACGCCGAAGAAGTTGGCGCGCGTCTCATCGTTGAATGCCGCTGCCGCCTGGGGAGGCAGGAAAACGGTATGCGGATCGCCGAGCGAAGCGAGCATCCCGCCGATCCCCGCGTAGCGCAGGCTCTGGGCCTTGATCGGTCGCTCGTACTTGGCGAGGATCAAGCCGTAGTTCTGGCGGAACACCGACTCGGCGCTCGCCTTCGCGGGCGCCGAGCGCGCCCCAGCGAGGCGGGCGAGCGCGTCGAGCGAGGGAGCCTGTCGGACCTGGACGTCGTGCAGGAAGAAGCCGAAGGCGCCGCAGGCGAGAAAACCGACGGGAACGGTCACGAGGGAAACAAGCTTGTTCACGAAGGGTTCTCCTTGAAAGCGACCTTGGTCGCGGAACCGTCGGCCTGGTACTCGCCGGTGACGAGGGTGTAGCCGGTGGCGTCGGGAAGCTGAACGACCTCACGAATCGCCATGTCGCCCCCAACCGGTCCGCCGACAAGCGTCGCTAGGTGGCGCAGGTTCAACGCTCTCGCCAGGATCGCGGCTGGGCCGCGTGTCGTACGGTCCACCAAAAGCGTGATCTTCGGCGGGCGGGCGTTGCCGTCTACGACCGTGAGGGGCATAGGAGCCTCCTTCTTCTGGGTCGTGACCAACCCATACTCGCCGTTGGGAGCGAGGATCGCGAGGACGCCGCGCATCGCCTCGAAGTCGCCATCGACGTTGTTGCGCAGGTCGAGCGTGATCTTCGTCTTGCCTTTGAGCGCGTTGCGCAGACGTCCGGGAGCCTCGGAATCGAATCGAAGGGTGTAGGCCCCTCCCTTCACAGCGAAAGGCGACACCGTACTCGTTCCCTTAACGATCTTCGTCGTCCGAGCGACCCCGTTCCGGCGCCAGATCACAGTCACCGTCCCGGTCGTGCCGAGCGAAAGGCGATCCTTTGCCTTAGCGGGCATGAGCGCGCGCTGAACCTTCTTCTTCAACTCGCTCTGCATCTTGGCGACGGTCGAGAATGAGATCTTCTTCGCCGCGAAGTCGTCGCGCGCCTTGTTGAAGCGGACGATCTCCGCGTCGTCCACCACCCAGTGGCCGTCGATGTCCGCCACCACGTCGCCAGGCCGTACGCCCGCCCGGTCGGCAGGACCGCCCGGAACCACCATCGTCGCGACGAGGTAAGGCAACCGGCTTGTGAGAACGGCGTCGTGCGGGTCGTCCGAGGGCTCGTCGTTCGCGTCGGCTTGCTTCGGCTTCTTGGCCGCCAAGCCTTCGTAGCCGAACTCCGCCCCGATACCCTCGTAGCGTCCCTCGCGAGCGCTGAGGAACACCCGGAACTCGTCTTTGTCCATAAAGACGCACCGGGGATCGCCCAAAGAGACGACCATGCCACGCACCGCTCCGGTGGCGAGCTTCTGATCGTCCTTGATAGGCTCGACGTACTCCTTCTTGAGGAGATCGGTCATCGCGTCGTAGAACACGCCGAGCGGAATCTGACCCTGCCCAGAATCGCGGCTCGCGACGTAGCCGTCAGGGCTGGACGCGCGTGAAATACGCGCCCAGGCGTCGGTGCGGCTTCGGAGTTCCGTTCCTCCTAGGAAGAGAAGGGCTCCGAGGGCGCAGGATCCCGCAAAAAGGAGGGTGGGGGCGAACGTTCGTTTGGGCATCGCGCGAATGGTTTAGACTCCTGCCTACGCCATTGTGGCCGGACTTCTCTCGTTTACGTACGAGAGTTGTGCCGAAGGTCTCACTTCCCCCTTCGGCGCCCGAACCCGCGCTCGCTAGAGCGCCCAAATCCCGATCTGGCGAAGATGAGGTTTCTTGGCATCATCGGGCCCTGCAAGGACGGGTACAGTTTGGGGATACATGCAGTCGGTTGAACTTTCGGCGAAAACGGTGGCGGAGGCTAAGAAAGCCGCCGCCCTGAAGCTCGGGGTGGCGGAGGACGCCGTCACCGTGACGGTGCTCGAAGAGACCAAGGGACTCTTCGGCAAGAGCACGGTGCGAGTCCGCGCGGAAGCCGCCTCTCCGGTCGCGGCCCCGGCTGCTCCCGCTCCGGTCGCTTCGTCTCCTGCGGTGACCGTCGAGGAGACCACGTCCCCTTCGACCTCCACGACGGAACGACCGGGTCGTGGACGCAAGCCGAAGGCGAATGAGCCGGAGCCGGAGCCAGCTCCCGAGACCGTCGGACAGCCCGAACCTGAGGCCGCCCCGAACGCCGTCCCCGACGACGCGGCGCGCGGACGCCGCGGTGGTCGCGGCCGCGGACGCAAAGAAGAGGCTCCGACCATGGAAGCCGCTCCCTCCGTTTCCGAGTCGGCCGAGGGCGAATCGACCGGCGCGGGCGCGACCCCCGAAGACGCTGAGAAGCTCGCAGGCTTGCTCCGTGAGATGCTGGAAAGCGCCGGAATGCAGGTCAACGTCACCTTGGGTGAGATCAGTGGCCGGTACGTCAGTCTCAAGCTTGATGGAAAGGACGCCGCCTACCTCGTGGGCAAGCACGGCGAGGTTCTAAACGCCTTGCAGTACCTCGTGAACGTCGTGGCTCACCGCCGCATCGGCACCGAGGCGCGCGCCACCCTCGACGGAAACGATTACCGCAAGCGCCGAGAGGACGTTCTGACCCAGATGGCGTCCAACATCGCCGCTGAAGTTAAGGAGCGCGGCGAAGAGGCCGTTCTCGACGCCCTTCCGGCCTTCGAGCGCCGCATCGTCCACAAGGCCCTCCAAGAGATCGAGGGCGTCGTGACCTACAGCGAAGGCGAAGAGCCCAATCGCCGGGTGGTCATCGCTCCCGCAGAGTAGGTCTCAGGGTTCGTTAGGTCATCGAAAGGGTCCTAACGGCCTTTAAGACCCTAACGACCGAACGCCTCTCCATGAAAACCCTCTTCGACAAAGTCTGGGACGACCATGTCGTCGCCGAGCTGCCCGGAGGCGGCACCCTCCTGTACATCGACCGTCACCTCGTCCATGAGGTGACCTCGCCCCAGGCGTTCGATGGCCTTCGCGAGGCCGGTCGGCCGGTGCGCCGCCCCGACCTGACCTTCGCGACCGTCGACCACAACGTCCCGACCGACGGACGTCCCATCGACGAACGCTCCCTCTCCGGCAAGCAGCTGGCGGCGCTCTCGCGCAACTGCGAGGCGTTCGGGGTACCGCTCTTTGCCTATGGTGAGGCGCGACAGGGCATCGTTCACGTGATCGGCCCCCAACTCGGCATCACCCTGCCGGGCCTCACCATCGTGTGCGGCGACAGCCACACCAGCACTCACGGCGCCTTCGGAGCCCTTGCGTTCGGCATCGGTACGAGCGAGGTCGAACACGTCCTCGCCACCCAGACCCTGCGCGCCTCTCGCAAGCCCAAGAGCCTCGGTATCCGCGTGGACGGCCACCTCCCCGAGGGCATCACGCCCAAGGATCTGATCCTCGCGATCATCCGAAAGCTCGGCGCGAGCGGCGGTACGGGCTACGTGGCCGAGTACTACGGCCCCGCGATCTCCGCGATGGAGATGAGCGGCCGCATGACCGTGTGCAACATGTCCATCGAGATGGGCGCTCGCGCGGGCATGATCGCGCCGGACACCAAGACGATGGCCTACATCGCCGAGGGCGACCGTCCCTTCGCCCCCAAGGGCGAGGCGTACGCCGCGCTCCTGCGCAAGTCGCTCACCCTCAAGACCGACGATGAGAGCGCCTTCGAGCGACGCGAGACGATCGACGTCTCCGCACTCCGGCCCCAGGTCACCTGGGGCACCACCCCCGCGATGACGGTCGATCTCGACGGCCCCATCCCTGAACCCAAGGACGCGGGCGAGGAGCGCGCCCTTCGCTACATGGGCCTCAAGCCCGGCGCCGTGATGCGCGACCTGACGGTGAACACCGTCTTTATCGGCTCCTGCACGAACTCCCGCATCGAAGACCTGCGCGACGCCGCTCGCGTCGTGCGGGGCCGCCGCGTCGCCTCCGGCGTCCGCGCCCTCGTCGTGCCTGGAAGCGAGTCGGTACGACGCCAAGCCGAGTCCGAAGCGCTGGACGAGGTGTTCAAGCAGGCGGGATTCGAGTGGCACATGGCGGGCTGCTCGATGTGCCTCGGGATGAACGGTGACATCGTTCGTCCTGGCGAGCGTAGCGCCAGCACCTCCAATCGTCCCTACGAGGGTCGTCAAGGTCCAGGCTCACGCACCCACCTCGTCTCTCCCGCCACGGCGGCGGCGACGGCGGTCGCCGGCCGCTTCGCGGATCCGACCGAACTCGTCTAACCACCACGCCGGGAGCCCCGCGGGGCTCCCGCGATCCGTCCACAAGGCTCCTGATGATTCTTCCACCGCCGCTCCTCAGGGACGATCTCGTCTACGTCGCCAGCTACTTCACCGGCAACGGCGAATCGGGAGTTCTGTTTTCCACGAGTGAGGACGGCTTCGACTGGAAGCCCTTGTCCGGCCCTCACGTGCCACCCACCGTCGGTGGGAGCAAGATCGTTCGCGATCCATGCTTCTTCCCCGGTCCGAACGGCGACTGGCACATGGTCTGGACTACCGATTGGCACGACCGCGACCTGGGTGTAGCGACCCTTGGGAAGCGCGGCGGTTGGAGCGAGCCGCGCCTTGTTCCGAAGATCGCGCCTGAGGGAGCGCAGAACACTTGGGCTCCCGAAGGCATCTGGGACTCGAAGTCGAAGCGCTACGTCGTCTACTGGTCGACCACGATCCCCGGCGCGTTTCCCGAGACGGAGGTTCCGGGCGACGATGCCAACCACCGCTTCTACCAGGCGACCACAAAGGACTTCCAGAACTTCTCGCCGGCGCGGCTTCTCTGGAATCCCGGGTTCAACGTGATCGATGCGACGATCGTCCCTTACAAGAAGGGCTACCTAATGATCGCCAAGGACGAGCGCAAGGTCCCGATCGCCCACAAATCTCTTTTCGCCGCCACCGCTCCGTCGTTCGACGGCCCCTGGGCTGTCGTCGCTCGCGACCTTGGTGGCAAAACATGGATCGAAGGCCCTACCGTCGTCGATCTCGGAGATCGGGTGCGGGTCTACTTCGACGTCTACACCGCTCATAAATGGGGCGCGCTCGAGTCCGCTGACCTGAAGACCTGGACCGACGTAAGCGACCGCGTTCGTATGGTCCCCGGCGCCCGCCATGGCACGATCCGCCGAGTGCCCCGCTCGTTTCTGGCGCGACTGAAGGGCGGCTAGGACTTCGTCAGGGTGATTCCCTGCCCCTGGCTCTTGTCCTTCGCCTTGTTCGTCGTCAGGGTCTTGCCATCCGCGCTCAGGGTCAGCACGCTCGGCTTGTCGAGATCGTTCACCATCGCGTCGATCGGTCTGCGCCGGGCGGCGGGCACGGCGGCGAGGCTCCGCTGGAGTTGCGCCTTGATTTCGGCGACCGGCTTCCCGTTGACCCTCGTGCGAGTGAGGGTCACATCGTCGCCATCCATCGCCCACGTGCCTTCGAGGGTGAGTAGGCTTATCTGCCCTCGGTAGCTCTTATCCCCGGCCATCGTGAGTTGTCCCCCCGGCAAGGTCCAGTTCCCAACGACATCGTTCTCCCGGCTTCCTTTACAACCGGCGAGCGCGAGAACGAGGAGGAGAGGCAAGGCTCTTCGCATCGGTTCCACTTTACTAGACTAGGGTTTTCTCAGCCCGTAAGGAGCCCCGCGACCGATTCTTCGGTCCGCTAGACGCGGCGGATCGTCTCCTCGTCTCGTTGTCCGGCGAAGTAGCGATCCAGCACATCGGAGAAGACCGCGCGGTCGGGAGCGGCCAGGGCGAACAGCGTCATGGACGACCGGAGCTTCTGAGCGTCGATCGAGCCGAAGATCGATGTCGCGTCTTTCGGAGGAAGGGCGAGGAGCGCGCGAGCGCACTCCTCCAGCCGAGCCCCGAGAACAGGGTGCGCGAGGTACGCCTGCGCCTCCGGCAACCCGGAGATCGCGTAACGCTGCGCCATCGAACTTCGCCCGAGACCGGTGATCTGGGGAAAGACGAACCACATCCAATGACCGGTCTTGGAACCGGCACGAACCTCCTGCAGCGCTCCGGCGTAGGTTCCGCCCGCGTCCTGCGCATCCAAAAATCGCCGAAGATCGAAGCGGTCTTCCATGCCTCAAGGGCGAAGAAACGACGCTGAGGGTTCGATCAAGTACGGCAAGGGGACGTTGGAACGGCATACAGAAGCCTTCTAAAAGTGCGGTGCTTCTCTTAGGCGCCCTGCGCGAGGCGGCGGGTGGCGTTCCAGTTGCGGACGGTGACGGGCGCCCGTAGCGTCTTCGCGACCCTATGGAAGGCGAAGACGTTCAGTTCGCCTGGCTCCCGCTCGATCAGACTGTAGACCTCCCGCCCGACCAGGGCGATCCGCTCGCGTTCGCGGAGATCCGCCTCGACGGTCGCCTTCCTCGTCGGCCTCGAACCAGACGTTGCCGCTGTTGATAGATGTCCTAGCGTTCGCGAAGCCCAATCGTGCGAACTCGTCGGCCAGATCCTTCATCGCGATGCGGCGCGTCTTGCCGACGTTGATCCCGCGTAGGAGAGCGACGTGGGCGGTCATGACGTCTTCATCAGGGCGAGCCATTCCTCGCAGGTCAGCGTGTAGGCGATACTGTCGCTCTCAGACGCTTGGCGACGCATCCCGAGCCGCTCGATCAGGCGGGAGGAGGCGGCGTTTCCTGCGTCGCAGTGGGCGGTGATCCGCCTCAGTCCGAGCGTCTTGAAGCCGTACTCGACCAAAGCTTCGGCGGCTTCCGTCGCGAGCCCCTGTCCCTGATAGTCCGGGTGGAACGCGAACCCCAAGTCGCCCTCGTCCTCCGGTCGTTCGTGAAGGTAGAGCCCGACCTCTCCGACCATTTGCTCGTCTTTGCGGTGGACGACGGCGTAGCCCTGCCACTTCCCGCGCTCGTCCCCCTGCGCGGCGGCCCGCTCCGCCAAGTAGCGACCGACCTGCTCCGCGTCCATCGGTGGCTTGCCCATCGTCCGTGCTACCTCGGGATGGGTGTGGAACGCCAGGTAGTCGGCCAGATCGGACTCGGCGAAAGGGCGTACGAGAAGGCGAGGCGTGGTAAGGCTTTCGATACCTCAGTTTATTGCCTCGGCGCGATTCCGATCGCGGTGCGAACCGTCAGGCGGACGATCACCATCATGCCGTTCCACGACACGGGTCAGGCCGGGGCGACGTAGTACGGGTAGGTTCAGAGACCCGCCCTTGTCTGTGCCTAAAGCGAAGCATGCCCCGCAAGCGACAACTGCCCCAGACGATTCTCGACAAGCTCGCCCTGCTGCCGACCGAGCCCGGCGTGTACCTGCATAAGGACGAAGGCGGGAACGTGCTTTACGTGGGCAAAGCGATCAACCTGCGGAACCGGGTGCGGAGTTATTTCCAGGAATCGGCAAAGCACGGCCCGCGAATCGCGCGGTTGGTGCAGAAGGCGCGCGATCTGGAGTGGATCGTGGTCGGCACGGAAGTCGAGGCTCTCGTTCTCGAGTGCAACCTGATCAAGAAATACCGTCCGCCCTACAACGTGCGGATGCGGGACGACAAGTCGTATCCCTACATCACGATCACCGACGAAGAGTTTCCTCGCGTCCTCTTCACCCGTCGGGTACGCAAGGACAAGGCGAAGTATTTCGGGCCGTATACGAGCGCCTTCGCGGTGCGCGACACCCTCGGGCTGCTCCATAAGATCTTCCCGCTGATCCCATGTGGCAAGTCGTGGAGCGGCGCGCCGGTCCAGCGCCCCTGCCTTTACTACCATCTCGGACGGTGCCTCGGACCCTGCGCCGGGCTCGCTGACCGGTCTGAGTACCAGGGCGTTCTGGACAAGGTGGCAGCGTTCCTCGACGGCAAGGAGGACACCATCGCCGCCGACCTCCAGCGGGAGATGGAGGAGGCCGCCGAAACCCTCGATTTCGAGAAGGCGGCCAAGATCCGCGACCAGGTGAAGGCGATCGAGCAGGTCATGCAGCGCCAGCAGGCGGTGACCGACAAGGGCAATGACCAGGACGTTATCGCGGTCGTCAAGGATGAGCGCGGGGCGGCGATCCAGATGCTCTACATACGGGGTGGCAAGCTTATCGGCCAGCGGCAGTACATGCTCGATGGTGCGGCCGATGCGGCGCCCGGCGAAGCAGTCCAGGAATTTGTGAAGCAATATTACGCGGAGGCGCCGGAAGTGCCCCGGGAGATCCTGCTTCCGGTCGAGATCGAGGAGCGGCTCGTCGTTCAACAGTGGCTGCGTGGGCGCAAAGGCAGCGCGGTCACCGTTGAGGTCCCACAGACGGGCGACAAGGCGCGCCTCGTCGATCTCGCGGCGGCGAACGCGGAGCAGGCCCTCAACGTCTTCGCCCAAGAGCTGAAGAAGAAGGAGGAGTGGGCCGACGAGGCGATGGGAATGCTCCAGGACGCGCTCGGGCTCGACAGCCCGCCCTTCCGGATCGAAGGCTACGACATCTCGAACATCCAGGGCACCGCGCCGGTCGGCTCGATGGTCGTCACCGAAGGCGGCGAGGCGAACAAGGACGAGTACCGGCGCTTCGCGATCAAGTGGCATCCCGAGACGCCCAACGACTTCGCGATGATGAACGAGGTCCTTACCCGCCGCCTCAAGCGATACGTGGACGGTGACGAGAAGTTCTCGAAGCTCCCGGACCTCATCATGATCGACGGCGGCAAGGGCCAACTCGCCTCGGCGCTCAAAGCCCGAGACGACCTCGGGCTCCACGTCCCGATGGTCGGCCTCGCAAAACGGCACGAGCTGATCTACGTGCCTTACGAGGCGGAGATCCTTCAGGCGGGTGAGGAGCCCGACCTCAAGAATCTGAAGACCTCCCGTACGAAGGCCTACCTCTACCGGGAGGTCGAGCTTCCTCTCACGTCGCCGGGCCTCATGCTTCTGCGCAAGCTCCGCGACGAGGCGCACCGCTTCGCCCTGACCTACCACCGCAAGATTCGCGACAAGCGCATGAACGGCTCGGTGCTGGAAGAGATTCCTGGCGTCGGCCCGCGCCGCCAGCGCTTGCTTCTGCGCACCTTCGGCTCCATCGAGGGCATCCGCCGGGCGTCGATCGAGGAGTTGGCGGCGGTCCCGACGATGACCAAGAGCCTCGCGGGCAAGGTCCGGAACTATCTCGCTGAATCGGTATGACGCTTTGGGACGAAATCCGAGAGCGACGGAAGTTCGGCGTTGTCCACTGCGGTGTGGTAGCAGGTCGCTACGATCGGGACGCCGCCGCCCGACTCTTCGGGCTTGATCCGGACGCGCTCGTCCAGACGCCGACGCTCCAGGAAGCCCGCGCGACGTTGCGCCTTCTGCTCACGGAGGACTTGCCTACAGCTCCCGGATCATGTCGTGGGAGGAGACGGATCGCCTGATCGAGCGATTTGCGGCCGAGACCGGGATGGACGAGGCGGGCACCCGGCTCTTCGGCAACCTCGACGATCCCGACCCGCGTACTCCGACGACGAAGTTGGGATGTTGGATGCCCGCGACGGACGCGACGTTCGATACTGGGATTCTTGCGATCTCTTCCAACCGTTGCGCTTGTCTTTGGATCGAAGACGAGGATTGACGGGCCGCTCGACCAGGGCTCCGTTCATCAATCGATTGAGTTCACCTTCTGCAAGCCGTAGTTTCACTTACATAGACAGCGTACTCGGCGTCTAAAGGGGTAACGTCATCCGCATTCCCGCCGATCGAACGGCGTTTTTGTGATCGATTTGATCCTTGAGCAACGCCCCGCCACCCTCGAAGATTTTCTCCTCCACCGTGAGGTTCTTGCGCCGTGGTACGGTCCCGGCGTCCCCGATCTTGAGCGCGCCTGGGCGGGAATGCTGGCCCAGGAGGGCGTGTGGTCCCTCGTCATTGAAGACGTCGAGGGACCGCGCCGCGCCGTCTCGCTCTCTCTGAGCGCCTTCGTCTCCGACCGAATGGCGGACAAGCTCGAGTCGGGAGAGTGTCCTTGGATCGCCGGGGCGATCGCCTCGCGCCACCTGTCGCGGGGCGACGAGCCGCTCTCGCTCGACCGTATCCGCGCGGCCCATCGGGGAGGCGGACTAAACCTCGTGGCGCTTCACACCGTCTCTCCTATCCTCCCACCCGGCCACGCCTCGACGGGTCTCGTTGGAGACCGGCGCGCGGCCGCCTCCGGCCACTCCATGCAGGGCTATCGTCTAAAGCGCGTCCTGCGCGAAGTCTTCAGTCCCCAGGCCCTCGGCTCGTTTACCGCCGGCGGATGGCGGCTTCGAAGCGACTATCGGAAGCACTTCGAAGATGAAGCCGAACAACCCAGTATCCACCGACCCTTCCTGATGGGCCTTAGCCGGGACGAGGCCGCCAACGATCACATCGGCGGTGCGCGCGTCGCCTCGCTCTTCGTCGACTATCCCAACCGCCTCGCCTTGCGCCGCGTCCACCGCGAGTTGCTCACCTCCGCTTTGGAGGGCCTTACCGACAAGGAACTGGCGGATCGGCTTTCGCTCTCGCCTTCGGCGGTGAAAAAGCGATGGGCAGCGGTTTACACCCATGTCGAGGGCAAGATTCCAGGAATGCCCAGCGATCGAGGCCGCGTCGATCGCACACGCGGTGCGGAGCGACGGCGCCACGTCCTGAACTACCTGCGCGAACACCCCGAAGAGTTCCGCCCTCTTGTCGATTAGAGTCACGACGTGGCTGGGCTCTCGCCTAGTACCAAAGTACAACAAGTGGGATCGTAAGGCGGCTTTCGAAACATCCACGGTATTTATGCGGTCTACTGGGGGCGAAGATCGGAGCAAGCCCCGGTAATCCGTACTCTAAGCTTACGGCGGGGGCCGATCCTCAACACAGGACGGACATGGATCCAAGCACGACCCAAGCACACATCCGAGAACTGGAGAGCGTCCGTAAGCAGACCAATCTCTGGCGCCTCGGTGCGACCCTCGTCATCGTCGTCACCCTCGTCGTCTCGCTCTGGCTTCTCTACGCCGACGCGAAGGCCCTCGCCTCTCAAGGCCCGACCCAAGAACGGTTCGTCTCGCGTCTGCAGGAGGGCATGAACGAACGGGTCGTGCCGCAACTCAAAGAGACGATGGGCAACACCCTTACCGAGATGCGACCCGTCGTTCAGGCGGAGTTCGTCAAGCTCAACACCCGTGTCCCCGATATCACCCAGGCATCGCTCAAGCAGGTGGACGAACTTCAAAAGTCGCTCCCGGCCAAGGGTCAGAAGGTTCTTGACGAGACGTTTGGAGCTGCTCTGCGTGACGAGGAGCCGGAGATTCGCAAGATGTTCCCGGACGCGACAGAGGAGCAGGTCAAGGGTCTCGTGACTAGCCTTACGACCGCCGTGAATGAGCGCGGGCCGAATCTGGCCGACGAGCTTCTTACTCCCCACCTCACCGCGATGCAGAAGATCCATGAAAACCTGCGCCGCATCCAGGCGAGCGATCAGGGAGGTTCCGGCGCCGAAGACGACTGGGCGATGGGACTTGCCGTGTTCGACGTGATCCGCGAGGACGTCAAAGGCCTGGAGATCAAGCCGGGCGAGGCTGCGAAGGCCGTCTCAGCGGCGGCGCAGAAGGTGGCCGACGCGGCCAAGAACGTGCAGGATGCCGCGACCCACGTCAAGGGCGAGGCCGACAAGAAGGCGAACGAGGGCGTAAAGTGAGCGACATCCCGACGAATCCCGGCCCGGTGAACCCCGAGCCCATCGTAAACCTGTCCGGCGAGGGCATCGCTGAACGCTACGTCGCACAGGAGCTCGTCGAAAGCCGCGCCTCTCTGAAGCGCACTCAGATCATCGGCGTTGTCATGACGGTCCTCGTCGTGGGCAGCATGGCCTTCCTCACGTCTGGATGGCGCAGCAACCTGGAGCCCAACGCGGCGGCGGAGATCGCGACCGGTCTCGCCTCTCAGCGCGTGGACGATCTCACCCCGCAGTTCGCCGACTACGTTCGTACGGAGGTGCCTAAGGCGATCCGCAGCGCTCCAGACGAACTGATCAAGCGGCTCCCCGAGTACCGAGAGAACCTGGAACAGAGGGTCGAGACCGACCTGCGAGCCCGATCCGCCGACGCGACGAAACGACTCCACGACGAGCTTTTCACCTACCTCAGCGCTCACAAGGAAGCGGTAGGCGAGCTCCTGAAGAACGCCAACGATCCTGCGAAAGCCGATGAGATCGGTAAGGGTCTTGAGGACGAGTTCCGCAAGTTCCTTAAAGAGGAGAAGGTGGGCGACGATACGATCCAGGCCAAGCTGGATAACACCCTCAAGGCGCTGAGCCAAGTCGAGCAGCGCACCGCGCACCTCGCCGCTAACCAGGGCCTCACGCCCTCGGAGCAAAAGGCGCGTCATGCGGTCGCGATGCTGATGAAGCGGATCGACTTCGCCAAGGACGCCTCCGGACCCATCAAGCTTCCGACGATCGACCCTGAGAAGGCTCGGACGATGATCAACGATGCGGTCGACCAGACGAAGGCGAAGCTGAACGAGGCGGCGGATCACGCATCGACAGCGATGCCCGCGACGGGAGGCACAATCGCTCCCAAGACGATGGGAGCGGTAGGCGCCGCGCCGAAAGTAGCGACGCCTTCGGCCAAGCCTTGAGTCTATTCCGCCTCGATCTCCGCGATCTCGTCGGAGTTCAGGCGGAACGTCGTCGCTCCGGATATTCCGGCGACTTGATCGGGTCGCCGGATTCCGACGATCGCCGCCGTGACCTCCGGGCGGCGCAGGGCCCAGGCGATCGCCGCCTCGCCTGCCGTTCGTCCATGGCGCTGGCCGACCGCCCTTAGGCGGTCGGCCAGCGCGAGGTTCTTCGTGAGGGCAGGCTCCTTGAACGCATCCGCCCGGCCTCGCCAATCGTCCGCAGGTAAGGCGGCGATCCTCTCGCGACTCATTCCACCGCTGAGCAGGCCCGAGGCCATCGGTGAGTAGACGATCGTCCCGATGTCGTGCGCGGCGCAGTACGCCAGGACCTCCGCCTCGACGTCCCGCCGCAGGAGGGAGTAGGGCGGTTGGAGCGACGTGATCGGCGCGATGGCCCGTGCCCGTTCCATCTGGGCGACGCTGAAGTTCGAGACGCCGATCCAGCGCACCTTCCCTTCCTTCTGAAGTTCCGCGAGAACGGTCCAACCCTCTTCGATCTCGTCGTCGGGTTGCGGCCAGTGAACCTGATAGAGGTCGATGACGTCTGCCTTCAACCGCCGGAGAGACGCTTCGCACTCGCGGCGGATCGAGTCGGCCTTGAGCGAGGGGACCACCTTCCCTTCCGCGTCCCAGGTCCGCTCGCATTTGGTGAAAACGTACGGCTTCTCCGCCATACCCTCCAGAGCTCGGGCGACGACCTCCTCGCTGTGGCCGAGCCCGTATACGGCGGCGGTATCGATCCAGTTCATGCCCGCGTCGAGCCCCGCGCGAATCGCCGCGACGGACTCGTCGTCGTCCTGCGGCCCCCAAGCGAAGGCGTAGCCGCTGCCGCCGATGGCCCAGGCGCCGATGCCTAGGGGCGTGATGTCGAGGTCGCTGTTTCCAAGCCGCCGGGTGGTCACGGGCGATTCTACGCGTTCGCGTAGCGCGTCATCAACGCGGGCCAGGTTCCCTCGAGGATCGCCTCGCGGATCTCGCGCATCAGCCGCGCGTAGAAGGCGAGGTTGTGAAGCGTGGCGAGCCGCGCCCCGAGCGGCTCGTCGACCTTGAACAGATGTCGCACGTAGGCGGCGGAGTAGCGCTCGGTCTGCGGGAAGACGGATTCCTCGTCGAAAGGACCGTCGTGTTCCGCCCACTTCGCCCCGGCGGCGTTGACGCGCCCGTTCAGGGTGTAGAGCGCGTGGTGCCGCGCCATACGGGTTGGCAGAACGCAGTCGAACATGTCGATGCCGCAGGCGACCGCATGGAGGATGTCGCCCGGATGACCGACGCCCATCAGGTAGCGGGCCTTGTCTTTGGGCAGAAGGGGCGCGGTGTGGGCGACCACGGGCCGTTGCATCTCGGTCGGTTCCCCCACGCTGACACCCCCGACGGCGAAGCCGTCAAAGGGAAGGCCCGCCATGAATGCCGCCGCCTCGGTACGCAAATCGAGATGGACGCCGCCTTGGACGATGCCGAAGATCGCCTGGTCGCCCGTCCGGGCCATCAGGTTTCGCCCTGCCCACAGGTGGGTCCGACGCATCGCACCGACAGCCTCCTCGCGAGTGCAGGGATAGGGCGGACACTCGTCCAGCATCATGCTGATGTCCACCCCCAAGGCCGCCTGGATCTCGATGGAACGTTCCGGGGTGAGGAAGATCTCGTGGCCGTCGAGATGGCTCTTGAAGCGCACCCCCTCGTCGGAAATCTTTCGGTACTTGCTCAGGCTCATCACCTGATAGCCGCCCGAGTCGGTCAGAATCGAGCCGCGCCAACCCATGAAGCGGTGGAGCCCACCCCGTCGCCTCACCAGCTCCTCACCGGGCCGCTGGGAGAGATGGTAGGTGTTCGAGAGGATCTGCTCGAAGCCGAGCGTCTCCAGGTCCTCGACCCCGACCGTCTTGACCGCCCCGTAGGTCCCCACCGGCATGAAGAACGGCGTCTCGACTGTGCCGTGGGGGGTGTGGAGACGTCCTCGGCGTGCGCCGGTGTGAGGACAGGTGGCGAGAAGTTCGTAACGAATGGACATTAGGGATTGGAGAGTGGGAGAGTTAGGATGGTAGCTCACCCAACTCCCCCGTTTCCTAGCTCCCTAGACCCTTGCCCGCTTCCAGGACCCGCCTTTGTAGGCGATCGTCGCGAGAATGCCCTGGACGCCCTGGGTGAGGGCCATCGCCAGCCACGCCCCTTTCGCGCCCATTCCGTAAGCGATGGGCAGCGTGATCATCCCTGCGAGCGCAAAGCCGCTGGGTAGGGAGAGGACGACCGCAAGGGGAACGCGCAGACCCCAGAGAGCGAACACGGAGATCCAGAGGGGCCGCTTCACGTCCCCTGCGCCCTGCATCGCCCCGATAAACACCATCGCGTAGGCGAACAGGAACTCCGTGACGCAGAGGTAACGCAGCAACAACGTCGCCTCGCGAACGATCTCGGGCTTATCGTGGCCGATCAAGGTACCCGCGATGGTCGGCGCCAAGACGTAGACGGGGGTCACGAGGCAGATCGTCACGAACGCGCCCCAATGCGCGGATACCCAACCCAATCGTTCCGCCCGATCGGGCCGCTCCGCGCCCAGGCTCTGGCCCACCAACGCGCCCGCCGCCATGCTCAGGCCGAACGCGGGCATGAACATGATCGACTCCACCGCGAAGCTCGTGGACATCGCCGCGATGGCCGATTCGCCGTTCGACAGCTGCTTGAGCACGAGGGTGAACGCGGTCAAGGACAGCGTCCGCAGGGTCGACATGGTCGCCGCCGGAACCGCGATGCGCAGGATGCGCTTTCCCCAGTCCCAGCGGGGAACGTGCAGAGGCGACAGCGCGCCCAAGGCAGTCCAGCGAACGTAGGCGACGTAACCGACTGCCGACACCCACGCCGACGCGCTCAGCGCGATCCCCGCCCCGACCAGACCCAAGCGATGGACCAACAGGAAATTCAGCCCCATGTGGATCGCGATCTGGATGCCGGAGATCACCATGGGGCTCTTCGTGTCGCCCGCTCCCCGCAGCGAGCCCGCCAGGGTCTGGATCACGAAGATCGGAAGTAGACCCGCCGAGTAGGCGAGCACGAACCGCGTCATCTCCTCTTGCGCGACGACGGCGGAAGCCGGTAGCAGCGAAGCCGCCGCCCATCCGGCGCTCAAGGCGGTCAGGATCGCGAACACGAGACCCAGACCGAGCGCGAGGCTAAGCGACTCCTGCGCCCCTCGCCGGTACTCCGCCTCCTCACCCGCCCCGAACGCGCGGGCGACGATCGCCGAGGCGCCCGTGCCGAGCGACGCCGCGAGCGAGAACACAAGGAACATGACGTTCGTCGAAGCCCCGTGCGCGGTCAGCGAGGGCGCGTGCAGGTGACCGATAAAGAACCGGTCGAGCAGGGTGTTGACCACCTGAAGGGAGTTCAGGGCGACGGCGGGCCAAGCCAGGGTCCAGACTACCCGCGAGGCGTTTTCTCGAAGCGGGATGGCGGACTCGGCGCTGAGCGACACAGACCTTATAAGGTACCTCGGTACGTCGTAAGACCTTTAAGATTTCGCTGCGGACGAACGGTCTACCAACGGAGTTGAAGCGCTTCCTCGTACTCTTCCGGCGTTCCTACATCCACGCGACGCATCTCGGAGCCGAGGGCGACCGCCTTGAGGTCGAAGCCCTCTTCGAGGGCGGCGTTCAGGACGGCGGTCATGCCCAACTCACCCGGACCTTCAAACCGCGCGACCGTTTCCGACAAGAAAGCCATGAGCCGCCGAGAAAGCGCGTAGCGGCCGGCGACCGCCCATCGACTGATCGTCGCCTCGGGACCGGGCTTTTCCCAAATAAGTTGGATGCCACCGCGCCACTCATCGACATCCACGATTCCGTAGCGCGACGTCCCCACGTCGTCGGTCGGCGCGACCGCCACCGCTCCGTCGATTCCCTTCTCAAGCAGTTCCGCCATGCGCGCGACGGGTGAGCCGCCGTAATACGCGCCGTCCCCGAGCAGGATGACCGCATCGTCGTCGATGTCCGCGCAGGCGATCGCGTCGGCGAGACCCCGCATCGCGGGTTGGTGGACGATCTCGACCCGGTAGTCTCGAAGAAACTCATCGAGCAAAGGCTTGTCGGGCGCACCGACCACTACGATACGCTCGAATCCCGCCTGCCGCGCCTCGCCGATCACCCGCGCGATCGTCGGAGCTCCGCCCAAAGGCAAGAGTTCCTTGGGCTTGCCTTCCGTCAGGGCCGTCATGCGGCTCCCCTTCCCCGCCGCCGGAATGATCGCGACCATCAATCCTCCAACCAGCGGCCCTCGCCCCCCTTCGGCGGCTTAGCGTCCTCGGGGTGGACCACGTAGACCGTCCGCTTCGAATAGAGCCATGCCCGCTCGAAGTCGGCCCGCTTGTAGACGTGGCGCACGTCGCCGCGCCGTGCGGGGTCGTTGATCACCGGGTCGCCATCCTTCGTGAAGCCGACGAGCACCACGAGGTGCCCCGAACCGCCCGCCGGCGCACCTTTCAGCATGTCGAACGACACGGAGCAAGCGAGCGGCAAGTCCACCGCGATCCACTTTTCCAGATCCGAGATGCCGGCGAATCGGGCGACGTAGGCGCGCATCCCTGGGAACGAGCCGGAGTAGGCGACGTTGAAGGGCCAATTGCCCGCCCCGTCGTAGACGGCGTCCCACACGTTCGCCTCGACCTCCGGCACGTCACGGTCGAGTTCAGGCCGGTGAAGAACGCGGCTGTAGTGCCACAAGAGCATCGAGGTCGATGTGGCGGAACATAGGACGCCCCCGTTCGGGTAGTCGCCCTGGGCGCGCATCGGGACGTCGATGGTCTTGCCCCACGCCTCGCTTCGATGGGAGACGGCGGCGGTCTTCGCTTTGGAATCGAGGAACGCGGCGGTCAGGAGCCGAAGGCGAGGGGTCGGTCCCTCGCCGAGCGTCTTCAGGGTCGCCCTCAACTCCAGCCGGTCGGCGGGACTCTTGAGTTCGAGCGTGTCCGTGTTCACGTCGCCGTCGGCGTCCTTTTGGCCCTCGACGGAGACGCGAGGGCCCTTCGCGGACCAGTCGGCCAGCACGTACCACTTCGTCGGTACTTCACCCCGCCAGGCGCGCGCCTCGACGCGCAGACCCGCCGTCTGGGGATTCTCGACGTTCCACGAGACGATCGCCTGGTTCCAGGCGAAGCCGGGACTCAATGGCTCGAACGCCTTCGTCGCGACGCTGCCGGGAACGGGAAAGGCGAGGTCGGGCCGGATCGCGAGCAGGCCGGCGAAAGCGGCGAGGGCAACCATGGGGGGAGGTTACCAGGGGACGGGTCGTTTCGATCCCCTCTTCCCTAGGCCGTCGTCTCCTCGATCCATTCGAGCGGCGCATCGATGGCGTCTCGGGTTTCCGGCTTCCAGCCGACGGGCTCTATAGGCCCGTAAAAGGCATGAGGATGGCTGCCACGATAGGCCCATCCTTGGTCGCCGTAGCTCCAATGCCAGTACTCGCTGGCGTAGTTCGTGATCCCCGTGCCTTCGAACGCGCCACCGATCACATCCCGCTGGAAGCGAGCGTTGTCCGACAAGCCGGGCGCGTCATAGGCGAAGCAGTCGGGGTCCTTCCATTCGAACGGCGAGCAGACGTCGACCGCCACGCCGTCATGGTATAGGGCGAGATCGAAAGCGGCCCCCGTCGTGTGGGGCGGCGGGACGGACTCCTCCATCGGGGCGGTGTACCGTTCGACGACGGGCCTGAGCTCGTCCTCTGAAAGCTCAGGAAACCGCTCGGCGATCAGCCGCCAAGTCGAGCGAAACATCCGCGCCTGGATAAACGGCGGTCGCCAGCCCTCGACAAGTCCGAACGCATAGCCCGTTGGGAGCCGATCCGCCGCCTGCGCCAGCCGATCTGCCGCGCCGACGCGGAGAAGGGATTCTCGCTTGTAGTCGAAACGAGGCCGGTCGAGAAAGATCCGGTCGGAGAGCGTGAGCACGTCCACCATTCCCTCCCCGTTCTCACGGATTGGGATGTCGCACAACGCGGCGGTCGGCTCGTGAGGATCGTAGGGCACGGTACGGTTTACCCGTCCTGGTTGTGCTTGAGCGCGAGCACGCTCGCTGGGGATCGCGGTCGCAAACGACCGCGTTCCTAAATCAGGTTCGTAGGCCCTTCGACACCACCGACCGCTCCAGCAGATCGAACGCGCCCTGGACGATCAGCGCCAGAATCGCCGCCGGAACGGCGCCCTTGAGGATCGTCTCGTTGTCGTTTAGCGATAGGCCGCTCTGGATAAGCTGGCCGAGGCCTCCCGCGCCGATCAGAGCGGCGATGGTAGCGGTGCCCACGTTGATTACGGCGCTTGTCTTCACGCCCGCGAGGATCGTCGGCAGGGCTATCGGAAACTCGACGAGGCGCAGGCGCGCGGCGGCGGGCAGCCCCAAGGCTTCCGCGGACTCGCGCAGGGCGGGCGGAATGGCGCGTAGGCCTGCCGCCGTGTTACGGACGATGGGCAGGAGCGAGTAGAGGAACAGGGCGAAGATCGCGGTCCGCAGGCCGATCCCGAAGAAGGCGAGCGGCACGAGCAGACCGAAGAGGGCGAGGCTCGGAATAGTCTGGATCAAGCCGGTGAAACTTAGGATGAATCCGCTCGAAGGACCGGGCCGTGCGGCGAGGGTGCCCAATGGGATGCCGACGAGGACGGCGGCGAGAAGACTGACGCCGACCAGCGCGAGGTGTTCGAGCAGGCGCGGCGCGATCTGCTCCGTCAGGGTGTCATGGTGAACCTGGACGTTCTGGCCCCGTCCTTTGAAATAGAGCGCGGCGGCGGCCCCGTAGTCCTTCGTCCGGTTCGCCTCAGCGTTCAGGGCGATCATCGTCTTCTCGTCGATCGTGCCACCGAGGGCGTCGAGGGCCGCGACCGCCTTCTTCGGAAGGTCGAGCCGGTAGAGGAAGGTGGCGCGGTAGAGCGGGAAGAAGCCCCGATCGTCCTTGAGAACCGTCAGGTCGTACTTTTTGATCTCCGCGTCGGTCGTGTAGCAGTCGGTGAGGTCGATCTTCCCCGCCGAGAGGGCGGCATAGGCGATGGCGTGCTCAACTCCATCGGGCCGCATCGTCAGACCGTACTTCGCGGCGAGCGGCGTCCAGCCGTCCTTGCGGGCGAGGTACTCGTGCGAGATGCCCGCCTTCAGTTCAGGGTGCTTGACGAGGTCGCTGATCGTCGCGATGCCGAGCCGCTTCGCCTCCGAGGCGCTCATCGCGATGCCGTAGCCGTCGTTGAAGCCAAGGTCCTTCGACATCCCGACGCCCTGCTTCGCTAGTTCTGCCGCCATCGTCGCGACGTCAAGCCCCGGCTTCTTCAGAATCTCCTCGGAGATCGTGCCGGTGTACTCGGGATACGCCCCGATGTCGCCTTTCGTGAGGGCGGTCCAGACGATGCCCGTCGCGCCGATTCCTTGCTTATGCTCGACCTTGAACCCCGCGTCGGTCAGGACCTTGCGAGCGATCTCACCGAGGACGTACGACTCGGTGAACTTCTTCGAGCCGACGGTGACCGTCTGGGCACGTAGCGGAAGGGACAGAAGGATTAGAAGCAGGACCAGCCATCGTCTCATATCGCCACCGCCGGTCGCTGGGCGTTCATGAACTCCGCGACGAAGGGCTCGGCGGGCCGCTCCCGAAAGTCGTCGAGGGCGCCCTCTTGGACGATACGGCCGTCGCGCATAAGAACGATCCGATCGGCCAGGTAGGCGGCCTCCCCCATGTCGTGGGTGACGAGAAGAACGGTCAGCCCCTCCTCCGTGAAGACCCGCTTGAGATCCTGCTGGAGGGCGGCACGCACGAGGGGATCGAGCGCGCCAAGCGGCTCGTCGAGAAGCAAGACCTTGGGCTTGAGCATCAGGGCGCGCATGAGACCGACGCGCTGCCGCTGGCCACCGCTCAGTTCGGCCGGATAGCGATCGAAGGCGTCTTTGGGCAGGCGGGTCAGATCGGCGAGTTCGCCCAGGCGCGCGTCGACACCGTCCGTTTTCAGATAGCTCGCCATCAGAGCGACGTTCTGGCGGGCGGTGAGGTGGGGAAAGAGGCCGCCGTCCTGGATGACGTAGCCGACCTTCCGCCGAACCGCCTCCGCGCTTTCCCGATTCACGCCCTGCCCGTTGACGGTTACCCGCCCCCCGTCAGGCTCGATCAGACCGAGGACGGTGCGGATCAGGGTGGACTTGCCGCAGCCGCTCGGGCCGATCAGGGCCGTGACCCCGCCCTCCGCAACGTCGAGGTCCGTCGGATGGAGCGCGATGCGCTCGCCGTAGCGCTTAGTGACGTCTTGGAGGTGGATCATTACGCCTTATAGTAGCGACTACGCATCTTCCGCCAGCCGCAGACCAAGGAAGCCCTGCCGGTAGGTCGGGACGTACCAGTTACGGAACGTGCGGCGCAGGATCGACGGGCTGGTGGCCCAGGAGCCGCCCCGGCAGACGCGGTGCGCGCCCGCCATATGGTCCTTGCTGTACCCATCGTAAGGATAAGCCTCGAATCCTGGATAAGGAAGGAAGGCGGACGAGGTCCACTCCCAGACGTTTCCCGCGAGATCGTGCAGGCCGGTCGCGGTCTGGCGATGGTCGGCGGGATTCGGTCCCCAGTTCGTGAGACCGAAGTTCGCCAGAGAGAACGTAGGTCCGTCGTCCCCCCAAGGATATTTCCCTCCGCTCGGAGAGGCCGCATATTCCCACTCAGCTTCCGTCGGGAGGCGCTTGCCCACCCAACGCGCGTAGGCGTCGGCCTCGTGGGCGCTGATTCCGCAGACGGGCTCGTCGGGATGGAGGGCGCGCAGGCCCCAAGGGCCGTGGACCGCCCACACGCCGTCCGCCTGATGGACCCAATGTTCGGGGAGCGTCGCCTCCTCGGCGCATCGCCAAGCCCAGCCGGCTTCCGTCCAAAGCTCGGGACGCTCGTAGCCGCCGTCCGCGACGAACTCCGTCCACTCGAAGGCGGTGACCGGCTTGGCCCCGAGATTGAAATCGCGAACGACGACCGTACGTTCCCGCTTCTCGTTGTCGTAGCCGTGGGGGTCGTCGGATCCCATCCGAAACTCACCGCCCGGAATCGCCACCATCTCCGTCCGGCCGCCCGCCGCCCAGGGAAGCCCTTCGACCGGTTCCTGCGGGCGCCGCCGCTGGATGAGTTGGAGCATCTCCGCGATCGTCTCTTGGTGCTGGCACTCGTGCTGGATCGCGAACTCCCAGGCGTAGCCGTCAGCTAGCATCGGCGCCTCGGAGGTGAGATCGGCCTCATCGAGCGCGCGCAGGACGCTCGCGCGGGTGCGCTCCAGGTAGTCCTTCAAACCCGCGCGATCGGGAATGTTGACGCGGTTGTCCTTCGGGTTGTCGTGGGTGTCCGCGAGGATGAAAGTCAATCGATCGTCCAGCAGAGGACGTCCCATCGCCTCGCCCACCGTCCAGAACTCTTCCGTCCGCCCGACATGCCCGAAGTGCCAGCCGATCGGACTATAAAACTCATGGACGCGAACCCTCAGAAAGTCGTCGGGAACGCGATCCAGAAGCCAAAGTGTGCGAGCGCGAACCTCGTCGAGATCCTGACGGATCTGTGCCTTGCGGTCGGTCATCGTCGCCGTTTTCACCCTTACGCTTCACCGAAGGGACAGAGAAGATTCTCCACGAACCAGCCGCGCTCGTCCGTCCAGATCCGATCGACGTCGAAGCGAGCGCGCGCGCAGAGGGAGGCGAAGCTCTCCCGCGTGTACTTCTGGCTCCATTCGGTCACGATAGCCTCCCCGTCGGCAAACTCGAACGTGTGGTCGAGCGCGTCCACGCGGACCCGCTGGTCTCCCCGGCTGACCAATCGCATCTCGATCCGCTCGTTCTCCGCATCCCAAGGGGCGGCGTGAACGAAGCCGTCGAGGTCGAAGTGGGCGCCGAGTTCACGATTGATCCGGGCGAGAAGGTTGAGGTTGAAGGCGGCGGTCACTCCCTGCGCGTCGTCGTAGGCCGCTTCAAGGATGGCGACCTCCTTCACCATGTCGGTCCCGACCAGGAGACGGTCGTGGGGGGCCATGCTCGCGCGGACTCGACGCAGAAACTCGACCGCCTCCTCGTGGCTCAGGTTGCCGACGTTCGAGCCGAGGAAAAGGATCAGGCGCGGACCGTCGGCGGGCGGAAGGGCGCGGGCCGCGTCGAAGTACTCGCCCGCGAGGGCATGGATCGAAAGGCCGGGATACTCGTCCAAGAGAGCCTCGGACGACTCGCGCAGGAAGGCGCGGCTGATGTCGATGGGCACGTAGGTCAGAGCGTTCTGCCGCCGCAGGGCGGCCTCGATAAGCAGACGCGTCTTGCGCGAGGAGCCGGAGCCGAACTCGACGAGGGTCATGCCCGCGCCCACCGCCGCCACGATCTCGTCCGCGTGGGCTTCGAGGATCGCGGCCTCGGTCCGGGTTGGGTAGTACTCCGGCAGGTCGGTGATCCGCTCGAACAGATCGGAGCCCGCCCGGTCGTAGAAGAAGCGCGGCGGGATGCTCTTAGGGGTCGCCGAGAGCCCTCGCCACAACGTCTCGCAGAACGCTTCGGGCGGTCCCTCGCCCCGCACGTCGTCGAACCGAAGCCTTGTCTGCGCCACCATCCTTATAAAGGACGAGTCGAGCCGAGCGGACGGCGGCGTCCAAACGCGAGTAGGACCTAAACGTGACTTCTTCGACCTGCGACGTCTTTGTGATCGGGGCTGGGCAGTCGGCGGAGGAGATCGTCGAACGTTGCTGCGGGAAAGGAATGCGTGTCCTGGTGGCGGAGCGTAAACATCCAGGCGGCTCGTGCGTGAACTTCGGCTGTACGCCGAACAAGACGGTCATCGAGAGCGCCCGCCTCGCCGCTCTCGCCCGGCGAGGCGCCGAATTCGGGATCGACATCCCAGCCGTCTCTCCTGATTACGCCCGCGTACTCGAACTCGCCCACCAGAAGGCTCTTGAGTCCCGCGAAGGCGTCGCCGAACGGTTTGGGGAGCGGCTCGTCCACGGCCACGCTCGCCTCGCCGGACGCGAAGGGGACAAGATCGCCGTGGAGGTCGGCGACAGGCGGTATCTAGCCAGCCGTGTCGTGCTCGACGTGGGCACCCGGAGCCTGATGCCTAAGATCGACGGCCTGGAGACGATCCCCTGCATCACCGCGGAGAACTGGCTTTACGAGCACACCCTCCCCCGGCGTCTCGTGTTGCTGGGAGGCGGCTATATCTGCGTCGAGATGTGCCAGTTCTATCGTCGCATGGGAGTCGAGGAGGTCACCGTCGTGGACACGGGCGACCAGATCCTAGGGCGCGAGGATGGAGACGTCAGCAAGGCGATCCAGGAGATGCTCGAAGAGGAGGGAGTCCGCTTCGTCCTCGGAACGAAGTACGGCGAGGTCACCGCGACGGATGGAGGGATCGTGCTCGACTGCGGCGGAACGCCGCTCGCCGCCGACGCGCTGTTCGTCGCGACCGGTCGACGGCCCAACACGGACGACGTGGGTCTCGATACCCTTGGAGTGGACCCGGACGAGAGGGGGTTTGTGGAAGTCGACGAACATCTGGTCGCCGCGCCAGGGCTCTTCGTAACGGGCGACGCGCGCGGCGGACCGATGTTCACCCACACCGCCTGGGACGACGCCCGGATCGTGCTGGGAGCCGTTCTTGAGGAGAACGGTCATACCACCGACCGCGTCGTCCCCTACGCCGTCTTCGTCGACCCGCCGCTTGGGCGCGTCGGGATGTCGGAAAAGGAGGCGAAGGAGGCGGGCAAGCGGTTCGAGGTTCTCCGCTTCGACATGGCCCGGAACGCCCACGCCGACGAGGCGCGCGAGACGAAAGGCTTTATCAAGGTCCTGCTTGAGGAAGAGACGGACCAGATCCTCGGAGCGGCCTACCTTGGGGCGGCCGGCGCCGACCTGATCCACGTCTACTCCCTCCTCATGGTCGCGGGGCTGCCGGCATCGACCCTCCGGGAAGCGGTTATCACTCACCCGACCTACGCGGAAGGGGTCCAGAACATCCTCCTCTGAACATCCTGTTCAGAGGAGGAAGGCTGAGGCAAGGGACCGTCGGAATGTTCGACCTCGAAGCCGGGGAACGGCACGGATCGCTCCCAGACGCCCGGCTCAAAGGGTGTCTTCGGACGGTTGACTATGGGCGGCGCAGTTCTCGGGGCGGGACGCCGTAGTGGGCCTTAAAGGCCGCCGTCAGATGGCTGTGGCTGGCGAACCCGAGGTCGAAGGCCAGTTCGGTCAGATCTGGGACCCCGGCTTCGAGCCTCACGCGAGCCCGACGGAGCCGAAGTTCCCGGACGTACCGCGCCGGGCTCGTTCCGTAGCTGTCCTGGAAGGACGCGGCGAAGCGGTTCCTTCCCATGTCCAGCAGACGTGCGAGATCGTCGACGGTGGGGCGGGCCTGAAGGTTCGCTTCGAGATAGGCTTCGAGACGCCGCCGCTCCGAAGCCTCCAAGCCGCGATCGGACGGTCGGCTCTTCAGGTACCGGCTTTCCAGGTGAAGGCGGAGAGCTTGGACGAGGGTTTCGCCGAGACGCTCCTCGCCCCCAGCGAGCGCCTCGTCAAGACGCGCGACCGTCTGGTGGACGAACGCGTCCCGCCCGTCCAGAACCGCCGCGAACTCGCCGCGCTCCGGAAGGGTCAGCACGGAGAAGGCGATCCGCTCTCCGATGCCCGTCGACCGGTAGAGGCGGCCGGCGGGAACGAGGCTGACGCTTCCCGGACGGAGCGTCCGCGTTTCGCGGGACTCTTCCCCAATACCGGCTTGGTAGCCCCGGACCGTCCCGGAACGAAGCACCTTGAGCGTGTGGCGGTCCGAGCGGAGGCTCCAATCGGACCGTTCTCCAACCTCCTCGACCGCCGACCAGAACTGGACCTCGCCCCATGTGCGGCGAAACCTTTCGACACGGCGCCCCATGGGAAAGGTTTACCCGCCGCCCGATTTTGAAAGCCGAAGTCCCGAATCCGATAGTCCGGGCCAAGCGAGTTCGATCAGCATCGAGGGATGGAAGGCATCGAAGGTAAGGTCGTCGCGATCACCGGCGCGAGCGCGGGCATCGGGGAGGCCACGGCGCTCCGACTCGCCCGGTCGGGGGCGAAGGTGGTCCTGGGCGCGCGCCGGGCGGATCGGCTGGCCGAACTGGCCGATCGAATCCGGACGGCGGGAGGGTCGGCGGAGTGGATCGAGGTCGACGTGACGCGGCGCGAGGAGCTCGTGGGCCTCGTCGGGAAGGCGACCGCCACGTTCGGGCGGCTCGACGTTCTGGTGAGCAACGCGGGTATCGGCCCGATCTCCCGGATCGACGCCCGGCGAGCGGACGACTGGGACGCCATGATCGACGTCAACCTGCGGGGCGTCCTGCACGGGTTCGCGGCGGCGATGCCCGCGTTCCAGGCGCAGGGCACGGGCCACTTCGTGAACGTGGTCTCCACCGCCGGGCTGAAGATCGTGCCCCAGATGGGGGTCTACGCGGCGACGAAGAACGCGGTCCGGACCGTTTCGGAGGCGCTGCGGCAGGAGTCGGGTCCCGACCTGCGGGTGACCGTCGTCTCCCCCGGGTTCGTCCACACGGAGTTCGCGGAGTCCATGACCGACCCGCAGGCGCGGGCGGCGATCCGGGAGCGGCGCGATAAGATCGCGATCCCCCCCGACGCGATCGCCCGGGCCATCGCCTTCGCGATCGAGCAGCCGGACGACGTCGAGGTGGGCGACATCGTGGTGCGACCGACCGCGCAGGACTGAGATCGAGACGATTCCTCTGTTTTTAATTGACTGATTGGTCATTCATGATGTAGAATAGGATCGTGGCCCGGCCCAAGAGCGACGACAAGCGAAGCGCCCTCCTCCAGGCGGCGGCCCGCGTGGTCGACGCCCACGGGCTGGGCGCGCCGACGGCGCTGATCGCCCGGGAGGCGGGGCTCGCGAACGGCACCCTGTTCAACTACTTCGCGACCAAGACGGAGCTCTTCAACCAGCTCTACCTTGAGATCAAGAAGGAGATGGCGGCGGCGGCCCAAGGCGATCTCGCCGAAGAAGCGGAGCCGCGCGAGCAGATACGCCACGTCTGGACGCGCTGGATGCGCTGGGCGGTCGCGCATCCCGAGAAGCGGCGGACCATGGCCCAGCTCGCGGCCTCCGAGGAGATCACCCCGGCGACCCGCGACGAGGGCGCCCGCGCCTTCGCCCGGGTGGGCGCGCTGATCGAACGGACGCGCGCCCAAGGTCCGATGCGCGACGCGCCGATGGAGTTCATCGCCGAGATCACGGACGCTATCGCAGGCGCGACCATGGACGCCATGGTTCGGGACTCGGGACACGCGGACGAGCGCTGCCAAGCCGGGTTCGAGGCTCTCTGGCGCGTCGTCCACGGCCCCTAGGATCCTCGTCTCAGACCTCCGATCACCGAACGCCACTTAAATGACTGACTAGGCGAACAAACATGAAAGAAACCCTATCTCACCCGATCCCTTCGACCGAACGTTGGACACTTTCCGACATGCCTACGCAACGCGGCCGTCTCGCCATCGTCACCGGCACCGGAGGGCTCGGGTTCGAAGACGCGCTCGCCCTGGCGCGGGCGGGCAGTGAGGTCGTCGTCGCGGGTCGCAGCCCCGAGAGGGGGGCGGCCGCCGTGGCGACGATCCGGAGCCAGGCGCCGACGGCGACCGTCCGTTTCGAGCCGGTCGACCTTGCGAGCCTGGAGTCGATCGCGCGGTTCGGCGAGAGGCTAAGAAGCCAGACGGACCGACTCGATCTGCTCGTCAACAACGCGGGCGTGATGGCGCCGCCGCGGCGGCAGGAAACGCGGGACGGCTTCGAGCTGCAGTTCGGGGTGAACCACCTCGGTCATTTCGCCCTGAGCGCCGAGCTGATGCCGCTTCTTCGGAGGGCGGAAGGCTCGCGCGTCGTCACCCTGTCGAGCGTCGCGGCGCGGCAGGGCGAGCTCGACTTCGAAGACCTTCAGGCCGAGCGGCGCTACCGACCGATGCCCGTCTACAGTCGGTCGAAGCTGGCGTGCCTGATGTTCGCCCTGGAGCTCCAACGTCGGAGCCAAGCGGGCGGTTGGGGGGTCACGAGCCTTGCGGCCCATCCGGGGATCTCCCGGACCGAGCTGCTCTACAAGGGGGCGGGGCGGGTGAGTTTTCAGGGCCTCATGCGGACCCTGCTCTGGTTCCTGTTCCAGCCGGTGGCCCAGGGGGCGTTGCCCACGCTCTTCGCCGCGACGTCGCCGATGGCGCGGGGAGGGGTTTATTACGGCCCCGCGAGGCTGGGAGAGACGCGGGGCGGCCCCGTCGAGGCGGTCGTCCCGGAGCGGGCGCAGGATCTCGTCGCGTCCGCGCGGCTGTGGGAGATCTCGGAGCGTCTGACGGGAGTGGGCTTTTCGCCCCCTTCGGGTCGTTAGAGCGGAGTGCGGCCTTTCGAGCGGCCCTCGGAAAGACGGGCGGCGCCTCCCGTTCGGAAAGCGCCGCCCGTCCGAGGTTTGTACGCAGTGTCTCCGGCCCGCTTGCGCCGGCGCTGGGCGATAAGCGCGAAGGAAAGGGCGGGCCTCTCGCATGGAAGTCTCGGGCGAGGGGGAGCGCCCCCTTGGACGAGGGCGCGGTTCCGTTCTCGTCCCTTGAAGACGAAGCGCTCGCCCGACGCGTCCTTTTGGCCTTTCATTTTCGTAAACTACAGAACGGTGTCGATCCATCCTTGGCAAGATCCCGTGGCGCGGCGCGTCCTCGACCAGATGGCCGATCGGTTCGTCGCACTCGATCGAGACGACACGATCCTGTTCGCCAACGCGAGCCTGCGGGCCGCCAAAGGCGAAGGGCTTGAGGGCCGGATCTACTGGGACGTGTGGCCGACCCTGCGGGGAACCGTCGTCGAGGACTCCTACGCGCGCGCCCGCTCGTCGGGTGAGGTCGTGAGCTTCCGGTTCTCTCCTCCGCACGGCTCCGGGCTTGAGGTGGACGCTTGCCCGGAAGGCGACGTCCTTCACGTCTACTTCCGCGACTCCGCTCGTCCGGACCAACGCGCGGAAGAGGCCGCCCTTCGGCCCGTGATCGACGCGATCCCGCACATCGCCTGGACCGCCGACGCGGACGGGCGTCCCATCGACCTGAACGAGCGCTGGTGGGAGTACACCGGCGAGAACCGCGATCTACCCTACGATCCGACGCGCGTCGTACACCCGGACGACCTTCGAGCCTTCCACGCGTCGAGCGAGGAAGCGGTGCGCCAAGGCCAGGCTTATGGCGGGGAGATGCGACTCCGGCGGGACGACGGCGAGTACCGCTGGCACATCGTCCAGGTGGAGCCGCGATGGGACGCGGGCGGCGCCCTCGTGGGCTGGGTCGGCACGAGCACGGACGTTCACGACCGGCGGCTCGCCGAGGAGACGATCGAACGCTCGGAGAAGCGTCTGGGGCAGCTCGTCGAATCCTTGGGCGACGCCCTCTATACCCTGGACCGCGATTGGCGGGTCAGTCGGTTCAACGCGGGAGCCGAAGCGATGTTCGGTCGCCCCCGGGAAACCGTTCTGGGCCTCAGGTGGCTCGAAGCCTTTCCCGCGCTGGCCGGGACCGAGTTCCAGATGCGCTACGCGCAGACGATGGCCACCGGGGAGTCTCAGGCTTTCGAGGCGTATTCGCCCGTCATCGATCGCTGGATGGACGCCCGGTCCAGCCGCTACGGCGATGGCATCGCGATCAGCCTGCGCGACGTGACCGCGCGCAGGAAGGCCGAAGACACCGCCGTCGAGGCCCAGGAGCGTCTTCGCTATGCCCTGCGCGCTGCCGACGCAGGCGTCTGGCATCTCGATCTCGCGACCAAGCAGGCCGAGTGGTCGGCGGAATACCGCGAACTGTTCGGGATCGGCCCGGACGATCCGCTTCCCACCTTCGAGGCGTGGCAAATGCGCCTCCACCCGGACGACCGCGAACGGATGGCCCGCGACGTGCTGACGTCGATCGCGGGGGGTGACGACTTCCGGCTGGAATACCGCGTGCTCCACCCGACCCGGGGCCTTCGATGGCTCGTGACCGCCGGCGGCCATGTCTCGCCCGGAAGGGTCACCGGCATCACGTACGACGTGACCGAGGCGAAAAGTCAGGTCGCGCTCCTGGAATCCACCCTGGACGTCGGGCGGATTCTGGCCTCGGAGCCGGAGCCCGAGCGGATCGTTCAGGCGCTGACCGACGTCTCGACCGCCGCCGTCGGCGCGCAGTTCGGCTCGTTCTTCTACGGGAAGCTGGACGAGACCGGGGAAAGATTCGGTCTCTTCGCCCTCTCCGGCGCTCCGCGCGCCGCCTTCGAGGCGTTCCCGCCCGTTCGCAACACGCCCCTGTTCCAGCCGACCTTTAACGGGACGGGCACCGTGCGGTCCGACGACGTCGCCACCGATCCACGCTACGGAGGCTGGTCCGGGGGCCAGGGGCTTCCGGCGGGCCACCTGCCGGTGCGAAGCTATCTCGCGGTCCCGATGCGCGCCCGGTCGGGAGAGGTCTTAGGCGGCCTTCTCTTCGGCCACGCCGAAACGGGCCGTTTTACGGCGGAGCACGAACGGCTGGTCGAGGCCTTCGCCGCGCAGGCGGCGGTGGCGTACGAGAACGCTCTCCTCTACGAGCGGCTCCGCGAGGCGAACGAAGGCTTGGAGGCGCGCGTCGCGGAGCGTACCAAAGAGCTTCGGTAAGCGAACGAGGCCCTCCAAGGCTTCACCTACCACGTCAGCCACGACCTACGGACGCCCCTTCGGGCGATCGTCTCGACCAGCCGGATGATCGAGATGGATCACGGCGAGGATCTGCCGTCGGAAGCGCGTGACCTGCTCCGGCGCCAGGCCGACGCGGGACGCAAGCTGGGCGAGCTGATCGACGACCTGCTCTCCCTGTCGCGTCTCTCTCGCGAACAGATCGGAAAACGGCCCGTGGACCTCACCGCCCTCGCCCAGGACGCGGCGGTCGAGGCGCTCGCGGCCCATCAAGGTTCGTCCGTCGACGTCGTCGTAGAGAACGGCCTGCGGGCGCAGGCCGATCCCCGACTGTTGCGCCTCGCCCTCCACAACCTACTGGAGAACGCGGTGAAATACTCGCCCCAGGGAGGCACGGTCGCCGTCGGCGCGGAAAGAGGAGTTTTCTTCGTTCGCGACCAAGGGATCGGCTTTGAGCCGCGCTACGCGGAGCGGATCTTCGAGCCGTTTCAGCGCCTCCACCGGGATGAGGAGTTCCAAGGGACGGGGATCGGCCTTGCGAATGTGCGGCAGGTCGTCGAGCGGCACGGCGGCCGGGTCTGGGCCGAAGGCCGCCCCGGCGAAGGCGCGACCTTCTGGTTCGAACTGCCCTAGGGCGGCATGGCGAAACGGTAATCTGTGAGGAGACATGGCAGACCGCTACGACCCATCCTCCTTCGAAGCCAAGTGGCGACAGAAATGGGCCGAGGCCGACCTTTTCCGGACCCGCACGCGCGAGGGCGCCCCGAAGTTCTACGGCATGGACTTCTTCCCCTATCCCAGCGGAGCCGGACTCTCCGTCGGCCACTGCCGCAACTACGTGCCGACCGACGTGCTGTGCCGCATGAAGGCGATGCAGGGCTACAACGTCCTCCACCCCATGGGCTTCGACGCCTTCGGCCTGCCCGCCGAGAACGAGGCGATCAAGAACAAGACCCATCCCGAGCCGATGATCGAGCGGTACGCCGCCCGTTACAAGGAGCAGATGGAGCTGATCGGCGTCTCCTACGACTGGTCCCGCTCGTTCTCCTCGTCCGATCCCCAGTACTACCACTGGACCCAGTGGATCTTCGAGCAGCTCTACAAGCGCGGTCTCGCCTACCAGAAAGACGCGGCGGTGAACTGGGACCCGGTGGACAAGACCGTCCTCGCGGACGAGGAGGTCGTCAACGGTCGCGCCGAGCGGTCGAAGGCGCTGGTCGAGAAGAAGTACATCCCCCAGTGGTTCTTCCGGATCACCGCCTACGGCGATCGGCTGATCGACGACCTGGACGACCTGAACTGGCCGGAAGGCATCAAGAACCAGCAGCGCAACTGGATCGGCCGTTCCTACGGTGTCGAGTTCGAGATCAAGGTGGACGCCCCGAAGGTCGAGGCTCAGCGGGTCGACCTCGACGATCCCGATGCCCAAAGTCCGAAGCCCAACGACCTGTCGTTCCGCGTCTTCACCACCCGCATCGACACCGTCTTCGGCATGACGTTCTGCGTCCTGGCGCCGGAACACCCTCTCGTCGCCGAACTCCCTGGCTCCGAGGAGGACAAGGCGAACGTCAAGGCGTACCAGGAACAGGCCCGGACGATCAGCGACATCGACCGGACGGCGGAGGACCGCGAGAAGACGGGCGTCTTCACCGGCGCGTACGCGATCAATCCCGCGAACGGCCAGCGGGTTCCGATCTGGATCGCGGACTACGTGCTCGCGACCTACGGCACCGGCGCGATCATGGCGGTGCCCGCCCACGACGAGCGCGACTACGCGTTCGCCCAGCGGTTCGGGATCGACGTGATTCCCGTCATCACTCCGGAGGTCGGCATCGAGCCCGCCCTGCCCTTCGTTTCGAAGGACGGTTTCCTTGTCAACTCCGGCGAGTACGACGACCTGACCGTCGCGGAGGCCCAGGCCTCGCTGGGGCGCTGGGTCGAGGCCCTGGGGATCGGCGAGCGCAAGACGCAGTTCAAGCTCCGCGACTGGCTGATCTCGCGCCAGCGCTACTGGGGCTGCCCTATCCCGGTGATCCACGCGCAGGACGGCGAGCAGCAGCTTGTGCCTGAGTCCTCGCTGCCCGTCGAACTGCCGATGGTCGACCATTACGAACCGAGCGGCGACGGCACCTCGCCGCTCGCCCACATTCCCGAGTTCGTCAACGTCACCGACCTCGACGGACGGCTCGGCAAACGCGAGACCGACACCATGGGCGGATTCGCCTGCTCGTCCTGGTACTTCCTGCGCTTCACCGATCCCCACAACGACGGGGCCGCGTGGAGCCGGGAGGCCGCCGACTACTGGATGCCGGTGGACTGCTATGTCGGCGGCGCCGAGCACGCCGTCATGCACCTCCTGTACGCCCGCTTCTGGACCAAGGTCCTGTACGACGCGGGACTCGTGGGCGTGAAGGAGCCGTTCGCCCGATTGGAGAACCAAGGCCAGGTTCTCGCCTGGACCGCCTTCCGCAAGGCGGAGGGCGAGGCGGGCAAAGGCGAGGACGGGGTGGTCGTCCCCTTCGACGAGGTGGCGAATTACGCGCCGGAAGACCTCTCCTGGCGCTGGGCGCGCATGAGCAAGTCGCGCAAGAACGTCGTCACGCCCGACGAGATGGTTGAGACCGCCGGGGCCGACGCCCTGCGTCTGTACCTGCTGTTCAAGGCCCCGTTCAACGCCGACATCGAGTGGGAGAACAAGGGCGTCGAAGACCTCGCCCGGTTCCTCTCCCGTGTCTTCCGTGCCGCCGAGAGCCTGAAGGGCCACTATGCCCCCGAGTGGCGGGACCTGATCGCCTTCGAGGAGCCCGACGAACTCGCCAAGAAGATCCGACGCGCCACCCACCAGACGATCAAGGCGGTCACCGACGACATCGAGCGGTTCGGCTTCAATACGTACGTCTCCTGGCTCATGAAGTACGTGAACACCCTGAACGAGCTGACGCCCAGGGGCGAGGCGACCCGCTCGCAAGCGCTCGCCCTGAGCGAGGCCGCCGAAATCCTCGTTCTCCTCCTCGCGCCCGGCGCGCCCCACTCGGCGGACGAACTGTGGTCCGAACTCGGCAAGGAAGGCTTCACCTACGACGCGACCTGGCCGACGTCCGATCCGTCGCTCGCAGCGGAAGAGGCGGCGACCATTGCCCTCCAGGTCAACGGTAAACTCCGGGACACCTTCGAGTTGCCGGTCGGCGCGTCGAAAGAAGAGCACGAGGCGAAGGCGATGGCGCGACCCAAGCTTGCTCCTTACCTAGAGGGCATGACGGTTCGCAAGGTGGTCGTCGTCCCTGGAAAGCTGGTGAACGTCGTTGTCGGCTAGGCGATACTGGCCGGTGGCGGCGGTCGCCGTTCTGGCGATCGCGATCTTCCTTTCGGCCCAGTCGCCGAGCCTTCCGAACGGCGCGGGCGCGGCGATCGTCGACGGCCCGAGCTTCGAGGCGGCGCGGGAAAAGATGAGCGGCTTGGCCCTAGACCGGATTCGGGCTTACGATGGCGGCGCGCAACCCAGCCCGGAGGACCTGAAAAAGCTTCGCGAAGGCAGCGATATTCTCGACCGGATGATCCAGTTCGCGCCCGCGATCTCGGCGAACTACTTCCTTAGCGGAAAGCTGCACTCGATCCTCGGGGAAACATCCATCGCGATCGAGCGCTACCGGCAGTGCGCGTTCACCTCGGTCAACGAGGCTCTGTTGCGTCCCCAGGACGCCTCCGCGATCAAGGGAGCGGCGGCGCAGGCCAACTGCGAACTCTCCATCCTCCTCTTGGGACAGAACGACAAGCAGGGCGCCTTCGAGGCCGCCGACGAGGCGGTGCAGGGATACCCGGACACGCCTGACTTCCTGATCGCCCGCGCCTCCGCTCTGAACGAGCTTCGACGCGTCCCCGAAGCCAAGAAGGATCTCGAACACGCCCTTAAGATCGATCCGAACAACACGAAGGCGAAGAGCCTCCTGCGATTTATCTCGAAATAGGTCCGCTAATCGAACGGAAGATCGACTGGCGGCTTGGGACGCGTCGGGCTCTTCTTGGATCGAGCCGCCGCGCGGTCCGTCCCCAGAGAGCCGACCGCGACGAGCATCACCACGATCCAAAGCACGCTAGGCGGAAGCAGCCCGGCGGTGATGCGAAGCCGACCGCCACCCGCGCCGTGAAGGAGGGCGAGGCCCGTCCAGACCACGGATGCGACCCAGGCTCCGAGGAAGCCGAAGCCCGCGCCGGTACGACCGAGCACGAGGTGGCCTAAGCCCGGAAAGAAGTAGGTGAGGAACTTGGCCGTGCCGAAGCTAGCGACGGCGTCGGCCCGATTAAGAAACACGTTGTCGCTGAGGTTGGCCCGGAGCTGATCGTCCAAAGAGCCTGCGGATCCGACGTTGAACACGAGCATGGCGTGCTTCTTTTCCAAGCCGACGTTCTTGGGATCGAGAGCCATCGCGCGCTTGTAGAACTCGAGGGCCTCCTTGACGCGCCGCCGCTCCGCGAAGTCGTCGCCGAGGGCTTCCAGGGTGGCGGGCGCGCCGGGAGCGACGTCCACCGCCTCCTGAAGAAGCTTGGTGACCGCCGCCTTGTTGCCGCGCTGCTTTTCCAGCATGGCGTGGCGCACGAGCCGCTCCGCCTGCTCCGCCTGTTCGGGGGTGGGAGGGGGAGGAGGGGCTTCGGGCTCTTTCGCCGCCTCCTCTTGCTGAACCTCCGCCTCGGCGGCGGCGACCTGGGCCTCCAATTCGTCAACGCGGACTTGAAGAGCGACCCGGACGTCGCGGTCGGGGATCGCCCCCATTTTCGCCTTCAGGCGCTTGATCTCGGCCTTGGGGTCGGTCGGCTCAACGGGACGCATCTAAGAGTCAGACGTGCCGAGGTCCTGATTTAGTCGCAGTTCGAACCGATGACGCGACAGTCTTCGCTCGCAGCGGGCGCGACAGTCGTCGAGCTTCGACACCAGACCTGACAGAATGCGTTCCTCGCGGGTGGAACTCTCGATAAGGTAGTCGATGGGAAAGTCGGCGATCGGCGGAACAGGATAGTCCTGCAACGCGAGGTAGGCCCATATTTCAGAGACGACCAGACGTTTCCGCCCGTCGAGCAGCCCGATCATGGTCTCGAGGCTTTCGGCGGTGGCCGCGTCCGCGTGCTGGCAGACCAGTCGAACATCCTCTTGTAAAAAGACGAGCCACGAATCACCGCCGTCGGGCGCCCCGTCGAACGTGGTGCCGACGGGAGGCAGGATAGGGGGACGGGCTCCGGCGGTTTTTGTGGGGATCAGGGTGGCGCTCATGGCCTCTCCTTTGGGCCCCGCAAATTTAACACACCGGCGGAGCAAACGTTATTCTACGACAGATCGATCGACCAAGCCAAGGGTTTCGCGTCGAAACTATACGAAACCCTTCGATTTTCGGAACGTCGCCCCGCAAACCAACCGGGTTAGGGGAGGTCGGGATTCGCTTGGAGGCTGGACCAAAGCTGTTCCAGGTCGTAGAACTGACGCTGTTCCTCGCGCATCACGTGGAGGATCACGTCGCCGTAATCCTGGAGCACCCAGCCGCTTCGGTCGCCCTCGACACGCAGAGGTTTCGAGCGGGCCACCGCCATCTTCTCCGACACACGATCGGCGATGGACTGAACGTGACGGTCGCTGGTGCCGCTGCACACGATGAAAAAGTCGGCCACGCTCGTTTTCGCGCGTACGTCGAGCGTCTCGATGCGCTCGGCCTTCATATCGTCCGCCGCTTCGCGGATCATCTCGGTCTTCTCGGTCGATGTCATTTAGTGATTGTAGAGTCCCTTTTCTTCGATATACGCATGGATCGCCTGCGGGACGTAGGGGGCGATCGTCTGGCCGCGCGCGACGCGAGCCCGGATTTCGGTGGCGCTGATGGCGATAGGGGCCATCCGAACCAGATCGATCCGGTCGCGGAAGGGTTCCGCGAAACGTGTGACCACGTCCGCGTCGGCTTGTGAAGGACGTAGGACCACGCCCAAGCGGGCGAGACGCAAGATCTTTCTGGGATCCTTCCACTCGCCGAAGCCGTTGAGAGCGTCTGCGCCAAGAAGAAACCAGTAGTCGGCCGGTTGCACGAGGGTGAGGTCGCTAAGGGTATCGACGGTGTAGCTCCGCCCCCCTTTCTGGATCTCAAGGTCGAGCACCCCCATGCCGTCCTCCCCGGCGACGAGCAGACCCAGCATGGTCAGGCGGTCGTGCGCGCTGGCCTGAGGACCGTTCGCCTTAAGGGGGTTTTGGGCGGCGGGCACGAACAGAAGTTCGTCCAGGGCCAGTTCCTTCTTGCAGGCGCGGGCGAGGGCCAGGTGTCCGTTATGGGGCGGATCGAAGGTACCGCCGAAGAGTCCGATTCTCATCGTTCGTCGCTGAAGGCGAACTCCACCTCGCCGACGGCGACCGTATCGCCCTCTTGGGCGCCCAGCTCGCGGAGCCGGTCGATCACCCCGATGCGCTGGAGCCGACGGTGAAGGTACCTCAGAGCCTCGTCGTTGCCGAGGTCGGTCATGGCGACCATCCGCTCCAAGCGACGTCCGACGACCTGGAAGCCCTCGTCGGAGGGGTTGACTTCCCACGAAAGGTCATCGTTGGCTTTGAGGGTCGGCACGAGAGTCTCGATCGGCTCGTCGGGAGTCGCCTCTCGAAGGGTCGTGAGCATCGCGTCCATAAGCGGCTCGATTCCCTCGCCTGTGACGCCCGAAATGGTGTAGAGCGGAAAGCCCAGGGCCTCGAACCGCTCGCGCAGCGCGTTGAACGCCTCGCCTTGGATAAGATCCATCTTGTTGAGCGCGATCAAGCGGGGCCGCGACCAGATGTCTTCGGAGTAACCTTTCAACTCGCCTTCGATCAGCTCGAAGTTGGCGAAGGGATCGCTCTCGTCGACGGGCGCCACGTCGACGACGTGGACGAGGACTCGGCAGCGCTCGACGTGCTTGAGAAACTGGTGGCCGAGACCGATTCCCGTGCTGGCGCCTTCGATAAGGCCGGGCATGTCGGCCACCACGAAGTTTTCGCCTCGGAAGTGGACCACGCCGAGGTTCGGAACGATCGTCGTGAAGGGGTAGTCCGCGATCTTCGGCTTCGCGGCGGAGATACGACTGATCAGCGTCGACTTGCCCGCGTTGGGAAGGCCGACGAGGCCGATGTCGGCGAGAAGCTTGAGCTCCAGCCGAACCTGCCGCCGCTCGGAAGGCGCGCCCTTCTGGGCGAAGTTCGGGACCTGACGCACAGAGGAGACGTAGTGCGCGTTGCCAAAACCGCCCTTTCCGCCCTGACAGAGCGTGAACTTCGTGCCGTGGACGGTCATGTCCACGAGGGTCTCGCCCGTCTCCGCGTCGGTGATCACGGTACCGACGGGAATCTTAACGACGATGTTCTTCGCATCCTTGCCCCGCTTGTTGCCGCCCGCGTGCTCGCCGTCCCCTGCCTCGTAGTGGTCGAGGAGCTTGAAGTCGTAGAGGGTGCGCCGGTTGCGGTCGGCAATGAGCACGACGTCGCCGCCGCGTCCACCGTCGGACCCGTTAGGACCACCGCGTGGGACGTGCTTCTCCCGGTGAAATGAAACGGCCCCTGAGCCGCCACGTCCCGACGAGAACGTGACGACGGCCTCGTCGAGGAACATTCCACGAGTTTACCCGCTTGGCCTCCTATAGGTCCCTAAACCCGATAGGACCTATACAAATCCATCTTAGACGGCGGTTTCCAATGCGACCCGCGCCGATTCCCAGAGGGGCAGGGCGAGCGCGCGGGCGCCCTCGTCGGCGGCGCTGGCCCACCCCGTCGTCTCTAGAAGGCCGAGGACCCGCACGGCGGAGGCGAAGAGGGGCGCGGCGCAAGGAGCGAGGTCGGGAAGGATCGAGGCGAGCGTGCCCGACGCCTCCGGATGGCCGACCCGATGAAGATGCAGATACTTCCCCACCGCCTCCGCCGCCGCACCCTGCCCCCCGTCCTCCAGATGGGCCTTCGCGCCTTCCAGCGCCTTCTCAAGCCCGGCGGCCGCCGCGGCCATCTCGACCGGAGGTCGCATCGACCAACGATCGAAACGGCCGGAGGTCAGGGTCAGGCGAAGCGGCTGGAGATCGTCGTGCCCGATAAACCGGCGCCCGATCCCGAACGTCCACATCTCAAGGCCACGGTCCCCTTCCGTGAGCAGTCCCCAGGATTCGTCTTCGCCTTTATCCAGCCGCATCCCGGAGAGCACCGGCACGACGCGCGCTACCCCCTCTTTTCGAAGGCGACGGAACCAAGGCACGCTCGCTTCCGCCATGATCTCACCCCCGAGCCCCGTTTGGCGCACGAAGGCGAGGTCGTGGAAACGCGCGAAGGCCGGGTGGCCCGCGAGGACTTCCAGCCTTCCTGTCGCGCCCCTAAAAGACGCGTTCGCCTTCGACGCCAGCGCCAGCGCGAGCCCAAGATCGATCCGCATGATACGGGTGTATTCCACGTCTCGCAAGGATTCCGCGCCGGTAGGGAGCCGAACTTTCGCGTACATGGCGAGGACTTTCTAAAGCGATTCGACGATCGCTCGGGCGAACGGGTCGGGCGTCGCACTGGAGGGAAGGGCGATGAAATCGCCGCGCGAGAGAACGAGCACCAAGAAGCCGCGTCGCCGCTCGACCCGGCGCACGCTCGCGAGAGCCAGCTTGAGCCCGCCGCCCTCCAGCCCGTGCAGGTAGAGCGTTCCCCCTTCGAGCGAGGCCCAAGCCCCTCGTTCCAACAGCTTGCCCGTCTTCGAGGTCGCGAAGATCGCCCGCGCGGGGAGGCTGAAGGGCCAGAGAAAGGCCATCAGCCCCATCGCCTTCATCACGCCCGGGCCGAAAAGAAGGCACAGGAGTCCGAAGCCCGGGACGATGGCGACGAACCACCAGTAGGTTCGCACGTACTGGGCGACCGCGAGATAGGCCAGCGAGAGACGGGAGACGCGGAACTCGTCGGTTCTCAACGCTAGTGGACGAACACCCCGAGCTTGCGGGCGGTATGGTACTCCAGGTCGCCTTCGGTCACCCGCTTGAGCGTGCCCACCGCCTCCATGATGGGGCACGTCATCATCGTCAGGTTCTTATAGTAGACCATCTTCCCGAAGTCGCCCCGGTCGTACGCCTCGATCGCCGCCACGCCGTACGCCTTGGACAGCATCCGGTCGGCCGAGTTGGGGGTGCCGCCGCGCTGGGTGTGCCCCAGGACCACGCCGCGCATCTCGAACTCGTCGGGCTCCGCGATCTCGTCCAAGGCCGCCATCACCATGTTCGCGGCGCCGCCCAGCATCACCTCTTGGTCGCGCCGCTGACGCGCGGCGGAGCGATCCCGGATGCGGACCCCCTCCGCCACGACGACGACGCTCGAACCGGCACGCTGCTGGCGCTCGCGCAGGAACTCCAGAAGCTCGCGCATGTCGAACGCGAACTCGGGCAGCAGGATCGCGTTCGCGCCCCCCGCGAGGCCGGATCGAAGGGCGATCCAGCCCGCGTGGCGGCCCATCGTCTCGACGAAGATCACGCGCCCGTGCGAGGAGGCGGTGGTGTGGATGCGATCCAGAGCGTCCACCACGATCTGGCAGGAGGTCGAAAAGCCGAAGGTCCGATCGGTGACGCTCAGGTCGTTGTCGATCGTCTTCGGTACGCCCACAAGGTTGACGCCCACGTCGGCGAGCTGCATCGCGCCGCTGAGGGTGCCGTCGCCACCGATCACGATCAGTCCGTCGAGGCCGCACTTCTCGACGTTCTCCTTCGCTTCCTGAAGGATCTCGCGCGGGATGCGGCGCGGATCGCCCGCCCCCTGCTTCGCGCCGAAGCGGCCTCGGTTCACCGTCCCGAGGATCGTGCCCCCGAGGTAGGAGATGCCCGCGACCTCCGGGATGCCCAGCGGGCGCATCTTGATGGGCGAGAGCAGTCCCTCCCATCCCTTCTCGAAGCCGACGAACTCATAGCCCATCCGCACTCCGGCGCGCACGATCGACGCGATCACCGCGTTAAGCCCAGCGCAATCTCCGCCGCTGTTGACGATTCCGACCTTCTTCCCCATGCCCGGCGTCTATTGTGCCCTGTTGGTCGACGGATTGTGGTCTGCGACGGAACCGGCGAGGAGCCATCGGGACGTGGAGAGCCTCAAAACGCCCTCCCCAAACGCCTGGGACCCCGCGATAACGGGGTATGGTCCCTCGTACCTAAAGACTTAGGGCGTAGCGCCCTAAAAGGAAAACATGGGAATCCCTTACGTGATCGAAAAAGTCCCGGGTGGGGAGCGGACGTACGACCTCTGGTCGCGCCTGCTCAAGGACAGGATCGTGTTCCTGGGTACCCCCGTCGATGACCACGTCGCGAACCTGATCGTGGCGCAACTGTTGTTCCTCGAGAAAGAGGACCCCGACAAGGACATCGAGTTCTACATCAACTCGCCCGGCGGAAGCGTGAGCGACGGTCTGGCCATCTACGACACGATGCAGATCATCAAGCCGGACGTCGCGACCTACTGCATCGGGCAGGCCGCGTCGATGGGCGCGGTGCTCCTCGCGGGCGGCGCCGCCGGTAAACGTTACTGTTTGAAGAACAGTCGCGTGATGATTCATCAAGTTTCGGGTGGGTTTCGCGGCACAACTGCCGATATTAACATCCAGGCGAAGGAGATGAACCGCTACATGGACACCCTGATGGAGATCCTGGCGCGCCACACCGGCAAAGATGCCGACGTCGTGCGCAAGGACTGCGATCGGGACTACTTCATGTCCGCGGAAGAAGCCAACGCCTACGGGATCGTCGACCGCGTCGTCGAGCCCGGTCAGCGGTAAAACCTGGAATAAGAGAGACATATGGCGAGAACGTTCGAGCGTCGGGATCAGTGCTGCCTCTGCGGCAAAACCAAGGAGCAGGTTCGGAAGCTCATCGTAGGCCTTCACGGCGCGGTCTGCTGCGACTGCGTCGACCTGTGCAACGAGATCCTGACGAACGAGCCGGATCGCCAGCCCGCCGCCGGGATCGGCGTCGGGACCGGAGCGGGCATGGGCCTGAGCGGCGGACTGGGACTCGGATCCAGCGCCGCCGTCGCTCCCCCCGCCCGGCCCGCCTCGATCACCGCGGGCCGCCCCGGCTTCGTCGGCGGCGCTCTCAAGCCGCGCGAGATCGTGGCCTACATGGACCAGTACATCGTCGGCCAGGAAAAGGCCAAGCGGGCCATCTCGGTCGCGGTGTACAACCACTACAAGCGCGTTCAGGAGTCGGAGATCGAGGGCGTCGAGCTCCAGAAGAGCAACGTGCTCCTCGTCGGTCCCACCGGCTCCGGCAAGACCCTCATCGCGCAGACTCTGGCGCGGATGCTTAACGTCCCACTCGCCATCGCCGACGCGACCGCCCTCACCGAGGCGGGCTACGTGGGCGAGGACGTGGAGAACATCCTCCTCAAGCTGTGGCAGGAGGCCGAGCGCATCGACCCCCGAAACCCCAAGCAGGCCGCCGAGCGCGGCATCATCTACGTCGACGAGATCGACAAGATCGCCCGCAAAGGCGAGAACATGTCGATCACCCGCGACGTCAGCGGCGAGGGCGTCCAGCAGGCGCTCCTCAAGATCCTAGAGGGCACGGTCGCCAACATTCCCCCGCAGGGCGGACGCAAGCACCCGAACCAGGAGTACATCCAGATCGACACGAAGGACGTCCTCTTCATCGTGGGCGGCGCCTTCGAAGGCATCGAGGACCATATCCGCCGCCGCATGAAGGACAACGTCATGGGCTTCAAGGCCGACCCCAACAGCGGCCCTCAGAAGGACCAGAGCGTGATCGACCAGGTGCGGCACGACGACGTCCAGAAGTTCGGCCTCATCCCCGAGATGATCGGCCGCCTCCCCGTCATCGCTCCCCTTATGCCCATGGATGAGGCGACCCTCGCCATGATCCTGACCGAGCCGCGCAACGCGATCCTCAAACAGTACGCCCGCCTCTTCGAGATGGAGGGCATCGAGCTCGAGGTCGAGCCGGGCGCGGTCGTCGAGATCGCCCGCGAGGCGATCAAGCGCAAGACCGGCGCCCGCGCCCTGCGCGCCATCGTCGAGCAGGTCATGCTCGACGCGATGTACGAGGTCCCGAGCCTCCCCGACGTGCGCCGCGTGGTCGTCCCCGAAGGCGTCGTCTCCGAAGGCAAGGCTCCCATCATGCTGACGGAAGCCGAGCTCCGGCAGGCAGGGTAGGAACGCAGGTCGTGAGGTGGGTTTCTCCCACCTCACGACCCTTTCGTTTATTCCGGCATGACCTTGCTGTCCATCTCGGTCGTGTCCTTCAACCCTTTGGCGCGCTTGGCGATCCAGTCCTTACCCTTGGGCGCCCAGAGGGATTCCTCGCGCGTCGTCGACTCCAGTTTTGCCCTCTTGCCGTCCGGCGACTTCAGGCGAGCCCGACCATCGTGTCCGTGACCGCGACGAGGCCGCCCTCCGCCTTGCGGGAGGAGACGACCTTGATGTCCACCTTCTTGAACGCCATACCCGATCCTGTGAGTACGGTGCGCATGGTCTGGAGCGTCTGGGCTCGATCATGCTTCTCGCCCTTGCGGGTCAGATAGCCGAAGTCCGCGCTCGTATGCTTCTCGAACCAACAGACGTTCTTCGTACGGAAGGCGTCTCGGGTCCGATTGGAGCGAGGACGGCGAGCGCAGGGGCGATCAAGGCGGGGGAGGCCATGGGAAGACGATAGCCTCAGAGGTTTTCGGACGTTGGGTCTTCCGGAAGGGGAGCGCGGATGGCCGTTCGGCTTGAGACCGAACGCCGTTCCGGGCTTAGACCGATTCGAATCGGAACGCCCACCCCGCACCACCCTATCGCCCGGCCCTCGCGTGGGATAACCAAGGCCGTGTCCTTTGTTAAAGCGTCCGTTCCTATGCTGACTTCCACGCGCGGCCTCATCCTCTTCGCGCACGCCCTTACGCCCCCACCCTCGACCCGCACAAAACACCGTTTATCCCGACGTTTTTCTCGTAGAACCGCGAAATCGCATCCCCGCTTCCCCTCTCGCCTCCGGGGGCGAGAGGCCGAAGGTGAGGGAAGCGGAAGGCCGTTCGCCGCGAAAACCGTTCCCGAAAGTCGCTCCGAGCGCGAAGGAGGTCGCGAGCGGTCGTCCGTCCTAATCCTCGACCGGCTTGCCGTCCACCGTCTTGCGGGTCGAGAGTTCGACGATCCGCTCGACGAGCCACTCCTTCCCCTTCGGGCGCCAGAACGACGCCACGCGCATCGTCGTCTCGGTCAGCGGCATCCGGCGGAAGCCGAAAAGCTGGGAGCGCACCTTGAGGTCGCTTACGAGGCGCATCCCGCTCGGAGCCTTGCCGGAGGACACGAGGACCAGGCTCGCCCCCACCCGGTAGCCCAGGGGATGGAACCACCGGTCCAGCCGATCCAGCATCTCGGCGCGCTCCAGCCGCTCGCCCTTGAGATCGGTATAGGCGAAGCGCGGCGCGAGACGCCGCTCGAACCAGCCCTTGTCCTTCGTCTCGAACGCCTTCGCGCACTCCCTCGCCAGCCGCGCGGCGACCGTCGCCGGAGCCTCGATCGGAGTTCGAGCCTGCGTCAGGAGGAGGGTGAGAAGAGTCGGGGTCATCGGGGGCCGAGAACGGAAGGATGGGGAGGAGGGGGATGGGCCTAGACCGACATCCCCCGCTCCCGGGCCTCCTACTTCCTTACGCGTTCGAGGTACTGGTCGCGCAGCCGCGTGTGCTTGCTCGTCAGCGGCATCGGAACGCCGTCGATAAACACGTAGCGGATGTTCGAGGTCAGCTCGCACGGGTCGCCGTCGGCGATCACGAGGTTGCCGAGCTTGCCCGTCTGGATCGAACCGATCTGCGAGCCGACGCCGAGGATGTCGGCGGCGTCCTGAGTGAGGGCGCGGATCATGTCGTCCTTCGAGAGACCGTAGGCGCACGACTCGGCCGCGCGGTGCGGCAGGTTCATCGCCTCGCTGTAGGAGTCGGACATGAAGCAGAACTTCACGCCCGCCCGCTTCAGCAGGGCCGGGGCCGCGTAGGGCGTGTCGTAGGGGTCGAAGTCGGAGACGGTGTCGTTCGCCTCCAGGAGCGCCTTGCCCGCCGCCTCCAGGATGACCGCGACGTTGTTGTCGTGGAGCAGCTTCGCCTCCTTCCAGGCGTCGGGCGCGCCGACGAGGACCAGCTTGACCCCGTTCTTCTTCGCGAACGACACCGCCGCGCGGATCTGCGCCGCCGTGCGAACGCGGGCGAACACCGGCACCTGGCGGCGCAGGACCGGCTGCATCGCCTCCAGACGCACGTCGGTCGCGTCGTGGCCGCGGCCGTACTTGATCGCCTTGTCGAAGTAGGCCTGAAGGTCGTCCGCGCTGCCGCCGCCCCCGCCGAAGCCCTGCGCGCCGAAGCCGCCGAGCAGGTCGGCGTCCAGGTCCGCGTCGGAGCCGCGACCGTCGCCGTCGTCGTCGAGGGCGCCGCCGAAGCCGCGCCCGCCGGGCCAGTTGACGCAGAGACCCGCCTTGCGGCTGATCGCCATCGACTCCGAGGAGCCGCCCTTGAGGTCGATCACCGAGCCGTGGCCGCTGATCTGGCCGCCCGCCGGAGCGGTGAAGACGGTCGTGACGCCCTGAACGCGCGTGACGGGGATGTGCTCGCTCTGGACGTTCACGTCGGTCGCCGCGACGAGGTCGGGCTGGTACGCGCCCAGCTCGCGCGCGTCGGTCGCCTGCCCAATCTGGCCGAACTCGGTCAGGCCGATCGTCGTGCCCGCATCGACGAAGCCGGGATAGACGTGCATCCCCTTCGCCTGGACCACGACCGCGCCCGCTGGAACGGCCACGCCCGGTCCCACGGCGAGAATCCTGCCGTTCTTCACGACGACGGTACCCACCATCGGCGAGCCGCTCACGGGGTGGATGGTGCCGCCGACGATGGCGTAGGTCGAGGCCTTCGCAGGGGCTGGAGTGTTCGGGACGTAGGTGAACGGAGCGAGCTTCGTCTTGAACGTGCTCTTGGCGGTCAGGCCGAAGGCGTCGCGCTCCTGGAAGTAGCACTCGCCGTCGATGAGGGTGGTGTTGACCCGCGAGTACACGCTCAGAGGGTGGCCGTCCCACACCACGATGTCCGCGTCCTTGCCCACGTCGAGGCTGCCGGTGCGATCGTCGATACCGAGCTCCTTCGCGCCGTTGATCGTGATCAGCCGCAAGGCCTGGGTCTCGTTCAGCCCGCCGCACCGCATCGCCTTGGCGGCGTTGATGTGCAGGGCGGTGGTGCCCGAGGTGCCGTCGGTGTGGAACGAGGTCAGGACGCCCGCCGGGTTGAGGACCGCCGCCGCGTAGGCGGAGATGCCGTCGTAGATCTCCAGCTTGGCCGCCCACTCGTCGAAGATCGAGACGCCGACGCCCGCCTTGGCGAGCTCGGGGGCGATCTTGTACGTCTCGACGCCGTGCTGGAGGGCGCCGATCTTGAAGCCGAACTCCTGGCTCAGCCGAACGAGCATCAGGTGCTCGTCGGCGCGGTAGCCGTGGCACTGGACCCACACCTTGCGGCGCAGGATGTCGGCCAGCGTCTCCAGCCGCAGGTCGCGGCGCGGCTGGGGCTTCGACCGGTCCTTCTCCCAGGCGTCCCACGTCTTCCGGTACTCGCGCGCCTCGGTGAAGGCGCGCCGGTACGTCGCCTCGACGCCGAGACGGGTTCGAGGGAAGCGCGTGGAGTTCTGGTTGCCCGAGCGCGTCACGTTCTCGCCCAAGGCGAACTTGATCATGCGCGGGGCGGTGGGGATGGTCAGCTCGTCCGGCGGTCGCTGGTACTTGAGCTTGATGACGAGGCTCTCCGCGCCGACGGGGTTGGCGCTGCCGTGGAGGAGCATCCCGACCGTCTCGCCGCTCGCGACGGCCTGCCAGACGTTCTTCGCGTCGGGGTTGAGCACGTCGAGGACGCGCCCCTCAGCGACGATCGCGTCGGTACCCTCGTTGGTGGTGTCGAGACCCCGGTGGATGTGGGTGTCGACGATGCCGGGCGAGACGACCTTGCCGGTGGCGTCGATCACCGCGATCCCAGCGGGCTGGGCCACGTTCGGGCCGATCGCGACGATCTTGCCCTTGCGGACGAGGATGTTGCCCTTCTCGATGATGCCGTGCGTGACGGTGAGGATGCGCCCGCCCTTGATAAAGACGTCGCCGCCGGTGCGAAGCCGGGGCTTGCGGTCGCTCGCCGTCTCGGTGGGAAGGCCGGGCTTCGTGGGATCGTTCGTCGTGGGCTGGGGCGGGACGGGCTGGTCGGTGCCCTTCTTCTGGACGCCCGGGGCGGCCGGGTTGGCGGGCGTGACCTTCGGCGGATTGGTCTGAGGGGTCTGGACCGGAGGGTTCTGCGCCGGGGGCGTCTGGATCGGCGGCGGGGTCTGCGCCCCTTGGGCGGAAGCCACGGCGAGGGCGGCGGTAAGAGCGAGATTCACTTGGCGGGCTCCTTCTTGAGGTCGTGCAGGGCGCCCTCGACGAGCGTCGCGGTCACGGTGGACTTGTCGTCGGCGAAGTCGCCGGTCATGAGGACGAGGTTGGCGGTCTTCCCGACCGTGATGGAACCGAGCTGACCGCCCACGCCGAAGATCGACGCGGCGCCGCCGGTCATGGCCTTCAAGGCCGCGTCGCGCGGGAGACCCGCCGCGACGAGCTTACGTACGCCCGTGAGGTAGCCGCCCGAGCCGCTCCGGAAGGCGAGAGGGATGCCCGCCGCGTTCAGGGCCTTGGCGTTGCCCATGCGTTCCTTCCACGCGTCGTAGCGGTCCTGGAGCACCCGCGGCGGCGTCGAGTCGGGCTCCGTGGAAGCGGTGCGGCGAGGCTCGTCGGGCAAATCGAGCGACACGATCACGGGCGCGTCGTGCCGTTTGAGGACGTCGACCATCCGATACGCGTCGGGGGCGCCGTTGACGATCATCTTGAACCCGAACTCGTCGGCAAGGTGGCCGGCGCGGGCGATGTCGCGGGCGTTGCTCAGGGTGAAGAGCGCAGGCATCCGGCCCGTCACAAGCGGCACGAGACCGTCGTAGGTGGCATCGGGCTTGGGCTTGTCCTGCTTCGCGTAGTACTGCGCGTCGGACAGGGTCTGCCGCATGAGGCCGTAGATGCCGAACAGGGTGCCGGGATAGGCGTAGGTGGGCGTCGCGTCGTCCGTCTGCGACCGTCGGCCCTGACCGCCCGCCATATCGTCCTGATGGGCGCCCCCGGCGTGGTCGTCGCCGCCGAAACGGCCTCCGCCGCTCCGCAGGACGATCTCTTGGGCGACGTCGGGCGCGAGCGCCTTAGGGGTGTCCGTCAGTTCGACGAAGGCCGCCGTGCCCGCCAGCGAGCCCGTCCCACTCGAGACGAGGACCGACGTGATCCCCTGACCGTACTGCTCCTTGAACGGTCCCTTCAGGCTGAGAGCTTTCGCCGCCTTGACGTCCGCGCGGATGTTCTTACGGTTTTCGTGCCACATGGTGGCGGGGGCGGTGGTCTGGGTGTCCGGGATGTCCTTGCCGCTGGGAAGCGGGTCGGGCAGGTTCAGGCCGGAGGTGGAGTAGGCGTCGATAAAGCCGGGGTAGACGGTGAGACCCTTGCCGTCCACGACGGTCGCGCCCTGAGGCGCGGGGAGCCCTTCTCCCACCAGGACGATCTGGCTTCCTCGAACGACGACGGTCCCGTTGTTCAGGACCTGCCCGTCACCGATCTCGACGCGGGCTCCGACGATGGCGATCTCGCCTCCTTGCGGAGGCACGGGCGGGGCGGACGCCGCCAAGAAGAGGGATGAGACGAGCGTGATGGGTAGCATGGCGCGATAGATCGCCCCTCGACGGTGACGGGCAGGACGCGCCCCTATCTTAACCCAAAGCGCGACGTTCGTCTACGGTACACCGTAGAACGCCGCGCCTTTCGATCTAAGGGGCTTTCGACGTCCCTTCCCAGCGGAACGCGTGCCGGAACGCCGCCTCGCGGCATCGCTCCATGTCCGCGAACGACAGCGCCCGATTGAGCAGCAGGAGTTCGTGCTCGCGGGGCAGCCGCACGTCGTGGAGGGCCATGTTGTCCGTGCAGATCGCCACGTCCACTCCGAGGTCGAAACACCGTTCGAAGACGGGATGGAGATCCGCGTACGACTTCAGGGTTCCCGTCCGTAGGTAGGTCGTCGGACACACCTCCAGGCACTGGCCCCGCCCCGCGATCGCGACCAGAAGCGAGCGGTGCATCAGCGGGATCTGGATGCCATGGCCGATCCGATCGACGAGCGGCAGAAGCTCCGGCAACGCGCCTTGCGGAGTCTCGTAGAGGTGGGCCGTCGTCTTCAGCCCCTTCCCCTTCGCGTACTCGAAGGCCCGCACGAAGTCGGCGCAGCGATCGGCGTACGGCTCGTTCGGCCCCGCGAGGTCGATCGCGCACACCTCGTCCGTCATCGAGAGCGCGAGTTCGACGATCTCGCCGTTGATCTCGTTCGAGAGGCGTGAGTCGAGGCACAGGATCTGAGTCAGGGCGATGGGGAACCGCCGCTGGGCGTTGCGCGCCGCAGCGGCCACCGTCGAAACGACCTCCTCCATCCGCGCCCGCAGCTTGCCAGGAGGGGTGTCCTTGGGGATGCGGAAGTAGGGGTTGTACCGAAGCTCCATGTAGGCGATGTTCTCGAACACCGCTGCCCCCCGCAAGAGCCGGTACACGTAGTACGGCAGGCTCTCCACCTTTTGCAGGGGCTCGACCCGCTTGTGGGCCTCCAGGTACTCCGTGAGCGACGCGCAGTCGCGGGTCAGAAACCGCTCGAAGAGAGCGTACTCCCCAAACTCCTCCACCACCGCCTGCGAGTCCCGCGCGAACTCGCCTCCCGGATCTTCCGTGCGCTCGCGCTGGAGGTAGGACCACAGCACCCGCGGTAGGATGGCCCCGCCCAGATGGAGATGCAACTCGGCATAGCGATAACCGGCGGCGTCGGGCATACGCTATTCTGACGCGGGATGCGTTCGAACTCCCGCGTTTCCCTCCTCACAGGCCTCAGCCTTCTCAGCATCCTGACCTCTGGATGCGGCGGCGCCGGTGGTTCCGGCGTCCGGTACGACCTCACGCCCTCACGCGCCACCGTCGCGCCAAGAGGCGACGTCGCTCTCCTCGCCACGTACCTGGAGACCAGCGTGACGGGCTTTCAGTTCGCAGTGCGCCTTAACGGCAATGGGGGAACGATTCTCGGAAACCAGAGCGACGGCTCTGCCACGTACACCGCCCCGTCCAGTACAGGTATCGACACCGTCGAAGTGAAGTTTCTAAGCGGTGGAGAGGTCGTGGCGACGCGCACGGCGACGATCACGACGCGCCGCTCGAATTAGCCGATCCGTGCGGTCGTAACCGCAATATTTACAGTACGAACGTAACTGTTCAAGGCTTGGCGCGTCAGCCTCCTGGTCGGAGCCGCTGGGCTTGCGCCAGTTCCCGTTCGGGAGAGATCGCCCGCGCCGTTCCCAAGACCAGGGTCCGACGGCCGGGACGATCTTCGAAGCCCTTTCAAACATTTTTCGTGTTCGGCGGAGACATCCGTTGACAAACATGTCCGCCGCACGAGGCGCTTTGCCGCCAAGCGCCGGGCCTGAGGCGCATGCGGCCCTTGACGCGCCCGTCCAAAACGCGCTCGTTTGAACCCTCGACGGGAGATTCTCGCCAAAAGCGCGGCGTGAACGCCTCTCACCTCATGTTCTCGATCCTCAACCTCCTTCCCTTGTGGGCCACCGCCTTCGTCCTGGTAGGCCTGGCGGTCGTGCTCACGATCCTCGCTTCCGGTTTGGTCCACCGTCGCTACAAGGTCGAGGAGTTGCGCGGCAACAACGAGGTCGCGGGCTATACCTTCGGGGTGATCGGCGCGATCTACGGGCTGCTTCTCGCGCTCGCCCTCGTCGCGGCCTGGGGCGGCTACGCGAGGGCGCGTGAGAACGCAGGCGACGAGGAGGCGTGCATCCTTTCCCTCAAGCGCGTCGGCTGGGGTCTGCCAGACGGCGGAACGGCGATGACGGCGGCGATAGCCCGCTACAAGCGGGCGGCGAACCAAGAGTGGGGCAAATCCGTCGCGGACACCGACGCGATCGACGCGGTCGACGAGATCGGGCGCCTTCTGACCGACGAGCGGGACGCGTCGTCCGCGCCCTTCGTCGCAGACGGCATGGCGCGACTCGACCGTCTCGCCGATCTGCGCGCGGCGCGTCGGAGCAACACTCAGAGCGGGATGCCGCCCTTCCTCTGGATCGTCATGGTCCTAGGCGGCGCGGTGACGGTGGGCTTTTCCCTTTTCTTCGGAAGCGCGAACCGACGAAGCCAGCGGGCGATGACGTCCATCCTCGGAGCGACGCTCACGCTCGTGCTCTTCGCGGTCATGGAGATGGATCACCCTTACGAAGGTGAGATTCGGGTCCACTCGCCCTTCGAGAACGCGCGCTAGAAACCTCCTGCGAGCGCCGAGCGTTCAGGGAAACGATGCTGTTCCTTCCACTCCTCACGCCGCCGGTCTTCGCGATCCGGGCGGAAGCGCTTCCGAACCCGTCGCGCTTCCGGCTGAAGCTCAGCGTCCGCAACGTCTCCGCAACGCCGCAGAGGCTGTGGACCGGAGGCGAGGGCTGCACCAACCGTCGCTGGTCGGCGAGCGAGCCGTCGATCCGGATCGAGCCTCCGGTCGAGACGACGAAGATCTGTGTCATGGCTTGCCAACACTCTCGAGTCCTGCGTCCGGGTGAGACGTTCGCCAAAGTCTACGAGCCGGAGATGTTCCGGCGGAAGCGATTGTCGGTCGGAGGAAGGACGCAAGAGTACGGCGTCCAGCCCGGACCGACCGTGCTGAAGTTCACCCTTACCCAACCGGATCCCACTGCGATCGACAACCGGAGTCTTCCCGAGTGGAAGCGCTATCGGTCGGTTCTCTTCATCAGCGCTCCGCTCCGGGTGAACATCAAATCCGCCTGGCTGCACGGCTGAAGACCATCGGCGCATTAAGGGAACGGTAGACTCGGTGCCCCCGTGGCCCGCCCTCTCGTCCTCTTCGTGGCCCCGCGCAACAACCTCTACGGGGCCTCGCGGTCGATGCTCGACCTTGTGCGCGGGCTTCCCCCACGCGGGATCGACGTCCACGTCGCCCTGCAAACGCCCGGCCCTTTGGGCGATCGGCTCGATGCCGACGGCATCCCCTGGACCCCGATCCGCACCCACCGTTGGATCGGTAAGCCGCGCGGCCCCTTGCGTCGGCTCCGTAACGGGGCGCTCGACCGCCTGACCGCGCGCCGTCTGGGCGCCCTCGCGAAGGCGAAGGGCGCGGCCCTCGTCCACACGAACACCCTCAGTTCGCCCGTTGGAGCCCTGATCGCCCGGGAGGCGGGGCTCCCCCATGTGTGGCACATGCGCGAGGCGGTCGACACGGAACCGGGTTCCGTGTTCTCCGACGGCGAGGAGGCCGCTCGGCGCTTCATCGATGCGACCACGGCTCGGGTGTTCTGCGTCTCGTACGCCCTCGCCCAGGAGACGGCCCGCTACGCCGACGCCGCTAAAATCCGCGTCCTCCATAACGGCCCGCTTCCCGTCTCGCCCGCGCCGCTCGCCGGACGGCCGCCGATCGATCCACAAGGCGAGATCCGGCTTCTGACCGTCGGCGCGCTCGGTCCACGCAAGGGTCAGGAGGAGGCGATCCGGGCCCTCGCCCTCCTGAGGCGGTCCGGCTTGAACGCGCGCCTGCTCGTCGCGGGCGACGGCCTCGACGCTCCGCTCCGCGCGGTGGCCACCTCGTTGGGCGTCGAGTCGGCGGTGGAGCTTCTGGGTTACGTCGACCCCAAGCCGCTCTACGCGACGTCCCACATCTCGCTCGTCCTCGGCCCCCGCGACCCATTGCCGCGCGTCGCGATCGAGTCGCTCGCCCAGGGAGTTCCGACCGTCGGCCTGAGCAGCGGCGGCATCCCGGAAGTGATCGACGACGGCGAGACGGGCTGGCTCTACGACGGCTCTCCCCAGGCCCTCGCGGCGACCATCGAAACGGCGATCCGTCAGAGCCCCGTCGAACGCGAAGCGATGTCCGAAGAGGGCTGGCGACGCGTCCACATCCGGTTCAACGGCGAGCGATACCGCGACGACTGCGTCGCCCTCTACCAAGAATTGGGCGTCACGCCCTAAGGCTCGAACACGTTGAGTCGCGCAAGTGGGATCTGCGCCGTCGCCGCCTTCCGTAGCCGCGCGCTCCAGACGTCCCGCTCGCGCAGGACCGAGCGAATCGGGCCAACGAGGTTGTCGCCTGGCTCCACGAGCAGACCGTTCGCGCCGAGCGCGCCCATCAGGGCCTGGGTTTTGAAGGTGTTGCTCGTGAGAGAAACGAACGGCGTCCCCGCAAGGGCGGCGAGGATCGTCGGATGATAGCGCCCGCCGACGAGAATCCGCGCACCCGCCTGGAGGCCCATCAGTTCCTGAGGCGTCGCCTCGCGGTCGGTTACCGTCGGCAGTTCGAGTCCCAGTCGCTCCGGAAGGTCGAAATCGAGCCGGTCAGAGGCGGTGAACACCACTGCCAGTCCCTCGGCCCTCAACGCTTCGACCGCTTTCCGCAGGCCGTCGAGCGGCCACGAACGGATCGCGGCGGTTCCCGTAAGGATTGCGTAGTCCCCGGCAACGGGAGATGGAAAAGGCCTCGGCTCGGTTAGGTAGGCGCAGTCGGAGGCGAGGGTCGATGGAACGCCGAGCCCTCCAAGTTCTGCGTGGGAGAGCGCGTCGCGCACCACGATCCGCTCACAGGCGCCCAGAACGTCGAGGAACTGGCCTCGCTCCGGCGAGTCGGCGCACTCGATGGTAGCGTTCACGACCCAGAGCGGCTTTCGGTACCGTCGCTGGAGGAACCCCAAGGCGGGCAGCCAACGGCGAGTCTGGCGTTGCGGATGCAGGGTGCCTTCGCCATTGATCAGGACGAGGTCGGCTTGGGCGTACGCCTCCTCCCAACCGCGCGTCAGAAGGCCCATGAGCGGCCCGTCGAGCGGACCTTGAAAATCTCGTGCCAAGGCGAGCGGAGCCCAGCGCTCCGTCCGCTTGCGCCAGAACTTGCTGGGGTCCGCCGCCGACCGGGGTAGGCCCGTGATCGTCGACCCTGGAAAGCGCGCTTCGAGGAGCCGGACGAGAGCCTGCGTGGTGGCCTGGCTTCCCCAGTTTCGGTCGCCCCGGTTGTCCCATACCAGCAGGATTCTCACCGCCAGCGCTCCGCCAGTTCGCGCACCCAGAAGCTCGCGTCGGCCCTCCCTTCCTTCCCGCCGAAGAGATTGAGACGGAAGCGATAGAGGGGATTTAGGATCTCATGCATCTTGGGGCTCCCGTAGAACTTCACGATCGTCCCTCGTCGGAGATCCTCGTAGGCTCCTTCCGGGTCGGTGCGGTGGCGCCGCCGGGCGTTTCGGTAGCTGACCACGTCGTCGGGACGCCACAAGGCGACTCGGTTTTCCATGCCCTGCTCGCGCACGTACGCGGTCACGAAGTCCTGATCGCCGGGGTTGCGCTGGTCGTAGCGTTTCCCTTCTCGAAACGCCCGGGGGACCGCCGCGAGGTCGCCGCCGGGACGGATGCGCATGACGCAGGTGTTGTAGGCGTCGTAGCTCCAGTCTTGGACCACGACCAGTTCCTCGGGTCGCCCGAAGGCGTAGTCCAGAAGGTCGCCCATGTCCCTTTGGATGACCAGCGTGGCATCCAGGTAGAGGAACTCGGGGAACGGCATCGCGTCGGCGTCGAACAGGCGGAGCTTGTCGGTCGTGACTCGCATGCCCTCGGCCCGCATCCCCCAGCCGCTCGCGTCGATCTTGCGCACCGAAGGCGGCAGGGGGCGGGGGCGGTCGATAGCGCACCAAAGATCGAAGGGGACCGGCATGTGGCGCTGGAGCATCGATTCCAGCTTCGTCACGTAGTCGCCCGGATACCGGTGGCCAACGAGAACGCAGACGACCGGCACCCTCTCCGGGATCGTTCCCATGCGCCTCAATGATGCCATCATTAGGACAGATGACGCCCGACGCGAGGCTGCGGCGTGTGTGGACGGACCCTCGCATCCTTGCCTGGTGGGCTCTGCTCGTCACACTCACCCCCTTTCTCCTGGCGCTCAAGGTTCGCAAGTACCTCCAGCAGGCCCGCCCCTGGGAGTTCGACCCCGCCCGCTGGCGCGTGGACGACCTCACGCCCGAACGGACGAAGGATCTTCGGGAGCGGCCCGGCCCTCACGTCGTGTTCATCGGCGGCGGATTCGGCGAGATGATGATGGTCGAGCGCGTCGCCGAGGCCCTGCGCCAGGCGAGGCCCGACGCCCGGATCTCCTACTGCCTGCGCGACCCCGTGACGATCGACTTCCTGCGCCAGGAACGGCCCGCACAGAACCTCGCGATATGGCCCTTCGACGCGCTTCCCGCCGTGTCCCGCTGGCTCCGAAGTCAACGGCCCGACGTCGTCGTATTCACGGAGCGATTCCGGTTCGTAACGATCCTGACCGCTTCCGCCCGCTACGGCGCGCAGGTCGCCCTCATGAACGGGCGGTGCCGATTCCGCGAAGGGCTCGCCTACCGGCTCTTCGCTCCCTTTTACCGTTGGCAGTTCCGCTCCTTCTCCGCGATGGGGATGCAACGAGAGGATTACTATCGCGCGGCGCCCCGGTTCGCGGACCCTTCGTGCGACATCCGGCTGACGGGCGACATCAAGACCGACCTGCGCGAGCCTTCTCTTAGCCCCGAGCGAAAGGCGTCGCTCGAAGCGTGGCTCGCGGGCGAGATCCCCCTCATCGCCGCAGGAAGCACCGAGACCCCTGACGAAGAGCGGATGGTGATCCAGGCGTTCAAGAAAGCTCGCGATGTTGCGCCCTGCCGCCTTCTCCTCGCGCCCCGCCGCCCAAGCTACCTCGAAGGCACGCTCGCTCTTCTTCAGGAGGAAGGGCTTTCGTTTTCGCGCCGCACCGACACCGACACCGATCGTATCGAATCCGACCCTCTGACCGAAGTGATGCTGCTCGACACCCTGGGCGAGCTATCCACCGCTTACGCCGCCTGCGCCGCCGCCTACGTCGGCGGCTCGTTCTGCACTGGTAAGGGAGGCCACAACGTCATGGAACCGCTCTTTAGCGGCGTTCCCGTCGCCTATGGCATGGGCCGGGGTCACTTCGAGGCCCTCCAGCGGCTGTGCGAGCAGCACGGCGTGAGCACCCGTATCGCCGACTCGGACGATCTGGCCGCGTTCTTCGTTCGCTTTCTGACCGACGCGCCCGAACGCGCACGGATCGGCGCCGCCGGACGCCGCGTGATCGAGGCGGGCCGGGGCGCGGTGTCGCGCACGGTGGAGATGCTGATTCCCCTGTTGGGACGCTAGGTCAAGGCTGGGTCGCGTCGCCGCGCGTGAACCAGTCGTCCCTTAGGTTTTTGACGCTCGCCGAGCGCGCCCGACCGTCGGCCATCACGACGACGGCGTTGCCCGAGTTGACCACATGATTTCTCTCGATACGACGCGAGGCGAGGTAATGAAACGACACGTTAGGGTTATCTTTGTTGGGGCCGACGGGATCGACGAAGCCGAAATCGTAGTCTTTTCCATCGCCACCCTTCCACGGCGCGCTGTAGTAGCCGCTTGTGGCGAAGAGGACGGTGGTCGAAGGATGCTGCAGGTCGCTCCCCTTCGCGGGAGCCCAGCAATACGGATACTCCCACTCGCGCCCGAGCACGTGCATGTCGGAACCGACGTAGCCCCAGTTGTAGCCGAAGCCGGAATGGTCGCCCAGGTATTCCTTGCGCTTAGGGCTGAGCGGCGCGTCGATCTTCCGCTTGCCTTCGTAGTTGAGCAAGAGAGCCCCGCTCGTGTCGGTCCCTTTGGCGGTGGGGCGGCCATACCATCCCCAGAAACCCATCTCGTCCGCGCCCATCGCGGGCATGTAAGTCTCGTCGTTGTCCCCGGCGTACTGGGTGGCCGCCTCGCCGAGTTGACGCACGTTGCTGATCGCGACCATCTGGTAGGCGGCGCCCTTGGCGGCGACGAAGGCGGGAAATAGCACCGCGGCGAGGATCGCGATGATGGCGATCACCACCAGCAGTTCGATCAGGGTAAACGCTCGCCTCGTCATCGTGGGTCCTTGCCTTATTCTAGGCGAGAAACCGCGTCTCAATAGCGCTTTTATCGCCTTTTACCGCGCCGAACTCTCTTGTCCGCGCGACGAAGGCCCCTCTCGTCTCCTCTCGGGGCCTTCGTCGGAGACGGAAGCTACTTCGTGATCGTGAAGCGGTCGATTTCCTTACCGTCCTTGTCGACCTGGCGCATCCGGAACGTCCTGCCGTCCACCGTCACGTCCGAGAAGCTGAACACCGCGTGGTAGTCCTGCTGGTACGGCTTCCAAGACTCCGGACGGCCGTTCAGCTCGGGGTTGTAGAGGCTCGCGCCGCCCGCGCCGCTCACGATGTAGAGGACGCCCTTCGGGCGCGTGCTCCTCACGCCGTCGAACGCGGCATCGACGGGCCAGTCGTCCTTCGCCAGCTCCTCCTTCGAGGCGCCCGCTTTTGGGCCGACCTGGATCGGCTTCGAGCGCTGGTAGTTGTGGACGTGGCCGTTGAACACCACATCGACGTGGCCCTGCTCGAACAGATCGGCGACGCTCCGCATCTGTTTCTCGCCCTGATGGTTCGCGGAGGAGTGGAAGCCCGGCTGGTGGTAGACGACGAAGCGCCAGGTCTTTCTCGAAGCCTTGGCGAGGTCGTTCGCAAGCCACTTGCGAAGGCTCGGATCGTCCCAGCCGACATAGCCGTTGGCGTCGAGTACGGTCCAGTGCGCGTTGCCGTAGTCGAACGAGTAGTTCGCCATCGTCGGGTAGTTGGGGCCCGCGCCGGCGAGGAACGCTCGCTGCCGGTCCTCGGGGCCGGAGAGGGTCGGGGTGCTGGGCGCGCCGACCGTGCGGAGTGGCCCGTTCAGGGGCTGGCTCCAGTAGTAGAAGTAGGCGAGCAGCTCGGGACTCGTCGCGAAGTCGCGTTGGAGAATGTCGTGGTTGCCCGCCGCCGCGACGGTCAGGGCGTTGGCGAACAAGGGCGCGCCGTTCTTGGGGGAGGCGAGTTCGGAGGTGTAGTAGGGGAAGAAGTTTTTGCGATACTCACTGATCTTGCCCCGGCTGTAGACGAGGTCGCCGGTCAGCACGACCATGTCGGGCTTGGTCAGGTGCGCCTGGTAGGCGATCTGGGCCTGCTCCGCGCCCGCGACGCCGCAGTCGCCGAACACCGTCACCCGGTACGCCTGACGATCCGACTTCGGCGCCGTCACGGAGGCGGCGTAGCGTACGTCGGTTCCCAAGAGCACCTTGTAGTCGACCCGCACGCCGGGCTTCAGTCCCTTGAGGACCGCGGTGTAGACCCGGTGCGGGTCAGTCCCTTCGACTCGGATCGTTCGAAAAGCGATCGCCGCCGACCTCGGCGCGCCGCCCTGGGCGTAGCGGACCGCGAACGGCACTTCGGCGTCGGGCGACTGCCACACGAGGCTCACGGCGTCGGAACGGCCGTCCGCGCGCTCGCCGAGCTGAACCTCGGGTGTCACCGAAAGCGTTCCGACCTGCGAGGCGAGAAGCGGGAGAAGGGACAGCATGTTGCGTCGCAAGCTTGCCCCAACGACGTTTCCAGAATGTTAAGACGCACCTTCACCGTCCCTTAAACTCTTACGACGCAAGATAAGCGGTGCGCGAAGAAGCGATCAGAACGCCAACCTCGTTCGCGGCAACACCGAGCTGCTCGTGCTCGCGGTGCTGCGCGACGGTCCCACCTACGGCTACTCGATCGCGAAGGAGATCGAACGGCGGGCGCAAGGCGCCCTCGCGCTGAAGCAGGGCAGCATCTACCCCTTGCTCTACGCCCTGGAGGAAGAAGGGGTGGGTGACCTCCGACTGAACCGAGCCGGTCAAGGGGCAGCGCCCACGCCGGATTTATCATATCACGGAAGGCGGGACCGCCGAGCTGCGGCGGCGCCTCGACGGCTTTATCGCGTTCTCGAACGCGATCCTGCGCACCGCCGGACTCAGGCCGGACGACACGTCCGCCGAGGAGCGGGGATGAGCGTCGCGGTTCCGTTCTCCGGTCCGGGAACGGGACCGGACGCCCTAGGAGAGTCGCTTCTCGACGATTACGTCTCCGGGCTCCGCTCGTGGGCGTCGTTCCGCTGGAGCGTCGGCAACGGTTTCTCGGGGAGGTCGCCAGCCACCTGGAGGCTCTCGCCGAGGACTACCGCCACGAAGGCGAGGCCGCCGATGCGGCGGCGCGCCGGGGCGGCTCGCGGAGGAGTTTCTCGCAACTTGGTACCAGAAGGGGGCGCACGGCCCGATCGAGCGGCGCTTCGGACGGGCGAACTGCACCGCGTTCGGAGGGTTCGTGGTGGCGCAGGCGCTCTACCTTCTCGCGCTCCAGGTGCGGGTCTTCGAGCCAAACGGCGCTTACTATCGATTCCCTTTCCGTTCCGGCCAGATCCGGCAGGTCTGGCCCGCGCCGCTTCCCTACCCCGAGAGTCGCCCTGGTTCGCGTTCCTCGTGGGCTATCCCGTCCTGGCGCCGATCCTCGCGGGCTGGTGGACGGGGCGGCAGGTGCCGGTGCGGGCGGGACTCGCGGTATACCACGCGCTCGTGCACCTGATCCTGTGCTCGTTCGCGGTCGGTAGTGCCTGCTGCCGGTGACGGAAGGCGTGCTGTTCGCCCTGGTGCAGCTCGTCCTGTGGCTCCCGGCGGGCGCCTTCGTGGCCGCCGTCGCGTCGGCGCTCGCCAGTTCGGGGCGCGTCGCTCGCTCCCCCGCCTGAGAGACCCTATGCGCCGCGCGTTCACCCTGGTCGAGCTGCTCGTCGTGGTCGGCATCCTCGCGATGCCGGCGGCGATCCTGTTTCCCGTTTTCGCCCAGGCGAAGGCGGCGACCAAGCGGACGGAGTGCGTCTCGACCGTCCGCCAGCTTTCGGCGGCGATGCTGATGTACCTGGACGACCACGACGGGACCTACCCCAAGCGGATCGACGGCACGGACAACGAGGACGTCGACCAGTGGATCGACATGATCTTCCCCTACGTCCGGGCCGGACGCGACGGCAAGACCTCGCCCTGTCCAAGTGTTCGGAATTCGTGCCCGCGCCGGGGGGGG
>CAZEWR010000027.1:57391-75621 GCA_964516175.1 uncultured Fimbriimonas sp. | reverse complement strand
TGGTGCTCTCGCCGGACGTGAACTGCTCGGTCAAGGACTTCAGCATCGAGGGCGGCAAGTCGATCCGTTTCGGACTGCTCGCGATCAAGGGCGTCGGGTCCGGCATCGTCGACGGCATCATCGCGGACCGTAACGAGAACGGCCCCTACAAGCACCTTTTCGAGTTCTGCGAGCGGACCAAGCCGACGGGCATGAACCGCACCGCCCTGGAGGCCCTCATCCGGGCGGGGGCCCTGGACAACATCGACAAGAACCGCCGCAAGCTCCTGAACCACGTGGACGGCGCCCTCGCCTACGCGGACGGGATGAACAAGTCGCGGCTCGCGGGACAGGACTCGCTTTTCGGCGGCGACTCGGGTCCGCAGTCGATGTCGATGCCGATCCTGCCGGAGGCCGACATGCCCGGCCGGAGCGAGAACCTCGCGATGGAGAAGGAGGTCATGGGCATCTACGTCTCCGACCATCCCCTGCGCGGCCACGAGCGGACGGTCACCCAGCACTGCTCGCACACCGTCGCCCAGACGATGGACCTCGCGGAGAACGAACACGTCAAGCTGGCGGGCGTCATCGCCAAGATGCGGACGATCATCACCAAAGCGGAGGGCAAGAAGATGGCCTCGATCGTCCTGGAAGACTTTACGGGCCAGATCGGGGCGATCGCCTTTCCCGCCACCTATGAGAAGCTGCGCGAGGTCCTCGTCAAGGACTCCGTCGTGACGATCACCGGCCACGTGATGCACAAGGAGATGCGCGGCGAGAAGACGGTCGAACTGCGGCTCGACAAGATCGAGCCGCTGGAGGCGAACCTCGACCTGGGGGCGGCGAACGATTCCGTCGGGACGGTCAAGGTGTTCTTGCCGAAGGCGACCCCCAGCGAGATCCGGCACTTCCGCCGCCTCGTGGACGAGTTCCCGGGCGACTACGAGCTGATGCTCCAGATCATGCCGGAGACGGAGTTCCTGCCCCACTATCTCACCCAGCACGTGAATCCGAGCGAGATCTTTATCAAAGCGGCGAAGGAGAAGCTCACGGCGGCGCGGATCGAGGTCGTCCACGGCCAAGCGGCGTAGCGGGAGCGTTGGGAAAGATCATCCCGCCAACACGGCGGGAACACACGGCGGCGTAGTACGGTTATAGGCCACTAGCCCATGAAGCGATCCCTCCTTCTCCTTCCCGCCCTCCTGCTGGCGCACGCCGCCTCGGCCCAGGACGCCGCTTTCGACGCGCGGGTGGCGGACGTCGGGCTGCTCCAGGCGAAGCAGGTGCAGGCCGACCTGAAGATCACCCCGGGGCAGCTCACGAAGATGAACGTCGCCGCCGCCGCGCACACCGAGCGGCTCAAGGCATACCAAAAGACGATGGAAGCCCTTGGCTCCGTTGCCAAAACGCCCGATCGACAAAGACTCCAAGGCATGTTCGAGCAGCTCAAGAAGGAGGTGTTCGCCGTCCTCACTCCGACGCAGATCCGGCGTCTGCGCGAACTGACCCTTCAGCGGCTCGGTCTGATCTCGCTCACCGACCCTGGCGTGTCTAAAACGGTCGGCCTCTCGTCCGCGCAGGTGGCGAGGCTGAAAGCCGCGTTCCAAACCGGACGCACGAAGTTCGTCGCCCTCCAAGCGACCGTCCGCGATCCGATCCTCGCCCCGTACAAGGGAAGGAAACCCAAGGACGAAGCCGAGGCGAAGGCTTGGCAGACGGCGATCGTCGCCAAGCTCAAGGCGGCGGAGCCCACGGCAAAGCCGAAGCTCGAAGCGATCGGGAAGAGCACGGACGTGGCGATGAACGCGGTCCTTACCGGACCGCAAAGGGCCAAGTGGAACGCCCTGAAGGGTCAGCCGTTTAAAGCCAAGTAGATTCTACGGGTCCGCTTCCCTCTTTCCCAATCAGCGCTCGTCGGCTGGCAGAAACTGGGGGGTGGACTCGAACGCGCACGGTCAAGTTCGTGGACGCGTAAACGAGGTAACCTGGGTTTAACGCCCTAGGCACGGAGAAACAAGGCTTGACCACCCCTTCCCGGCCGGCGACCGCCGAACCGCTCGCCGTCGTCGACACCATTCCCCAACGTCCTCGCGACCTTCTGACCAAAGAAGACCGCCTGGAGATGTTCCGGCAACTCTACCTCGCCCGGTACTTCGACGTCCGCCTGATCAAGGAGAAGAAGCGGGGCCGCCTGCGCGGCACCCTCTACTCCTCGCACAACCAGGAGGCCACGCTCGTCGGCTCCCTCTTCGGACTCAAGCCCACCGACTGGATCTCGCCGATCCACCGCGATATGCCCGCCTTCTTCCTGAAGGACCTGCGCGCCGGCTGGGAGAACGACGATCGGGTCGGCATGACGATCGAAGAGGTCTGCTGCCAAGTGTGGGGCAAGGTCGGTTCGCCCGGAAGGGCGCGCGACAACTGGTCGCACATCGGCTCCAAGAAGAACCGCATCGTCCACTCCACCTCGATGCTCGCGGGAACGATCCCCGTCGCGGCGGGCGTTCTGTACGCGGACCGGATGCAAGGGGGCGACGCCGTCGCGATCACCCTGAACGGCGAGGGCTCGACCGCCCAGGGCATCTTCCACGAAGCCGTCAACTACGCCGCCGTCCACAAGCTCCCGGTGATCACCATCATCGAGAACAACCAGTGGGCCTACGGCACGCCGACCCACCTGGAGTATCCCCTCGAAGACTTCGCCCGCCGCGCCGACGGCTACGGCATCCCCGGCCTCGTCGCAGACGGCCAGGACGTGTTCGACGTGTACGACAAGGTGATGGAGGCGATCGAGCACTCCCGCTCCGGCAAGGGACCGAGCATCGTCGAATGCAAGACGTTCCGCTCCTACGGCCACGGCGACCACGACGACGACCGGGCGGCCAAGTACCGGCCCCAGGATCTCGTCGAGCTGGGCCGTAAGCGCGACCCCATCGCGATCGCCCGCAAGACCCTGATGGAACTCGGCGACATCGACGCGAGCTTCGGCTTCTACGCCGAGGGCAAGGGCGCGTCGGAGACGACGAACGAAGACTTTCCGCCGGAGGTCGTGGCGTTCCTCGACCGGGGTATCGCCTTCGCGATGGAGAGCGGGGTGCCGGACGCCGAGGAAGGCGCGAAGTGGGTTTTCAAGGAGGGCGAATAACATGGCGAACACCGCGATCGAAGCTCCGGCCCCCGGTGCGAAGTTCTCGCCCGAGCAGGCTCCCGTCACCACCCCGGCGGCGGTGAAGAAGAACTACGTCACCGCCCTCAACGAGGCGCTCCGCGAGGAGATGGCGCGCAATCCGATGATGGTGTGCCAGGGCGAGGACATCGGCCTCCTGGGCGGCGCGTTCGGCGTCACCGAAGGACTGCAGAGCGAGTTCGGCGACCAGAGAGTGATCGACATGCCGATCTCCGAGGCGGCGATCGTCGGCTCGGCGGTCGGCATCGCCCTCAACGGCGGCACCGTGATGGCGGAGATGCAGTTCATGGACTTCATCTCCACCGGCTTCGACCAGATCGTCAACATGATGGCGACCTACCACTACCGCACGGCGGGCGAGGTCAACCTCCCGGTCGTGGTCCGCGGCCCCGGCGGCGGCTATGGGGGCGGGGCGCTCTACCACAGCCAGATGAACGAGGCGTGGTTCGCCAACTCGCCCGGCCTGAAGATCGTCGTGCCGAGCACGCCCTCGGACGCGAAGGGGCTCCTCAAGTCGAGCCTGCGCGACGGCAACCCCGTGATCTTCTACGAGATCAAGGAACTCTACCGGCGCAACGACATCGCGGAGGTCCTCCCCGAAGGCGACCATCTCGTTCCGCTCGGCAAGGCGGCGATCCGGCGCGAGGGCAAGGACATCACCCTCATCTCGTACGGGCAGAACGTCTACCACTGCCTTCTCGCGGCGACCGAGCTGGAGAAGGACGGCATCTACGCCGAGGTGATCGACCTGCGGACCCTCGTGCCCCTCGACGAGGAGACGATCTACAAGTCCATCGCGAAGACGAACCGCGTGATCGTCGTCAACGAAGCCCCGATGACCTGCGGCTTCGCGGGCGAGGTGGTCGCCCGGATCACGACCAACGCCTTCGATCTGCTCGACGCGCCGCCGGTCCGTATCACCCGGCTCGATACCCCCGTGCCGTGGGCCAAGCCGCTCGAGCTTCACGTCCTGCCGTCGGTCGAGAAGATCGTCCAGGCCGCGCGGAAGACGGTTCGGTACTAAGCCCTAAAACGACCCTTGGGAACCCGGTCGGCGCACGGCGCCGACCGGGTTCCCACGTTTTCGCGTAGTCTCTCCTAAGCGTTCAAAACCGTCTTACAAATAGGAGGACCATGCCGGATACCCAATCGTTGGGCTCGCGCGCCTTCCCCCCAGGGTGGTCGGTGACGCGAGACGCGAGCGAGACGCCGGAAGGCGGCTCGATCCTCATCGGCCTGGGGCGCGAAGACGAGGCGACGGCGGTCGCCGCCTCTTTCGAGGGGTTGGGATGGCGAGTCGCCTTTGTCGGCCCTTCCCTTCCCCAAGGACCGTTCGATCAGGTCTATCTGGACGGGTTCGGCGCCTTGCGACTTTCGACGCTTCTGCTCGGTCGGGCTTCGTGGCTCGACTTCGGCCGCGAGGCCCGGACGGTCGCCTTGGTCGACGCTGGCGAGGAAGCGGAACGACCTGCCTGGACGACGGGAGTCGAGTGGGTCGTCTCACGACCCTTGTCGCCCCACGATCCCCTCGGCGTCGGAAGCTTCCTCGATCCTGCCCGATGGGGCCGCTCGAAAGCGTAGAAGGCGCAGGGTCCCGCCGGGCCTCAAGAGATTCTCGCCTCTTTCTTTCAATCAGAGAGACCAAGCGCGTCTCCCCGATGGAGGTCGCGAGGAGGATCGTTCGGAGCCGTCGCCGGACGGCTTGGTCGCAGGGCGCAACCGGGCGCGGGGCCGGCAGGGATCCCTTCGTCTTACGATCTGCCGCCGCCTGTCTCCGTACAACGCGTCCTCCAACCGGGACGAAAGAACGCCCTCTTTCGTATTTTCCGTGGTACAATGATCGCGTGTACAGAACGCGTGTGCATCCCCGCACCGGAAGACCGACCCGAGACGACGTCGCCCGTCAGGCGAACATCTCGGGCGCGACGGTGTCGCGCGTTCTGAGTGGACGGACGGATCTCTCCATCGCCCCGGAGACGAGGGCGAAGGTTCTCGAGGCGGCGGAAAAGCTGGGCTACCGCCCTAACGTCGCCGCCCGCGCCCTGATGACGGGGCGCACCGGACTCGTGGGCTTCTGGATGGACCTCCAGTACTCACGCTACCGCGGCCACGTCCTCGACCGGATGCGCGCCGTCCTCAGCGAGACGGATCTCGCTTTGGCGGTCACCGACGTGGACGACGAGTACGAGCTCCAGCACTCGTTCGACCGCGCCCTGCGGGTGCCCGTGGACGGCATCATCGCCTTCGACAACTCCTCGTCGGTCGAGGCGTTCGGGCGCGAGCACGACCGAATCGCGCCGAAGACGCCGTTCGTCAGCATGGGCGCCTACTGGTCCGAGGCAGGCAGCTACGTCGGCATCGACCTACGCGCGGGAGCGGAGGCGGCGATGGACCACCTCCTCTCAGGTGGTCGACGGAGAATCGCCTACATGGTTCCTTCCGACTCCGACCTCGTCGCCAGCGGCCCCCGCTTCGAGGCCTACCGCGACCGGATGGAAGGATCGGGGCTGGCGCGAGAGACGATCCAGACGGAGACCACCGGCATGGGTTCCGTCCGGGAGGCGCTACGTCGGATCCACGAGAACGGTCGGCTTCCCGAAGCGATCCTCTGCATGAACGACGACTTGGCCCTCGCCGCCGCGTTCGCTCTTGAGCGTCTCGGCGTGCGCCCCGGCCGCGACGTCGCCCTCGTCGGCTTCGACGGCATCGAGGACACGGAGCACGGTCCCTGCCCCATCACGACCGTGCGTCAGCCGATCGAGACGATGTGCGCTCTCGCCTTCGAATTCCTGCGCGCCCACATGGAGGAGCCGACGTCTCCGCCGCAACAACGCATTCTCGTCCCCGAACTCATCGTCCGCGAGTCGTCCCAGAGCTAGCGCTCCGACGAACTCTCCGCCCTCGAAGAAGAGCCCATCATGCAACGAAAAGCATTCACCCTGATCGAACTCCTCGTCGTCATCGCCATCATCGCGATCCTCGCCGCCATCCTGTTCCCCGTGTTCGCCCAGGCCAAGGCCGCCGCGAAGCGCACCGCCGACCTGAGCAACGTTAAGAACATCGCCCTTGGCCTGACGGTCTACACGACCGACTCGGACGACTGCGTTCCGCCCATGATGCAAGGTTCATGGAGCTGGACCCCGTCTCAGCGCTACCGTATCGTCCTGTGGAAGGACGCGATTCTTCCCTACATCAAGAACGGCGGGAAGTACGCGAAGGCAGACGGCACCCCGTACACCGGATCGGACAACCGCGACGGTGGCATCTTCGCCTCGCCCATCTACTCCGGCAACTGGGCTCCCCTTCCGGGCAACCAGGGCGGCAACCAGTTCGGTGACACTTCCACTCGCTTCCCGCGCGCCTACGCCCTGAACGACAACGCGGGCAAGAACGAAGGGCTCGCAGGAACCAACGCGACCGGGATCTGGCCTTGGGTCGCGTACTGGGAATGGGAGACGCCCCGCAACGTCGGCTTCGGCGGCAACATGACTTCCCTCGAAGGTCCGGCCTCGACGATCATGATCTCGGGGACGCGACAGCCGTACCCGAACACGAACGCTTGGTACCTCTGTTACGGGTGTGGCGGCGGCAACAACGACTGCGACACCTCCGACGCAGGCTCGACCGCAGGCCGGAGCGTCGGTAACAAGCTTCTGAACACCTCGTTCTTCGACGGTCACGCGAAGGCGACCAACGCCTACCAGTCCCTTGCGAACGACAACTGGGACCAGTTCAAGGGCAATAACGATGCGAAGGACATCGGGAACTACATGCGCGGCTACAAGGAGTGGCAGTAAACGTCGACCTGCTCCGGGGCGGGGAATTCCCCGCCCCACGCCGTTCCGATACTCGCATGAAGAACACTCTCCTGATCGCCCTGATCGCGTTCGTCGTCTCCGGTTGCGGGCAGTCCGTCGATACCGCGCCCCCCGCATCGTCGATGAACCCCAAAGCGACGGCGGTGGCTCCGACACCGACGCCGACGACTCCAGAAGGCAAGATCGAAGCCATTCAGAAGTCGGATATGAATCCAGAGCAGAAGAAGCGGGCGATCGAGCAAGTCAAGTCCGGCCAGCTCTGAACCGGCGCCCGTTACCCGAAAGTCCAAGCGCAAAGTCGTTCCGTGGCCATTCGGACGGAGGCCACGATTCGTGGCTTCACCCGTCCAGACCCGCATCAGCGCGATGATCCCGCCCTTCAATCCTGCGACCACCCTCTGGACCGACGCCCCGGCGCGGGCCTTCTACGAGTCTTCCGTGCTCGGCAACGGAAGACTCGGCGCGATGGTCTTCGGAGGAGTGGGGCACGAACGGGTGGTCCTGAACGAGTCGACGATGTGGTCGGGCTCCCCTCAGGATGCGGACCGCGAGGACGCACGACGCGTGCTTCCTAAGATCCGTGAGCTGCTGCTCAAAGGAGATAACGAGGAGGCCAATCGGCTCGTGCAGGCGAACTTCGTCTGCAAGGGTCCGGGGAGCGGCGGGCGGAAATACGGCTGCTACCAGACCTTCGGGGATCTCCTGATCGATTCGCCGGAGCGGGAGTTCACCGACTACCGTCGTGTCCTCGATCTGGACCGCGCGGTGGCGACCACGAGCTACCGCTCCAGCGGGGTCGGTTACATACGCGAGGCGTTCGTCTCTGCCCCGGCGAACGCGGTCGTCTATCGCTACCGCGCCGATCGAAAGGGCATGATCACCTTCGACGCCCGGCTCGCCCGCCCGGAACGGGCGCAGGGCGGCGCCGACGGGCTCGACTACACGATTCAGGGCGCCCTTGACAGCGGCGACGACGTGGTTCCGGGCGTCCGCTTCTTCGGTCGTCTGCGGGTGATCGCGAAAGGCGGCCGGGTCACGACCGACCGTCGGGGCCTTCACGTCGTCGGGGCCGACGAGGCGACGCTCGTCTTCTCCGCCGGAACGAGCCTGTTCGATCCCGACTACGAGGCCCGGACGAAAGCGCGGATCGACGCGGCGACGAAGCGGAACTTCGACGTTCTCGAGCGTGAGAGCGTCCGGGATCACCAACGGTATTTCCGCCGCGTCGACCTGCAGCTCGCCGAAGGACCGAGCGCGCGCAAGACCACCCTCGCCCGCCTGGAGGCGGTGCGGGACGGTGAAGAGGATCCTTCGCTCGCCGCCCTCTACTTCAATTTCGGGCGCTACCTTCTGATCGGTTCGTCCCGCCCGGACAGTCCGCTGCCCGCTAACCTTCAGGGGATCTGGGCCGAGGAGTTGAAGACGCCTTGGAACGGCGACTTCCATCTGAACATCAACGTCCAGATGAACTACTGGCCGGCGGAGGTCGCGAACCTCTCGGACTGCCACCGTCCCCTGCTCGACTTCGTGCCGCGCCTCGTCCAGAACGGACGGAAGACGGCGAAGGCGTACTACGGCGCGGACGGCTGGGTGGTCCACACGATCACGAACCCCTGGCTTTTCACCGCGCCCGGGGAGGGTGCGAGCTGGGGCTCCGCTATCACCTCGGGCGCGTGGCTGTGCGAACATCTCTGGAACCACTACGACTACTCTCGAGACAAGGCCTACCTCGCCAAGGCTTACCCCACGATGCGCGGCGCCGCCGAGTTCTTCCTCGGGATGCTGATCGAGGAGCCGAAGCACGGCTGGCTCGTGACCGCCCCGTCGAACTCCCCGGAGAACGTCTACATCGACCCGAAAAGTGGCAAGGGACTCGCCGTCTGCATGGGGCCGACGGTGGACATGGCGATCCTGCGCGAGCTTTTCACGAACGTCGTCGATGCCTCGAAGATTCTTGGGACGGACGAGGCGTTCCGCGCGAGGCTAGAGGCGGCAAAGGCGCGGCTCGCTCCGTTCCAGGTTGGCAAGCACGGCCAGCTTCAAGAATGGCTGGAGGACTACGACGAGCAGGAACCTCAGCATCGACACGTCGCCCATCTCTACTCCCTCTACCCGTCGGACCAGATCTCGCCGGACCGGACGCCCAAGCTCGCCCAGGCGGCCCGTACGACGCTGGAGCGACGGGGCGACGAGGGCGTCGGCTGGTCTAGCGCGTGGAAGGTCGGCTTCTGGACGCGCCTCCACGACGGAGAGCGCGCCTACAAACTGCTCAAGGTCCTCCTTCGTCCGGTGGTCGACACCTCGATCCGCTACGACGGGGGCGGTGGGACCTACCCGAACCTTTTGGACGCCTGTCCGCCCTTCCAGATCGACGGCAACTTCGGCGCGACGGCGGGCATCGCGGAGATGCTCCTCCAGAGCACGGACGGCGAGATCCGACTCCTGCCCGCCCTTCCGAAAGCCTGGGCGACCGGCTCGGTCAAGGGCCTGAAGGCGCGGGGCGGCCTGACGGTAGACATCGCCTGGAAAGACGGCAGGATCACCGGGTACAAGGTGACCGGACCGGGCTCGAAAGCGGTGAAGATTCGAACGCCCGGTCACTGACGATGCTGTCCCTGCTTCTCCTTCAAGGTTCCAACTTCGTCGTCCAGAACGGCGGTCCCCGTCTGTCGATCGACCGCCGGAGCGGCGCCTACTCCGTGGTCTGGAGCGACGACGCGGCGGTGCGGGCGGCGGTGGGCGAAGCCCGGCTGGCCGATGGGCGAAACCTGAAGACCAGCCTCTACCCCCGCCATGAGGTTTCGACGGAGCGCGTGCGCGACGCTCTCGGCGACGCGATCCGGGTCGTGGTGCGCCACCGGGGAGAAGAGGGGCCGGAGCTTCGCCAGACCTTTTGGCTCTACGCGAAGCGCTCCGAGGTGGTGGTTCGTCTCGACGTCCTCGGCGCGGATGGCACGGCCTCGATCACCCCGGTCGCGACGGACGAGACCGTTATCGAGAACGCTCCGCAGACGCTTTTCGTCCCCTACGACAACGACGCCTACGGTCGGTACCGATCGGACGGCAAGGAGACGAGCTACGAGGTCGGAGCCGTCTACGACGCGGCGAGCCGCCGGGGCGTCGTCGTCGGCTCGATCGACCACGACGTCTGGAAGTCCGGGGTGTCGTTCCAAAAGGGTCTCCGGGCCTGGGCCGGGGTCGCGGACGCCGCGACCCGCGACCGAGAGCCCCACGGGATCGTTCGGGGCCGCGAGGTCCGCTCGCCCCGCTTCGTGCTGGGGCGCTACGACGACTGGCGCGCGGGTCTCGAACGGTACGGCGACCTCAACGCCCTCGTTCGACCGCCGCTCCTTTGGAACGGGGGCGTGCCGTTCGGCTGGAACTCCTGGGCCGCGCACAAGGACAAGCTCAAAGCCGCCAGCGCCCAGGCGGCGACGGCGTTCCTGGCGGAAATGCCCGCCTTCCGCAACGACGGGACGGCGAGCGTTAACCTGGACTCGTTCTGGGACAACCTGAAGCCTGGGGAACTGGCGGCCTTCGTACGCGACGCGCATGCCAAGGGACTGCGGGCCGGGATCTACTGGACGCCGTTCGTCGCCTGGGGCGGCCTGGAGAGCCCGGTCCGGGACGATCCCCACGGCTACCGTTACCGTGATCTCGCCCTCAAGGACGCGAAGGGCGAGCCGCTTCCGAAGCTCGACGGCGGCTGGCCGCTCGACCCGACGCACCCCGGTACCCTCGCGCGTATCGACCGTCAACTCGCGCAGTTCGTGCGCCAGGGCTTCGACTTCGTCAAGCTGGACTTTATGACGCACGGTGCGCTGGAAGGGCGTCACTTCGATCCGAAGGTGGCGACGGGCACGGCAGCCTACACCCTCGGCATGAGACGGATCGTGGACGATCTCGCGTTCAAGCGGATCAGACGCCCGTTCTTCGTCAGCCTGAGCATCGCGCCCCTCTTTCCCCAGGGCTACGCCCATAGTCGGCGGATCTCGTGCGACGTGTTCGCGGATATCGGCGCGAGCGAGTACCTGTTGAACGCCGCGACGTACGGCTGGTGGACCGCCGATCGCCTCTACCGGTTCAACGATCCCGACCACACCGTCGTCCACCATGCGATGGGAGACCCACCCACGAGCGAAGCGGAAGGACGCACCCGGCTCGTCGCCTCCATCGTCTCTGGCGGGATGCTTCTGATGGGGGACGATCTGGGCGATCCTGCGGCCCAGGAACGGGTTCGGCGGCTTTTCGGGAACGAAGCGGCCCTCGACTTGGCCCGGAAAGCCCCCGCGTTCCGCCCGATCGACGGCGATTCGGGCGAGCGCGCCGGGGATGCGTTCGTGTGGAAGGACGGCGACATCCGTTACGTCGCCGTCTTCAACTACGACCGGGCGAGTTCCAAGAAGCGGACGATCCCCCTGGCGCGGCTTGGTCTCGCCGGAGCCTGGACCATGCGGCCGGTGGTCGGCCGGGCGAGCCTGGACGCCAGAGAGTTAGCGTTCGATCTGCCGCCGACGGACTGCGCGCTCGTACGCCTCGAACGGCCTCGATAGACGATCGGTACCGGATCTTGAAAGCGACCTTGATCGCCAGACACGGTGGCCGAAACGAGAAGAGGCCGCCTGATCGGGCGGCCTCTTCCGTTCAAAATGTGGAGCCGATGATGGGAATCGAACCCGCGACCTAATCTTTACGAAAGATTTGCTCTGCCACTGAGCTACATCGGCGATCTTTACGCGGATCGTCTTTCGACAGAAACGCGGCTTGAATAGGAGAATACCCCGATCTTCGAGCGCTGTCAAGCACCGGCGACGGTCCGCGACTTTCCTTAGCGCTCTCTCCCTGGCCCGAGGCACCGCGACGCACAAGGGCGGGGGGAGTGGTCCCTGCCAGAGAATACTTTGCGGCGGCTAGGGACACGCGGGAGCCGTCGCCGGACGTAAACTAGAGAAGACCCCATGACGCCCCGCCTTTTCCGCTTCGTCGTGATGCTCTGGGCCATCCTCCTCATCGCCCTCGCCAGGGCGCAGGACGCGAGTCCGGCCAAGTGGACGGCGACGATCGAGCCCGCCAACGCGGCTCCCGGCCAGAGGGTGGAGTTGGTGCTCCACGCGCAGGTTCCCGCCCCATGGCATCTCTACTCCCTCAAGTTCTTCGAACCGGGCGAGGGTCCGTTCTCCACGAAGATCGTCGTGCCGAAGGACGGTACGGTCGCGGAGGTCGGCAAGGTCGTTCAGAGTCCCCCCATCGTTAAGAAAGACCCGAACTTCGAAGGGGCCGTGGTCGAGTACTACGAGGGGTCGGCGGATTTCCGAGTGCCGTTGCGGCTTTCGAAGGCGGCGAGCGGGGCGGCGAAGGTCGTGGCGACGGTCCAGTACCAGCTCTGCAACGCGACCCAGTGCCTCAACCCCACCGCGCCCTTGCCGGTCGTAGGAACGGTCCAGGTATCGGGAGCGGCGATCGACGACACGACGCCGTTGGACAAGCAGCCCGTGACCGCCCAAGCGACGTCGGCGACTGCGAAGCCGGAAACGGCCGCACCGGTCAGCGGCGCGGAGAAGGCGAAGGCGGGTGGGCTGCTCGTCTACCTGGGGGCGGCGATCGGCGCGGGCTTCCTCGCCCTGCTCACGCCCTGCGTCTTCCCGATGATCCCGATCACCGTCAGCTTCTTCTCGAAGCAGAAGGACGGGGAGAAGCCCTTGCCGAAGGCCCTCGCCTACTGCGCGGGCATCGTCGGAACCTTCACCGCTCTCGGCGTGGCGGTGGCGGCGATCTTCGGGGCGACGGGTCTGCAGAGCCTCGCGAACAACCCGTGGATGAACCTCGGCCTCGCGATCGTCTTCGTGGCCCTCGCGTTCAGCCTGTTCGGCTTCTTCGAGATCGGCGTCCCCTCCTCGGTGTTGACCAAGCTGGACTCAAGGGGCCGGGGCGGACTGCTCGGGCCGGTGCTGATGGGCCTGACCTTCAGCCTCACCTCGTTCACCTGCACCCTGCCGTTCGTGGGTGGCGTGCTGGTGGCGGCATCCCAGGGCGAGTTCCTGTGGCCCATCGTCGGGATGCTCGGCTTCTCGACGGCGTTCTGCCTCCCCTTCTTCCTGCTCGCCCTCTTCCCCGCCGCCCTCTCGAAGATGCCCAAGTCGGGCGGCTGGCTGGCGACGGTCAAGGCGTTCATGGGCTTCGTCGAGCTGGCGGCGGCGATGAAGTTCATCTCGACGGTGGACCTTGGCATCGTGCCGAACGGCCTGGGAATCGTCACGCGCGAGGTGTTCCTGGCCGTCTGGTTCGGGGTGGCGGTTCTCGCCGCGATGTTCCTGCTGGGCGTCGTCCAGCTTCCGCACGTCTACGAGAGCAAGATCGGCCTCCTGCGGCGCGCGATGGGCGTCGCGACGCTCGTCGGTGCGGGCTACCTGCTCTCGGGAATCAACGGCCACTCCATCGGCGAGCTGGAGGCGTTCCTACCGCCTTCGGACTACGGCAAGGCGGCGGGCGCCGGCTCGATGGAGGGACTTGTGTGGCTCACCGATTACGATAAGGCGAAAGCGCAAGCGAAGGCAGAGGGCAAGCCGCTGTTCATCGACTTCACCGGCATCTACTGCACCAACTGTCGTTGGATGGAGAAGAACATGTTTCCCAAGAAGGACGTAGAGCAGCGGCTCGACGGTTACGTCCGGGTCAAGCTGTTCACCGACCGGGGCACGCGACAGGACAACGCCAACCAAGCCGAACTCAAGCGGCTGACCAACTCGGTCACCCTCCCCGCCTACGTGACGATCGACCCTTCGGGCCAGCCGCAGGCGACCGAGTTCACCCGTGAGGAGAACGCGTTCGCCGCCTTCCTCGACCGGGGCCTCGGAAAGCGGGTCGCGCTCCAGTAGCCGGGCGCGCGACCTAGCCGCCGCAGCCGTCGATGTGCGCGTTCCGGACCTTCTCGCGCAACGTCGGCGGGGCGACGACCTTCGCGGCCCTCGGCCGGAACGGAGCGTGGTTGCTGGCCGACGCGGCGGCCCCGAGAAGGCCGACGAGGGCGGTGGCGGAGACGAGGGCGACCAGGCGGTGGAGGCTCATGGTAAGCCTCTGACGCGCTAGACGCCGCCGTGTTCCAGAAGCAGGATCGCCGCTGCCGAAGGCCCGGCGTGATCGACCCGGAGAACCCGGGGACCGAGGGTGACGCCCCGGTCTCCGATCCGCTCGAACTCCCGCTTCGCCCACCCCCCTTCGGGTCCGACGACGACGGTCATCGTCTTCGACCGCCGCAGCTTGGCGGTCACGCCTTCCGCTTCCGAGAGCACGACCGCCTCGGGCTCGCGCTTGAGGACGTCGTCCAAGGACTCGGCCCACTCGATGCGCGGCAGTCCGGTCCGGAAGCTCACCTCCGCCGCTTCCCGGGCGATCGTTCCCAGGCGGCGGAGACGGTCCTGCACCTTGGGCGGCTCCCACCGGACGACCGTCCGCTCGCTGGGGAAGAGGAGAAACCGGGCGACGCCCAGTTCCGTGCCCGCCCGCACGATCTCGTCCAGCTTGTCGCCCTTTGGAAGGGCCTGCGCGAGGGTGAGCGCCACGCTCGCCTCCGTGTCCGGACGCACCGTTTCCAGGGCGATGGCGCGGCGACCGTCGAGCCGGCAGCGGACGAGCGTTCCGTCGTCCGGCAGGATCGCGACCTCCGCTCCGGACGAAAGGCGAAGCACCTTCCGAAGCTTGTCCAGCTCGTCGCCGGGAAGCTCGATCCATCCCTCTTCGAACGACGCTCCCGGCACGAAGGTCCGGGGAAGGGCGCGAAGCGGGACGCTCATTCGAGCGCGCTCCGGGTGAAGCGGGCGGCGACCCAGCCGTCCTCGTGCCGCTCGTCCACGAGGACGAAACCGACCTTCTCCGCCGTCTCGCGCACGTCAGGCCAGTTCGACTCGATGATGCCGCTCACGATCCAAGCGCCGTACGGCGCGACGGAGCCCGCGATGTCGGCGGCGATCCGCACCAGGGTGGCGGAGATGATGTTGCTGAGGATCAGCGCGTACTCCGCTTGGCTGCCGGTTGGGGGCTGTTGGACAGCGGTTTCCCCCGCCCTCAGCGGCGTCTCGTCCTGGGGAACCCCTTCGAGCGCGGCGGGAACGGCGTTGAGGCCGTCGCCCGCGAGGGCGAGGAACGACACGCCGTTGCGGGCGGCGTTCTCCTTGGCGACCTCGACGGCGATGGGATCGATGTCGACCGCCACCACCGGGTCCGCTCCCATGAGGCAGGCGCCGACGGCGAGAATGCCGCTGCCGCAGCCCACGTCGGCCACCGATCGGCCTTCGAGGGCCAGGGGCTCCATCAGTTCCAGGCACATCCGGGTCGTCGGGTGGTCGCCGGTTCCAAAAGCCTGGCCGGGATCGAGGACGATGACGCGGTCGGCGGGGCCGACCTCCGCCTCTTCCCACGTCGGGCGCACGATCCAGTGGCTGCCGACGCGCCGCGGATGGAAGAACTGCTTCCAGGCCTCCTCCCAGTTCGTCTCGGGCAGGGCCTGGGTCGTCACCGTCGCCCCCATCGCCTCCAGATCCCGTCGCAGAGCGTCGACCACGGCCTCGCTTCCCGCCACGTCGACCAGACACCCGATCAGCCGCTCGTCGCCCGTCTGCATCGTGTTCTCGATCCCGTGGGTCCGGTACAGCTCGATGGCGGGCGAAAGGTCGTCCGGCGCGCTCGGGAAGGTCGCCTCGACCTCGATCCAACTCATGGGGCCATTGTGGCGCCTAGCGCAGGGTTCGCACGGGGACGATCTCGATGGGCTCGGCGTTTTCCACGCGGTACGCCTTGCCCGTGATCGCCTTGAGGAAGAGACCGCCGTGCGCCGAGTGGCCCACGAGCATCACGCGCCCGCCCTGGAGCCGTCGAAACCCTTCGACGGTTCGGCGCACCTGGGCCAAGCCCTCCCCGTAGTCCTTGGGAGCGGGAAGCCGATCCTGGCCCGGCACGACGACGAACAGGCCCCGTAGATCGGACGGGATCTCGACCTTCGCGCCGTAGGCGAAGCCCTTCGCCTCGGGCTTCCGGGGCCGTTCGGTGCAGCACTCGTAGAGGAGCGGCCAGACGGTCGCCCGTTGCCCCGTGCGACGCAGGTAGGGCGCGATGGTCCGCAGGGCGCGGGGCGAGGGCGAGACGTAGATCGCGTCGGGGAGGGGCTCCTTGACGAGCCGCTCGGTCAGGGCGAGGACCAGAGCCTCGCCTTTGGCGCTGAAGACGTTGAGGGTCCGCGCGTTGTACCGGCCCGTCGCGTTCGCGACGGTCTCGCTGTGCCGGACGAACGTGAGGCTTTTCGGCGTCAGGGCGAGGGCGGCGATCAGGGGAAGCATGGGGAGGGGGTCGGAATCGTCCAGGCGGCGACTCTTGCGCGCCTCCGTTTTACCCCTTCCCTTCCGCCCAGGCGGCGATCTCCTGGCGCAGACGACCGGACTGCAGGAGGTTGCCGAGCATCGTGTTGCGCTCGCGGGGCTCGAGAAGCATCCGTACCGGCTGGCCTTTGACCACCCCCTCGACCGCGACCCAGCGTCCGAGGCCGACCACGGTGTGGACGTTGGGCCGGAAAACGACCCGCACGACGTTGTCGCGCGGGAGTTCGACGCGCCGCGAATCGCCGGCGAACGTTAGAACGTCCTTACCTAGAATGAGGAATCCCACGTCCTCGTGCGCGTCCAGCAGGCCCGTGTACCGGGGCGAGGCGAAGCCGACGAACCACTTCGGGTCTTTCTCGCGCACCCTCGCCTCCATCAGGCGCCGCATGCGCGCGTTGCCCCAAAGGCCGAAGAACGACAGGGCCACCCAGCCGACGAAGGTGCCGAACGCGAGGAAAGCCAGGGCGTGCGGCGTCACCGCGCGGTCCCGCGCCACCTCCCAAAGCCCCCAGGCCGCGAAGGGCAGCCAGCACAGGAAGGGCACGAGGTTGCCCAACAGTTTCTTTTCCGTCGTCCACACCTCTCCCGCCACGGGGCGATGATACACTGAGCGACCGATGGGAGGGACGATCCGGCTGTTTCGCGCGGCGCCGGGGCCGACGGGCCTCGGACCGATCGTCACCCGGTTCTGCCGCGATAGCGGGGTGCTTACGGCGTTCGACGACGCCGCCCTTCCCGCGCTCGCCGACCTCCGTCCCGACGAGGATTGCGAGGTGGTCGGCTTCGCCCAGCTGGTTCGAAAGGTCCTTGCCGCCTCCGGCGAGCCCGCGCCGATGCTCGCCTCGGCCGGGCACCAGCAGGCCGCCGTCGCCCACGCCCTCGGCGAGCTTCCGCGCGACGCCGTCTTCGGCCAGGGCGCGACCCAGCCGGGCCTCCACCGCGCCCTCCTGAGGACCCTCCACGAGCTCCACGCCTTCGGGATCGACGCCGACGCCATGGACGAGCTCGCGAGCGCCCTGCCCGCGCCCCTCGGTCCGAAGATGGAGGAGATGGCCCGGGTCGATCGCGAACTCAAGGCGATCCTCGACACGCTGGGGCGCGACACCCACGGGCGGCAGCTCCGGGCCTGCTTCGAGTCGCTGACCGAGGCCGACGGCGAGGACTGCCGCGCCCTCGTGCTCGTCGGCGGCGAGCGGGCGCCGCTCCGGCTCCGCTGGCTCCGCTGGGTCGCCGACGCGGGCTGGGACCTGACCGTCGTCGTCGAGCGTCACGCGACCGACGGACGGCTTTTCGCCGGAGCCCGCGAGGCGGAGGAGATCCTGGGCGTTCCGGCGCAGGACGTGGGTACGGGACACCGCCTCCTGAACGACCTGTTCGCGCGGGGCGAGCACGGCGGTCTCGCGCTCGACCTCGCGATCCGCTCCGCGCCCGACCCGCTCGCGGAGTGCGAATGGGCGCTCCGGGGCTGTCTGGAGCAAGGCCCCGAGCGGTGCGGGCTGTACGTCCGCGACCTGCCGACCTACGCGCCGCTTCTCCAGGCGGCGTCCCGCCGCCTCGGCGTCCCGGTCTGCGCGCCGCAACGGGTGCCGCTTCTGACCAACGCCTTCGCGCGGCTCACGCTCGCGGTGGTCGAGTTCGCCGCCGGGCACGACGTCCGGACCCTGCGTCCGGTGCTGTCGAGCAGCTACCTCGACCTGAACGGACGGGAGCGCCGCGTGGTGGAGGCGGGCCTGCGCGACGCCCACCGGATGCGCTACGCCCAGTGGGAGACGCTAGGAGCCTGGGCGGGCGGGCAGTCGTTCCCCTGGCTGGTGAAGATCCTGGAGTGGCGGGAGTCGGCCCGCGCCGCGGGCGACGACCTCGGCGGATGGCTCGACC